>NZ_RHNR01000049.1 GCF_003946025.1 Lacticaseibacillus songhuajiangensis | reverse complement strand
ATGGCAGTGTATGTTTCGCACATGAACTTCGTGCGAAATGTACACCGCCATTTTCGTTAGGAGCGGGATTTTGCCGGTGGGTTTGCGGCAAAATCGCCAGTGGAAGACAGCGAAGCTGGCTGGAACGGTCCCATGCACACCCTTCCCGGGAGCGTAGCTAATCCGGCCCAGTTCCGACCTTCGGTCTAACCACTATTTTCATCCTTGCGGATGATTTAATTGAAAGTTTCAACCTTTACGCTGACGGACAGCAAAACGGCCTACCGGGGAAGGTAGGCCGTTTCTTTAGTTACTGCTGGAATCGGAACTGTTGTCCGTATCGCTACTGTCGGGCTTGCTCTTCTTGTCCGCGGTCGCAGGGTATTTTGTAATGATGGATTCGTTGTCTTTTAGCTCCGGCGCATCAGATTTGTACAAGACCGTGCTGGTCTTGTCTTTGCGCTTAGAGTATAAGCTCGTGCTGCTGTAACCGGCCTGTTTTTCGACCTTCAGCATTCTGCGCAGGCTGTCGGTGTAGTCATACTGCGCCGTGTTGACCGGTGTAAAGCCGGTCGGCGTGTAGAAGCGCAGGAGGTTCTTGGTCGCAAGTAAATCGGAAAGTTTCAGACTTTCATCGACCTTTTGCTTGTCTGCCTTCAATACCTGCTTAGTTTCTAGATCCGGCGTGATGCGCTGACCGGTAGCGTTCAGGAAGTACTTCCCGCCGATATAACTGTAGTCTGGGGTGATGAAGTTCCGGGTGCGGAAGGCGACGAGTTGCTCATGTTGTGGACTCAGTAAGTCGGTCCCAAACTGGACGTAGCGTTTGGTGCTAATGCCAAGCAGGTGCATGAGGGTTGGCAGCACGTCGATTTCACCGCCGTAAGTGTGGTTAATGCCCCCCTTAAGACCGGGTGAGTAGAAAATCAGCGGGACGCGCTGGAGTTGCATATCGTCAAAACTCGTCCAGTCCTTAGCCTTTTTACCTAGGAGGGGCGCAAGCGTTTTGTTGCGGTCATCGCTAATGCCGTAATGGTCGCCGTAAATCATGACCAAGGTGTTCTTGGCCAAGCCGCTCTTCTTGAGGTAAGCAAAGAATTCGCGCAGGGAGGCGTCGAGGTAGTTTGCGGTTTTGAAATAATTGTTGATGGTAACGTCACTCGTACCTGCATCCGGAAAATCACTATCCGTATCGTCAATGGTGAACGGGAAGTGGTTACTGGTCGTAATAATTTTACTGTAGAAGGGTTGCTGCAGGTGCTCGAGGTACTTCGGGCTTTCCGCAAACATCAGCTTATCCTTGATGCCGAACTCAGTGTCCTGGTCGGTATCGTGGTCAAAGTAGTTTTCGGAGAAGAAGTAATTGTAACCCAAACTCTTGTAGGCGTTGTTCCGATTCCAGAAGTCGCCACTTCCGCCGTGCAGCACGGCACTAGTGTAGCCGGCGCGTTGTTGGAGGATGGCCGGCGCGCCCTGGAAGGTGTTGTCCGTGCCTAGACTGCTAAAGAGGGAGCCGCTGGAAATTCCATAGGTGCTAGTTTCCAGCATGTTTTCAGCGTCACTGGTGCGGCCGAGGCCGACTTCGTTAAAGAAGTTATCAAAACTCAGACTATTTTTGTTCTTTACCAGCGAGTTGAGGAAAGGTGTGACTTCGCGGCCGTCAATTTTTTTGCCAATCAGAAATTGCTGGAAACTCTCCAGGTGAATGACGATGACGTTCTTGCCCTTCGCGGTTCCATAATAGTCCATGTCCGGCTTCGCGTAGTTGCTGCGGGTGTAGTCGAGCACCTTGTCCATATCGCTACTGTTGGCCTGTGCGCGCACCTGGCTGGTCTGCGCCGTCTTGAAGCCGTCGTACACGGTGAAGGGGGCCAGACCCAGATACTTCACGATGTAGGTGCGATCGAAGGTCCGGGTGAGCAGTTGCGGCCGGTTGAGCTCACTAACCGCCATCGTCAGCATGAAGAGCGTAATTCCAAGCACCGTGGTGGCGCCGGGCAAGTGGTTCTTGATGGTGTCTTGATCACCGGCAAAATTCGGGTGTGGCCACTTGAGCGGCTGCTTGTTCAAGAAACGCACGAGATTGCGCACGCCGGTCACCAAGTAGAGCGCGATGACGACAATGAAGTCGATAGCCAAGAAGAGGTCGCGCGGCTGCAACATGTTGAGACTGCTGGCACCGAGCCCCTGGGAGACTTTGGAGACGCCCATGACCGTGGTAATGGTCATGAAATCAGTGAACTCCCGATAGTAGAGAACGTTCGCAATGAGGAGCACGTTTAAGAGAATGTAAATGACGCCGGCCACAATGTAAGCGCGGCGCGTTTTGCGGATGTACATGGCGATTGAGAGGAGAACGAGGCTCGTCCCGAGCGGGTTGATGAACATCAGAATGTATTGAAGAATATTTTCAGGGTCGAGATTGAAGCTAAATAGGTAGGCGTAGATTGTCTTTACCCAGATGAGTAAGAGGAGGATGCCGATGAACCGAATGCGTCCCTTGAATACGTCGTTTAATTTGTGGGCCAAAAAGGTGGCCTCCTTTCCCTATATCCTCTCATTCTACTACCAGCAAAAGCGTGACGGCAACTTGGAAGCAGAGACGTAAATATTTGCTAAGCAATCCCGAGAATTGGTGCACAAATGCTACAATAATAGCGGAGGACGTAGCGAATGATATTTCTAGGGCCACTTTACACTTATTTGCACACACGGCTAGCCGACCACATCAATCATTTTCCCTTGATTCGTTTGGTTGTGCTCAGCCTTGATAAAACCATTTTGTACTTATTAGTGTTTGCGGTCCTCCGTTTCGCCTACCTGAAGTTGCGCGGACACAAAACCACGGTGGGGCGGGAATTGCTACTGGGCACTTTTGTCACTTATGTTCTGCTTCTCCTGTTTTTGACCGTCTTCCGCGGCACCTACTATTATCCCTGGCAGCTCGTCTTGCACTTTGACCGGCCGCTGAGTGTCATTAACACGACGCCGCTAGTAGAAACGCTCAAGCTGCGGCAGGGGGCGACGATGTTTGACTTCTATTACCAGTCGCTCGGTAACATTGGTTGGTTCGCGCCGTTCGGCCTGCTGGCGCCACTGACCATGCGCTGCAAGCATAAAGCCTGGCGCACCATTGTCTTTGGGAGTTTGCTGTCGCTAGCCATTGAAACAATGCAGTTCTTTCTGATCACCGGCGTTTCGGACATTGACGACTGGATTTTCAACACCATTGGCGTTGTCTGCGGCTACCTGGTGTACGCATTAGGAGTAGGGATTAGCAAAATGTTCCGCAAAGCGAAAAATTGAAATTAGGAGAGTAGTCGCGCCGACAGGTTGCGGCTATTTTTATACGCGCGTGTTTGTGTCAACGACTAACTGACCTGCGCTGCATGGCGTTTTGTTTGTGTAACGAAAATGGGTGAGTGCTCGGCGTGAGAGGATGCGACAGGGTGTAGTGATTGGCAAGCGAGCTGGTGCAAAGAAAATAAAGGGGTATCCGGTGTTCTTCCGGATACCCCTTTATTTTCGCGGGAGCGGGAGTTTGACGCCGGGGTTGCGGCAAACTCTCCAGTGAGCGACCAGCGGGCGCGAACGGTCCCCACCAGCTCGCTTGCCAATCACGGAGCCATGTCGCATCCTCTCACGCCTCTGAGATTACAAAAAAGCTCCGCACATCACTGTGCAGAGCTTTTGCAAGTAAGCTTAGATTAGCGGGTAACCACGGAGTCAACAACTTCGATGTTGTCGAGGCCGCCGTACCATTCGTACCAAGGCTTAGCGTAGGTGTTAAGGATGCTGTTGAGTTCTTCAACGTTCTCCTTACCAGTAGTTTCAAGCCACTTGGTGAGGGCATCTTCACCGCCATCAGCGAAGACCTGAATCCCATCCTTCCAAGTTGCACGGCCACAAAGGATACCGTTGAACTTGTTGCCAGACTTGCCGGCGAAGATGAGTTCTTCACGGAAGGTTTCTGCAGGAACACCAGCAGAAAGGTAGATGAATGGACGGTCAACAGCGTCGTTAACCTGCTTGAAGATGTCAGCAGCTTCTGCTTCGGTGTAAGCTGGCTTAACGCCTTCAGCAGTGTGACCTTCAACGAAGGACCAGTTAACAGGGATTTCAGCCTTGATAACGTCAACGCCGTACTTAGCCTTGGTGAATTCCTTCATGGCGTCAAGGACAAGACTTGGCTTTTCCTTAGCGTATTCAAAGCTCTTAGCATCAGGAATAGCGTCATCGTAGGTCACGATTTCAAGGAAGAATGGCATGTCAGCGCCACGGCTTTCGTTAGCCAGACGTTCTACGAATGCGTGCTTAATGTTGTTGATTTCTTCCTTGTCGTGTGGGTTGTAGTATACAAGAACCTTAACGGCGTCAGCACCCTTAGCAGCGAGGCGTTCGATGGATTCCTCGTGCAGGAGTTCTGGGTAGCGGCCGATTGTTGTAACATCGTAGCCGGTCTTTTCGTAGGAGAGAATCAGACCAGAGTTAGGGTCCTTGGCTGTCATAGCCTTGAAGCCGAGTTCTTCATCGGTAAGGATGGAGGATGCGTACTTGGTCAGTTCCTTGGAAACGAGTTCCTTGAACTTGTAGATCTGATCGAGACTGTATTCAGCGCCAGCCTTGTCGTCGGCAGCCTTCATCATCTTCTTCATTGAACCGCGCTGGTCAATAGCGAGAGCGGCGATAACGCCCTTGTCGTTAGACAGCTGCTGCAACTTGTCGAATTTACCACGTGTGATGACTTTTTTTGCCATGTGTGTATCCCTCCAGAGATATTAGCCATTAATTTAACAAGGTCATTGTACAAAATGTAACCGATTTAATCAAGGGTAAACAAAAATAAACATTTCCGGACTTTAATTGGAAAAACGCTTTTTCACTTAAATAGGCGATGCGTAAATGCTTTCAGAGATTCTTTCACAAAATTGTGGCAGTGGTCTCACAAACGCTTGCACGCTTTCAAAGTTTCCGTTAGAATGTTTTATCAGTTGCTGAAATGCACTTTTACGTATTTTGACAGCGATTCAACTTTGAATTTGCAAATCACAAGAAAGAGGATTTAGTTAATGGCTATTTTGATTGCACTGATTCCTGCCCTCGCGTGGGGATCAATCGGGCTAGTTAGTGGTAAGTTAGGGGGGCAATGCGCAGCAGCAAACCCTCGGGATGACGCTGGGTGCCCTGGTATTCGGGATTGGGACGTGGATTTTTGTTCAGCCCAACATTGATGGGAAGACTTGGCTGTTCGGGATTATCTCCGGTTTGTTCTGGGCCCTGGGCCAGTCGCAACAGTTTAGCGCGATGAAGTCCATTGGGGTGTCCATGGCCGTACCAATGTCCACTGGCTTGCAGTTGGTGGCGAACACACTGGCCGGCGCGCTGCTCTTCCACGAATGGAAGAACGGCCACGACATCACCCTTGGCCTTATCGCCATGGTTGTGCTGATCGCTGGTGCGACCTTTACCAGTCTGCGTGAAAAGAAGCAGGCAAAGGAAGGCGCTAGTGCAATGAGCAAGGGGATGCAGGCACTGATCATCTCCACTATTGGTTACGCAGGTTACACGATTGTGTACACCGCCAGCAACCTGGACGCAACGGCCGTTGTGTTGCCACAGAGTATTGGGATGGTTATCGGGGCACTGCTCTTTGCTGCCAAGGCCAACCCAATCAGCAAGGCAACTGCCAAGAACGTGCTGACCGGGCTCTTCTGGGGTACCGGTAACGTGTTCATGCTGATGGCCACTAAGGACATCGGCTTGGCGGTTGCGTTCTCCATGTCCCAGATGGGGATTGTCATCTCCACCTTCGGGAGCATTTTCTTCCTCGGCGAACACAAGACGAAAAAGGAAATGGTCTACGTCACCGTCGGCAGTCTGCTGGTTATCGCCGGTGGGGTGATTCTCGGGATTATGAAGGCCTAACCACCCAATCTTAATCTGACTATCATGAAAGGACGGCGCCTGCAGGCGCCGTCCTTTTTACTTGCGCTTTGCAAAAGACGAGACAAAACGCGTGCTGCGGGGAAAACGGTACTTTAATAGGTAGAAAAAACAGTTGTCATTACAATCCATGCGCGACGGCGCTTTCTTTTTACAAAGAATTTTGTTCATTTTTACTGCTGTTTTCTTGCAATTTAGGGGATTAGCGTCTAGAGTTAATAATGGTTTTAGTGAAAAATAGGAGGAACCAATAATGGCTCACATTTCTTTTGATTCATCTAAGTTGGGCAAGTTTGTCCACCCAAACGAACTTGCGCAGATGCAGGCTCTTGTCACAGCTGCTGACAAGGAACTGCGCGAAGGCACCGGTGCCGGTAACGACTTCCGTGGCTTCCTCGACCTGCCTGTAAATTACGACAAGGACGAATTCGCCCGCATCAAGGCCGCTGCAAAGCAGATTCAGGACAACTCTGAAGTCTTTGTTGCGATTGGTATTGGTGGTTCTTACCTCGGTGCCCGTGCGGCAATCGACTTCCTTAGCCACACCTTCCGCAATGCGGACCCATCCCGCAAGATGCCAGAAGTATACTTCGCTGGTAACTCCATCAGCAGTTCTTACCTTGCAGACCTGCTTGACATCATCGGCGACCGCGACTTCTCCATCAACTGCATCAGTAAGTCCGGTACCACAACCGAACCTTCCATCGCGTTCCGCGTACTGAAGGCTAAGCTCATCGACAAGTACGGTAAGGAAGAAGCTGCTAAGCGCATCTTCGCTACCACCGACCGTGCGAAGGGTGCACTGAAGGTTGAAGCTGACGCCGAAGGTTACCAGGAATTCGTTGTTCCTGATGACTTGGGTGGCCGTTTCTCCGTTCTCTCCGCTGTTGGCCTGCTGCCAATCGCCGTTGCCGGTCTCGACATCGACGCTCTGATGCAGGGTGCTGCCGATGGTCGCAAGGAATACAGTTCTGACGACCTTGAAAAGAACGAAGCCTACCAGTACGCCGCACTGCGGAACATTCTTTACCGCAAGGGTTACACGACTGAATTGCTTGAAAACTACGAACCAACACTCCAGTACTTTGGCGAATGGTGGAAGCAGCTCATGGGTGAATCTGAAGGTAAGGATCAGAAGGGTATCTACCCATCATCTGCTAACTTCAGTACCGACCTGCACAGTCTTGGCCAGTACATTCAGGAAGGCCGTCGTAACCTCATGGAAACCGTTGTTTGGGTTGAACAGCCAAACCGCGATGTGAAGATTCCTAGCGATGCTAAGAACCTCGATGGCTTGGGTTACCTCGAAGGCAAGACCATGGCTGACGTTAACCGTAAGGCTTACGAAGGTGTTGTTCTCGCCCACACTGATGGTGGCGTGCCAGTTATGACCGTTTCCATCCCTAAGCAGGACGCTTACACCCTTGGCTACATGATCTACTTCTTCGAAGCAGCTGTTGCCGTATCTGGCTACCTGAACGGGATCAACCCATTCAACCAGCCTGGTGTTGAAGAATACAAGTCCAACATGTTTGCACTTCTTGGCCGTCCTGGTTACGAAGAAAAGACCGAAGAACTCAACGCGCGCCTGTAATACCGCCCGCTAGCAGTTCTGTGTTGCACAAAAAAACACCGCCCAATTAATTTTGGGTGGTGTTTTTTTAATGGCGCAGAAAGTGGAACCCAGCGGCGATGGCGAGCGTCAGTAGCAAGCGCAAAAGCTGGGGCCAGAGGTGCTGCTGCTCTGGATTACGCAGGTAAGCGTAGAGCTGACAACTAGCGATAATCACGAGCGCAAGGGTGACGCTACTGGTCGCCGTCACGGTTTCGCGGATTAGGGGGGCAAACAATAGGCACACACTCGCAATCAGCGTGAGTAGTGCCGTTTTCGTAAAATGCTGTTTGAGCGCCGCAGCGGCATCAATGAGACTGTATACCGCGTAAAGGGCGGTGACCAGCAGGAGGATAATGCGCAACATTACTTGCGCTGACCCTGAATAATGGTGAGAATACCACTTGCGAGGCCAACGGCACTGGCCAGGAGGGCGGCGCCGGAAACACTGGTGGTGATAATACCGAGAATCGTGATGCGGCGTTCATTTTGCTTCTTCTTTGACATCATGTAAGCTCCTTCATGGACGTTTTCTACATTGTACCGCATCGACGTGGTCGTGCCAAAAAGGGACAAAAAAACCGCTAAGCCAAAGCTTAGCGGTTGGTATCACCCGTATGGGATTCGAACCCATGTTTTCGCGCTGAGAACGCGACGTCTTAACCCCTTGACCAACGGGCAATGTCGTTCAAGTACAGATAGTATCTTACAGGATTTTTGGTGGGTTTGTCAACCGGAATGAAGGCAACGCAACGTGGTTGTGGATGTTTGTGTATTGGCTGAACGGGTAGTGGGAATGTCAGCCGACTCCTGACCGATCTTAATAAGGGGAGGAGTCGGTCTACGAACGTGACCCACAATGCAACTCTCTCCGCCTAACAAAACACCCCCATCATTCCTAAATTCGGGAATGATGGGGGTGTTTCATTAGTGCTCAAGAGCTGAACGCATTGTGGGCCACGCTCACTGTGATCACCCATATGGGATTCGAACCCATGTTTTCGCGCTGAGAACGCGACGTCTTAACCCCTTGACCAATGGGCAATAAATAATCAACGTAGGTTAATTATACATTGATTACTGAACGTGTCAATCGATTTTTAATGGCTGAATACGATGTTGTTGATATTGAGCAGATTAAAGACGTACAGGACCGCCATCAGGGCGTTCACCACGAAGGAGAGGGTGATAATCCCAAAGCCAAAGGTGAAGGGATGGTAGGTCCCGGTCCAGTAGCGCGCCCGCCGGCGTCCCTGGTAACGGACCATCATGATGAGCAAAATGAGACTGATGACGATTTGGAGCACCACGCCGAGGGTGAAGAAGGCAGCCGTCATGCTTTGTGCTTGCACGACGTATGCGGCAGCGGCAACGATGTCTAGTAGAATGGCGATAATTACCATGGGTATACTCCTTAATAAGTGAATTGATACTGAATTAAACTTGTCTTTATTATACGCGCGGACCATTCAGTTCAGCATGCGACTTTGGCCCGATAATCTTTTGGCTAAGAGTCCAATTACTTGCCATTAAAAAACCACCGGCTATTCGATTGACCGAACTGCCGGTGGTTTTGCGGATGAAAATCAAAATTACAGGTTCTTATCCATGTCAAAGGTCAGTTGCGAAAGGTTGATGCCTTCCATGACCATGTTGTTAATCTGCTGCTTGGTAGCGGCGGTGGTGTGAGCCACAATCTTGTAGTTGGCTTCCGTCAGGAACTTGGTCTGTTCCTTCCCACTCAGTTCAGCCGCTTCCTTGTCGGTTTCGGCAACGAAGGCGTGGTAGTCGCGGTACAGGGCAGTCAGGTAGTCACGGTTGTTTTGGATGAACTTAGCGTAGTGACTTTCCGTGAGCATGGACTGCATGCGGAACATCCAGTAAGCGGACTTGCTGTCGATGTCCATCTTCAGTGGGGTCTCGCTGTAGCTTGGGTCCGTATCCGTGGCGTTGCTGTAGAATGGCACGTAGGGACTGAAGGCTGGGTAGCCGAGGTTCAGCCACATGATGCCTTCAAGACCTTCAGGAACATTGTCACGCACCTGCAGGACGTGGCTGTTCTGGGTCCGGTTCAAGCCAATCGGCCGGTAACGCAGACGGTCCTTTTCGTCGCCGTGGCCCATTGGGTCAAAGCGCGTTTCGTTGTAGTGACTGCCGAGAATCTGCGCGATATCCTCAACACTAATGAGGTGATCGGTGTGCATGATGAATGGCAGTTCTGCAGATTCAGGTTCTTCTGGTACTTCAGGGTTCAGAATGTGGTGCGCGTACCAAACACGCGGGGTGTTGTAGTGGCGGTCCTTTTCATTCATTGTGCCGAAGATGTGGCGGAAGTTCCAGCCCGTTTTGTCTGGGTTGAGCTTGTTGTCATCGACGAATTCGCGGATGCCTTCGCTCCAAGCAAAATTATCCGTGTCTTCAAAATCAACCTGCTGAATGGCAACTTGGTTGGCAGCAACTGCGTAGGCATCGTCAGGAATGCGCTGGGCAACCCAGTGGTGACCAGTGACGATTTCCATGTACCAAACGCTGTCCTTATCGGAGAACAGGACGGAGTTACCAGCAGGAGAGCCATACTGTTTAATCAGCTGACCCAGGTATTCAACCCCGTGCCGTGCGGACTCGATGAAGGGGAGTGTCATGTTGACAATCAGGTCTTCATCCAGGCCATCCACGACGAGTGGGTCGATGGCGAGTGTCCGTTCGTTCCCGTAGGTACTCTCGGTCGCGCTCATGGCGACGTTCTTTTCGTTAATGCCGCTTTCCTCGTAATCACCGAGGTGGTCGCGGTCGACGTTCGGCACGGCACCGTAGCGGTAGCCGTTTTCCGGCAAGTCAGCCTCAAACTTGTTCAGCGGGGACTTAACGTGCAAACCCTTTTCGCCCTTCCATGCAGGGTGCATGTAGAAGCGCTGTGGGGTGAGCGGCAGGAACGTGTCATCGTTACGCGCGATGAGTGTTGTGCCGTACAGGCTCGCCTTTTTCCCAACCAAAATCGACGTGCAGGCAGATTCGTAATTCATCTGAGAACCCTCTTTTCCTTAATATACTTAAATTCTACGCCGCATGGGCGCAAAAGGCTAATCATTACGTTAAATTACCGTGCGGCAAAAAGTCCGAATTATTCTGGTGGCATTTGTTGACAATATCCCGAAAAGCCGGTATAGTATTACTCGTTCCTGATTAAGGAATTGAAATTTATTGGGTATTAGCGAAGTGGTAACGCAGTGGACTCTGAATCCATAATCCTAGGTTCGATCCCTAGATACCCAATTACTTGGCACGATAAGTAATTGTGATTATACTTCTTGACAAGTAAACAAGCATTCAATATAATATCTCTTGTTCTGTTGAATAAGAAAACCTTATTGGGTATTAGCGAAGTGGTAACGCAGTGGACTCTGAATCCATAATCCTAGGTTCGATCCCTAGATACCCAATCACGAAGACGTGCTGTTAGCGCGTCTTTTTTTTGCACTTTTTGCAGCGTCAGCTGGTCCAATTACGCGTATACTGATGCCAACTACCGGAAATAAGGAGGCGTTCGCGGATGCGCCAGCGTTTAGGATTAATACCCAGTTTGCTTGTGCTCTTGTTGTTCAGTCATTTGCAGCGCTTCGGCGGAATCAATTGGCGCTTGCAGCCCGCGGACGCTTATTTCTTGCTTAGTTTTATGCTTGCGGGATCACTGTGGCAGTGGGCAAAGCAGCGGATACCCGGCGTAGAGCAGAAGCGTGCGCGTGAACATGTGCATGCGAATTCGCGTTTGTATCAGGATTATTTGAATTTTGGCGCGGGTTTTGCAGCCATAGTTTTTGATGAAGATTTGCCTGCTATAGTGGTATCCGGCTCGCGCTCAAGTTGCTGTTTAGTATCGTGCTCCTTTTGTTAGCACCCGTTCTCTGGATTGGCCGAGCAATCTATCGGGGCGCGCGGACAGTCCGCTAGTGTCGAACACACAAAAAGGCCGCACGTCAGGAGACAATCCTGACGTGCGGCTGTGTGCTATTATTCAAAAGAAATCTGCATAATCCAGGTGTTCATCCCGTGCACGTGGCCGCCGGTGAGCCAAATCTCCCGGGGGTCGACGTTCGGGTTGTCCTTGTCGATTTTGTGGGCAAGCCAGTTGACCAGATTGTCATCGCTGAGCATCTCCTCCCGGTTTAGGCGCACCGCGTGCAGCCGGCTGGTGGGAAAAATGTCGCGACCACCAGGGAAGATGATGTTATGGCTGATGAGCAACGTCACCTCGTTGCGATAAAGGCGTTCCCCAATGGTGTAACTGTCTGGGTGGGCCCGCAGGTAATCCAGGATGTTAATGACTAGGCTGGTAGTTGACATGGCCAGCACCTCCGCTAATTAGTTGTTTTCATCATAGCACTAAAGCGCGGGCTGGGGACACTGTTTTGCTTGAAGTCAGGGTATTTCCGGCGCAGATTAACGGCACTGCCTGCAAATTACGCAAAGCGGGTGTCATCAGACTTGTCACGACGGGGAAGGTGCCGGCTTCCATCTTTTTGCTGTGAAAACACTTGTGTTTTCATGACATGCTAGTATAATGACAAGTTGTCACATGACACTTTGTCATGAATCATGAGTTGAAAGGAGCAGTTATGCCTAAACCAACATTCTTCCGTTTGCCGGATGAAAAACGGCAGCGCTTAATGGATGCCGCGGTCCAGGAATTTACCCGGGCACCGTTTGCCAAAGCATCGGTATCCAATATCATTCAGACTGCGGGGATTCCGCGTGGATCCTTCTACCAATATTTTGAAGATAAACAGGATATTTTCTTCTACATGCTTGAGCAACTTGGGAACACCATGGGTGCACGCATGGAATCTATTATTGAAGAAAACGACGGTCAGCTGATGCTCAGCATTCGCAAGTTCTTCAACTACGTCATTGATTCGATTCTCGATGGGGAACATGGCAAGCTGTTTCAGAATATCTTCGTCTACATGGACTTTCGGTCTGCCTCCCACACCGTGTTTGGTGGGGAGAAGGACCAGCACGATAAACACGTGCGCATGCGCCAGCAATTGATGTCGCGGGTGGACTTCACCGCGCTCAAGATTGATAGCGAACAGGATTTGTACTTATTGATGCGCACCGCCATGGGCATTCTCATGCAGTCCATCACGCACTACTATAACGCCATTCGCGCTGGCCGCGAGGTTGAGATTGCCGAGATTCACGATTCGGTGAACAAGTGCCTCGACTGGCTCGAACAAGGCGTCGCAAAATAATAGGAGGCAGCCATGCTTAAAGTTGCTAAGGGCCGAATGTCCATCTGGGCAGTTTTCGGCTCGGTCTTTTTCATGATTGTGCAGGTTGTTAGTAGTTTATACCTGCCTAATCTGACCAGTGACATCGTGAACAACGGTGTCGCAACCGGGGACATCAATCACATCTGGCGCGTCGGAGCCAAAATGGCGGCCTTCGCGCTGCTCAGTGTCATTGCGTCCGTCGCGAACGTTTACCTCGCGGCCCGGGTATCCCAGCGTCTAGGTTCTAACTTGCGTAAGGATATTTTCCGGAAGGTCATTAATTATTCCCACGATGAAATGGATAAAGTCGGAACCAGTAGTCTGATTACCCGTACGACGAACGACGTTGTGCAAATTCAGAACGTGGTCATGATGTTCCTGCGGATGATGATTATGGCGCCAATCATGCTCATCGGGGCCAGTTTCCTGGCTTACCAAAAGAACCACACGTTGACCATGATTTTCCTGATTGTTATTCCGATCATGATTGTGGTGATGGCCGCCGTCATGATTTTCGCCGTACCGCTGTTCAAGGCGATGCAGCAAAAGACCGATAACATTAACTTGGTCTTCCGTGAAGGTTTGACAGGGGTGCGGGTTATCCGCGCGTTCCGTCAGGACCAGTTTGAACAGGACCGCTTTGATGGCGTCAACAAGGATTACACCAACAATGCCGTGAAGGTCTTCTCCATCATGGCGGTCATGGTGCCACTGATGACCCTCATTATGAGTGGGACGAACATCGGGATTACCTGGTGGGGTGGGCACCTCATCGCCCAGCAAGCTATGGATACCGGGAACATGATTGCGTTCATGACCTACGCCATGCAGATTCTGATGAGCTTCATGATGCTCGGGATGATTTTCGTGTTTGTTCCCCGTGCGCAAGCTTCTGCAGTCCGGATTAACGCCGTGCTTGACCAGACCACGACCATTGTGGATACGGACAAGCCGGAAACGCTGGACGGCACCACACCTGACCTGCAGTTTGACAACGTTGTGTTCCGTTACCAGCAGGCTGAAAACCCAGCGCTGCGCGACCTTGATTTTCACGTGCATGCCGGCCAAACCTTGGCCGTCATCGGTGGGACCGGGTCCGGGAAGACCTCGCTCATTAACTTGATTCCGCGTTTCTACGATGCTGAATCTGGGCACGTGCGTGTGAACGGCAAGGATGTGCGCGACGTGGATCTCGATAACCTGCGCGCACACGTTGCTATGGTGCCGCAAAAAGCGATTTTGTTTGCCGGTACGGTGCGTGACAACATGCGTTATGGGAACGACAACGCCACTGACGAACAAATCTGGCACGCGCTCGACATCGCGCAGTCCCGTGATTTCATTGAAGAAAATCCTGAAGGCCTCGACTACATGGTTGAGCAGGGCGGGAGTAACTTCTCCGGTGGTCAGCGGCAACGTCTCGCGATTGCCCGCGCACTGGTGAAGGACGCTTCGGTTTACGTCTTCGATGATTCCTTCTCCGCACTGGACTTCAAGACCGATGCCAACCTGCGAGCCGCACTGAAGGCTGACGAAAAGATCAGCCAGCGCGTCGTGGTTATTGTTGGTCAGCGTGTGTCTACGGTTGCGGATGCAGACCAGATTGTTGTCCTGGATGACGGCAAGATGGTAGGTCTTGGCACCCACACCGAACTGAAGAAGAACAACGAAACCTACCGTGAAATTGTTGAATCACAAATTCGAGAGGGGGATGAAGCATAATGGCTGAAACTAAACAGAGTCGTCCTGTGGGCGGCGGCCATGGCCCCGGTCGAATGGGTGGCGTGGTTGAAAAGCCCAAGAACTTCTGGAAAACGACGAATCGCTTGATGGCGTACATGAAGTCCCGTCTCTTCGGGGTGGCACTAGTGCTCATCCTAGCCATCGTTTCGGTTATTTTCCAGATCCGGACCCCAAAGATTCTGGGTGAGGCAACTACTGAAATTTTCAAGGGTGTGATGAAGGGCCAGGCCCAGCAAAAGGCCGGCATTCACATGAGCCAGTACCCGATTGATTTTGGCAAAATCGAACACATCGTGGTCATCGTCATTGCGATGTACCTCGCTTCTGCCGTCTTTAGTTTCTTGCAGCAGTTCATCATGACCCGCATTAGTCAGCGGACCGTGTACGATCTGCGGCGGGAAATGAAGGACAAGATGCAGCGGGTACCAATCAACTACTACGACACGCATAACAACGGGGACATCATGTCCCGTGCCGTTAACGATATGGATAACATCGCCAGCACCCTCCAGCAGAGCCTGACCCAGATGGTGACCTCAACGGTGACCTTCATCGGGACGCTGTGGATGATGCTCTCGATTTCCTGGAAGTTGACGCTGATTGCGGTTATCACCGTGCCCCTGTCACTGATTGTGGTCGGCATCGTGGCACCAAAGTCGCAGCGCTTCTTCTCCGCTCAGCAAAAGTCGCTTGGTCTGATTAACAACCAGGTTGAAGAAACCTATGCAGGTCAGGTCATCATCAAGAGCTTTAACCGTGAAGAAGACGAAATTAACAAGTTCGAGGAAGAAAACGAGCGTTACTACAAGGCAGCTTGGAAGGCGCAGTTTGTTTCCGGGATGATTATGCCGCTCATGACTTTCCTCAACAACATTGGTTACGTCTTCGTTGCCGTTGTCGGTGGGGTGCAGGTTGCTAACGGGAGCATTACCCTTGGTAACGTGCAGGCCTTCCTGCAGTACACCCAGCAGTTCAGTCAGCCAATTTCGCAGTTGGCCAACTTAGCCAACACCATTCAGTCCACCATCGCATCTGCGGAGCGTGTCTTCGAAGTGCTCGATGAGGACGATATGGAAGATACAGCTGAGGGACGCCCAGCAATTGAGGATAGCGACAAGCTGATTCAGTTGGACCACGTGCAGTTTGGTTACGGCAGTGGGGATGACCTGCTGATGAAGGACTACAACCTGGACGTGACAAAAGGACAGATGGTTGCGATTGTTGGGCCTACCGGTGCCGGTAAGACCACCATCATTAACCTGCTCGAACGTTTCTACGACGTTAAGGGCGGCGCCATCCGTTTGAACGGTGTGGATACGCGGGAAATGCAGCGTGCAGACCTGCGGAGCCACTTCGCCATGGTGCTTCAAGACACATGGTTGTTTACTGGTACCATTTGGGACAATCTTAAGTACGGTCGTGAGGACGCCACTGACGACAAAATTCTCGCGGCAGCTAAGGCAGCGCACGTGGACAACTTTGTCCGCCAGCTGCCAAAGGGTTACGATACCGTGCTGAACGAAGAAGCAAGCAACATTAGTCAGGGCCAGCGTCAATTGCTGACAATTGCCCGGGCGTTCGTTGCCGATCCGGAAATTTTGATTCTTGATGAAGCGACGAGTTCTGTTGATACACGGACTGAATTACACATTCAGCACGCGATGGAACGTTTGCTGCAGAACCGGACCAGCTTCGTGGTTGCGCACCGTCTGTCGACGATTCGCGACGCGGACAACATCATCGTGATGAACCACGGTTCCATTGTGGAAACCGGGAACCACGACACCTTGATGGCTAAGCAGGGCTTCTACGCTGACCTGTACAACTCACAGTTCAGCGGCTCCGTTGCCATTTAGCATTTCTTTGAGCCACCGACTTTTGGTCGGTGGCTTTTTGCTGTCCGTCAGCGTGAGTCATGAAATTTTCATCCGCAAGGATGCAGGAATTGAAAATAGTGGTTAGACCGAAGGTCGGAACTGGGCCGGATTTGCTACGCTTCCGGGAAGGGGTGTGCGTGGGACCGTTCCAGCCAGCTGCGCTGTCTTCCACTGGCGATTTTGCCGAAAACCCACCGGCAAAATCCCGCTCCTAACGAAAATGGCGGTGTACATTTCGCACGAAGTTCATGTGCGAAACATACACTGCCATTTTCGTGGGCACGCACACCCTTCCCGTCCGCTGCCGCGAATCCGACCCAGTTCCGTTGTGCATTCACATGACTATGGTCGTGAAAGTTTCAGACCACCCTGACGAAAACACCAAACACATGGACAAGTACTGGGAAATGTCGACGCAGAAATCAACATGTCTGCTTACCGCACACATTGAGACCGTTATCGCGGCCTTTAACAGTGTTGGAAGTTCGTCGCCCATTCTCTGTGGGGGTGCCACTCAGTAACGTGTCGGCCACGGAGGTGGTGGTGTGCTTGGGCGAAGTGCAGGAAACGGAGTCGGGCGAAAAGATGATTGTTTGGAGACAGGACGGCCGTATTTGCCGTCGTGGCTTCACACAATCATCTCGGGAGCGCGGAGTTGACGCCGTTCTTGCGGCAACTCCGCCAGCGGAAGACCGCGATAGCGGGCTGAAGCGGTCCCCGCCCGACGTAGTTCCCGGAGCGCAGCCCAAGCGCACCACCACCGGAGTTGCCGACCCACCGCCTAACGGCGTCATGAAAGCACCAAAGAGGCCCAGCGTGACTTCGTCACTGAAACACTATCGCTGACGCACAGTGTTAGCTGGCTTGGTGTAGAATAGTGGGCAGAAGTCATGGAGGTAACAGGATGCAGCAACATTTGCGGGATATTTATAGTGGAATTGATAAACAGATGTACCACCTTGTCAGTAGTGGTGTAACGCCAGGTGTATCCTATGCACTAATAGACGGCAACGATGTCGTCACTCAGTACATCGGTGACCGGCAGGAGCTGCCACAACGTACGCCGCTGACGGCGGGATTGTATTATGACCTCGCATCGCTGACTAAAGTTGTGGGGACGACACCGCTGTTCATGCGAGCGTTAAATGAAGGCAAGCTGCGTTTGGATGATCACTTAATTGATTATTTGCCTAATTTTTCCGTTCCTTCTATTACTTTTCGTGAACTCATGACGCATACTTCTGGACTAGAAGGTTATATCCCGCACCGTGATGAATTATCCGCTCCAGAATTGCAACGCGCACTCACAACGCAACTACATCGTGGTGCTGACGAAGGCCAGCAGGTGGTGTATCGGGATTTCAATCTGTTGTTAACTGGTTGGGCGCTGGAAAAGATTTACGGCGCGCCGGTACAAGAACTTATTGCCAAAATGGTGCTGGAACCATTTGGCCTGACGCGTGACTGCACGTTTACCCCAGAAGCAACGCTGTGTGTTGGAACGACCTACACCGCGACTGGCGGGTTGCGGCAGGGGCTGGTGCACGACCCGAAAGCTGCGATTTTGCGGGAACATTCTGCCGCCGCCGGTATGTTCGCAACGCTTACGGGATTGGTTAAGTATGTGCAGGTGCTTAGTGATGTCCGCGCGCAAACAGTTTTGCCGGGCGGCTGGGCGCAGCAACTACAGCGCAACTATAATGGCGGGCGTAGTATTGGCTTTGATTTGCGCTATGGACACTCCGGAGAAGCCTGGTTGTACCACACGGGGTACACCGGTACCTTCATGGTGTTCAATCCCCGCACGCAGCAGGGACTGGTGGTGCTGGCGAACCGGGTACACCCATACGTGCACCCCGAGTTCCTACGCCTACGTGATCAAATCGTGCCCCAATATCTCCAACTTGCCGAAAATGCGTAAGTCCAACTAAATGTAAGCGGATAATATGGTATCATTGTCCTCGGTAAATACGTGAAGCAGGAGTGAATACTATGACAGAACCTTTTTTCTTGAAACCATACTTTCAGCCTAAAATCTGGGGTGGCCGGCAGCTTGAACAGTTCGGCTACGACCTGCCAGAAGGTAAAATTGGGGAATGCTGGGCCATTTCCGCGCACCCGCACGGCCCCGCAACCATTGAAAACGGGCCACTAGCTGGCAAGACGCTGGCGCAGGCTTATGCAGATAATCCGGAATATTTTGGCAACCCATCAAGCAAGGTCTTCCCATTGCTCACCAAAATTCTGGATGCTGAAGACAGTCTGTCCGTGCAGGTGCACCCTGACGATGCGTATGCCGCTGAGCATGAACATGAACTGGGCAAGACGGAATGCTGGTACGTGATCAGCGCGGAACCCGGCTCTTACCTGATTTACGGCCACCACGCACAAACCCGCGAAGAGTTGACTGCAATGATTGAGAACGGTGAGTGGGACAAGCTGCTCCGGAAGGTGCCAGTTAAGGCTGGCGACTTCTTCTATGTGCCAAGTGGGACGATTCACGCGCTGACGACCGGCATCATGGTGCTAGAAACACAGCAGAGTTCCGACACGACTTACCGTCTGTACGATTACGACCGTACTGACGATGCCGGCAACAAGCGCGAACTGCACCTTAAGCAGTCCGAAGACGTGACCACGGTGCCGCATGTTGACCCGCAGCTGAACATCACGACCGAAACCGTTGGTGATTCCACCATCACCACATTGGTCACGGCGCCGCAGAGCAAGTTTTTCTCCGTTTACCACGTGCTGGTCAAGGGGGAACTGGTGCAAAAGGCTAACGCCGCTTACACTTTGTTCTCCGTATTAAACGGTAGTGGCAGTATCACTGCCGATGGTAAGACTTTTGATTTGAAGAAGGGGCAACACTTCCTGATGCCTAATCAGGTCAGTGCCTGGACGCTGCAGGGGGACATGGACATTATTGAATCCACTCCTGGCGCAGAAGAATAATTGAAGATGTTACAAGCAAGCCGGCGTATTCGCGTCGGCTTTTGTGTGCATTCCGTGGACATTCATGGACAAAATGTCCTGGAAAATAGACAAATATGACTTAAGAAATGGTAAACATCAATACAACGGTCAATTTTCTGCAACAATTGTAAGGTGCTACAGGAATGTAACAGTGTCACAGAATCGGCGAAATTTGTCATCTCGCTGCTCTAGTCTTGTTATGGTCAGCCTCTATACTGATAAGCGTTGACAGATACAAAGACAAACCAATAGGAGTGAACACTATCAAAAAAGCACAATTGACATGGTTATTGACGGCAGCTCTGGCAGTTTCAGGAGTTTTTGCCCAGACAGGCTTCCAAGTCAGCGCGGCTACCACTTCCGCATACACCGTTAAGTCCGGCGACACGCTTTCCGAAATCGCCGCTGCACAGAACTCGACGGTAGATCAGCTGGTCAACATTAACGGCATTAAGAATAAAAACTTGATTATGGTCGGCCAGCAGCTGAAGCTTAGCGGTGCTACTACCAAGACCGCAACAACAACGACAACAACAGCAAGCAAGACCACGTACACGGTTGTTTCCGGCGATACTATTTCCGGTATTGCAACGAAGACCGGCGTGAGTGCAGCTAACTTGATTAGCTACAACAACTTGAGCAACGCCAACATGATTTACGTTGGGGACGTCCTTAAGCTGACCGGTGTTGCTAAGGCAGCAACGACAACGCAAGCTGTAACCAACACGCAGCAGAAGGCAACGACAAGCACGAACTCTGCCGCTACCCAGCAAAAGGCAACAACAAGTACGTCCACTGCGTCAACGCAGAAGGCGACAACGACAACTCAGTCCAGCTCGACTGCAACAAGTTCCAGTGCGACGACAAGCTCTAGTTCTAGCACCACGAACAAGGGAACGTTCAAGCTCTCCTTCTACGACCCAGCCGTTCTCGGCTCCAACATGGGTTACAGCGGTGTCGCTGCTAACTTGTCCGTCTTCCCTAAGGGCACGAAGCTCAAGATTACCTTGAGCAACGGGACCGTTTGGTACCGGACGGTTAACGATACCGGTTCCTTCGCTGCAAGCAATAGCCGTCAGCTCGACGTCGCAATGCCAAGCAGCCAGATTCCTTCAGCAGGTATTCTCTACGCTACCGTTGAAGTGATCAATTAACATCTGAATCTGCACAAAAGGCAGGCCACTTTTGGCCTGCCTTTTTGTCGTTGTCCGTCAGCGTAAGTCCGCGCCCGCAAGGGTGCGACCTGCACTTTAAGCAGCTTTCACAACGCCGCAAGGCGGTGGGGTCGGCAACTCCGGTAGGAGTGCGCTTGGGCTTCGCTCCGCGGGAACTGCGTCGGCGGGGACCGTTCAGGCCTCCGTTGGAGTCCTTCACTGGCAGAATTGCCGCAAAATCGGCGTC
>NZ_RHNR01000048.1 GCF_003946025.1 Lacticaseibacillus songhuajiangensis | reverse complement strand
CCGCCTAACGGCGTCATGAAAACACCAAAGAGGCCCAGCGTGACTTCGTCACTGAAACGCTATCGCTGACGGACAGCGTTCACAATACTACATTGACGGATGTCGCGTCATATTGACACTAGGGGTGCTCACGTCTAAAATAAAGGTTTGTAACATTCTAAAAATAATTCATAAGCATCTGAAATTAAACAAACTTTTTAGATGATGCGGAGGTGAAGACGTGACAGCAAATCTGTGGTCGATAATCCTCGCAGCCATCGCTTTAGTGATTGGATTAATCATTGGCTATGTAGCACGTAAACAAGTCCATGAAAATAAATTGAATCAGGCAACCGGCACCGCGGAGGGAATTATCGAGACAGCCAAAAAGGAGGCCGCTTCCCTGAAAAAGGAAGCCGTCCTTGAGGCAAAAGAAGAAGGCAGCAACTACCGCACTCAGGTCGAGGCAGAACTGAAGGATCGGCGGAATGAAGTTGCCAAGTCGGAACGACGGGTTGAATCCCGGGAAGAAACCCTGGATCGTCGTGATGACACGCTCGACAAGAAGGAACAGAGTCTTGCCGACCGTGAAGAAGGGTTGAACAAGCGTAAGGAACGTTTAGACCAGCGTGAAGGGCAGATTGGCGAAAGTGAAGCTGCTGCAAACAAGGAATTGGAACGTGTTGCCGCCCTCAGTAAGGATGACGCACGTGACGAAATTCTTGGAGAAACACGTACGCAACTGGCACACGAACGTGCCGTCATGATTCGAGACAGCGAGGCTGAAGCTAAGCAGCACGCTGAAAAAGAGGCGAAACAGCTCGTCGCGGACGCTATTCAGCGGTCAGCGGCGGACGTTGTTGCCGAAACGACGGTCACGGTTGTTAACTTGCCAAGTGACGACATGAAGGGCCGGATTATCGGTCGTGAGGGTCGTAACATTCGCACCCTGGAAACATTGACTGGGATTGACATCATTATTGATGACACGCCAGAAGCCGTTGTGCTTTCAGGTTTTGACCCGATTCGGCGAGAAATCGCGCGGATGGCATTGGAAACGCTCATTCAAGACGGCCGGATTCATCCAGCTCGGATTGAAGAAGCCGTTGACAAGGCGCGTAAGGAAATGGATGACCAAATTCGCGAGATTGGTGAAAAAGCCATCTTTGAACTGGGCATCCACAACATGCATCCAGACCTGATTAAGGTGCTGGGGCGCCTGCATTTCCGGACCAGTTATGGCCAGAACGTGCTGGATCACTCGATTCAGGTTGCCAAGTTGACTGCCGTGATGGCCGCTGAACTTGGTGAGGACATTACGCTTGCTAAACGCGCCGGTCTTTTGCACGACGTGGGGAAGGCTCTTGACCACGAGGTCGATGGCTCCCACGTTGAAATTGGGACTGAACTCGCGAAGAAGTACCATGAGCCGAAGGTTGTCATCAATACCATCGCTTCCCACCATGGGGACGTTGAGCCGGAGAGCACGATTGCAGTGCTCGTGGCGGCCGCTGACGCTGTGTCTGCAGCCCGTCCTGGTGCCCGGAGCGAGTCACTAGAGAATTACCTGCACCGCCTCGAGAAGTTGGAGAGCATTGCCAACAGCTTCAGCGGCGTTGACCATAGTTTTGCCATCCAGGCGGGACGCGAAATTCGCGTTATTGTTAGCCCGGACAAGCTCAGCGATGATCAGTCGGTAATTGTTGCGCGGGATATTAAGAACGAAATCGAAAAGGAACTTGAATACCCTGGTCACATTAAGGTGACCGTCATTCGGGAAACCCGGACGGTTGAATACGCAAAATAAATTCTGAGAGGGCGGGGTCGATTCGGCTCCGCCCTTTACTATTTCTTTACCAGACAGTCGTGCGCTTTCTTTGCGCTCGGCGGCTGGTGGGTAGTATCATAGCATTTAGATACCTTGGAGAAAGTGGGAAGGCATAATGCCATTGTTCAAAATTGTCGTCAGTTTATTCGTGACGATGCTCATATCAGCAGTCATCACGCCCTTCGTGCGGCGCCTAGCTTTTGTTCTGGGCGCGGTGGACAAGCCCAACGCACGCCGGGTTAATAAGAAACCAATGCCGACCATGGGTGGACTGGCAATTTTCCTCGCGTTTTCATTTGCGACCTTTGTACTGCTGCGGCCGCAATTTGATACGCACATGCTCTTTTCGCTGTTTCTTGCGGAGTCAATCATCATCATTACTGGGATGATTGATGACATTAAGGAATTATCGCCTAAGCAAAAGCTAGCGGGCTTGCTGATTGCGGCACTGGTGGTTTACTTCCTGGCCGGCGTGCGGATGACCAGCATTAACATTGGTTCCTGGAATTTCAACTTGGGCTGGCTCAGCTTGCCAGTCACCATTATTTGGATACTGGGGATTACCAATGCGGTCAACCTGATTGACGGCTTGGACGGCTTGGCAACTGGGGTGTCAATTATCGCACTCACCACCATGGGCATTATTGGCTTCTTCTTCCTGACGGTTTCAGAAGTCGGGACGCCAATCATGATTTTCACCTTGGTTGCAGCGCTGATCGGCTTTCTCCCGCATAATTTTCACCCGGCGCGCATTTTCCTCGGGGATACGGGGTCGCTGTTCATTGGGTTCATGTTGTCGGTGCTGTCACTGCAGGGCCTTAAGAACGTGACCTTCATCACGCTGATTATCCCGGTTATCATTCTTGGGGTGCCAATTACGGATACCTTGTTTGCGATTATCCGGCGTAAACTCAGCCACGTGCCCATCATGCAGGCGGATAAGCACCATCTGCACCACCGCTTGATGCAAATGGGTTTGTCGCACCGGCAGACAGTCATGGTGATTTACGGGATTGCGCTGATTTTCGCCATGATTGCGCTACTTTACCCGCTCAGTTCGACTTGGGGGAACATCTTGATGACCATCGGTGTGCTCTTCGGGCTGGAACTGTTCGTTGAACTGATTGGTCTGCTGGGGCCAAACCGAACACCAATGCTACTGGCGATTCGCAAGTTGGTCCGCAAAATGACCAAGGAAGATCCGCAGCAGAATAAAAACGCCAAGAACTAAATAAGATACAAAAGGCGCCTGATCACTTTTGATCAGGCGCCTTTTGTATCTTATTTAGTGGGCACGGGAATTTCCGCAGTGCGGGAGCCGCCATAAGCAAAATTGGCGCTACCGTTGGTGCACTGGGTAATTATTTTCCGGGTGATAATTTCTGTCGGTTCGTCGACAAAGATGTGCAGGCGCACGTCAGTGGTGAAGTCGCTGCTGGCGGCCGTGACGCCAACGTCACGCAAGCGGTTTTCGATGAGCTGGTACTGACTGTAATCGCAAGTTGCCAGTAACTCCTTCTGATTGACCAGCTGCACGATGCCGAGTTTCACAATCGCTGCCGTGACACTGTCACTATATGCCCGAATCAGGCCGGATGCGCCGAGCTTGATGCCGCCGAAGTAGCGGGTGGTGACTGCGACCACATTGCTCAGGTCATGACTGGTGAGACCGCGCAAGGTGGGACTGCCGGCAGTCCCACTGGGCTCGCCATCGTCACTGGCGCGCTCGACTGCTACGGGCCAGGCGATACGCGCAGCCCAGACGTTGTGGTTCGCCTTTTTGTTATTGCTGCGGACCGCGGCGACAAACTGCTCGGCCTCTTCGGCGCTCTGCACACGTCCCATGCTGGTGATGAAACGCGATTTTTTGATGATTATTTCGTTAGTACCGGGGGCGGCGAGTGTGAAACGGTCCATTTTGCGGAATCTCCTTACGAGGTGATATTGTGACGCAAACTAACGTGGCCGGCCAGTTGCTTACGGAAAGTGAAGCGCAGTGGTCGGACCTACCGGAGAACATTTTAACACAGGCACGCCGCTTGCCTGCAATTAGCCATGATGACCGGCGGGGGACGTGCAGTCGCTGCGGGGCGGAGCTCACTGCCGCGCGGAATCAATTACCCGACGGCCGCTGGTATTGCACCGCGTGCATTGTACTCGGACGTGTGGTGTCGGGTACCGAATTATTGTGGTTTCCGCAGCAAGTGTATCCGCCGCGTGACCTGCAGTTGTCATGGAGCGGTCAGTTAACAACGGCGCAGGAGCGCGTTGCGCAGGAGTTAATGGCTAGCTTTGACCACGGCCGCGATCATCTGCTGTGGGCGGTTACTGGCGCTGGCAAAACGGAGATGCTGTTTCCACTGCTGCGGCGTGCGCTCAGTTGCGGTGAGCGGGTGGCGGTGGTATCGCCGCGGGTGGACGTTGTTTTGGAGTTAGCACCGCGGCTTGCGGCTGCCTTTGCTGACTGCGTGCCCGCGGTGCGCTATGGCGGGAGCGGCCCAATTCCAGTAGGGCAGTTCTTGCTGGCAACGGTGCACCAACTGCTGCGTTTTAAAGCGAGTTTTGGCCTGATTGTGGTGGACGAAGTGGACGCTTTTCCCTATGCGGGCGACCCCATGTTGGAACGTGCAGTGCGGCGTGCCGCCACCGGGAGCGTCATTTTCCTGTCCGCAACCCCCAGCGCGAGCCTGCTGCGGCAAGCGCGGCGCAAACAAATTGGAATGAGTTACTTGCCGCGCCGCTTTCATGGCTTTCCTTTGCCAGTGCCGCAAATTCGCCTAGTTGGTAAATCTGTGTACAATCTGCGGATCATTAAACACATCATTTCCCGGGTAATTGCAACTTGCGCGCGTTGCCTAATTTTTGTACCGGCGGTGCGCGACTTGGACATTGCGCGCAAGTTATTGGCCGGACAAGGGGTGGCGGCGAGCACGGTACATGCACAGGAACCCCTGCGTCAGGAGCGAGTTCAGGAGTTGCGCGATGGGGCCATTCAGGTGCTCATTACCACCACAATTTTGGAACGCGGGGTAACGTTTGCTGACTGCGGGGTGGTGGTGTTGCAGGCGGATGCCCCCTTGTTTGCCAGTTCAGCACTGGTTCAGATGGCCGGACGGGCTGGACGCAAGCACGAGCATCCAGATAATCCGGTGCTTTTTGTGAGCAAAACGTATACGCGAGCGATGGCGCAGGCGGTACGTCAAATCAAACAAATGAATCGGCGGCGCGGCTGATGCGCTGTTTACTTTGCCGCCAGCAGGTGTTGCGCAATCCGCCCCTTGATCAGTTGCTCAGTTTCCGGCCACTCGCGTTGTCGCCACTTTGTCAGCAGTGTGCTGCACGCTTTCGGCGCATCGATGAGCGGCACGTCTGTCCAGACTGCGGGCGCCAGAACGATGGCGCGCAGTGTCGGGATTGCTTGCGCTGGGCCAAAATGGGCGTGTCATCGCTGCACCATCGCGGCCTGTTCGTGTACGACGATGCCATGAAGCAACTGATTGAAAATTATAAAGGCATCGGTGACTATCACCTGCGCCGCTGCTTTGCCGCCGAAATCGCTGGCCTGCGGCAAATCCGCGCCGCATTTGTGCCCTTGACCAGTGAACCGGCGCACTATCGCGAGCGCGGTTTTGATCCCGTGTTGGGTTTATTCGACGTTCTGCCGCTACATTTATGGCTGGAGAAGAGCGCGACTGATAAACCGCAAGCAAAAAAGAACCGGGCGGCGCGCATGCTGACACCGCAGAGTTTCACCTGCACTTGCTCAAAGGTGCACATGAATCGTTACCGGCGGGTGTGTCTGCTCGATGATTTGTATACTACGGGCAGAACCTTACACCATGCGGCCGCGGCAATGCGTGCTGGCGGATACGCAGGCGAAATTGTGTCTCGTTCGTTAATTCGTTGAGATTTTTTTGTGAAAGCGTTTGTAAAGTGAGCACAGACTTTGTATAATTAAACCAAGGAAGCAGAGATGTTTCCTGGCACCTGCCACCAATTTGGTGGCTGAAAGGGGAGAAGTTTTATGCTTACTTACAACGTTCGTGGTGAAAACATCGAGGTCACCGAGGCCATTCGTTCTTATGTTGAAAAGCGGATTTCCAAGCTTAACAAGTACTTTACCGATGCAACGCAGGCGATTGCACATGTTAACTTGAAGGTTTACTCCAACAAGAACGCAAAGGTTGAAGTTACGATTCCAATGCCATACCTGACATTACGTGCTGAGGAAACCAGCCCCGACCTGTATGCTTCCATCGATTTGGTAACGGATAAGCTTGAACGCCAGATCCGGAAGTTCAAGACAAAGATCAACCGCAAGTCCCGTGAAAAGGGCTTCCCTGAATTCGCTGAAGCAGATACTGCTACAACGGATGAAGCTAAGCCAGGCGAGGCAAGCACAGATTTGTCTGTAGTTCGCACAAAGCGTGTTTCCCTGAAGCCAATGGATTCTCAGGAAGCAATTCTGCAAATGGATATGCTGGGCCACAACTTCTTCATCTTTGAAGATGCAGAAACCAACGGCACAAGCATCGTTTACAAGCGCCGTGATGGTCGTTACGGCCTGATCGAAACAAACGAATAAGCATTTGGAAAGTGTCGCCCGCGGGCGGCACTTTTTTTGTTGTACCCATTTTTGGAAAGCGTCCGTGCGAAAAATGGAAACGATTCATCGTGCGGTAGACGTCAACACATCGTGATTGTTATTTGTAGACGGCCGCTGCTTCGTGTAAAATATTAGAACGAAGCAATTGTTGAAACACTGCGCGAATCATTGCGCACGCGGTAATCAACAGTTTGCGTAGCGGTGAAAATCGCGCTAAGTGGCGCTATGATGCCCCTACGCACTTGGTAGCGTTCAAATCTGCCATTCTATGAGAGAAATGTTTTCATCATTAGAAATCAATGTTACAATCAAGCAGACGCTGTGCACGAGATTTTCGTGTGAGGAAGGATCGACAACATGCCAAATCTTTTACGTAAATGGGTTGAAAGCGATGAACGCGAGGTTAAGCGCCTCGGCAAGACCGCTGACAAGGTCATTGGATATGAAGAAGAATACGCTGCTCTTAGCGATGAGCAGCTGCAAGCTAAAACACCAGAATTTAAAGAACGCATTGAAAAGGGCGAAACACTAGATGACATTCTCCCCGAAGCATTCGCAACCGCCCGTGAAGGCGCGAAGCGGGTGCTCGGTCTGTTCCCATTCCGGGTGCAGATTATCGGGGGGATTACCCTGCATGAAGGGAACATCGCCGAGATGAAGACCGGTGAAGGGAAGACCTTGACCGCGACCATGCCGGTTTATTTGAACGCACTGGCCGGTAAGGGTGTCCACGTTGTGACGGTTAACGAATACCTGAGCCAACGTGACGCCACCGAAATGGGTGAACTGTACAACTGGCTTGGACTCTCTGTTGGTTTGAACGCCTCATCCATGAGCAGCGATGAGAAGCGCGAAGCCTACAACTGCGACATCACATACTCCACCAACAGCGAACTCGGGTTTGACTACCTGCGTGACAACATGGTGGTTTACAAGGAACAAATGGTTCAGCGGCCACTGAATTTTGCCATCGTCGATGAAGTTGACTCCATCTTGATTGATGAAGCGCGGACACCGCTGATTATTTCCGGTGGTGCGCAGCAGTCTACTGGTCTGTACATTCGTGCCGACCGCTTCGTCAAGACGCTGTCTGAAGATGTGGACTACAAGATTGACTGGCCAACCAAGACGGCCTCACTTACCGACGTTGGGATTCAGAAGGCCACCAAGAACTTCGGTCTGAAGAACCTTTACGACACCGAAAACACGGCCCTGACCCACCACCTGGATCAGGCTTTGCGGGCCAACTACATCATGCTCAAGGATATTGACTACATGGTGCAGGATGGTGAAGTGCTCATCGTTGACCAGTTCACGGGGCGTGCCATGGAAGGGCGTCGTTACTCCGACGGTCTGCACCAGGCCATTGAAGCTAAGGAAGGCGTCGAGATTCAGGATGAAAGCCAGACCATGGCCAACATCACCTACCAAAACTTCTTCCGGATGTACGAAAAGCTGGCCGGGATGACTGGTACGGCTAAGACCGAACAGGAAGAATTCCGTGAAATTTACAACATGGAAGTTATTTCCATTCCGACGAACCGGCCAATTGCGCGTATCGACGAACCTGACGTGCTCTACCCAACACTCGACAGCAAGTTCAACGCGGTCGCTGATGACATCGAAAAACGGCACCGTAACGGCCAACCCGTTCTGGTTGGGACCGTTGCGATTGAATCCAGTGAACGTTTGAGTGAACTGCTTGATCAGCGCAACATTCCGCACACCGTGCTGAACGCGAAGAACCACTTCAAGGAAGCTGAAATCATCATGAACGCCGGCCAGCGTGGCGCCGTGACCATTGCGACCAACATGGCCGGTCGTGGTACTGACATCAAGCTGGGACCTGGTGTGAAGGAAGTTGGCGGTCTCGCCGTACTTGGTACCGAACGGCACGAATCCCGCCGTATTGATAACCAGCTCCGTGGCCGTTCTGGCCGTCAGGGGGACCCTGGTTACACCCAGTTCTACCTCTCACTTGAAGATGACCTGATGAAGCGTTTTGGTTCCGACCGGATTAAGGCCGTTCTCCAGAACCTGCGAGTTGCTGAAGATGACCAGGTGATTAAGTCCCGCATGGTTAGCCGCCAGGTTGAATCTGCCCAGAAGCGGGTTGAAGGGAACAACTACGATACGCGTAAGCAGACCCTGCAGTACGATGACGTGATGCGTGAACAGCGTGAAGTTATCTACAAGCAGCGCCAGCAGGTCATCAACGAAACTGACGACCTCAAGCCGGTACTCATGGCGATGCTGGAGCGCACCATTAATCGGAACGTGGACCTGCACACGCAGGGCAGTGAATCCGACTGGGATCTTGAAGCCATCACCGACTACGTTTACGCAAACCTGGCTGGTGACGACAAGTTCAAGCAGGCTGATATTGAAGGCAAGGATGCCGACGAAATCAAGGCTGTTTTGATGAAGCTTGTTGAAGATAACTTCGAAGCCAAGGAGAAGCAGCTCAACGATGACCAGCAGATGCTGGAATTCGAAAAGGTTGTCATCCTGCGGGTTGTGGATTCCCTGTGGACAGACCACATCGACGCCATGGATCAGCTGCGCCAGTCAATTGGGCTGCGTGGCTATGGCCAGATGAACCCACTGGTTGAATACCAGGAAGAGGGTTACCGGATGTTTGAAGAAATGATTGCTGCAATTGATGAGAATGCTACGCGTCTCTTCATGAAGGCCGAAATTCGCCAGAACATTCGTCGTTAAATCAAGGCTGTGCCAGTAGGCGATTAGCCCCAGAATGCAAGGCACCCCAGCTAGAATCCACGTTTGGATTATGGCTGGGGTGTCCTTGTTTCATCGGAAAATCAGCGACCGGGATTTTGGCTGCACCGGCAAAAGTTGCGACGCATCCGTTAAACTGTCACACTTATGTTAATCTCTTGCCCAACAACCGTAACGCGCGTTGGGTAGACTGGTCAGTAGCGTAACCATAACGGGTGCGAAACCATTTTGAAAAGGATGAAATAATGGAAATCAGCGCAATGCGCTCAGCGATGAGCGAGATTAGTACCAAAATAAATCAGTTTAGGGGGTCACTTTGACCTCGATGGGCTGAACGAACAGATTGCAATCAACGAGGCCAAGATGGCGGAGCCAGGCTTCTGGGACGACAACGTCCGGGCTCAGGAACTGATTGATGCCAATAACCTCTTGAAGGAAAAGCATGACTCTTTTTATAAACTGCAGAGTGCTTACGAGGACATTGAAGTGTCACTGGAACTGCTAGCAGAAGGGGATGACCCAGAACTGCAGGCGGAAACTGAGACACAGTTAACACAGTTGCAAGAAGCGATGCAGACCTACGAAATGAACTTGTTGCTGTCTGAAGAATATGACGACAGTAACGCCATCCTCGAAATTCACCCCGGTGCGGGTGGAACCGAAGCCCAGGACTGGGGCAGTATGCTGCTGCGGATGTATCAGCGGTGGGCGGACCGACGCGGATTCAGCGTTGAAGTCGCCGATTACCTAGCAGGGGATGAAGCGGGGCTGAAGAGCGTCACCCTCATCATCAAGGGGACAAACGCGTACGGCTTGTTGCGCAGTGAACGCGGTGTGCACCGGCTCGTGCGGATTTCACCATTTGATGCGGCTGGGCGGCGCCACACGAGTTTTGCCTCTGTCGACGTCATGCCAGAGCTGGATAAGTCGATTAACATCGATGTGTCTTGGGATGACATCAAAATGGAAGTGTTCCGTAGTAGTGGGGCTGGTGGGCAGCATATTAACAAAACCAGCTCGGCCGTGCGTCTGATTCACATGCCAACCGGGATTGTGACCTCGAGCCAAGCGGAGCGTTCGCAGTTCCAAAACAAGGCGACCGCGCTAGCAATGCTGAAAGCAAAGCTGTACCAGCGGGAATTGGATGCGCAGGCTAAGCAAGAGGCCGAGATTAAGGGCGAGCAAATGGACAACGGTTTTGGTTCCCAGATTCGCTCCTACGTCTTCCACCCATACACGATGGTCAAAGACCACCGCAGTAACTACGAAACTGGGAATGGGCAGGCCGTCATGGATGGCGACCTTGATCCGTTCATTTACGCCTACCTGCAGTGGCAACTGGCGATGAAGAACCCCGAATAAAGGAGGAGTTTTGGCCATGATTTCAATGGATAAAGTAACGAAGCAGTACGACAACGGCGTCACCGGAATTCGCGATGTCACGCTGGAAATTCAGCAGGGGGAATTTGTCTATATCGTGGGACCTAGTGGTGCTGGTAAGTCCACGTTCATCAAAATGCTGTACCACCAGCTGACCCCAAGCAGTGGGGACATTAAGTTCAACAAATTTGATTTTGCCACCATGAAGCCGCGTGAAGTACCGATGCTGCGCCGCGAGATGGGGATTGTCTTCCAGGACTTCAAACTGCTACCGCGCATGACCGTGTTTGAAAACGTGGCCTACGCCATGCAAGTCGTTGAAAAAGAAGACGACGAAATTAAGCCGCGTGTTTTGCAAGTGCTGAAGGAAGTCGGGCTCGAACACAAGCTGCGCCGCTTCCCCAGCGAACTGTCCGGTGGGGAACAGCAGCGTGTTGCCATTGCGCGCGCAATTGCCAATAAGCCAACGGTCCTGATTGCGGATGAACCAACCGGGAACCTGGATCCGGAAACCAGTGAAGGCATTATGGATATCCTGGAATTGATTAATTCGCAGGACACCACCGTCATCATGGCGACGCATAACCGCGATGTTGTGAACAGCCGTCAGCACCGGGTGCTCGAAATTGCCGGTGGCGAACTCGTTCGTGATGAAGAAGAAGGGAGTTACGGCATTGAAGATTAGTGTAATCAAGCGCCATCTCGGTGACAGCCTGAAGAGTCTGCGCCGTAACGGCTGGATGACGGTGGCGGCGGTTTCCGCTGTCACCGTCACCTTGCTGCTCGTTGGGATCGTGATGGCATTACTGTTCAACGTCAACCGGGTATCCCACCAGGTTGAAAATGACGTCAACGTGCGCGTATCGGTCGACCGCAGCGTCACCAAGAAGCAAAAGAGCAAGCTGCGCAGTGAACTAGCTGACTTGCCATCCGTAACGAGTGTGAAGTACCGCTCCCGCAGTACCGAACTCAAGTCCATTATCAGCGGTTATGGGCAGCAGTGGCAGATGTTTAAGGGTGATGAAAACCCACTGAACGATGTGTTCCTGGTGAAAACCAAGAGCCCAGCTGCCACCATGAAGGTGGCCAAGAAGGCCGGCAAGCTGGCGAACGTCACTGAGGCTTCATACGGTGGTAAGACCGCCCGCAAACTGTTCCGTTACGTGAACAACATGCGTAACTGGGGAACTGGGTTTGCCATCATGCTCCTGTTTGTGGCCATCTTCCTAATCAGTAACACGATTCGGATTACCATTTTGTCACGGCAAAATGAAATTGCGGTGATGCGTCTGGTAGGGGCTACGAACAGTTACATTCGCTGGCCGTTTCTGCTCGAAGGGGCTTGGACCGGTTTGCTCGGTTCAATCGTGCCCATCGTGGTGGTTGATGTCGGCTACAACCTGATTTACCACAGCATGTCCGCTACCCAGGCGGCCAACGGCTTCACGTTCTACCCGCAGATGCCGTTCTTGCTCTGGATGGATCTGCTGCTAGCCGGAATTGGGATTGTCATCGGGGCCTTGGGTTCCGTTGTTTCGATGCGCCGTTTCCTCAAAATTTAAGTAAAAGCAAAAGCATGTGGAACTGGCCCGTGAAGGTCGGTTTCCCGTGCTTTTTTCGTGCTTGAACGCGTGCGAATACCATTGTCGTTTCAGTGCACCACACCGGCTCATGGTATACTATTAGCTAGAAATGGAGGGTGCACAGTGAAGCTTGAATTAATCTTGATCTTGAGTTCAATCCTGGTGTTTTTATACCTCCTACTGGTTGTCAGTGCGGGCGCATTTGGTCGGATTCGCCGGGAGCGGCGGGAATTACGCCTGGCGATTGAGGGCCGTGCCGTCGAAATTCCACGCTTCTTACTTTTGGGATTAGTGCCGGCCATTGCGGTGAGCACGACACTCAGCTTATTGGGCATCGTTATCCCCTTACCAATTATTGCCGCACTGATTGGTATTACGGTGCTGGGCGCAGCAGTGCCCAGCTTTTATAGTCCTTTAATTTATGGACTTGCGGGCGGCAGCGGTTTGCTTGTGAGTCAGGTGTGGCCAAAAACCTTCACGCAAGCTGGCCCCAATGATGTGCTGGCCTTTGCCATTCTCCTGGCCTGCGTGATGCTGTTCGCACTCGTCGCTGATTTGTGTGCGCCCTATCACAGTGCGCCGCACATTGTGCGCAGTCACGGCCGGCGACGTCTGCAAAACCGGGTGCGGCAGCTGATTTTCTTCCCACTCGTGGTGCCTGTGCCGGGGACACTGCTGACGGCATGGCCGCTGATGAAATTACTTAGCCCCGAAATCCACGGGGTGAGTTTTGCGGTGTTGCCACTGGTGCTCGGGTTTGGCCTGCGCAGTTTCGGCAGTGTACGCACCAAGTTGCACCGGCGGGCTTTACTGGATGGTGCGCTGCTGCTGGCAGCCGTTGTCGTTGCGCTGCTGTGTAGTGCAGCGGTTATCACTAGCACAACGGGGCTGCTTGTACTGGCGGCCGTCGCCATTGTCGGACTTGCGGCGTTGCTGCTAACGCCGCAGCAGGAGCAAAACGCCTTGACTGATGCACCTGGCGGGGTGCGGGTCATCGCGGTGATACCCGAAACACCGGCGGCTAAAATGGGGCTGCACGCCGGCGACACCATTTTGCAGTGCAATGGTCAGGACGTGCCCAGCCCGCGTGCGTTTTACACGGCCACGCAGCACCTGGGGACCTTTTGCCGCTTGCGCGTGCGCGATCAGGCTGGGCAGTTTCGGCTAGCGGAAACTTCAATTTTCACCGGTGCACCGCACATGCTGGGTGTAATCACTTTTCCTGAGGAGGATTAAGGATGAAAAAGATTCTAGTTGTTGACGACGAACCGGCGATTGTGAAGCTGCTCGAATACAACTTGAAGCAGGAACACTACCAGGTGACCACGTGCGGCAATGGCACCGATGCCGTCAAGCTCATTATGAGCGAGAGCTTTGACTTCATTATCTTGGACCTGATGCTCCCTGGAACTGACGGCTTTGACGTCACGAAACAAATTCGCCGCGCGGAAATCTCAACCCCGATTTTGATGCTCACCGCCAAGGATAGTGAGACCGACAAAATTCTGGGACTCGAACTCGGTGCCGATGATTACGTGACCAAGCCGTTTTCACCGCGGGAAATCATAGCCCGCATTAAGGCGATTGAACGCCGCATTGAGTCGAGTGACAAGCAAAAGGATGTCCTCCAGGTGGGGGATTTGCGGATTGACGTGCGGGCGCACCACGTTACCGTTGGCAGCGACCGCATTGAACTGACGCCCCGTGAGTTCGAGCTGTTGACCTTTTTTGCTAGTCACGTTGGCCAGATTATGGATCGCGACATGTTGCTCGATCACGTCTGGGGCTACGATTATGTGGGCCAGACGCGCATGGTCGACATGCAGGTCAGCAAGTTGCGCGACAAGGTAGAACCAGACCCGAAGCGCCCGCGGTACATTAAGACCGTGCGCGGCTATGGCTACAAAATGGAGGATATCTTCGATGCTTAAACACGAGCGCGGTAAAATTATGGCGTTCATCCTGCTAGCGATAGTGGGATTTTTTGCGCTTATCGCCATGGGCACTGCGGCCATTCACGTGCACCAACAGGTTTTCTTAAAGCAATCGGCGCTGGTGGTGGGCAGCAATCAGCAAAGCACTAGCAAAAGTGATTTACACTTCGTTGATTTAAGTGGCGACAGTCTGCGCGCGCGGGATCTGCGCACCCACACGGTCGGCGGGCAGACGCCTGCCGCTGGCAATTTTGACGTGATTCACCCGCACGGTCGCGCCGAAATTGTGTATTACTACCGCAGTGGCGGCAAGCTGTACGCACTCACACAGTGCAAACAAACGCTGGTGAATTCAGCGCCTTATCTGAGCGTCCTTTTTGCTCTGCTTTACTGGGGAGCATTCGTGATTCTGATGCTCATTCGGCGCCGCAAAGTCCACGAACTGAATGCCGAAATCGCGGCACTGGCGCGGCAAACGCAACAAATTGCGGATAACCAGCCGGTTGATTCGCTCCTGCTGACCAAGAATTCGCGGCTCTACCCCTTGGCGACTGGTTTGGAGCAGTTGCAGGGTAAAGTCAGCAAGACCCGCCAGCAGGCCCGTCTGCGGCACGAACGCTTTACGATGCTGCTGGCGAATTTGCCCCAGGGTATCATGCAAATTGATGACAAGCGACAGGTCCGCCTCAGCAACCGCGCGATGGGCGAAATCCTGGACCAAAGTATCAGTCCGGCGGTGCATCCCGTGGTTGATGACATCAAGGACTACAAGCTGGCCCACATGCTCGACCGCTGCCTGAAAACTGGCCAGAATCAGCGCAGTGAGATTACCCTCAGCATGAGCGACCGCACTGTGGATGCCAGTGTGCTCAGTGTGGGAACCGCCAAGCAGCGGCAAGCCCTGATTATTCTGTATGACCTGAGCTACTTCCGCGCCGTTGAGCAGATGCAAACGGACTTCGTCGCGAACGTGAGTCATGAACTGAAGACGCCAGTAACCGCCATCGAGGGCTTTGCCGAGACATTGCTCGATGGCGCCAAGGATGATCCAGCCGTGCGCGATGAATTCTTGAACATCATTGCTAGCGAGTCCAAGCGCTTGACCCGGCTCGTGAATGATATTCTGACTTTGCAGTCGCCGGAACGGAAACCGACGCCGCAACTGATTCACCTGCGTGCATTCACGGACGAGATTGTGCGCAACCTGAACAAGCAAATTGCTGCGCGGAATCTGGATGTGGATGTGCAGATTGACGATGCCATTGAACTCAGCGCCGACCAGTCAGAACTGACGCAGGTCATGCGCAACTTGATTGATAATGCCGTGTTCTACAACCGTGAAAACGGGAAGGTGCGTGTCAGTGCCTATCCCGATGCGCAAAATTTTGTCATCCGCGTCACGGATACGGGTATTGGCATTCCGCAGGCTGACCAGGAGCGGATTTTTGAACGCTTTTACCGCGTTGACAAGGCGCGCAGTCGTAATAACGGCGGGACCGGTCTGGGGCTCGCTATTGTGCACAGCGCGGTTGCTGAACTGGGTGGCACAATTAAGCTCCAGAGTCGGCCAGGGGTTGGGTCAACTTTCACTGTGACCTTGCCACGTAACGAAGAAAGTGCGCCGCAAAGCGTATAGCGCCTGAACATGAAGCATAGTAGCCAGCAGATTCGCAGTCAAAAATGCGAGTCTGCTTTTTTTTACAGTGATATTTACTGAAGCGTTACATTGAACGTGCTTTCTCGTTACACGCAATTGGTACTCTTAGAGAGTAGAAAAGCGGAGGTGGCCATTGTGCGCAAAAAAAGTGCCCTGTTAATAATGATGAGCTTCATGACACTCCTACTGGCACTCGCCGGCTGCGGTAGCGACAAGGGGGAATCCATCACGGTGGTGGGTAGTTCTGCCTTGCAGCCGTTGGTTGAAGCCGCTGGCGAACAGTACAGCGGTGATCACCTTGGCGTGTTCGTCAACGTCCAGGGCGGCGGCTCCGGTACTGGCTTGTCTCAGATTCAAGAAGGCGCCGTAAATATCGGGAATTCAGATCTGTTTGCGAGCGAAAAGACCGGTATTAAGGCCAGCAAGCTCGTGGACCACAAGGTTGCCGTGGTTGGCATTACCCCAGTGGTGAATAAGAAGGTGAACGTCAAGAACCTGACAATTGCCCAACTCCGCGGTATCTTCACCGGTCGGATTACAAATTGGCGCCAGGTGGGCGGTAAGAACTTACCGGTGGTCATTGTGAACCGGGCACAAGGGTCGGGGACGCGCGCAACTTTTGAGCGCTGGGTCATGGCTGGCCAGCCGGCATTGGCAGCCCAAGAACAAGATTCCACGGGGATGGTGCGGCAGATCGTGGCGAGCACCCCTGGCGCTATTTCGTACATGGCCTTCTCCTACGTAGATTCAAGTATCAAGACCGTCAAGGTTGACGGGATTGCACCAACCCCAACGAACGTATACACAAACCGTTGGCAGATTTGGGCGTACGAGCATATGTACACCTTGGGGAAACCAAGTGGGTTGACCAAGCGTTTCTTGACCTATGTGCAAAGCGATAAAATTCAAAACAGTCTGGTTAAACAGATGGGTTACATCCCGGTTAACAAGATGCGGGTCAGCCGCACGGTTGACGGCAAAGTGACGCAGCTGCCGTAGTAGCGGGCAATAGTGGAGGAAGAAGCATGAATAACGACGAGATTAAGGCGGCGCTGACGAGTAAGTCGCGGTCCGCAAAACTCGAACGTCGAGGCAAAATTATCAGTTTTCTGTGTATCGCACTGATTGTGATTGCGGTCTTTGCGATTTTTGCCTTCGTTGCCGTGCGCGGGATTGCAACTTTTGTGGGCACTAAGGTCACACTTTGGAACTTTCTGAGTAAAACGGCATGGGCGCCTGGAACCACCGATGCGTCGGGTGTGCCGAAGCTTGGCGCACTGCCGATGATCACCGGGAGCTTTGGGGTCACCTTGCTGTCGGCTTTGCTGGCAACACCATTTGCGATTGGTGCAGCGGTCTACATGACCGAAATTTCACCCAAGTGGGGTGAAAAGATTCTGCAGCCCGTGATTGACCTGCTTGTCGGGATTCCGTCCGTTGTTTACGGGTTCATCGGTCTGAGTGTTGTCGTGCCGTTTATTCGCAACACGTTTGGCGGGACCGGCTTCGGGATTCTGGCGGGGACCTTCGTGCTCTTCGTCATGATTCTGCCGACCGTGACTTCGATGACCATTTCCGCATTGAAGGCCGTACCGAGACGCTACCGTGAAGCTTCGCTTGCACTGGGAGCAACGCGCTGGCAGACGATTTATAAAGTGGTGCTGCGCTCGGCGACGCCTGGTATTCTGACTGGGATTGTCTTCGGGATGGCGCGGGCATTTGGTGAAGCGCTGGCTGTGCAGATGGTGATTGGGAACGCGGCACTGATGCCCAAGAACCTAATCAGTCCGGCCAGCACGCTCACATCCGTTCTAACCAGCGGCATTGGGAACACTGTCATGGGCAGTCTAGAGAACAACGCTTTGTGGACACTCGCGCTCCTGCTCTTGCTGATGTCACTCGCGTTTAACCTGCTCGTCCGCTGGATTGGGAATAAGGGGGCCATGAAATGAACGCAAAAACCGCAGATAAAATTGCGACGGGCACATTGCGGGCCATCGCCGGCATCATTGTCCTAATTCTGGCCAGTTTGCTCGGTTACATCCTGCTGCGCGGGGTGCCGCAGATTAGCTGGCACTTCCTAACGAGTCCCAGCAAGGCCTTTGCCGCCGGCGGGGGCATTGGGATTCAACTGTTCAACTCGCTTTACCTGCTGCTGCTGGCCATGATCATCTCGGTGCCGCTGGCCATGGGCGCGGGGATTTACCTGGCTGAGTACGCGAAGCCATCTTGGCAAACGGATTTCGTTCGCACTGCGATTGAAATTCTGAGCAGCTTGCCATCCGTGGTTGTGGGTCTGTTCGGCTTCCTGATTTTCGTGTTGCAATTCAAAATGGGTTTTTCCATCTTGAGTGGGGCTTTAGCCTTGACCCTGTTTAACCTGCCGCTACTGACACGGAACATTGAAGATGCACTGCGCCAGGTTAGTTTTGCGCAGCGGGAAGCGGGGCTGGCATTAGGATTGTCGCGCTGGGAAACGGTGCTGCGCATCGTGATTCCAGAAGCACTTCCGGGGATTATTTCCGGCCTGGTCTTGGGTGCGGGACGTGTGTTTGGTGAAGCGGCCGCATTGATTTACACCGCTGGTCAGAGTGCGCCAGCACTGGATTTTACCAACTGGAATCCAGCGTCCATCTCCAGTCCCATTAGTCCTTTCCGGCCAGCAGAAACGCTGGCGGTGCACATCTGGAAGATTAATTCTGAAGGAATCCAGCCTGATGCGGCGGCGGTTTCTGCCGGTGCCAGTGCGGTTTTGATTATTGTTGTCCTGCTGTTTAACTTCTTGGCGCGTTACCTTGGGCAGCGCCTGCACAAGAAGATTACGGCTTCATAGGAGGTTACCATGGCTTACTCATTAGACGATCGCTTCATCCGCGAATTATCCGCCGATGCGGAGCTCGCCATTAGTACAGACGATTTGCGCGTGTTTTACGGCGATAAAGAAGCTGTTCACGGGGTGAGCCTGCCTTTTGAACGGTACAAAATTACGTCGCTCATTGGCCCCAGTGGTTCTGGGAAGTCGACTTTCTTGCGCAGCCTCAACCGGATGAACGATACCGTCGCCGGCAGTCGCGTGACCGGCCAAATTAACTACCGCGGACTGGATTTAAACAGTCCCGATATTGACGTTTACGAAATGCGTCGCCGAATTGGGATGGTGTTCCAGCGGCCAAATCCTTTTGCCAAATCAATATACGACAATATCACCTTTGCGCCGCGGCGGTTTGGTGAACATGATAAGCAGACGCTCGACGAACTGGTAGAAACAAGCTTGCGCGGTGCAGCGCTTTGGGATGAAGTGAAAGATAACTTGCACAAGAGCGCCTTCGCCCTTTCCGGTGGTCAGCAGCAACGTTTGTGTATTGCGCGGGCCATTGCCATGCAACCAGACGTGCTACTCATGGACGAGCCGGCCAGCGCACTGGATCCAATTTCGACCGCTGCTGTTGAAGAAACGATGCTGAAACTTAAGGAACACTACACGATTATCATCGTGACCCACAACATGCAGCAGGCAGCGCGAATCAGTGATTACACCGCCTTCTTCTACAGCGGCCAGTGCCTTGAATTCGACGAAACGCGCCGCATCTTCACGCGACCAAAAATTACAGCGACCGACGATTACGTTAGCGGTCATTTTGGCTAACAGAGCAGCTAGGAGGAAGACTATGTCCCGGGAAATTATTACCGCGAGCGATGTGCGCCTGAAATATGGTGATTTCGAAGCGCTCCACGGCATCAACCTTGAATTCAAGCAAAATGAAATCACCGCGATGATTGGACCATCTGGATGTGGTAAGTCAACGTTCCTGCGCTGCTTGAACCGGATGAATGACCTGATTGATACGGCTCACGTAACGGGTGATATTCGGCTCATGGGCGATGACATCTACGCCCCAACCTTCGACGTGGTGAACCTGCGCAAACGCGTCGGGATGGTTTTCCAGCAGCCCGTACCGTTTCCGTTTAGTATTTACGATAATGTGGTTTACGGTTTGCGGCTTGCGGGAGTGAAGGATCGCCAGACGCTGGATGCCGCGGTGGAGACGAGTCTGCGGCAGGCGGCTTTGTGGGATGAGGTTAAAGACAAGCTCCATGATTCCGCATTAGGACTTTCGGGCGGGCAGCAACAGCGGGTAGCCATTGCCCGAGTGCTGGCCGTTAAGCCCGACGTGATTCTGATGGACGAGCCAACGAGTGCGCTTGATCCTATTTCCTCTACCCAAATTGAGAATATGTTGCTAGAATTACGGGAGCAGTACACAATCATTATCGTGACGCACAACATGCACCAAGCGTCACGGATATCGGACCGAACCGCATTCTTCTTGCAGGGAAACCTCATTGAGTTTGCACCGACTAAGAAAATTTTCATGAATCCGGACAAGAAGGAGACTGAAGACTACATCAGTGGGCGCTTCGGTTAATCAATTGAGGAGGGGAATTAGGCATGCGGCAAGAATTCAGCGCAGAACTGGACAGTTTGCACGTCAGCTTTTCAGAACTGGGGATGATGGTGAACGAAGCCATCTACAAATCAGTTAAAGCATTCGTCACTCACGACAAGGCACTCGCACACCAGGTGATTGATAGCGATCACCTCATTAACGAGCAGCAAACCCGTTTGGAGCAGCATTGCTTTGAGCTCATCGCACTGCAGCAGCCCGTAACGGGGGATCTGCGCCTCGTCGTCACCGCGATGAAGGCAAGTTCCGACCTGGAGCGCATGGGGGACCACGCGGTTTCCATCGCAAAGTCCACCATCCGAGTGAAGGGGACGACGCGCGTGGGCGAAATCGAGGACTTACTCGGCCAGATGGCGGACGCCGTCAAGCGGATGAGTGAAGAGGTGCTCGATGCTTACGTGCATGATGACGCCAAGAGCGCGCGGCGCATCGCAACGGAAGATCACAAGATTAATGACTTTTCACGCAAAATTTACACTGAGTGCATCACCAACATGAAGGAAGACGCCGATACTGTTGTCGGTGCGATGGACTACATGCTGGTGGCGTCCTATCTGGAACGGATTGGGGATTATGTAACCAACATCTGCGAGTGGATTGTTTACCTGCAGACCGGCAAAATCACCGAACTTAATTCCAGCACGGATGAAGATAAGTTCTAGCAAAAGGTTCGGCGCAAGCCGGACCTTTTTTGCTGTCCGTCAGCGTAAGCGCTGAAAATACCATCCGCAAGGATGGCTTCTATGAAAATCGACCGAAGGTCGGGCCTGGGGCAGATTAGCTTCGCGAACAGGGACTCCGTTAGCGGGGACCGTTCCAGCCGGC
>NZ_RHNR01000047.1 GCF_003946025.1 Lacticaseibacillus songhuajiangensis | reverse complement strand
AAACACCAAAGCAGCGCAGTCCCGTGTGAATCATGGGATTGCGCTGCTTTTTTGAAATTCTATGAATAATCCAGGTTTAATGATCGAATGATGCGAGCCGAGCAGAAGCTTGCGGTTAACACGTTCCGCCAACGAGGGCATAACCCGCCCTCATTGCCGAAACCCGTTAATCCTCAGCTTCTAAACGCTCGGCTACGCTCTGTTAAAACAAGTCTAGTTGCTTCGGTGCCAGTCCCGCAAACTGAACGCCGAGAATTTCCTGCATGCGCAGGGCATTCGGTGCCGCCGCGTGACCGGCGTTGTTGTTGAAGATATAGCAGATGTTTTCCGCTCGGCCAGCGCATGCCGTTGCGATTTCGCGCAATTGCTCATCGCTGTAGTCGTAATCAGTGCGCACTTCCCGCGCGCCACTGATCCAGCCCTGCCGGTTGCGTCCGTGCAGGCGCACGTACAAGGTGTCGCCATAGGCTGGCACCGGCACGAAGGGAATACTGCCACCTGGTACTTGCGGCTCGTCGACGGCGAAGTTCGTGATGTGCGCATCGGCCAGCAATTCCAAGGTGCTGGCCTTCATGCTCGGGGCGAACCAAGAGGAATTGCGCAACTCAACACCAAGGGGCAGCGTCGGTAGCAGTTTCCGCAAGTGCGCCAAGTAGCGCGCGTTGCGGGCATTCGCACCAAAACGCGGTGGAAATTGAAAGAGTACCTGTTCCAACTGACCAGCCACAACCAATGGTTCAATGCTGTCGGCAAACAGTGCAAACTCCTGAATGAGCGTGGCTTCGTTCACGTGTTGGTGGCGTGTCATCAGGCGCGTCGCCTTCACAATGAAACGGAAGTTAGCCGGCACTTGCGCCCGCCAGTCCGCAAACACAGAGCGCTTGCGAATGCCGTACGCTGTGGTATCAATCTCAACAATTGGGAAATTCTGCGCGTATTCGGCCAGGCCGCCACCCTTCCCCGTGATTTCAGGGTGGTCGGTAAAGCCCGTAAGTCCGATGCTAATCATGAGCTTGCGCCGTAAGTTCGAGGAAATCATCACCAGCATAACGGGCCGTCAGCTGCATGCCTGTTTTGCCACTCATCATTAGTGGCAAGACGGCATGTATGTCGGGGATTGAACCCTGATTATCCGGCAACGCCAGCCAGTCAGGATCGAGTGCAGCCAGCAAGCCCTCCCGGGTCATCCGCGGTAGCTGCAACTCGTCACCGATGACGGCACTGTAGAGGTAGATTGTGCCAACCAACTGGTCGTCGATGACCCAATCCATTTTGCCTAGCTCCGTGAAACGCGCTTCATCCAAGCGCACGCCGGTTTCTTCAAAGGTCTCGCGGGCGGCACCAGTCAGCCGCTGCTCGCCAGGTTCGACCTTGCCGCCAATCAGGTTCCACATACCACGGAATGGCACCTTGCGGCGGTTAATGGCCACAACCCCCACGGGCGTTTGCAAGGCGATTAAAGTGTAATCTTTCACGTTCTACCCCTCCTTTATTTGCTCAGTTTGCGGCGCTGCAAGTGTCGCTCAATTCGGCGATCGGGCAGTGCCCAAGATGCGATGGTCAGCACATCGACCACAATCACGAGTGGTGGCCAGATGAACGCTGCACCGATGCCGACCACATTGGCCGCCACGCTACGCATCGTCTTGCGCCGGTTTGCCAGCAGCAGGCGCGTATCATGGCCTTGCTTGCGGTTATCGTTAATCAAAGTCTGGACGAGCAGCCACCAAGCGGCGTTGGCCAGCAAGTTGACAAGGCCGTAGAACAAGGCCGGCACAAGTGCTGTCAGCTGGTTCTCCCCCATCCACGCGGTTGCAAATGGGTAAAAGGACATCACGAGCAAAGCTAAAATGTTCGCCCACAAAATACTACTGGAGACGTTATCCACCACTTGGAATAAGTGGTGGTGGTTTACCCAGTAAACAGCCAACTGCAGGTACGACACCAGGTAGATAGCAAAATCATGGCGCATCGCTCATAGTGCATTGAAGCTGGCCGCATGTGGTGCTTGGAATTCCAAGACCATCACGGTAATGATGATGGCGATAACGCCATCGGTGAAGGCAACTAAGCGTGATTCGGACATGCGATTTCCTCCGTTTCAGAAGCCCCCATAGTTCCCCCTAAGCTTTTGATTTGGTGCTGCGTAGCCTGGTCTACTTACGTTCGCTGTAGCCAATCCCGTACTCATCGAGCACTTCTTGCATAGGCTTTTGGTAGAGCGCCTGGAAGTTTTCCGGCTGCGTTTCCTTTTCAGTCAGCTGGAGGACGAAGGCGCACTGGTCATCGTTCACACCCAGCGCTGCGTAGGCCTGCGTGTCGGGCTTGTTGCTAATGTAGACACTGTCTTGCAGGAGGTACAGCTGGTTGAGCTTCAGCCGCAACTGGCGCGCAGAGAAGACCGGTGTTACGCAGATGAAGCCGGCAAAATCCAGGTTGATACCCTGGTCGCTAAGGGCTTCGTTGAAGGCCTTAAACATCTTGACGATGCCGCTACGATAACCGCGCGCATCGGTGATGTCGGTTTCCTGAATGGTCTGCCACAAGTGGCTAGCCGCCTTCAGTGCCCGAGGGTACTTCGTGTACCACGCAGATACATAGTCACTTTCCGGACCGCCGAGCACAACGAGGCCGTCCAGCAGGTTGAAGATGCGGGTGAGGACTTCACCATCATCTTCTTCATCAGTTTCGTCCGGTGTATCTGCTTCGATACCGGCACGAACCGCCTTCAACACGTCTTCGGTCAGCAAACCGCTCTCACCCTGCCAGCCAGCAACCATGGTGTGCACAACACCAGCTTCCAGCGCACCGGCGATGGCCCGCATCTGCTGGTCATACTCATTGTCGGGGCTGTGCACCGCGGTCCCGGTGGTTGGGTAGTTCAGTTCCCGAAGCAAAATGTGCAGCAATTCGTGGCTCAAGGTGTAATTGACGTTCGTCGCATCCTTGATGTCAATTGTGCCATTGCCATCTTCATCCATGGTCGTATCCGCGTTTTCGTTCCGCAAAATGCCACTGGCTTCGTCGCCCACTTTAATTGTGAGCGGCTGCTCGAAGCCCTCGTTTACTTTTGCTAGCAGTTCTGCGACTGCTTCACTGTATTCAGCCATCGGTTAATCTCCCTTATTAGTGGCCTTTGCCACCTTACTATTAATTACCATTGTACCGCTCATCTTCATTAAACAGCACCCCCTTTTGGACAGCCCGCTTGCCTTGTCCATAACGAACGGAGGATAATATACCTTAACAAACAAGTTAACTAGGAGGAAACGCACATGCAGATTAAAGTCCCTTTTGAAAACGGCCTGCTGCCAGATCAATATGGTAAGTACGCTGCGGGTAGTGACGTGTACAGCGGCAAGCCCGTTCACAGCTTCCCCATCACGATTGAGGACGCTCCAGCCGGCACACGCAGTTATGCCCTGACCTTCGTCGATTTCGACTCCACGCCCGTTGCCGGCTTCGTCTGGATCCACTGGCTGGCTGCCAACATCGACGGAACGATGAAGCTCATCCCCGATGACGCCAGTCGCCAACTCGCGGGTCAGTTCACCCAGGGCCACAACTCCAACGTCAGTCGTTATGTCGGTGCGAGCGATCCAGAGATCATCAGTCGTTACGTGGGCCCTCAGCCGCCGGACCGCACGCACGACTACACCCTGACGGTTTACGCTCTGGACGCGATGTTGCCACTTGACGAAGGCTTCTACCTCAATGAGTTGCGTCACGCACTTAAGGGCCACGTGCTGGCAGAGGCCAAGCTGGAAGTGCCGAGCCGCGCGTAATGTGAATGTCCTAACAAAAATCGTCAGTCCGCGCAGAAAAAGGCTGACGATTTTTTTATGTGCGCGTCACTTCTTAAGTTCCGCGCGTAATCCCGCCGCATCCAGCCGACTATGGTAATATTAGTGGGCAATCCGTGCAGTAACGCGCGGTTATTCTGGAGGAACCCCCACATGTCATACATTCGCAAAGCAGCCAACCTTTTTCTCCTCGGATTCGGTCTGCTCATTACACTCTACCTATTGCTAATTAGCGCGAAGAACGCCTTTAGCTTGCCTTTCGCGTTCTCGGCAATCATTGCCCTGCTCGCATTTCTCGCCGGCATTGCGCTGATTATTTACTTGCCGAACACCAAGTTTGTCCGCATCACAGCATTGGTTGTGATTCTCGCGCTTGGTTTTGGCATCCGTTTGTTTTGGACGCTACAAACTCGCAGCTACCCTTCACTGGACTTCTGGCATTTCTACGATGCGGCCTACAAGTTTTCGCTGGGTTACAAGCCTTTCTTTGAAAAGCCCTTCTTCGTGACTTGGCCATACCAGAACGGGTTCGCCATTTACGAAGGCTGGCTCATGAAGCTGGTCACCAGTGCCGTCTTGAACCTGCAAATCGTCAACGTCCTCGTTAGCACCGCCACCATCGGCGCGGTTTTCCTGCTGGCTAAGGAACTGTTCAACTGGCGCAGCGGCCTGCTGGCGGCTTACTTGTGCGCAACCTTCGTGCCTTTCATCTACATGAGTAGCGTCCTCACCAACCAGATGCCAGCCACGATGTTCTACATGTTCGGCCTCTGGCTACTGATTAAGGGTCAAAAGCGTCTGCCCACCTCTTGGTGGTGGCTCTGCGCCGCAGCGGGCGCCGGCATCCTAATCGGCCTCGGCAACATTTTGCGGCCCCTGGCTTCACTAATTCTGGTTGCACTCATTCTGTTCTACCTGGTTTACATGTTCGGTGGTACCGCAAAAGGCCGGCGGGCGTGGGTCAAGCCGCTCGTCTACATCGCCTTGATTGTTGGTGCGTACGGCGGCACGATGGCGACGGCGAACTTCGCCATTACTGCTACTGGCACGGCGCCGTACAAGCTCATTAACCGCGACCCGAGCTGGAAACTGGTTACCGGGCTCAACGTCGCCACCGGCGGCATGTATTCGAAAGCCCGCGATGAGCAAGTTGCTAAGTACCCAATCGGTAAGGCGCGTTCTGCCGAAAACAAGCGCATCATTAAACAGGAACTGCGCGACAAGAAATCCCTGCTGCGCCTGTTTAACATCAAGTTCCGCTACATGTGGACCAGCATTGATACCAGCTACCAATGGGCCGTCAACAACAAAGAAGCCGCCATTAACCCGCAGAACGCGACGCAAAAGCTCCAGTCCTGGCGTTACTTCCAAGGTCTACAATGGCTCGTCTTGTTCCTGGCTTTTGCCGGCGGACTGTTTGCCATCCTCAACCCTTGGCGTCTAACTGATGGACTGGATCGCAACGCCACGCTACTCATCATCTTGTGGTTCGGTTACATTACGGCGCACCTGCTGATTGAAGTGCAAATGCGCTACCGCTTCTTCATCATGCCATGCGTCATGGTGCTCGCCGCTCTCGGTATCGCGGCACTGGCGGAGCGCTTGCGTCCGACTGATGCGGGTCGCAATCCTCTCTTGTCAGCAAACCTGCTGAAGAAACATTAACTTTTGAACAAAATAATAGCTCCCGTTCAACCTGTGATGGTTAAACGGGAGCTATTTTATTGCCGTTCAGAAACTAAGCGCATCTCGATTCGGTCTTAGTAAATCACAACCTTAGTGCCGTACTTGATGTGGGTGTACATCCAGTAAGCATCGGAAACGGTCAACCGAATGCAGCCGTGGGAGTGGGCAACCTTACCAAGTAGTGCCCCTTCGTTGGCGAGGTAAGCGCCGCTACCACTAATTGGTACGGAGTGGAACAGGTAAACGCCGTGGTCCTTCCAGGAAACGTAGTAACGCGCACCGCCGAGGCTACCGCCAAAGACGGGGCCGCGTTCTGCCTGAATGTAGTATGTGCCCTTAGGGGTTGTGGCACCAGGACGACCTGTGGAGCAAAGCATCGTGTAGAGCACGCTGTTGCCGTTCATCAGGTAAACGCGCTGCTTAGCCAGGGAAACCTTAATCCACATGTGTGGGTACTTGCTGGTGCTTGGGTAAGCCTTGTCGACTTCACTCGGGCCGCGCCAGTCAACGATGTTCTTGTTCACACCAACCCACTGGTTATTGCCCAGGTTGTACCAGGTCTTACCCTGGTAGTTGCGCACCTGAGTAAAGTGCCAGCTCGTGCCGTACTTCAGGGTCTTAATGACCTTGTAGCCATTACCAGGGCCGGCCTGCAACTTGATGTTGGCATTCAAACGGACCGTGCCCTTCTTGCTGACAACACCGGCCAGGCTCTTCTTGCCAGTCTGACCGGACTTAGCGCCAGCCCACTGATTGCCGCCAAGGTTGTACCAAGTCTTGCCCTGGTAACTGCGCACCTGGCTGTACTTCCAAGAAGAGTTGGCTTTAAGGGTCTTGAGCACCTTGTAGCCATTGCCAGGACCGGCCTGCAACTTCAGCGCGGTGTTGAAGTAAACCGTCCCGGACTTGCTAACAACACCGGACACGCTGCTGGTCTGCCCAGCTTTTACGCCAATCCACTGGTTGCCGCCGAGGTTGTACCAAGTCTTGTCCTGGTAACTGCGCACCTGACTGTACTTCCAAGCAGAACCGGCCTTCAAGGTCTTGATGACCTTGTAGCCGTTACCGGGACCCGCCTGCAACTTGAGGGCCACGGTGATGTTGACCGTGCCCTTCTTGCTGGTCACACCACTCAATGTAGCCTTGGCAGGCTTAGCCGTCTTGCTGACACCAACCCACTGGTCGTTGCCAAGATCATACCAATTGCGGCCTTGGTAGTCGCGGTAGGCAAAATACTTCCAGCTGCTGCCAGCCTTCAGAGTTTTGAGCACCTTGTAGCCCTTACCAGGACCTGCCTGCAGGTAGGTGGCAGTTGGCAGCTTCACGGTGCCTTTCTTGGTTACAACGCCGCTGATGACCGTCTTGCTTGCCGGTGTGGCCGCTGTCGTCGTTTTGGCAGTGCTCGTGCTGGTCGTTGCTGAACTGCTGCTTGCCGTCGTCTGACTGCTAGATGCTGCAGTTGTGCTGCTGGCTGCAGCCGACTGTGCACTGGAACTAGTAGAACTTGCGGTGCTGGCAGTAGCACTTGCTGCACTGCTGCTCGACGCTGAGTTTGCGTCTGTCGCAGCCATTGTCGTCACGCCACCGACCGTCAGAACTGCCAGTGCGGCCGCTACCGCACTGAGGTGTCTAAAAAGACTCGTTCGTACCATAATTTTCTACCTCTTCCAATCGAATAATAACTTCGTACTCCAGCATTTTAGCACAGCATAGGGCACCCCTGCCACTAAGTCACCGCGCAATTATTCCTGCTTAAACTTAACTTAGTTTGGACATAAAAAAACACACGCCAGAGACGTGTGTTTGCTCTTGTACAATTAGAATAAACTCTGAACCCAGGAAATCAGGCTACTGAAGAAGTTGCTAATGGCATCCAGAATCTTCTGGAAGAAATTGCGGCCTTCTTCACTGTTGACGCTGCTCTTGATTTTACTGAACAGGCCCTTCGCAGAATCCTGAATGGAGCTGGCGAGCTTACTTGCTTGCGCCTTGAAGTCGCTGTTCTTCAGCGCACCGGAGCTCTGAATCTTGACGAGCAGATTGATAATCTGCGTGCGCTGGTTGTTGTTGATGATGGTGCCGAGATTGTTGTTCTTGAGCTGGCTGTCCACAATGTTCCCAATCTGGTTCTGGGACAGGGTTTGCTCCCCATTGTTGGACTGACTCGCCATGTCCTTCTTCATCCCCGCAACCGCGTTATTAAGCTGCTTGTCGCTGTAACCATCTTCGTTCTTGTTGGCCTGCGTGATGCCTGACAAGGTGCTAACTTCGCTTTGCGCCGCCGCAATCTGGGAAGAACTCAGCGTCTGTCCGTGTTCGGCAAAAGCTGCGTACACCCCAGCTAGTGCGCCAGAGCCGTCAATGCGCACCGCACTGGTGATGTAGATGTCAGCGTTGCTAACCCCAGCTGTTACGGCCGCGTTACGGTACTGATCGGCGGTAATGGTCGTGATATTGTTCACCCCGTTGTAATCCAAAATGTGAACGTTAATCCCGCCGTTAGCCGTCTTGTTGACCATCGCGCTGGACCACACGCCTGAACTCGAAGTGAAGTTGCTGCCGCTAGGGTTCAGGTACTTGACGAGGGTGTCCCCGTTGACCGTCAAGGTGTCGAAGGTGCCCCCATTCAGACTCGCCGTCAGCGTGTTTTCCGTCCCCTGCTTTTGTGCATCCGTTAGGGACGATCCCAGTGTCACGACCGGCTTGTCCCAGGCCGAATCGTCCGCCGCATGCACCGCGTGGGCGCCAGCCAAGCCGGCGGCAAAGAGTAGTGCGAATACCGCGCTCATTAACTTTTTCATGATTAATTTCTCCAATCATAATTGCATCATACGTGATGCGTTAATTGTAGCAAACTCCTGACTGGTGAGCGCAGAAAATAACGGGTTTAAGCAAATCCTACGCAATCGTTCACATTTGAAAATGCCGGCGCACCTCATCATCGTAGCCGTACTGTGCATTAATGAGACCGAGCAGGCGCTGGTTGTGGGTAATGGTGCGCCCGGTGCGCCGCAAGTGACGGTACAGCGGCAAGTATGGCAAATCACTAGCGCGCGCCAGCTGGATTTCGGCATCTTCGTCATACTCAACCTTGCGGAACTCGACACTGCACCGTCCGGCCGCATCAATGCGCAGCAGGGCGTAACAGGCGCGCTGGTCGAGCATCAGGCGCCGCCACGGGCTATAAGGCTGCCCAACGGCACCCGGGTTCAGCACCATCTGGCCCTTGGAGCTGGTGCGCATAATCTGCTGGTGGATGTGCCCATACACAAACAGATCTTGGCCCGGCGCAAACTGACGGTCAAGGTCCGCCTGCGGCATTTGCGGATACAGGTCATGTCCGGAAGCCATGTCCATTTCGTTGTGGGCAAAACCAATATGCACGCCGTTGACCACGATGTTTTGACTAATGGGATGGCGGCGCATCAGCGCCAGTTGCTCCGACCGCAAATGCGCGAGCGTGTACATCCCCAGCCGTGCAAAATACACGTGGTTGGGCCGGGCAGTGTCGCCCATGCCGTCCGCCGTGGCGTAGAGCAGTTGCTCCCAGTTGCCATTCAGCCACACCAGCGGGTGCAGTGCGCGCACGGCATCGATAATTGCCGCGGCGCCGGGACCGGGCATCAGCAGGTCACCCAGTACGGCGTAATCGGTCGGTTGCTGCGCGGCGGCGTCCGCGAGCACAGCTTTGGTGGCCGTCAAGTTGCCGTGGAGATCTGAAATAATTGCAATGGTGCGCGTTGTCGTCACGACCAGCCACCTCCTCAGTTAATATCCCGCTTGTAAATCCACCAGGTTGCGCGAGAGCGCACCGTTTGCGGTAAGACTGCGCAAGTTCTCAGCAAAAATCGCGAACACCGCCTGCCGCAAGTGGTCCACCGTGCCGGATACGTGCGGCGTCACAATCACTTGGGGATGCCGTAAAAGTGGCGAATCCGCAGGTACTGGTTCATCCTTAAACACGTCCAAACCCGCGCCGCGTAATTGACCATCATTGAGTGCGTTGAGCAGTGCTGGCTCATCAACTGACGGGCCGCGACCGACATTCACAAACAGCGGGTGGCGCGTCATCTGGGCAAAGCGCGCACCATTGAAGAACAGCTTGGTTGCACTGGTCAGCGGCATCACGTTAATGACAAAGTCCGCACGCGCCAGCACGGCCGCCGTCCCCGCATCATCAGTGACCTCGTCGAAATTTTCTGCAGGGCGACCGTGGCGCGAGACGCCCAAAGTGCGCACACCAAGCCCCTGCAAAAGCGCCGCAATCGTGCGGCCAATGTGCCCAGTGCCAAAGATGACTGCCGTTTTGTCTGCCAGCGTGAACATCTGCTTGCGCACAGAATCCGTTGGCCACAATTGTCCAGGTGCCGTTTGCGCACTCGCCTGCAACCCGCGGCCAAACGCCAGCAAGTAGGCTAGGACCGACTCGGCAATTGGCCGGGCGTGAATGCCACTGGTGTTGGTTACCTGAACGTGCTGCGCCGCCAGTTCTGTCAGCGGCAGGTAATCAACCCCAGCGGAGATGGTCTGCACCCACTGCACTTGGTTCGGTGCGGTGATCAGTGCCCGCGCGTTGTCGTCCCAGCCGTAGACGATGTCCACGGTTTGCGTTGCGGCGTTTAGGTCAAAATTTTGCGGTGTAAGCACCGTGTGGCCTGCCGCTTCTAGTTGCTGGAGTTGTTCATCTTGAAGTTTGAATGCTGCATATATCTGCATGATGTTCACCTCGTGTATGTATGGCAGCGCCGCACTGCATGTGCGGGCCGCGTTGCTGAATTGCTTGTGTGTTTAGAGGAAGGTCAACCCGACCTGGTCCGCAGCCTTTTTCTAGTCGCGCTCCAAAGGGCAGAACCCTAACGTACAAGGCAGCGCCAACAGAAATCCTAAGTTCGGGATTTCCGTCGTCCCTACCTTGTACAACGGGTTCTAACCGCCCTTTTCCGCAGCCTTTTTCCTAGTCGCGCTCCCTAGGACTGACCCTCAACGTGTAAGGGCACCTGGGCATAAATCCTAAGCCCGGGATTTACACCCAGGTGCCCTTACACGACCGGGTCAACCCGTCCTGGTCCGCAGCCTTTTTCGCAGCCTACTTGATTTCGTCCGGCACGTCTTCTTCCATCCCCGGCACCTCGGTGGCCACACCGCCAAGTAGCTTGTGGACACCATTGAGGTGTTCAAAGAGGGCACCTTCACGCAGCCCGTTCTGCGAGAAAATCAGACGGTCGACGTCGTTGTAACGCATCATCGTGACCACGGGAATTAAGCCCGCAACGATAATGTCCGCCCGGTACTTGGACAGACCTGGCATCGCCTTGCGCTGCTCCAGATCCGCATCCAGGATTTCACTGAAAATTTTGTTAATCTCTGGGGCGTACATGCGGAAGCCGTGAATTTCTTCAAAGTTCTTGAAGTGTTCCTTGCGGCGCTCAATCTTCGCGAGCGTCCGGTTGGAGCCGCCCAGTGCAATCAGTGGCAAATTCTGCGCCTTGCGCAACCACCAGATGCCGTTGAAGGTGCGGTTGACCGCGGTCATGAGACCGAAGAGCTCGCTGGCCGTAATCGGATCACTGTGCACGAAGCGCTCGGACAGGTTCACGGACCCAAACGGAATGCTGATGAGGTTGGTCATCTTACCGTTGAGCACCAAAATCAGTTCAGTGGACGCACCGCCGGTATCCATAATCAGCGCATTTTGAACCGGCAAGGTGTTGATAACACCCAGGTAGTCAAACTCGGCTTCCTTGGTGCCCGGAATGACCTCGATGTCAATGTTGCACTCTTCCTTGACGCGCTTCAAGAAGCGCTTCTGGTTGCGCGCCTGGCGCGTTGCCGCGGTGGCGTATGCCTTAATCGTCAGGTCGGGGAGCTTGTCTGCCTCTTCTCTGAAACTCTTGAGCGCGTCAATTGTGCGCTGGATAGCAGGTTCCTTGAGAATCCGTTCGGCGCCCATCCCTTCGGACAAGCGTACCATTTCCTTAAGCTTGAGCACCGGCGTGTAATCGCCGGCCTCGTCAATTGCCCACGCGGACATGCGCGCGGAGTTACTTCCTAAATCAATGACTGCAAAATGACTCATTAGTCCTCGTCTCCTTCATCGTCGTCGAGCGGCTGGCTAGGCCGGAGTGGTGCAAAATGCCGCGGGCCGCGACTGCTGATGTCGGGTTTGACCTCGGCATCGGGATCAACCGCGCTTGTCAGCAGGGCATCCGCCATGTCTTTTGCGTGCGCCACCAGGTATTCCTGGACGTTGAGCGGTGTCCGGCCGCGACGGTCAATGCGCTGCCAGCTGGCGTCCGGCTGGAGAATGCGCGTCTTGGCGTTGTCTTCCCACATTAACTGATAAATGTGAATAATCTGTTCTTTAATGTCGTCTTGCAGAATTGGGAACAGCACTTCCACCCGCCGCGATAGGTTGCGCGTCATCAGGTCGGCCGAGCTCAAGAAGACCTGCTCGTCGCCATCGTTGTAGAAATGGTAAATCCGGCTGTGTTCCAGGAAACGGCCGACAATCGAGTGCACCTCAATATTGTCGGAAACGCCCTTGATACCGACCTTCAGGTTGCAAATCCCCCGCACAATCAGATGAATGTGCACGCCCGCCGCACTGGCTTCGTAAAGTTTGCGAATCATGTGCGGGTCGGACAGTGAGTTCATCTTCATCTGGATAAAGGCCTTGCGCCCCGCCTTGGCCGCAGCAATCTCGTCATCAATGCGTTCACTCAAGAAATCACGAATGCGCATTGGCGAAATGACCAGCTTGTGGAAGTATGGGGGTTCACTGAAGCCGCTGAGCATGTTGAAAATGTTGCTGGCGTCAGCCCCGATTTCAGGGTTGGCGGTAAACAGGCCCATGTCGGTGTAGAAGTGCGCAGTAACATCGTTGTAGTTCCCAGTCGCCATGTGCATGTAGCGCCGAATGCCGTCTTCTTCGCGGCGCACAACCAGTGCCAACTTACAGTGGGTCTTCAATCCGACCAGTCCGTAGATAACATGACAGCCGGCACGCTCTAGTTCCTTGGCCCAGTGCACGTTGTTCTCTTCATCAAAGCGTGCCTTTAGTTCAACCAAAACGGTAACCTGCTTGCTGTTCGTGGCGGCCTGCTTCAGGTACTTAATGATTGGCGACTTGCTAGACACACGGTACAGCGTCATTTTGACCGCCAGTACCTGCGGGTCGATGGCGGCCTGGTGAATGAACTCCACAACCGGCAGGAAACTGTCGTAAGGGTGGTGCAAGAACACGTCCTGGTTGCGAATGATGTGGAAAATCGAATCTTCCTTAAAAACGTGCGGCAGATATGGCACTTGCTTCGGGAAGCGTTCGCCGATTTTGTCACCCACGCCCTTCACGAGTTGACTCAAGAAGGACAAATCAATGGGCCCGTTGATGGCGTACACGTCCTCAGCATCGATGTGCATCTGCTTAAGCAGGTAGCGCTCCAGGTTTTTGCTCATCGTTGCTTCGATTTCCAGCCGCATTACGCGGCCGCGTTCACGCTTCTTGAGCTGATCTTGAATCTCGGTCATGAGGTCCGAGGCGTCTTCTTCGTCAACGTCCAGCCCCATGTCGCGGGTCACGCGGAACATCGCGGTCTCGCGAATCTGCGCACCCACGAACAATTCGCCGATGTAGTGGCGAATGATTTCCTCAAGCAAAATGAAGTCGAGGTTCTTGCCTGGCAGGTGCAGCACCCGCGGCACACCATCAGGAATCTGCACGGTCGCAAAGGAACGGTCCTTTTTGTCCTCCTCACCGGCGCGAATCAGGCGCACGGCCATGTTCATACTGCCATCCGCCAGGAACGGGAACGGCCGCGACACGTCCACGGCCAGTGGCGTCAGAATTGGGTAGAGTTCGCGGTGGAAGTAGTCGTCGACAAAATCCAGCTGTTCGTCAGACAGTTCACCCGCTGCCAAGAGACGCACGCCCTTCCCCGCGAGTTGCGGCAAGAGGGAACGCGATAAAGTGCGGTACTGTTTTTCAACCAGCGCGTGTACATCGGTCCCAATTGCCTTCAGTTGCTGAGTCGGCATCATGCCGGCGGCGTCCGGTTTCACGTAGTCCACCGACACCATTTTGCGCAGGGAGGCCACGCGGACATTGAAGAATTCGTCGAGGTTACTCTGGGTAATGGCGAGGAACTTCACACGCTCCAGCAGGGGGTTCTCCTTGTCGCGCGCCTCCTCGAGCACCCGGTCGTTAAAGGCAATCCAGGATAACTCGCGGTTCGTAAAATATTTGTGATCACTAAATGCTTTCTTACTCATTGCGTGTTCCTTCCTTTCAGCCGGACGGGCATCCCGAAGACCGCCTCAAAGAAGCGCCCCTTTTGGCCCAGCGTCCATTTCTCCAGCTCCAAATTCTCGTGCGTGCTGGCGGTAATGGTGACGCGCTCGCCGCGCATGGAGACACTGATGTTATCAATCTTTTGCCGCCGCGACGTGTCCAGCGAATCGGCCACCCGCAAAATGGCGGAGAGTTTGGCCACAATCAGGCGGTCGGCACCCCCGAAGCTCTTCAGTGCGGACATATCCAGTTGCGGCGTCGCACTGGTGTGGTAACGCGCAATGGTCGCCACGATGGCCAGCTCGCGGCTGGACAAGCCCATGATGTCCGAGGAATTAATGATGTACTCACTGTTCTGGGCATGTGAGTGCGTATCGATGTAACTGCCGATGTCGGTAATAAGCGCCGCGGTTTCCAGCAGCAGGCGCTCACGTTTACCCAGCTTGTGCAGTTTACGCAAACGGTCAAACAGTTGCAGCGCAAAGGTGACGGTGGTGTCGCGGTGCTTCTCGTCGACGTGGTACCAATTCGACAAGGTCAGCGCACTGGCGATGGTCTCCTCGGTCGGGTCGAACTTCACGGCGTGGCTACCACTCTCAATCGCCTGGTTGACTTCCAGTCCGTCAATAAGGCGCAAGTTGCTAATCCAGATGGCGTCCGGGTCGAGTTTGCGCACCAGCTGGTTAAGTAGCGTCATCGTCGGCAGCACCTGGCTCACTAGGTCCGGGTCAATGCCATACTGACTGCTCAAAAACTGGTCCGACGCCCGCGTCACTTGCCGCACAATCTCCCGGAAATCGCTGCGCTGCAGGCGCCGCTTGTCCAGCTTCGGCCACATTGGCGTGAGCAGGCGCAGCGCACTGCCCATCAGAATCATGTGCTTGTAGTCGTGCTTTTGCGGCAGCAGGCGCAGGAAGTCCAGCAGGCGGCTGTCGATAAACTCACGCAGAATGTCGACGTAGTTATCGGCGGAGCGCTGCACGTCCTTGAGATCTTCAAACACGCGCAGTGGTCCCAGGTTGAGGTTGCGGGCGAAACTGAAGGTGCCGTTGTTAAAGGCAATCAGTTCCACGGTCCCACCACCCACGTTGACCAGCACGGTGCCATCCTGGCTGAGTTTGTCAAAATGCGGGAAGCTCTGCATGACGGCGCTGGTGCGGTGGTAGGCTTCTTCTGGCACGGTCAGCTTGTGCACCCACATCCCCGTACGGTTGAACAACTGGTCGCGCACGAAGTCGGCGTTGTCCGCTTCGAAAAACGATTGCCCGCCGTAAGTGGCGTAATCAGTTACGCCGTAATCGGCGAAAACCTGTTTCACCGCGAGCAGTGCATCTTGGAGTGCAGCAGTGAGTAATGGTGATAGCAGGTGGGAGCTGAAAATCTCCTCACCGACGGGGACGGGATAGGTACCCGTCTCGATTTTGTGTAAGTCCTTGGGATTCGTGATGCTGAAAGCTACCCCCTGGCTTTCAACAACGACCAGTCCCTGATTCGTTTCCGTCACAACAATCACCAGCCCTTTCTTTGCCTCCATAATACCATAAGCTAACCGTTTTCAGAGCTGCGCAAAACAGTGATGTCTGGCATGCAAATATCATCCACACATATTCAAAAGATGAAAACATCTGTACTGCTTATTGCAAGTGCCAAATCATCGTGACTTTATAAGCTATCACCATATTCGTTCACGCAAAACTTTTCGCCAATACCACCGCCACACCAATGGTACTGCCAATTGTCAATGCAAAATGGCCATTAGGGGTAGGGTTTCGGCCCTGATTGTTTTGTTTGCGGGCGGGACATTTGTCCTCGCCCTGCTTACGTTCGTTGTACTGCTGATCAACAAGATCAAGCGGTAGCGCGCACAAAAAAGCCCGCCTTGGCCATGCAGGGCCTTATAGCGGGTTAAATCTCGTTGTAAGTCTGTGCGTCACCACCAAAGTGGCTAGTTGACGTAAGGATTGGTGTCCCAGCACCAGTCCTTTTTCTGTACCTTCATTGTTGCGTCACGCGCGGCCATATTACGGCCGCCGCCACGTCTCGAAATCATGCACTAGCTGCGGGTCTGCCATCGCCACGTGCTCACTATCGACGAGTTCGAACTTCGCCCACGGCACGGTCGGCATCGTGGTATCACCGGCGAACTCACCACGGATGCGCGTGACGTAAAGCGTGTCGACGTCATCCATAAACAGTTTGAACACCTGACTGCCCCCAATAATCATCAGGTCACGCTCGGGCTGCTTGGCCGCAAACGCCAGCACTTCCGCGCGGCTGTGCAGCACCGTCGCCCCGCTAGCCGTGTAAGCCACGTTGCGCGTCAGCACCACGTTGGTGCGCTTTGGCAAGGGCCGGCTGCCCATTCCTGCAAAAGTCTTGCGGCCCATCACCACAATTTGATTGAGCGTGCGCTGCTTGAAGTATTGCAGGTCGTCTTTCAGGTGCCATGGCAGTTTGCCATCTTTACCGATGATGCCATTAGCGTCCTGCGCCCATACGAATGCAATCATGTCTTGTCCTCCGTCATCCCCGTTAAAGACATCATTCACGCATGAATGGTCCCTTTTGCCGTGTGTTCGCCTGCTTAAACCGCCACCGGTGCCTTAATAGCCGCCTGCGGTTCGTAGCCTTCCAGCTTGATGTCTTTCATCGTGAAGTCACTCAATTCCTTGCACTCAGGATTGAGCCACAGCTTGGGCGCCGGGTTCGGCGTGCGGCTGAGTTGTTCCTTCACTTGCGCCACGTGGTTGGTGTAGATGTGCGCGTCGCCCAGGGTGTGGATGAATTCCCCCACCTGTAGTCCGGTCACCTGCGCCACCATGCTCAGCAGCAGTGCGTAGCTGGCAATGTTGAACGGTACGCCGAGGAAGACATCCCCGGAGCGCTGGTACAATTGCAGACTGAGTTTGCCGTCATTCACGTAAAACTGGAACATCGTGTGGCAGGGCGGCAGCGCCATCGTCGGCACATCTTCTGGGTTCCAGGCGCTGACAATGAGACGGCGGGAATCTGGGTTACGCTTAATTTCGGCAATCACGTTGCCGAGCTGATCAATGGTATCACCCTTCGTCGTCTGCCAGGCACGCCACTGACTGCCGTACACCAGTCCCAGGTCGCCATACTTAGCCGCAAAGGTGTCGTCATCGAGGATACGCTGGTCGAAACTGGCCTTTTGCAGCTGGTATTCCTTGGCAAAATCGGCATCAACAAGACTGCGACGACCGAAGTCGGTCATGTCGGGGCCGGTATACTCATCAGACTCAATCCACTTCTTGAACGCCCATTCGTCCCAGATGTGGTTCTTGTGCTGGAGCAGGAAGCGAATGTTAGTGTCGCCACGCAGGAACCACAGCAATTCCGACTTGATAAGGCCAAAAGGTACCTTCTTGGTCGTCAGTAGCGGGAAGCCCTCGCTAAGGTCAAAGCGCATCTGGTAACCAAAGATGCTGTGGGTGCCGGTTCCGGTGCGGTCGCCTTTGTAGTGACCCTCCGTCATGATTTTGCGGGCCAAATCTAGGTATGCAGTTTCGAGCAAGCGCGCGTCCTCCTTCGATTAATTGTTAACAGTATAGCAAGTTATTACCGGTCGTGCTTCTCGCGCATGCGCACGACGTACGAATCCAGCAGAATTCGGCTGATGACCTGTACCGGTAGGCGCGAGTGCACCTCGTAGTGCGGGAAGTAGGAATCATCCGACTTATAGCCGGTGAACAAAATATCGGTGTACTTGGTCAGCGGTGCTTCACCATTGGTCGTAATCGTGATGACCGGCACGCCGTTTTCGTGCAAGCTGCGGGCGGCCGTGACGAGTTCAGCTGTTTCGCCGTTCAGTGAAATGAAGATGGCGCACGCATCAGGTTGCACGCGTTTGGCGAGCGTCATGATGATGTTAGGGTCGTGCAAGGTCTGCGTGTACTTACCCGATAGCTGGAGCTTCAGCGACATTTCGTCGGCAATCATCTCGGACAAGCCGCGGGCAAAAATGTAGATGCTGCTAGCCCCAGCAATCTGCTGCACACCATCCTCGATGGTCCCAATGTTGAGCAGATTGATGGTCTCCTCAACCTCGCGCTGGTTAGCGGTAATCACACGGCGAATGTTCTCGTCGGCGGCACGCAGGACGGCGGGCTCGTGGCTATTACTACTGCCAAGCGAGTGCCGGAAGTCAGTGTAGCCGCTATAGCCCATCTTCTTCATCGTCCGCACAATTGTGGCGGTGGAAACGTTAGCAAAATCCGCAAACTCGACAATTGACATCTGCATGATTTTGCTGCGCTCTTTATTCACAAGGTTCACCACGTACTGCTCGCTGGCACTGAATTTTCCCAAGATGAGCCCTCCTGTACAGGTTTTCGTAATTTTGCCGGTAAGCGTTGCCATTTAGAAAACATTTACAACTCCAGCTGCGTTAACCTAAGAGGGTAGGCAGGAGGAGATAACAATGATTTACACCTTAACACTTAATCCCGCAATTGATTTATTCATCGACACACCCCGCCTCGACGAGGGTGTTGTCAACCGCACTCATTCATACGACGTTCAAGCCAATGGCAAGGGCGTTAACGTTTCCTTTATTCTACAACGCCTTGGTGTTGCGAACAAAGCCCTCGGCGTTGGCGGCGGCTTCACGCTGAACTACATCAGCGAGCAACTCAGCGCCGCCGGCATCGCCAACGACTTCATCGACACCGGCGGCATCACCCGCATTAACGTCTTCACCCACGTTGAGGACGGCGACCGCGAATTCAAGCAGGTGAACCCGGGACCGGAAGTTTCCGCAGCCGGTCTGGACGACCTGCTGATGCACATCGCCAAACTCACAGCGGATGACGTGCTGGTCATCTCGGGTAGCTTTGCTAAGGGCATCGCCCCCGACATTTTGCAAAAGCTCGGCGCCATGTCTGCCAAGCAGCAATTCAAGTTCGTGATCGACACGTCCTATCCGGAAGTGCTGGACGCCTTGCAGTACCACCCCTACCTCATCAAACCCAACAACGCCGAACTGGCCAGTTGGTACGATTTACCCGCCGACGTCGATGAAGAACAGCTCATCGCCCTCGGCCGCGACCTGCAAAAGCGCGGGGCGCAAAACATTCTGATTTCCCTTGGCGGCGCCGGTGCCATCTTCATCGGCGAGCACGTCTACAAGGGCAACGCCCCCACCATCAAGGTGCTCAACACCGCGGGCGCGGGCGACACGATGCTCGGCACCTTCATCGCTGGGCTGGTGCAAGGCAAAACGCCGCAGGAGAATCTGCGCTACGCCTTGGCTGCCGGGAGCGACACGGCCCGCAGCGCGTGGGTGACCGACTTCAAGCAGCTGGATGACCTGCTGCCGCAGATTCAAGTTAACGAATTGCACGTGAAAGGAGAATAAATTATGGCTAAGTATGATTTAATCGGCGCCACCGGTTGCGCGACCGGGATTGCGCACACCTACATGGCGCAAGAAGCACTCGAACAAGAAGCCAAAAAGCGGGGGCTGACCATCAAGGTGGAAACCCACGGGCAAACCGGGGTTGACGACCCCCTCACTCAGGAAGAAATCGACAACGCCAAGGCCGTCATCGTGGCGTCTGACATCGACGTTGATGCCGACCGCTTTGCGGGCTTGCCAGTGATTATGGTGCCCGTCGCAGCCGGAATCAAGGACCCCGGCAAATTGTTTGACGAAGCCCTCGCCAAGGACGCCCCAATCTACAAAGAGGGCACCAAGGCCAAGGCAGCCGGCGGCGCTAAGCAGTCCGGCACCGGCCTCGGCCACCTGGTTTACACCAGTTTGATGAACGGTGTTTCGCACATGTTGCCAGTCGTTGTGGCTGGTGGTGTGCTGACCGCCATCTCCTTCTTCTGGGGCATTTACTCCGCCGACCCAAAGAGCGTGCAGTTCAACGCCTTCGCAGCCATGCTGAACACTATCGGTGGTTACACGATGAACCTGATGGTTCCCGTGCTCTGTGCGTACATCGCTGAAGCCATCGCCAAGCGTAGTGGTTTAATTGTTGGTTTCGCCGTCGGGATGATCGCCCTCAACGGTGGGACTGGCTTCCTCGGCGGTATCGTTGGTGGTTACGTTGCCGGTGCCGTGGTGATTTTGCTCCAGCACCTGCTCAAGCCATTGCCTGATAAAGAATTCCGTGGTCTCAAAGCAATTTTCCTATATCCCGTATTAGGGGTCTTTATCGCCGGCATGATTATGTGGGTCATCACCAAGCCAATGGCTGGCATCAACACCGGCATGATGAGCTTCCTGAAGGGCATGCAGAACTCCGACCCAATTGTTCTTGGTCTCATCGTTGGGATCATGTGTGCTTCTGACTTCGGTGGCCCAATCAACAAGGCGGCTTACCTGACTGGTACCGCCCTCCTGGCTCAAGGCAACGCCTTCTTCATGGCTGGCGTTTCCGCAGCCTGCATCGCACCACCAATCGCAACTGGGATTGCCGTTTTGCTCAACCCTAAGGCTTACAACAAGGATGACCGCAGTGCCGGTTACGTTAACTTCCTGCTCGGTTCCACACACATTACCGAAGGGGCCATCCCGTTCGCGGCGAAGAACCCGCTACTCAATATTCCTAGCTTCATGATTGGGTCCGCGGTTGCCGCAATTCTGACTTACATGAGCAAAATTCAGGTCCCTGCACCCCACGGTGGCTTCATCATCCTGCCACTGGTTAACCACCCAATCCTCTGGGTTGTCTACATTCTGATTGGTTCCGCCGTCTCCGGGATTCTGCTGGCCATCATCGCTGGCCACTCCGCAAAGAAGCACGGCGTTTCCCAGAACTCCGTCTCCCTCGCCGGTTTGACCGGTGACGATGCAGTTGCCGCCATCGCACCTGAAGCAGCTGCACAACCAGAAACTAGCAACACTGATGTCGACAACGGTCTCGGCGACATCATCGACACGGACAACATCGTCCTCGACATGACCGCGACCGACCGCAATGACGCATTGAAACAATTGGCACAACTCGTTGTGAAGAACGGCATCGCCACCGATGCCGATGCGGTTTACCAAAAGTACTTGAAGCGTGAAGACGAAGGGTCAACGGGGATGGAACAAGGCATCGCCATCCCACACGCCCAGGACGCCAGCATCAAGCGCTCCGCGATGATGGTGGTACGGCTGCAGCAGCCTGTCGAATGGAAGACCTTCGACAACCAGCCCGTCGACACCATGATCAGTTTCCTGATTCCTGAACATGACAACGGCGACCACCTGCACTACCTGAGCAACACGGCTAAGCTCCTGACCCACCAGAGCTTCATCAAGCAGCTCAAAGCGGCGCACACACCGATGCAGATTCTGACCTTATTCAAAGAATAGTTTCTAACACAACAGCCCCTACCAAATGGTAGGGGCTGCCGTTGTCCGTCAGCGTGAGTCACGAAACTTTCATCCGCAAGGATGCAGGAATTGAAAATAGTGGTTAGACCGAAGGTCGGAACTGGGCCGGATTAGCTTTGCTCCCGGGAAGGGTGTGCGTGGGACCGTTCCAGCCAGCTGCGCTGTCTTCCACTGGCGATTTTGCCGCAAACCCGCCGGCAAAATCCCGCTCCTAACGAAAATGGCGGTGTAC
>NZ_RHNR01000046.1 GCF_003946025.1 Lacticaseibacillus songhuajiangensis | reverse complement strand
CAAGAATAGGTCTTCATGACCTTTTTGTGCAAATTGGTCTGCTTTATCAGGTGTTGCACTTCGATTTTAAACCAGGGAAAAAGAATAAGACTGCGGTGAAGATTGATTACAAAGTTATCGCGGATTTGCCTGAAAGTTAGGGCTAATTCACCAGCCACTATCTAGCAAATGGCATTCTCTGCGTTGCAATAATGGCTTCACAGATGCAAGTAGGCACTGGTCAGAATCTTAAATTCAGGATTCCGTACGGTGCCTACTTGTATATCCAGATTTAAACGCTAGTTGGCGCTGTTCCATTAGCCGACCCCGTAAGTAAACCGTTGAGGAGCTTTTTCAATGTTAAAAGTTCCTCTCACAAGTTGCTCAATAAATTCATTGGAAAACATTGGCGATTTAGTACCATGAAATGAATATTTCATATCACGTTTGATTACTGTTGCCATTGCTTCTGAGTTATCAAATTGAATGTGATACTCACTTTTTTTGGAGTATCAGCAACAAGATTAAATACCATCATCATATCTTCATGATCTCCTTTTGCTAGGAAAAGGGCCCTTTAAAATACTGACTCAAGTTTATTTGATTATGAGCATTTTGATACTCTAGTACGCGCACTAATAGTATCAATTATACTCGGACCGTGGAGAATTATATTCACAACGACTATTACTTTCATAAAGGGCGATTGCTAATAGCCGTTTGCCCGATGCAAGTCCATGAGCGTTTCGCAATTCCCCGCGAAATTGCGAAATTCGACATTTGATATAGGACATATTTTTAAATATGTGCAAATTTGTCACGAAAAATCACGTTAGACTTTGTCAGACCGCGGTTTGAGAGCGAAAAACTGAGGCAAAACCACACCTATTTAAAAATATGTCCTATGTCGTTTTCGCAAAATCGCAATTTGACGGTGCGAAGCTAAACGTAGATCTGCGTGCGCTTCGCAAATGTTCGAATGATGGGGTGGCATACTAACATTTGAGTGTCCCGCGATTGGCGTAGGAGTAGGATTTGTGGGCAGTGCTTCAATCAGTACACATGAAATCTGTGATAATTTGTTTTCTCACGAGTTATGGTACTGATTTTTTAGATGGTCAATTATTTTTGAAATCCCCATATTCGCAGACCTTAGTCACAGTTTTGTGCGCTATTTTGTTCGCAACTCGTTTTAAATTTTTCGTCGCATTACGTCACAAACGGGTACAGAAACACCCTTTTTTGGCCCAAAATAATCGCTTTTTGAGCAGTTACGGCCAAAAACGGCCTCGGAGATTTTTAAAAAAGTCCGTTCAAAATAGAAGGATTCGATCCGAGATTAGGTGTTAGCTATTTCAGCGAGAAACTAGTACCCCCGCGATGTTGCGAGGACTATAATTAGAAACGTAAGTAATTGCGAAAAAACACGTGCGTGTGCTGTAAAGTAAAACCTGATTCTTACGGAACTTGGTCGTAAGGACGACTGCTATGTATTCCCTGCAAAAGCAGGGGTGATCCGGTTGAGGGGAGCGCACACGTTGCACATGCTCTTTGTTCCCTGAATATCAGGGGAATCAATCCGATTTTGAATCGGTTGAAGTTCGGTTGGGCATCCAATCTAGGAGGTAGAGATATGAATTTTGTACTTTTCTTGTTAGTTGTTTTTGTTCTCTACGAAATCTGGGGCGTAGCATTTAACATCATGGACAAGCTCGTTGACCATCACAACGCAGAAATTGCGGCCATTGAGAAAGAATACGGGAAGCGTGGGTAACCTCGAGACGCACTACTAGAGTGAATGGTATTATTCATACTGGTGCACATTACCGTGCAGCATCTAATTTAGGAGTCAAATACATGAATTTCATATTGTTCTTATTACTGGTTTTCGTTATCTACGAAATCTGGGGCGTAGCATTTGCTATCCTGGACAAAATCGTTGCCCAGCACAAGGCAGAAATCGCAGCGATTGAAGAAGAGTACGGGAAGCGTGGGTAACCGTGAGTCGCGCGACTAGCGTGAAACGAACACAAATAATTGAGTAATAATCACGCCTGGCATCGCGCGCCTCGGGCGATATCTGAAAAAGCAGTTCTCCGCGCTCATCGGAGAACCGCTTTTTTGTTCCACACAACTAATATGCCATCCAGTCACCGTTGCGTTTAAATTCTTCCAGCAAATCGTGCTGATTAGCCAGCCACGCTTCATCATTATCGCGGTTAATTACAATCAATAAATCGCCATGATCATTGGTGTATTCAGTCTGCCAGCGGTTCCATTCGCCATCCGACCAGGGAACGAAGAAGAGCTTATCGTTTTGCGCGTCTTCGTAATGAATTACGAGCTGCGCAATCGCATCATTAGTCATGACATCGGTGGGTTTGAACTTGGCGTCTTCTGCCCGCGATTCCGCGATATAGGCTTGCAGGTCATCCCCCATCACCAAGCCGGATAGCGCCGCCCGGTCCTCGTTAACGCGGTGGTCGATGCCAATAATGACGTGATCAAAAGATTCATATTCCGTTAGGATGTCGCCGTAATTTCCTGTCCGATATTTTTGATGGTAGCCTTCCAGGCGCAGATAAACGTAAGGCTTTTTGACGTAGATCGTATCAGTGTTATCAAGCGCAACACTGGCGCCTGTGAATGACCATTCTTGATCTTGCATGACCGTTCCTCCTCAGCATGATTGTTGTTGCAGTATAGCATATTTGCGGAGATGTCCCTTACACCACAGAATTAATAAATTTTGCCGCGCACCCGTGAATTACCGCCGTGTTTGTTGTAGGATAAGCCAAAAGCACAACGGAGGTACCAGCCATGTCCATTTACGATTACACCGTCACCACCGAGTCTGGCGACACCTACTCAATGTCCAAGTACCGCGGCCATCCCCTCATCATCGTCAACACGGCCACCAAGTGCGGTTTTGCCCCGCAGTTTGAACAGCTGGAGCAACTCTACGAACAGCACAAGGACGATGGTCTCATCGTGCTTGGCTTCCCGTCCGATCAGTTCCACCAGGAGCTGGATGACAGCGCCAAGGCCGCGGAAGCTTGCCGCATGACCTATGGCGTTAGTTTCCCGATGCATGCTATCTGCGAGGTCAATGGTGCCAATGCACTACCGCTCTTCGACTACCTCAAGGCGCAGGCAAAAGGCACGCTGGGCGATAACATCAAGTGGAACTTCACCAAGTTCCTGGTGACAGCCGACGGCGAGGTTGTGAAGCGGTACGCACCGAAGACTAATCCACTTAAAATGGATCTCAGCCTAATTCTTAAGTAGTTATTCATCACCAAACACAAGTCAATGTCTATCAGAAAGTGCGGGCCTTTAATAGCCTGCACTTTTGTTTTATAATCGGTCAATACTTGGTGGCAGACAGCACCGTTCCCAACAACTGCGCCACCGCCACATTTTGGAGGAGTAACCATGTCCATCATCAGCATCATCCTTATCGCTCTACTTGGTGTCTTGCATCTTGGCATCATGGGCCTGGAGATGTTCGCATCCCCGGATACCCAGGCCAAGAGCTTCGATATGGCACCCGACTTCGTGCACAAGCCGGAAGCCCAGACCGCGCTTAAGAACCAGGGTATTTACAACGGCATGCTCGGCGTGTTGCTTTTACTCAGTCTGTTCGTCCTCAGCGGCAGCGGCCAAATCATCACCGCGCGCCTGCTCAGTGCGTTTGTTCTGGTCGTCGGCATCTACGGTGGCTGCACGGCAACGCGCAAAATTCTCCTGATCCAGGCATTGCCAGGCCTGCTGGCACTTGTCAGTTTATTCTTCTAAACGGCCGGCCGCGCACGATTAACAAGCAAAAAAGGCTGACGCAACGACCTGCGGAAATTCCGCGCGGACGCTGTGTCAGCCTTTTACTATGCCTAAAAATACTGAAAATTAAATTGCCCGGTGATCGCCGACTCCGAAGTATTGCTCCTGTGGCAGCAAGCTGCCGCCGAGTAGCTCGGTGACGGTGGCGAAGCTGTAGCCTTTGGCCTTCAGTGACTTGATGACGGTTGGCAGTGCGGCCACCGTTTGTGGGTGGATGTCATGCATCAGGATGATGCCGCCGGGATTGACCGCGGCGTTGACGCGGGCGATGATTGGCGCCGGTGCGTGCACACGCCAGTCCTCGGAGTCAATCGACCACTGAATGGCCGGCAGGGTGATACGATTATCGTGCGCCATGTTGACGGCACCGTAAGGCGGGCGCATCAGTGTTGGCAGCTCGCCGGTGGCCGCGTACAAATTATCGGCAGCGGTGGTCACTTCCTGGAGCGCCGCTGCGGGGTTCATGGTTGCCAGGTTCTGGTGGTCGTAGGTGTGCGTGCCGACTTCTTGGCCGGCATCCACGACCGCGCGCGCCAGTTTTGGATCCATGGCGACGCTCTTACCCAACATGAAGAAGGTCGCCTTGACGTGTTCTTGCTGCAGAATTTTGAGAATCTGCGGTGTCGTTTTCGGGTTGGGCCCGTCATCGAAGGTGAGAGCGATGACCTTCTTCTTGCTGGCAGTGGCCGCGGACTTGGGCAACTGGGTCAGGTAGCCGCCGACTTCGCTGAGGGGCAGTGCCACTTCCTTCAGCCCCAGCGCGTTCTTCGCCAGATAGATGGTCAGCGTGTCCGCGGAGAGTTTGAAGTTCGTTGCCTGGTCGTTTTTCAGGAAGCGGAGCGCGCGCGCCTGGCGTAGTTGCGCTGGGCTGTAGTTTTTGTGCGCCACCGCTTTAGCGAGGGCGTGGTAGTTGAGGGCGCTGAGCTGCCGGGCGGAGCGCGCTAGGTCGGCAATGCGCTGCGTTTTGGCGGTCGTGCGCTCAACGTTGAGGCCGGGCAGCTGCTTAGTCTTGACCAGTTTCGTCTTCTCGCCGCTTGTTTGGTAGACGCTGATGGTCGGTGTGATGAAATCGTAGTGGCGCTGCGTCTTCTCGGCGGTGAAGGTCACGTAGGCTGTTTGCCGCTGGGGGTGCTTAACCTGCGCCTGGGCGAGCTTGGCGTAAGCGGCGGCGCTGACGTAATTTTTACGGTCGGCCGTCTGGGGCACCAGCACCCGCACCGAATGGCTCGTTTTATGTAACTTAACGTGGGCAAATTGTTTCTTTTCTGCCTTCAGTAGTTTCTGATCCTGCGTGGCCACGTGCGTTGCCTGCTTGCTGGCGCACCCCGCCAGAACCAAGACAAGTAGCGCCGCGACTCCCAACCCTGTGTACTTCATGACGTCCTCCAAATTAATGCAATGTATAATGATACCGTGATACACGATGTCAATAAATTAATACAACCCGTTTTGTTAATGTTACCTGAAAATTCATAAGCTGTGGGCAAAATAGCGGTATCAGCTGTGATTTTAATCGAACATTTAGGATTTTGTACACGCGGAGCCAGAATGTTGTTATCTGTCGCGCAATAGTGACGGTGAATGTGCAGTTGACCCGTTGCGCCGGCGCGTGCTATGTTAACACCAAGGTAATTCTTCTGCCGCCGGGCAGCGCACCGTCCCCACATCCTTAAGGCTTAATAGGATGTGTGGGGCGGTGTTTTGTATTTTAAGGAGATTGATTGATCATGGCATGGCTTTATTTAACATTGGCAGGGCTACTGGAAGTGGTGTGGGCGACCTTCATGAAGCTGAGTGATGGCTTCCACAAACTCGGGTTTGCGGCGCTGACGGTGCTGGGGATGGTGCTTAGCTTTGTGTTTCTGGCGGAGGCGACGCGACGTTTGCCGATGAGCATTGCGTACCCCGTGTGGACGGGAATTGGCGCGGTGGGTAGTGTGCTGGTCGGCGTGATTTTGTTTGGCGACCGGATCAGTCCGCTGACTTGGGTGTTCGTCGGCTTTCTGTTCGTGGGCATTGTCGGGATTAAGCTGACGAGTCACTAGCGATTATCAAAAAGGCCGCCTGCCGGATACACCAGCGGGCGGTCTTTTGATGACTTGATGTTGTTGCTATTTGGCAGTGTTGAGACCGGCACGTGCCTGTTCCAGCACATCAAGCACCGCAACGCTGTGCGCAAAAGCCTGCTTAGCGGCAACTGTGTCATTATCCGCAATCATTTTGCTAAAGCGGGTGAATTCAGCAATCATACGGTGGTCGTGCTGATTCAGGCGGAACGTCTGGGCCGCGCCGCCGCGCTTTTGCAGTTCGAATTGCTGAAGCTCGTTGGTCGGGCCGTCGATGATGACGGTGCCGTCTTCACCTTCCAGCACGCTGCGCACCGGTGCACCCGCGTCCTTGGCAGCGATGCAAACACACTGCATGTCCGGGTAGCCGAGCACGAGCACGCCTGAAGTGTCGACGCCACGCTGAATGTTTGGCATGTAGTTGACGGACTGCGGCTTACCGAAGAGGCCAACCGCCAGATGAATGTTGTAGATGTTCAGATCCATCAGTGCGCCGCCACTCTTGGCCGGGTCGAAGGCGGGCAACACGGTGCCAGCGCGGAAGGCGTCGTAGCGCGAAGAATACTGTGAGTAGTTGAATTCGGCAATGCGCGTGGTGCCAGTATGCTGAAGCGCATCCTGGATGCCGGCGAAGTTCTCGAGGTACTGGTTCGTGATGGCTTCCACCAGAATGCGTCCCCGCGACTGGGCGAGTTGTTCTAGTTCTTCGGCCTCGGCGCGACTGGCGACAAAAGGCTTTTCGCAAATGACATGCTTACCCGCCAGCAAGGCCTGCTTACTGATGACAAAATGCAGAGTGTTCGGCACGGCCACGTAGACGGTGTCAGCATCAGCATCATTGATGGCCGCGGTGCTATCAGTGTACGTCCGTGTGATGCCGTACTGTTGTTGCAACTGTTGGAGCACGTCCGCGTCACGTGGCGTGCCCGCGATGGCGATGAGCTCAAGGTTGGGAATGGTGCGGGTGATGGTGAGAAAATCGTGAACAATTTTGCCTGCCCCGATGATTGCTAACTTCATTATGATGACCTCCTGTGGATGCATTTTATCTTTCAACATCGCTAGCATAGCAGGCAGACCAACATTCTGGGACCTTTGCCTGCGGGCTGGTCAGATTGTTTGCGGTAATGTTCAGATGCGGATGTATAATTGAACAAAATGTTCAAATGGAGGTTTAAGAGATGCTCATTGCCGAAAAATTACGCGCTCAGGTCAATTTCACGCCAACGGATGAGACACTTGCGGAAGTGATTCTCGCGGCACCGCAGGAAGTTGCAGAATTGACGGCGCAAGCACTTGCCGCCCGGGCGCACTGCTCGCACGCCGCGGTGATTCGTCTGTGCCAGAAACTTGGCTTTAGCGGCTACCGCGCATTCACCGTTGCCCTAGTGCAAGAGCTCAGTGCCACACCGGTGCATGCAGATGACGCGAATTTTCCCTTCCAGGCTGCGGATACGCTGCGTGAAACGACTGCCAAGATGACACAACTGAGTCTGGACACTATCAAGGCGACTGGGCAGCGCCTGGCCATGCCGGAATTGGTTAAGGCGGTGCACTTGTTGATACACGCGCGGCGAATTGTGCTATACGGACATGGTGACCGAGCGGTTAGTGTGCAGGGCTTTGCCAACAAACTCAGCAAAATCGACTGCTACCCGGTACTGGCTGACCAGTTTGGTGAGGGCAATTGGAATACGACCAATGTGCGCAAGGAAGATTGTGTGCTAATGGTCAGTTACCGGGGACGCAGTCGTGAGTATGAGAACATTGTCCGCTATCTGCGCGGTCGTGGGGTGCCGATTATCTTGGTTACTGGTCGTCCAGAATCGGTGCTGGCACAATTGAGCACAGTTTGTCTGGAGGCAGCGGGCGATGAGTTCGACTTCATGAAGATTGGGACGATTGCCTCACAACTGGCGACGGACTATCTGCTCAACCTGTTGTTTGCCGGAATTTATGCGCAGGATTATGAGGGGAATATCAGTGCACTGAAGGCGCGGCAGGGCGTTTTGACGTCCGGATTATTGGCCGAGGATGGAAGCCATGAATAGCGTACACCGGGTTTGAGTTTTGTTATGTGACGGCGCCGTAAACGTGTATACTTGCAAATATGGAGGAATACGTGATGAAGAAGATATGGCGGCGTGGTGGGGCCGCACTGGTTGTGTTGCTGAGCCTGTGGGGGTGCCGGGCGCAAAGCAGTGGCCCGCACAAGGTGCTTGATAATCCGCAGAAGACGGTACAAGTTGCTGGAACAAACATCAACCCGGTGATGACGAGTAAACACCAATTCTATGATAGTTTGATTACTAAGTACCCGCAGCTGCAAAAGTCTTTTGACCACGATGCCAAGCCCGAAACCTACGTGATTCCAGGGTTGGCGCAGACCCGCAGTGTCAAGGTGGGAACGACGCGCAGGCTGGGCGAGAGCAAGAAGATGGATCCGCAGGGCCTGGCGGTGACCAGCAAGTACGTGATTATTTCGGCCTATAGTCGGGATAAAAAGTATAATTCAGTTCTCTACCTGCTGGACAAGAAAACCGGGGGATTCGTGAAGCAAATCGTGCTCCCGAACAACTCGCACGTCGGCGGCCTCGCTTACGACACTGTCAGCAAGCGCCTGTGGGTGACCACGGAGACAGCGTCCGGCCACGCCAGCTTGTCGGCTTACTCACAAGCAACACTGAATAAGAGTGATTTTGCCGTTAGCAAGCGACCCACCAAGCTCGACAAGGTCGTGACCCTGCCGCAGATTGCGCGGGCGTCGTTTTTGACTTACCACAGCAGCGCGCTCTACGTTGGCTACTTTGACGCGAGTGATCAGGGGAGTTTTCTGACTTTTCCAATGACCAAAAAGGGGTTGCCACAAGTCACGAGTGCCACCCGCACCCAGTTGCGTGGCTCCGGCGCCCACCGCGCAACCTACAGCACCGGACGCCAACTGCAAGGTGTTAGTTTCTACAAGGGTAAAATCTTATTTTCACAATCCTTTGGTAAGCAGTCGTCTAAGCTGCTTACCTTCGATAATGACGGGCAAAAGCAGTGGCTGGACTTTGACGCAGACGACACGCTGCAGAGTGTCAGCATGCCACCATACCTCGAACAGATTGTGGCGAGTGGCTCGGACCTGTACGTTCTCTTTGAATCAGCGTCTGCGAAGTACCGCAGTGCCCAGCTTGGCTTTCACGCCGATTGGGTGCTCAAACTCGATTTAGATAGTTTGCTCAAGTAGTGAAAGGTGGGACGGCCATGAGCGTGATTGACGATTACATTGCAGCGGCGGCGCCAGCTAAGCAGGAACGGTTGCGGGCAGTCTACGCGACTTTGCGTGCCGAGTTGCCAGACGCAACTGAGAAGATTAGTTACGGCATGCCGACGTTCTGGCAAGGGCATAACCTGATTCATTTTGCCGCCTTCAAGGCGCATATCGGCATCTATCCCGGAGCGGACGGCATGGCGCATTTTGCCCAAGAAGTCGCTGCGTACCCGCACAGCAAAGGGGCGTTGCAGCTGCCGGACGACCGTGAGTTGCCGCTGGAGTTGGTGGCTGCGATGGCGCGGTACCGGCTGGCAGTGGAAACGAGCAAGATGAAATAGCAACTTTGGGGAGCACGCTAGCGTGTTGCCCATTTTTTTGCGAAAAAGTATTGACGCAAGCACTACCTGCCGTTACTATGTAGTGGTACTAAGCAATACAGAGTAGTGAACACCGCGCAGTCAATTGCGCGTCACTTTAGATAGACTACCTAGTATCACAAGGTAAGGAGGCAAAACATGAAGGGCTTAACAGAATTGCTCAAGGGCGCCCTGGAAGGCATCGTCCTGCAGCACATCAGTAAGGGCGAGACTTACGGATACGAAATCACGAGCTACCTCGTCGATTTGGGCTTTGAAGACATTGTCGAGGGCACCGTGTACACGGTGCTGCTGCGACTAGAACGCAAAGGCTTGCTCGACGTTGAGCGGCGTAAGTCGGAGATGGGCCCGCCGCGCAAGTTCTACCGTTTGAACGCGGCTGGACAGACGTACCTCGATGAATTTTGGCAGAAGTGGGATTTCCTGACCACGACGATGACCAAGTTAAAGGAGAATTAAGATGACAAACATGTTCAACAAACTGATTGGTGACAAGAAACGCTACCGGCAGTACCTGCGCGACATCGCGGCGCTGCCAAAACCTTACGCGGACACGCTGACGGCACTGGACAAGTACATCTGGAATTTTGCCGCCAATGGCAACATTATGGACGCGCTCGAAGGCATTTTGCACATGTTTCAGGAGAGTGCCGCTGAAGGGGTGCCGGTCGGTCAGGTGATTGGGGATGACCCAGTGGAATTTGCGGACAACATTCTGGCGCAGTACCCAGACGATTTGTGGATGACCAAGATTGAAAAAAAGCTGCGCACGCAGGTCCAGGAGGCGCAAAATGCAGGCAATTGAAGTGCATAACGTCCAGAAAAGCTTCGGTAAGCTGGCCGTTCTCAAGGGCGTCACCCTTAGCGCGGACCGCGGGGAAATATTTACCTTACTAGGTGAAAACGGGGCGGGTAAAAGTACGTTGATCAACATTCTGGCCACGTTGTCCCGCGCGGATGCGGGCACGGTGCGCATTCTGGGTCTGGACCCACAGAGCAAGGGCAAGCAGGTGCGGGAGCAAATCAGTCTCAATGCCCAGTCGATGACGCTGGACGAGGAGTTCAGTGGTGCCGACAACCTGCGCCTGATTGCCCAGTTGCGCGGCATCCCCAACGCGAACGCGGCCATTGACAACCTGGCGCAGCGGCTGGGGATGACTACTTTCCTGCAGCGCAAGGTCAAAACCTACTCTGGCGGGATGAAGCGGCGGCTGGACATTGCGATGTCGCTACTGGGTGACCCAGAGCTGATTTTTCTGGATGAACCGACGACGGGGGTCGACCCGAAAAACCGCCTCGAACTCTGGCAGATTATCCGTGAATTGCGTGATGCTGGGAAGACCGTATTTTTGACCACTCAGTATCTCGACGAAGCGGACGCTTTGTCTGACCACATTGCGTTCATCGCCGGCGGGCGTATCGTGAAGGTAGGGACACCGGCGCAGATTAAACAGCGCGTGCGTGAAACCTACACGGCAAGCGTGGCGCCAGTGCAGGTCGCAGATGCGGTGCAATCACTGACGGCTGCCGGATTGGATTTTGCCCAGCACGACACGCGCTTCACCTTCGACCACACCGTTGCGGCACGCGGGTTGCAAACGCTGCTGAATAGTAACGTGGAAGTCACAGCTTACCAGCGCGACGAGGCGGATTTGGAGTCCATTTTCCTCAGCGTCACCGATCAGGAGGCCCATCATGACGTCGCTTAAACAACTTTTTGCCTTAACCCGGCGGATCGTGCGCCAGAACTTAACCAACGCTGACACCATCATCACGGTGATTGCGATGCCGGTGTTCATGTTGTTGTTCTTCGTCTACATTCTCGGCGGCAACATCGCCACGGCCAGCGGCGCGATGAGTACGAGCGCTTACCTACGTTACTCTTTGCCCGGCTTTCTGCTCCTGACGATGGCGATGGGCTCGGCGTACACCTCACTGCGCATCAACACTGACCAAACGACGGGGTTCCTCAGCCGCCTGCACTCGCTGCCGATTCGCCGCTGGGTGATTCTCGGTTCACACGTGCTAGCCTCCGTGATTTTTATGCTGCTCGCGGAACTATGCGTCTTCCTCGTTGGCATTGCGATGGGCTACCGGGTGCACGCAACGTTCGGCGCCTTCATGGGCTTCTGGGGGCTGTCCCTCCTGTTCGGCCTGGCCATCACCTTACTGGCGGTGCCGTTTTCCCTCAAGGCGGATAATTACGCTTCGGCGGGCAGTTTCTCTTACATTTTGCTGATGCTGCTGTTCGTCAGTTCGGCGCTGATGCCGACGGCGGGGATGGCCAAGCTTGTGCGGATCTTCGCCAACCACCAGCCAATGACGCCGATTGTGAACACGGCGCGCGGATTGCTGAATTCGGCAGCCGCCGTCAGCACGCATACCGCCATCATTGCCGCCGTGTGGCTGGTTGCCGGTACCATTGTTTTCGGGGTTCTGTCACAGGTCGTGTACACACGGATGTATTTGCGCAAGTAGGCACGCTGGCGCTAAAGAGTCGCTGCAGCAAAAGCCGTTGATGTTATTATTCGCATTGACAGCGCTTGCGCAAACGCTCATGATGGTGAAACCAACAGCGAGGAGTGATTGTCATGCAAACGAAGTTGTTACCGTATATCGCTTATCCGAACACGAAAGCGGCTCTGGCTTATTACGCAGACGCCTTTGGCGCGACGAACATTCTGCGCATCAGCCCCAAACCGGAGCAAGCCAAAATGTTTGGCATCCCCGCGGACGTCAACCTGGATGACCTGACGATGCACGCCAGCTTTACCGTACTGGGTGCAGAAATCCAGTGTGCGGATGCGTTCAACGGCGCCGCAGCACCAGCCAAGCAGCAGATTGTCCTGCAACTGGACGTGAATGCGGATGATCCGGAAAGTGCGCAAGCCGCCGATGACCTGTGGGCGCGCCTGCAAGAACATGACGCCGTTACCGTCACGATGCCGTACGCCGAGCAGTTCTGGGGCGGCAAGATGGGGCAGTTCACCGACAAGTACGGGGTAACGTGGATGCTGCATGCGGAGTCCTGGCACAGAGCGGAGTGACCCGTTCAGAAGCTGAGCATTCACAGGTTCCAGTAACTGAACATTTTACGCGGCGCACACTCGGAGGTTACTGGGTGTGGCGCAACACTGTCGACATGATGCAGATGACCGTGGAGGCGGCGGTGGCCTTCTTTAATGATAAGAAGATTGCGACCAAACTCGCCGCTGGCTACAAGTCCAAGCGTGCAATCGATTACTGGAAAGTACTTGTAGGCAGCTAACTAAGTATAAATTATAAAAAAAGGCGCCCCATCTGAATCCGTTCTGGATTTTGACGGGGCGTCTTTGTGCTTGATCTTATTTGCCGCGCGAGTCGTATGCGCGCTTGGATTTGTAACCGGCAGCGAAAACTGCCAGCATCTTGTCAATGTGCCGTTGCTTGGTGGCGTCGCTGGCAGTGCCAAAGATGAAGCGCGCCCATTCGCGCTGGTAGCCGGGCGTAAGGGCGTTGAAGAACGCCTGCATCTGCGGTTGGGCGGCGAGCAGCGCTGCGACTGCGGGGATGTCATCTTCGTATTCAGAGAGTGGTTTTGCGGGCATGGGGATGCCTCCTTACGTTTTGCCTCATTATACACCGCCGGTTAAACATCTGCGACTGGTGCAGCCCGATTGGCATGCGGAGATTTTTATCGTCGGCACATCGTCGTGGTAAACTAAGAATCTACGCGACGTTCGCGATATTGATTGACATTGAGGAGGAACTGCCGATGACCATATACGAAACCAAGCGCTTGCAGGTGCGTGAACTAACCGCCGCGGATTTGCCGGCGTTAAAGCGCACGCTGCAAGACGAAAAGGCGATGTATGCCTACGCGCACGCGTTTACAGATGCCGAGTGCAGTGCATGGCTGGCGAATCAGCAGCGGCGTTACCGCGAAGACGGGTTTGGTTTATGGGCGCTAATCCGCAAAACGGACGGTCAGTTCATCGGGCAGTGCGGTCTGACGATGCAAGATTTTGACGGCCAGCAAGTCGTGGAGATTGGCTACCTGTTGCAGCGTGACTACTGGCATCAGGGTTATGCCATTGAAGCTGCGCGCGGGGCGAAAGACTATGCCTTCACCCACCTGCACGTTAGCGAAGTGTGGTCCATTATTCGCGATAATAATCTGGCGTCGATGAACGTCGCCATCCGCAACGGGATGTTGGTCCGCGGGAAAATTAGCAAACATTATTATGGCATCGATATGCCGCATTTTGGCTTTGCGGTTAGCAAGACCAGGGTCAACTAAAAGCAGGTCAGTCTCCGCAGCGGGAGGCTGACCTGTTTTCGTTTGTATTCAGCTTATCTTCCGGTAATCCTCACAGCAGGATTGCCCGCAGTTCCGGCGCCATCTGGTCACACACCTGCTGCGCAATTACCGCCACCGGCAGGGGCATCCCCGCTTGCAGCCAGTCGAGCAGACTTTTGCTCAGGCCGGCGCAGAAGAATTGGATGCTGAAGTTGATGTCGGGATCGCTGGCGTACTTGACCGGATCGCGGCGACGAATGGCGTCGTGAATGAAGGCCGAATTTTGCGCGCAGAAGAAGTCTTCCAGCGTGTGCTCGCGGTCAGTTTGGAGGACGTGCGTGTAAAAGTCAGCGTCGTCGTGTACGAGCTGGAAAATGCTGGCGATGATGTCCGGCCAGCGGCAGTCGCTCTTGCGCAGTGCGTCTAGTCCTTGCCGGTAACTGTAACCGAGCAGGTCGTACTTGTCCCTAAAGTGCTGATAGAAGGTGCGCCGACTATAGCCCGCGCGCTGCAGGATGTCTTCAATCGTAATCTCATCAAAGCGGCGCTGCGTACTGAGCTGCCGGAGCGCCGTTGCAAAAGTCTCATCTGTGTTCACTGATCTGTCCTTATCTAGGCGTAAAGGCGCGGCCGGTCGCCGGCGGTGTGCGGCTTGCTGACGCCCAGCGAGCGGTCGACGTACGCGTCGGGATTCTGAATGATGCGGGCAACCAGTTCGCCAACGCTGCGCCGCGAGACGACTGTGCCCTTGAAGGGCTCGCCCTTGTCGGTGAGCTCGTAGTCCACGTCGTCGCGGTTAGTGAGCCAAGCCGGCCGCAAAATAGTGCTGTCCAGGTCGCTTTCACTCACTGTGAGGGCGGCGCGGCGGTAGGTCTCCAGGTAACTGTGGTCGCCGCCCTTGCCGAGGTAAGCCTTGTTGTAGCGGCCAAACTCGCCGGGCACTTCGTCGTAAATGCCAAGGGTGGAAATCCAAATCAAGCGCGGAATGTGCAGTTGCAGCATCGCCGTTACGACGTTTGCAGACTGGAATTCGATGTCTTCGCCGCCCAGGTTTGCGTAGACCAGATCCACACCCGCCATCGCGCGAAAGAGGTCGGCCAAACTCAGCGCGTCGCCAACCACGACTTTTTCACGCAAGGGGTCAACGGCACCCAGTTTCTCTGGATGCCGAACGAACAGCGTCAGTTGATTGTCCGTTTCCGCGAGTAATGCCCGCCGAGCGTGGGCCGCAACCTGCCCGCTAGCGCCAAGAATTAGAATGTTACGCATCATCATTAGCCTCCATTGTTCTGTAATGAATACTCTGGAAACTAGTATACTGATTGCTTACCAAAAATAAGTATACAATCTGCTGTCTGTGTATACAAACTGGCGGGATCAGTCGGCATTCGCGGAATCTGTCAGCACAGCCTGGAGCCGCAGTTTCAGCGGTCCCTTGCTCTTGGCCTTGAGGGTGATGGCCCCAATTTGACGGGTGCTGGCAACGTGGGTGCCGGCGCAGGCCTCTTCGTCCACGCCCGTAATTTTGACTAGGCGCACTTGATTGACCGCGGCGGGGATGAGGCTGACGAGGGTACGCACCTCTTCCTGCTCATTTTGGAGAGCGTCGCGGTCGACAATGCGTGCGCTCACGCTGTGGTTTGCTGTAATCGCGGCACTCACCGTGGCAGTGAAATCGGCCAGTGGAAACGCGAGCTTGGCCGCATGGGTGGGGAATTGCAGTTCAATGCGGGCGTGGTCGCTCAGAATCTGATTGCTGGTCACCACGCAACCGTATTCGCGAGCAGCGAGACCGGCGATGAGGTGGAGCAGCGTGTGGTAGCGGGTGTTGCGCGTCCGGACAGCCCCAGCGATGATTTGGGTGACCGGCAAGGACGGCTCGGCGAGTGGCCGGTCAAGGGTGTAGCGAATGCCAGTGGCGGTGCGCTCGGCGGCCAAGACTTGATAGCGGTGATTGCCCTGCACAATGACGGCAGAATCAAGTGGCTGGCCGCCACCACCGGGGTAAATGATGGTCGCGGCAAACTGTACGGTCGTCGCCGTGCTGCTAATGACGGTTGTTTGCAGCTGTGTTTGCTGCGGATCGATTAAGTATTGTTCCATGCTAATTTCCTTTCTGATCTATTTGCTAGAGCCACAGGTCAACCGTTGCGTAGATTAGCAACAAGGCCACAATCGTGTTCACCAGGCGGAAGTGCTTTTGATAGAAGGCGTTAATGAGGCTACCAGCGATTGTCCAGGTGACTGTCCCGACGCTGCCAATGAGTACCATGAAGAGCCATTTGGACCAAGGATTAGCCAAAACACCGGTGAGGTGGAAGGCAGTGAGCCCGGTGATGAAGTAGAGGTACACCTTCACGTTGGTCACTTGCAGCAGCAGGCCGGTGGTGAAGCCACCGACCGCACTGGCCGCGCTTTCGGGGCGACTCACAAACACGTGGTAGCTCAAGTAGAGTAGGTAAGCACTGCCGATGACCTTGAGGCCAGTCATCACGGCTGGCGCGTTCGCGAGCCAAGTGGTGCCGAACATGAGGGCGCCGCCGATGATGGCGAAGCCGCACAGCATCCCGAAGTTCAGTGCGAGAGAGCGGGTGATACCTTTTTGCTGGCCGGATACCATCGCCATGATGGTGTTGGGACCGGGTGTGAAGGACATAATCAGAATGAACATGAGAAAAGCGGACATGGGGGCCTCCTGAAATTCATTGCGTTTGCAATTAATGTTGACTACCTTAGCATGATTAAATTGCAAATGCAATGAGTTGATGCTAAATTAAGATGCAGGAGGACGAATCATGTTTGAGATTATTCGCGATATCGGAGCGGTCACCCGCTTAATTCAGATTAAGAGTAATGCTGAGTTTCGGGAACTGGGCTTGGCCAGCAATGGCTTCATTTACGTGATTCGGGTGTGCGAGCAACCGGGCATGTATTTGGGCGCGCTGGCGGATTCGGTGCAGATTGACCGCACCACGGCTTTTCGCACGGTCAAGAAACTGGTGGGGGAAGGCTACTTGGCGCTGCGCAGCGATGATACGGACAAGCGCCTGCGCCGCGTGTTTCCCACGGCTAAGGCACAGGCGCTGTATCCACGCCTGCATGCGTTCGAACAGGCGAGCTCAGATCAGCTGCTGGCAGGGCTGAATGCGACCGAGCGGCAACAACTGACGAGATTGCTGCAGAAGCTCGTGCAGAATGAAGACTAATGACACCTCGACCCAAGCTAGCAACATGGCAGCTTGGGTCTTTTGCTGTCCAGATAAGGCGAATTTGTCCAAAATAAACAAATGTGTATATACATATTATTTTGAAAGAGAACCAATTCTATTCATTTTGACCAACATTAGGCAAATTTAGCGATTTTCGCCGCCCAAAATGCCCAGTTTTCGGCGTTGTAAGAAGTGAAAATTGGTTCTATACCACTAGGATAATCACCATAAAATGGCTGTTTATGCATCGATAAATAACCGCCGTTATGCGATTACACGCACTTAATGTGCCGAATAGCCGTTCCAAACCAATTATTAAGGCGAAAATATGCATGGCAAAATAGCCCAAAACAGGCATATGGCAGGCCAACGATCAGCAAAAGTTCTCATAAAAGCTGTTGTGATGCGGCATGGGCAAGGCATGAGCACTTGTTCATCAGAGGTAGACAACCCCGCCAGTCGCCCAAGTAAACTTGTGAAAACGGTTGAACCACGCGACAAAATGAATGTAAGCGCTATAATTGGGTCATACCAATTGATTAAGCGCGCTAATCACTTGGATAGATAAAACGGAAATTATTCTACCGTGAGTAAGAAACGGTTGATTAACTTGTTACTATTTTGGAGAGGAACGTGAATCATTCATGAATTCATTTATTGAGTGGCTGAATAAGCACCTCGTGCCTATTGCCAGCAAAATTGGATCCATCCGTTGGCTCGTCGCCCTGCGTGACGCCTTCATTGCCATTATGCCTGCCACCATGGCCGGGTCGATTGCGACCGTCCTGAACGCCCTGGTCCGTGACCTGCCAACCCGCTTTGGTTGGACCGGCTTCGTCAACTCAATGCAGTGGTTGATTGGGATTAACAGTCAAGTTTGGACTGGTTCTCTGGCCATCTTGGGTCTGATCTTCGCCTTCACCTTTGGTTACCAGCTGGCCGTCCAGTACAAGGTTGAACCGATTACCGGGGGGATTGTTACTCTCGGGACCTTCCTGATGACTTTGCCACAAGGTTACACCATTGCGCTGAGCAAAGCGTTGTCCAAGGCTGACGTTGCCACCATCACTCAGGGTGGGGCAGCCGTTGCGAACAACAGCATCTCCGGTTGGGGCTTCTTCAACTTTAACGCCTACTTCGGTGCTGCCGGTTTCTTCACCGTCATGATCATGGGTGCCGTGGCTTCTGCCATCTACATCTGGTTCATGAAGAAGAACATCACCATCAAGATGCCAGACTCCGTTCCACCTGCAGTGGCGAAGGCCTTCACCGGGATTATCCCAGCGTCCGTTGCCTTCTACGTTTCTGGTGTGATTACCTGGGCCATCACGACATACGGTGGCACTACCATTATCGAATTGATTTCCAAGACGATTCAGGAACCACTGCTGCACATGTCCCAAGGTTACGGGGCCGTGCTGCTCATGACCGTGCTTGTGCAGGTTTTCTGGTTCTTCGGTCTGCACGGGACCAACGTGCTTGGCCCAGTCCTCGACGGGATTTGGCTGACCGCACAGGTTGCCAACATTAACGCCTTCGCCCAGGGCAAGGTGCTTCCATACACCTGGACCCGTAACGCCTTTGACCTCTACGCCTGGATTGGTGGGGCCGGTTCAACATTGCTCCTGCTGCTGGCCATTCTCTTCTTCTCCAAGCGTGACGATCAGCGGGCCGTGGCCAAAATGGCCATCGCACCTGGTTTCTTCAACATTAACGAACCCGTGATGTTCGGGATGCCAATCGTGCTCGACCCAATCTACTTCATCCCATTCCTGCTGGCACCAGTGGTGATGGTCACCATCGCTTACTTCGCCCTGCAGTTTGGCTGGGTATCACCGATTAAGGCCAACATCGTTTGGTCCATGCCACCAATCATGAACTCACTGGTGGCAACACTGGACTGGCGGGCACCAATTCTACAAATTTTCAACGGGATTATTGGCTTCCTGATTTACCTGCCATTCGTTAAGGCAGCTAACCGGGTGAAGCCAGAAACCATCTAAAGATTAATATCTAGACAAGTAGCTGGCGCTCACGCACCGGCACTTGTTCATTACTGAAGCGCATTGCGCAAGGAGGACATGATGAAAAGCATGACAAGCAAAAATTGGTTAGTGGTTTTAAGTGTGGGCTTGCTGCTCATCATGTTTAGCAATAACCTCAAGCAGCCGCTGGCCGGGACAATGCTCCTGAACGGTCTGGCGATTGCGGGCCTTGCCGCCTTGCAGCTGGTGCGCCATCGCAAAGATAAGTCGAACAAAAAGCCGCAACACGCAGAGGAGGACTAAGCATGGACATCAACATGACACTGGACGTACCAGCCGACTACTTCTTTGAGCGATTGGTCGAGTCCGCACTTTACGATATTAATCAGCAAACCAAAAAGGGGCTCACTGCGCGCCAATTGCCGCGCTTCACTTACCGCAAGAAGTTTGCGAACGGGACTTTTGGCCGCTTCACCGTCACGGATTACCTGCCTGCTGGTGTGTATGCCTATGCGATTGACACGGGCCGCAATCAATACACGGTGGGCTACGACGTGAAAGCCGCTGGCGATCAGACTCTGCTCCATTATACGGAGCAGGTGACGGGCGCTAACGGCACGGTGAACGCGAATAACCGGGTGACGTCTTTTGCCCTGGGGTGGCTGCGCAAGCGCCGCTTTAAGAAAATGGCTCAGGCCATGGCGCAAGACTACAGTACCCGGAGCAGTGACCTCAGCTAAGAGATAGGAGATATCATGCGACAACTAGGAATTTCGGTTTATCCAGATCAGACGACACTGGTTGAAGATCAGCAGTACATGGAACTGGCCGCCAAATACGGCTACAAGCGCATCTTCACCTCACTTTTGCAGCTGCACGGGGAGGCGGGCGAAGACAAACTGGCCCGCTTCAAGGCGACAATTGCTGCGGCAAACAAGTTGGGGTTCAAGACCATCGTCGACATTAACCCCGACCTATTCAAGGACCTGGGGGTGAGTCACGACGACTTGCACTTCTTCCACGACCTGGGCGTCTGGGGCCTGCGTCTTGACAAGGGCTTCTCCGGCGCCGAGGAAGCGCGGATGACCCGCAATCCCTACGGCCTCAAAATTGAAATCAACATGTCTGCGGGGACGAACTACCTCGCCAGCATCATGAGTTACCACCCAAACACGGACAATCTGCTGGGCTGCCACAACTTCTATCCCCAGAAGTACACCGGCCTGGCCGACGATTACTTTGTTCAGTATTCCGCACCGTACCGTGAAAACAACCTGCACACGGCTGCCTTCGTTACGGCGGCGGGCGCACCCTACGGTCCCTGGCCGGTGAGTGAAGGCCTGCCAAGCATGGAAAGTGACCGCGAACGGCCAATTGCCACCCAGGTGCAGCACCTGCTACTGACCGGCATGGTGGACGACGTGATTATTGGCAACGCCCCAGCCAGCGAGGCTGAACTTAAGGCTTGCGCCGACAGTTTCAACGCCAGCAATCCCCGCTTGACCGTGGAACTGGGGAGCAAGCTCAATGACGTGGAGCGCGCCATCGTCCTCGATGGGATCGACGGCAGTCACCTTTACCGTGGGGATGCTTCAGCCTACCTGTTGCGCTCGACGATTCCGCGGGTGCGCTACAGCAAGGCCGACATTCCGGCACACGATAATGATGGCGACTTACACCGCGGTGATGTGCTTGTGGTGAACAACGACTACGGCCGCTACAAGGGCGAGTTGCAGATTGTGCTTAGCGACATGCCGAATGACGGGCGCCGCAACCGCGTAGGCCACATCACGGACGCCGACTTGGCGCTGCTGAGCAGCATCACCCCGTGGATGACTTTTGAACTGCGCGAAGCTTAAACAGATAGTTAGAATACTGCAGAAGTCCGCGCCTAGACGCGGCAGGGATTAACGGAGGTTACACACTATGGCTAAGAAGATTATGTTGGCATGTTCCGCAGGGATGTCCACCAGTTTGCTGGTGAACAAGATGCAAAAGGCTGCAACGGACAAGGGCGAAGATGTCGAAATTTTTGCTACTGCCGCTGCGGATGCGGACAACAAGCTTGCTAGCGAGCACCCAGACGTCCTGATGCTCGGACCACAGGTGCGCTACATGTTGGCGGACTTTGAGAAGCAGGCAGATTGCCCAGTTGCGGTAATCGACATGCGCGATTACGGTTTGATGAACGGCGAGAAGGTGCTTGAAGACGCACTGGCTCTGATTAAGTAAGGAGAGGCAAAGCAATGGCAGACGAAACAAACGAACTGACGATTATGAACTTGATTATGGCCGGTGGTAACGCCAAGGGGGCTTCTGTTGAAGCCATCCGGGCCGCCAAGGCTGGCGATTTTGACACTGCCACGGCTAAGCTGAAAGAAGCAGACGGCTTCATGGTCGACGCGCACAACGCGCAAACCGGCATGCTGACGCAGGAGGCACAGGGAAACCATGTGCCGGTTAGCTTACTAATGGTGCACGCACAGGACCACATCATGAACGCGATTACCTTCCGCGATCTCGCGGGCGAAATTGTGGATTTGTACCAGCGTTTGGCTGCGAAATAGGGGCGTAGTCAGGCAAAAGCCATAGGTGTGCAGGACACGTCGCGGCAGTGCGCGGCGTGAACTATAGCCACAACAAACAAATAGTGAGCGGACAGGCAGCGCCTTCGGGCGGTGCCTGTTTGCGTTTCTCTGGCTGCATGAAGTGCCCTAGAATTGTTAGACGAAGAATCTAATAATTGTGGGGCTTTTCTTATGATCAAATACAGCAGTACTTT
>NZ_RHNR01000045.1 GCF_003946025.1 Lacticaseibacillus songhuajiangensis | reverse complement strand
GCCGCCTGGAGCGGTCCCGCCCGACGTAGTTCACCGGAGCGCAGCCCAAGCGCACTCATGCCGGAGTTGCCGACCCCACCGCCTAGCGGCGGTTTGAAAACGCCGCAGAGGCCCAGTGCGACTCCGTCGCTAAAAGACTTACGCTGACGGACAGTATCAGTCTGGACGTTCAGCTAAACCATACGCGTCCAGGCCTAACTTCTCGTAATCATCAATCAGCGCGTGCAGCTCCTGCGCCTCCGCCACGCTGAAATCAAAATCCCGCAACACACGTTTCTGCAACTGTTCGTATGTGTAGTCCCTGCCCCACAAAAGTTTAAACAGGCGCCGTGCATAACTGTCGGCCACGAACACCGGCCGCATGTAGACATGGAGCAAAATGACGTCGGCGGTCTCGTTGCCAACTCCAGGAAGAGCGCGCAACCTTTTGCGCAGCTCGGCAGTTGGCAGGGCCGCCTGCTCGTGGAAATGGTCGCGGTGATTCGTCAGCACCGCGCGCAGATAACGGCTCTTATTCTTGTAAAAACCACTGGGCCGGATCAGGTCCATCAGCTCGTCGTCACCCAAATCTAGTAATGCGGCCATGCCAAAGTGCGTGCGGGCATCCAGATTAGCTAGCGAGCGGTCGACATTCTTATAATTGGTATTTTGAATCAGCACCATGCCGCTGAGTAACTCCTCGACGCTGCGTGCCGGCCACCATTTGCGTGGCCCCATATCGGCGTATAAGGCTGTGTAGAGCGCGCGCGCTGACCATTCTTTTACCATCTCCAGCCACCTCGTTTCGCTTGCAAATTCAACATCTAGTGTAAATCAAAAAGGAGTGTCCGCAAACGGACACTCCTTTTTCAATTGCACGTTTATGCTTTCATTTTGCCAAGAACATGCGTACCATGTGCCTGGTTGACACCGATGTAGGACGTAATCTGGTCCTTGTTATCGATGTTCACACCAGCACCTGGCAGCACTTCAATCCGGCCAGCTGCCCAGTCAACAGTCTGCTTCATCACGTCCAGGTTATCGAGGACGTTGGTGTCGAGCAAACCGCCGTGAGTGAGTACGCGGGTGAAGCCCTTTTCGATGAGCCATTCCAGTGCTTCCTTGCGGTCGGCTTCTGGAATCCAGTCATAAGCCAGGTTGCAGACCAACTGCATGCCACCAGCGGCTGCAATCAGGTTTTCCATGGCGTCCACGTCGAAGTGGTTGTCAGGTGTGAGCGCCCCAAAAATCACGGCGTCCACGCCCAGTGCCTGCATTTCCAGCATGTCGTGTTCCATAATCTTCAGTTCGATGTCATTGAAGTAGTAGTCACCACCACGGGGACGAACCATGGCCACAACGGTTGCGTTGTGTTCGTGGCAGTACTTCAGGCTTTCAATGATGGTCCCCTTGCTGGCGGTGGTACCACCGGCAGTCAGGTTACCCGTGAGTTCGATGCGCTGGGCACCAGCAGCCATGGCGGCTGGAACGAGCGTAAAGTTTTCAACAGCGATTTCGTTAAGCATAATGTGCGATACTCCTTAGGAATTTTGATTAACCGCAGTTATGCGCCGCGGCTTATTTACAGAAAGATTGTGAGTAGAACCACAATTCCCAGTGCGATCCGGTACCAGCCGAAGCCAGTGAAATCGTGTCCCTGCACAAACTTAAGCAGCCACTTGATGGTCACCCATGCCACCAGCATGGAGACGAAGAAGCCGACTGCCAGCACCACCGTCTGGTCCAGCGAGAAGGTGTTCCCCTGCGCGAAGAATTTGCCCATCTTCAAAATGGAAACCCCGAACATCGTCGGAATCGCCAAGAAGAAAGAAAATTCGGTCGCTACGTAGCGGGATGCGCCGAGCAAAATGGCGCCGAGAATCGTCGCCCCACTGCGGCTCGTCCCCGGAATGATGGACAGTGCTTGGAATAAGCCGATGAACAGTGCCAGCTGGATGGAAATATCCGCGAGACTATTCACAACCGGACGCCGATTCTTGTTGTAGCGTTCAATGATGATGAACAATACCCCATAGACAATCAGCGTGGTTGCAATAACTGGGTTGGTCTGCAAATGCTTATCCATCCAGTCATTCAGTGGCAGGCCGATGATGACACTCGGGATAACGGCAATAATCACCTTTAACCACAAGGTCCAAGTGGCCTTCTTCTCGCTGGCGCTCTTGCTTGGTGCCAGTGGATTCAGTTTGTTGAAATACAGGAACACAACCGCCATGATGGCCCCGAGTTGGATGACATAGTTGAACATGTACTTGAAATCCGCGCTCTGGCTCATGTGAATGAACGATTGCACTAGGTCAATGTGACCCGTTGAACTGACCGGGAGGAACTCTGTGAGCCCCTCGACGATCCCAATGATAATAGCCTTCCAGATGTCTACCATGAACAATACTCCTTCATTTTCTGCAATACGTTTCGTATTATAGCAGAGCGCGGCAGACACCGCGGGCTACCGAAGCAGCCTTTAGCAAAATTTTGTGCTATACGAACAGCACACACACCGCTTCAGGGGTCGGGATGTTAATGGCAACAGGCAACAGTTCGCCGTTAACGGGATCACGGCGGTACAAGGTGCCGTTATCCGAGTTCTGGTTGACCGCCAGCAAGTAATTGCCGCTGGGATCAATGGCAAAGTCGCGCGGAAAGTCGCCATATGTGCTGACGAAGCGGTCAAACTTGGCATTACCAGACTTGTCGATACTAAACGTGGCAATGCTATTGTGCCCGCGGTTGCTGACGTAGAGGAAACGACCGTCATCACTCAGCTTGACCGCGGCAGCGCCGTTGTGCTCGGTCCAGTCTGCAGGGATGGTACTGAGCACCGCCCGCGGCGTGAAAGTTCCAGTGGTGGCATCGTAATCCAATACGGCCAGCTTACTACTCAATTCGCCCACGAGGTAGGCAACTGGCAACGTCGGGTGGAAGACAATGTGCCGCGGTCCGAAACCAGGTGTGGTGCGGAAGACCTGTTCGTCACTTAGCTTGCCGTCTGTCGCAACCTGGTAGGTCGCCACCGTATCATTACCCAAATCGACCACGACGAGACGCTTGTCTGGAGTCAGGTCAGTGTAGTGAATGTGACTCGCCTCTTGCTCCGGACGGGGGCCGTTGCCCTCGTGCACAACTTGATCCGCGTCCTTCAAACTCCCATCGGGCTGAATAGCATAGACATTGGCGCGGCCGCCGTGATAATTCGCGGCGTAAACCAGTTGCCGCTCCTCATCCACCGCCACGTATGCAGGGGACGAGCCAGCCGCAAAGACCTCATTCAAAATGCGAGGGGCATCACCATTGATGTCGATAGCGGCAACGCCGCCCTCACCTTCACCAGCGGCGCAGGTGTACAACACACCCTGGCTGGACAATGCTAAGTACGTCGGCCCGGCAATTGCGTCGACATACGGCATCGGCGTACTCAAACTGCCGGTGACGGTATCCAGCTCCGCTTTGTAGATGCCCTTTCCGCCTTGGCGGGTGTAACCACCCAGAATCACTGTTTCTTTAGTCAAGAAGATGTTTCCTCCTTTTGCACAGACGAATCGCGCGTCCAAAATTTTTGGTGTTTAGTAAATCATGCCAATTACGTTTCCTAGTATACCGCAAAAGAAAGCGTATTCGCCACAAAAAATGTTATCATGGACTTATTCAGAAAAAAGAAGGGTGAAAAGACTTATGGAATTAATAGCAACCGTTACCGCAATTGGCGAAAAGGCACTCAGTCCCAAGGACAACATGATTATCCTGTTTGGCGACAAGGCCACCGATGCGCTACGCGAAGTCTCAGTCATCCAACAGTTCGATGACCCCGAGGCGCAAAAGCAGCTCACAGTCGCACATGGCGATCACATTTACATCAACGACATCAAGTACCGTGTTGCCGCGGTGGGCGGGCTGACCAACCCGAACCTCGAGCAGATTGCCCACGCAACGCTCATCTTCCAGCCGGTTCCTGACAAGGACATGCTCGGCAACGCCATCTACTTGACGCCAAATGCCAAGCCTGCCTTCACGGTCGGCACCAAAATTCGTTACGTAACTGCCGACTAACACCGTCCGTCAGCGTAAGCGTTGAAACTTTCAATCAACTCATCCGCAAGGATGAAAATTGCTGTTAGACCGAAGGTCGGAACTGGGCCGGATTTGCTACACGCCCGGGCAGGGTGTGCGCGGGACCGTTCCAGCCGGCCCTATGGTGTCCGTCTCACTACGCGCTAAAGCGCGAGGTCGACTGGCTCCGCCGTCTTCCACTGGGAAGTTTGCCGCAAAACCCGCGTCAAACTTCCGCTCCTAGCAAAAATAGCTGCGTACATTTTGCACAAAGTACATGTGCAAAACATACACAGCTATTTTTGCGGTCGCGCACACCCTGCCCGTTCGCTCCACCAATCCAGCCCAGTTCCGACGCGCATTCACATGACTATGGTGGTGAAGGTTTCAGGCCAACCTGGCGGAAACACTAAACAAATGGACAAGTACTGGGAAATGTTGACGCGGGAATCAGGATGTCTGTTTACCGTGCTCACTGAATACCGTTATCGTGGCCTTTAATAGTACTGGAGGTAGTCGTCGTCCAGTTTTACGGTCTGTGTGTTGATCTGGCGTTTGAATGAGCGGTCGCTCGGTATCTGTGGTATTCTCCACTCAGTAACGTGTCGGTCACGGAGGTGGTGGTGTGCTTGGGCGAAGCGCAGGGAACGGAGTCGGGCGAAAAGATGATTGTTTGGAGACAGGACGGCCGTATTTGCCGTCGTGGCTGCACACAATCATCTCGGGAGCGCGGAGTTGACGCTGTTCTTGCGGCAACTCCGCCAGCGGAAGACCGTGACAGCGGGCTGAAGCGGTCCCCGCCCGACGTAGTTCCCGGAGCGTAGCCCAAGCGCATCACCACCGGAGTTGCCGACCCCACCGCCTTGCGGCGTTGTGAAAGCTGCTTAAAGTGCAGGTCGCACCCTTGCGGGCGCGGACTTACGCTGACGGACAACAAAACAGCCGCAACTTCACGTGCAGAAGTTGCGGCTGTTTTTTACTCATGCAGATTGAGCTGCTGGCACACCGCCGCCATATCGGCAGGCATTTGCGCATGGAGATGCAGGTGCTCGCCCGTAAAGGGGTGCGTCAGGAACAAGTCACTGCAGTGCAGTGCTTGGCGCGGCAACAGGTTTTCGCCGCCATACAGCGAGTCGCCAACCAGTGGCCGTCCAATCGCCGCGAAATGGACGCGGATTTGGTGCGTGCGCCCCGTGTGCAGGAACACTCGGGACAGCGCGTATTGACCGCGCTGCGTTAGCGTCTGGTACTCCGTGACTGACTTTTTGCCGTCAACAGTGACAGCGCGGCGCATGTAAAACTCGCTCGACAATCCCAAGCGCATAATGAGCCAGCCATGGCGACTCAGTGGCACTGGCCCCGCTGACAAGGCCATGTACTGCTTGTCCATGCTGCGGGTGTGCAACTGCCGATCAAGCAGTGTATGGGCAAAACTATGCTTGGCAAACAGCATGATGCCGCTCGTATCGCGGTCCAAACGGGTCACCACGTGGATTGCAGTGCTCTCTGCCCCGCTAACTTGCAGGTAATACTTCACGAAATTCGCCATTGAGTCATCGGCCTTATTTGCTGCCGGAATTGATGCAATGCCTGCTGGTTTATTCACGACCAGTAAATCTCGGTCTTCATACACGATGTCCAGGTGACCCGGCGTGGCCACAACAGCGTCGGCAGGGATTTCTGGTGCCATCAGCACACGCACCACATCCCCCGGTCTGAGCAGGAAAGTCGTGTTGCGCTGCTTGTGGTTCACGAACACTGCCCCACCGTGATACTTAAGCCGCTTCAGCTGACCAAGCGAGAGGCCTTCTTGGAGCAAGAATTTTTGCAAGCGCAGTGGTTGGCCTTGGTACCGCCACTTGAGCCACATTAGTGCTTTGCTCCGATGAAGGCATCTTCAACTCGATCCCAGAAGTGCATGTGCTTGTAACGAGCAAAATAAATCTGCTCGTCCGCAATCTTGTAACGCACTTCCTTAATTGGCCGGTCGGACATGTTGAACTGGTCAATGGTCATCACGTAGTTCACGCCATCTTCCGGCCGCAAAATCACCCACTCATCCGGCGCGATAATCATCGGTGCGGATAAGGTGCGGTAGACGCGGTTGTTGATGGACGCGATTTCCGTAACCTGCAGTGCCCGCAAACGCGGGTGCAAGACCGCGCCACCATTGGACTTGGAGTACGCGGTCGAGCCGGTCGGGGTGCAGACGCACAGACCGTCGCCTCTAAAGCTTTCAAAGAAGTTGTCCTTCACGTACATATCAGCCTTCATGGTGCTGGTTGCGCGCTTAAGTGTGGATTCGTTAAGCGCCACGTAATGTCCGGTCGTGTCATCCATGTAGGTGACTTTGATGTCCAGCAGCGGGTAGCCAATCTTTTCACCATGGTCATTCTTGAGCGCTTCAACCAGGTCGTCGATTTCAAAATCACGCCAATCCGTGTAGAAACCCAAGTGCCCGGTGTGCACCCCAACGAAGCGAATTTTGTCTAAAGCCGCGTTGTAACGGTGAAATGCGGACAGCAATGTGCCATCACCGCCCACCGTAATCACGACGTCTGGCCGTGCCGGGTTGACGGTGAAGCCGGCCGCCTTCAACTTCTTGCTGAGGGCATGCGCGGCTGTGGTGCTGGCCTGCCCGGAATTGCTAAAAACCCATACGCGCATGTTAGTGCTCCTTGTCATCCTTGTCCGTCCCCGACGCATCTTTGTCGTCCGCCTTGGCATCATGGAACTTCATCCCCGTCAATTGCGGAATGTCTTGGCCCTTGCCGTAGGAGAAAAGTTGTTGAGCTTCCTGAATTTCCTCGCGAATTTCACTCATTTCCTTATCTAGCTGGAAAGAAGCTTCCGCCGCGCGCTTGAGCCGCGCCTTGAGGTCTTCGGGGAATTCACCCTGGTACTTGTAATTGAGGGAGTGCTCAATCGTAGCCCAAAAGTTCATCGACATGGTGCGAATCTGGATTTCTGCCAAAATTTTCTTCTCGCCATCCACCAACTGCACGGGGTACTCGATGACCACGTGATAGGAACGGTATCCTGAAGACTTCACGTTGGTCACGTAGTCGCGCTCCTCGACCACTTCCATATCCGTGCGCTGGTGCAGCAGATCAACCACTTCGTAGATGTCTTCCACAAATTGGCACATAATCCGCACGCCAGCGATGTCCTGCATATCGGTTTCCAGGACATCATCATTGATGTAACGCCGCGTCTGTTTTTCAATGATTGAATCGACAGACTTCACCCGCGCGGTCACAAACTCAATCGGCGAGTGTTTGCTGGCCTGTTGGTATTGTTTGCGCATGCCGCGGAACTTAATTTTGAGTTCCGCAACCGCCTGTTCGTAAGGCATCAGAAAAACATCCCAATTTTGCACCATGACAAGTCCTCCACGTTCTAAGTAATTCTAACAATTCATTATAACAAACGTCCGCGCGTTCTGCCGAGACTGCCTTTTGTCTGACGGCGCACTCCGCTATACTATGGGCAAGAAATGAGGCGAGTTCATGTCAATTAGTCAAGAAACCGAACTGAAAACCATGCTGCCAGCCGCAGTCGCTGCCAAAATCCTGCTGGCTTACGCTTGGGAACCCCCGTTTAAGCAAACAAATCATTACTTTGACACCACTGCCAATGACCTCAAGCACGCGGGTAGCGCGCTGCGAATTCGCCGTTTTGCTGACCGCGCCGAACAGACACTCAAAGTGCGGGCGGCCACGGCAGAACGTTCAATCACCGAATACACTGACCCACTCACACTTGCCCAAGCGGACACGCTGCTCGCCAGCGGCACAATTCAGACTGACGGAATGGTCACAGACGCACTAAACCGGCTTGGCGTCGCTGCTTCTGCCCTGCACGTTTTTGCGAGTGTCACCACTGAGCGCCGCCAGTGCGTACTCCCTGCCGGTCTGTTAGTGCTCGACCACAGTATGTTTGCTGACGGCACGGACGATTGGGAACTGGAAATCGAGTACCACGACCATGCCGCTGCGGCCGCACTCTTGACGACAATTGCCGCCGATTTTGACTTTGTACCCAGCACGAGCCAGAACAAAATTGCCCGCGCAATTGCTCACATGCCAGGGCGATAATGTCGCAGTTTCTGCTCAACATCCGCGTACCACTGCGGGCTGCGCAGCCAGTGCCAGCCGCCGCCAATGCGCCGCAGGTACGCGCGCTGTTCAAGCGCGGCGATGAAGCTAGTGGCGACCATGCGACTATATGCCTGCGCATTCACCAGCGGCAACTTGCGCGGATCCACCGCACGTAACCAGAATAGGGCATTGGCGTGTTCGGTCACGTCGCACCCGGCAAATTGCAACAGCCAGCGCACCCGCAGTAAGTCCTCACGTTCAAGTAAGCCGGCATAATTCACCAGTCCATCGTGAACGGGCCACGGGCAACCCGCCAAATTACAGCCACGCAGGTAGCAAGCCTTTTGCACGAGTAGCGCTGTACGGTCGCCGTACTGCAGTGACTGCGCTAAGCGCTGCGCGGCGGCAACTGGTGTGCGCTGAAAACCAACGCGCCGCGCATTCAGCAATTTGGGCCAGATGCGTGCGCGCATGCATGAGTCCGCCGTCACCTGCGTGTCGACCACAATCTGCTCACGCGTTGTGTCCAAATAACGCAGGCTGAGCCCATTGGTAGTTAGTTGGGCGAACTTGAGGCGTCCTGCTCCCTTCTTGCTGCGCAGATACTTGCTGCCCAGAAACCACTGTGTTTGCATCCCCAAGCGGGCATAACCGGCAGTGCGTTCATACAGCCGGTTAGCAGATAAGGGACTACACTGGAATTCCAGTGCCACTTGCTGCTGACCGCGCGTGAGCAGAACGTCGATGCGCTGTTGCATTTGGTGCACTGGCACCTCCAGTTGCGCCTGCCAGCCGCTAGTGGTGGCAATACGCAAGAGCAGCATTTTGCCGCGCAGGTGCTCGGCACTTTCCGGTTCACTCATCCAGCAATCTGCTTTATTGCGGTGCGCAAAATGAGCTGGCATCTGCGGTCCGTTTTTCAAAATGAGCGGCGCATGACAACCTGGACAAAACGCCTGCGTGCCAGCAGCCTTCAACTGCGTTGCGGCAGCATGGCTTAACAACTCAATGCGTTTGCCCGCATTGTCTTCAGCAACAAACACGTGACCACCTCCCAAAAAGGAGATTCCGCATTTTTCGCGGAATCTCCTTTTTGGTTGAGTTCAATTCTAATTAACTCACGGCGTTGCTCATGTACTTGGCTAGTACCGCGCCAGATTTACCGGCAGCGAGGCCGACGATGAGTTTAATCCGCGCCTTTTGCCCATTCAGACCCTGACAGAAGCTGATGCCCATCTTCTTGAGCTGAATGCCGCCGCCATCATAATCGTAGACGTCCTCGGCAACTCCGTTAAAGCAGCGCGAGACCAGGACAACCGGAATCCCGCGGTCAAGAATGCGCTGCAAGGCCGGCAAAGTTGCGGGCGGCATGTTTCCTGCCCCAAGCGCCTCAATGACGAGGCCGCTCAGATTATCGGCAACGGCGTCAAAGATGGTCCCGTCCATTCCGGCGTATGCCTTAATCAAAGCCACCCCCGGCTGCACGTGGTCAATTGGCGCCACCTGCTGGTGAATGAGCGCTTGGAAGAAACGGGCGCCGTCTTTTTCCACCAGGCCAATCGGGCCAAAGGTCGGGGTGCGGAAGGTGGCCACGTTGGTCGTGTGCGTCTTGGTCACAAAACGCGCGGTGTGAATCTCATCATTCATCACCACCAAGCAGCCCTTCCCGCGAGCGGAGTGACTCGCTGCGACGCGAATCGCACTCTGAAAATTGTACAACCCATCCGTCCCGATTTCGTTACTGGAGCGCATTGCCCCAGTGACGACCACCGGAATCTGCGGATCCAGGGTGAGATCGAGGAAGTAGGCGGTCTCTTCAAGTGTGTCCGTGCCGTGCGTCACCACAACACCATCAATGTCCTCGGTTTCCTCCGCCCGGCGAATACGCTGCGCCAGTTCCAGCATCCGTTCAGGGGTCATGTGCGGTGACGGCAGGTTGAAAATTTCCTCAACCTGCAACTCCACGTCTTCTGGTAGTTGCACCCCCGCAGCCACCAAGGGATTGTGCGCACTCGGCGCAACCGCACCACTCTGGTCTGCCGTCATCGAAATCGTTCCGCCAGTGTGCAAAACTAAAATCCGCCTCACATTATCAGCTCCTATCAATTAATATCTTTCCCGATAATACCACTGACCGGCGCCCTTGTCTGAACCGGCAGTCTTAATGGCGGTGTAACATGACATTTAGATAATTCATCCTTTAGTCTGTTGCGAAAATCTTGAATGCGGTATTAAATAAAGGCAACAATACTTTTCATCGTAAAAATTATGGGTCAGTTCGTCCCGCACCGTCGCGGTTTACGCGGCTTGCGTGCCCCTGACCACAAGCCGGAGGGGTAACACAACATGGCTAATTCAAGAAAAGTTCTGCGTGTGGCCCAGGTTGGTGGTCTGCTCGTTGTCATTGCCTTTTGTGTGGTCTGTTTTCGTCTAGGTTATTTCTCTAACCCAGCCAAATTACAAACGATTATTTTGCGTGCCGGCCTGTGGGCACCCTTGTTGTTCATCTTGCTGCAGATGGTGCAAGTCATTTTTCCCATCATCCCCGGCGGCCTGTCCACCGTCGCCGCGGTCGCGATGTTCGGCCTGGGGTGGGGCTTTGTCTACAACTACATTGGCATCGGCATTGGCTCAATGCTCAGTTTCATGTTGGCCCGTCATTACGGTCGCCGCTTCATCGCGTTAATCTTCCCCGAAAAAACGATGACCAAATACCAGCACTACCTGGACGGCGGCAAGAAATTCGACCGCTTGTTTACCGTCGCCATCCTGATGCCCGTTGCCCCCGACGATTTGCTCTGCATGCTGGCAGGTCTGACCAAAATGTCCTTCAAAAAATTCGCCACCATTATCGTGCTCTGCAAGCCCTGGACCATCCTGGCATATAGTGTCGGTTTGGACACCATCTTTAACCTCATTGCACAGTACCTGCACTAAACTCAATCCACAACAATAAAAGCACCCGCACGGCACTCATTAACTGAGTACTGCGCGGGTGCTTTTTTGCGTTGCGTTTCTTCGTGTCTAGTTCTTAAACGAGTGAATTGGTGCCGGAATATGGCCGCCGCGGGCGATGAACTGGCTCGAATCGCCATCGTTGACCTTCATGATTGGGGCCCGACCAAACAAACCGCCGAACTCGACTTCCTCGCCGACGTCCTTACCCGGTACCGGAATCACCCGTACGGCAGTGGTCTTGTTGTTAATCATCCCCAAGGCCGCCTCATCCGCAATCATACCGCTGATAGTGCTGGCCGGCGTTGCACCAGGAATGGCCACCATGTCCAGACCCACAGAGCAAACCGCGGTCATGGCTTCCAGCTTCTCCAGTCCAATGTGGCCCTTCGCAACCGCGTCAATCATGTTGGCATCTTCACTGACTGGAATGAACGCCCCGGACAGTCCGCCGACCCGTTCGGCAGCCATAACGCCGCCCTTCTTAACGGCATCGTTCAGCAATGCCAGCGCGGCGGTCGTGCCGTATGAACCCACGTGGCTCATCCCCATCGTCTCCAGGATTTGTGCAACTGAGTCACCCGTTGCTGGTGTTGGGGCCAGCGAGAGATCCACGATGTTAAACGGCACGTGTAGCCGCTCCGCTGCAATTTTGCCGACTAATTGGCCCATGCGGGAAACCTTAAACGCCGTCTTCTTGATGGTTTCGCAAACCTCTTCAAACGGTGCATCCGGAATGGCCGCCAAGGCGCGCTGCACAACCCCAGGGCCGGAAACCCCAGTATTGATGGCGCAATCCCCTTCGGAAACGCCCCAGAAAGCCCCCGCCATGAACGGATTGTCTTCCACTGCGTTACAGAACACGACCAACTTCATGGCGTTCTGCGGTGTTGGGTCCGCCACCTCCTTGATGATGGTCCCCATCTCGCGCACAGCATCCATGTTCATTCCGGACTTGGTGCTCCCGATGTTCACGGAACCGCATACGCGCTCGGTGGCGGCAAAAGCGGCGGGCATGCTGCGCATGAGTGCCAAGTCAGCCGCCGTCATGTCGTTTTGCACCAATGCGGAGTATCCCCCAATGAGGTCAATGCCGCAATCGGCCGCCGCACGGTCCATCGCAAGCGCAATCTGCACGAAATCAAACTCCGCATCGCCACCCGCGAGCAGCGCCACCGGCGTTACGGCAACACGCTTGTTCACAATGGGCAGCCCAAACTCGGTCTCAATCTGTTCAGCAACCGGCACCAAGTTGCGCGCCTTAGTCGTGATCTTGGCGTAAACCGCGTCTGCGGTGGCCTTGATGTCCCCGCGAATACAGTCGAGGAGGGAAATTCCCATCGTGATGGTTCGGATGTCCAAGTTTTCCTCCCGAATCATCGCAATCGTTTCTTGAATTTGCCGACTATCCATGTCTGTCCCCCTTACAACTTGTGCATCGCGTCAAAGAGCTCTTGACGCTGCATCTGCACGGTCATTTCCAGTTGTGCCGCTGCGGTCTGCAGGTGGTCACGGATGGTAGCGAAGTCAGCGTCTTCAGGCAACTGGGCGCTAATCATCATCGTGAAGTTGCCCTTAAAGATACTCTGGGTGATTTCCAGGATGTTCACATTCTCCTTCGCAAGGGCTGCAGCGATTGCGGCAACAATCCCCACGCGGTCCTGGCCAAACACTGATACGATCACATTCATGTCAAATTCCTCCATGGCATTTTTTATCATTATATCAGGAAACCCTGCCAATAACCGCCACTTCAGCGATAAATTGCGAATAAGGCAGTTTTTCATACAATAATTGTTCGCTTTTTAATTGAGCAACTGTTTTACACACCGCCTTTCATCCGCGTCAACACGACTAACTGACCTGCAAGTTGTATCCCGATTCGTTATAATTGATAACAGTTAATTTATTAGTGAGAAAGGATACAGGTGATACCCATGGCTTTTAATTGGACACCGCAACAAAATATGTTGCTGCGCATGGTCAGCGAATTCACAGACAAGGAGGTCGCACCCTTCGATATGCAAATCGATCGTGACGGCCGCTACCCTGATGGGCTATTTCAGAAAATGGTGGAAACGGGATTCTTGGGCATCATGCTCCCCCGTGAATACGGTGGCGCCGCTTTTGACCCCGAAATTACCGCCGAAGTAATCCGGCGCATGGCAGTCGGCAACGCCAGCGCCGCGGTCACACTTGAAGGCCACTACAAAACCGTCGACCAGATTCTCAAGTTCGGAACCGACGCCCTTAAACGCGAGTATCTGCCCAGCGCCACCAAGCGTATTTTTGCCTTCTCAATGACCGAATCGACCGGTGGCTCAAACCCCATGGGCATTCAGACCACGGCCAAGCGTGCCGGTGACGACTGGGTCATTTCCGGTAACAAAATCATGATTACCAACGGCGGGCTTGCTGAAGTCTACTGTGTCTTGGTCAAAACTGCACCGGATGAACTGTCCGTGTTTCTAGTCGACAAAGACATGCCCGGCTTTTCATTTGGCAAGCAAGAAGACTTCATTGGCCTGCGCGGCGTGCCTGTTGGCGAAATCGTGCTCGATAACGTTCGTGTTAGCGCGGACCACTTGCTGGGTAAACTTGGCAACGGCATCATGATCGGTGATTCCGCCCACGATGATGCCCGCATCCTGATGGGTGCGGCGCTCACCGGCATCATGGAACACGCGCTGCAAGTCGCCGCTGACTACGCCAATGAGCGCAAGGCGGGTGACGGCACGATTGGCCAAATGCAGAGCATCCAGCGCAAAATCGCCGACATCGCCATGGGCAAAGAAACCACTAAGCTGCTGTACCAGCGCGCCGCATTGCTAAAGGCTAACAATCAGCCCTACTCTGAAGAAGCCACAATGGCCAAGGCGTACGGTTCACGCACGGCGGTCAGCGCCTGCGACGATGCACTGCAGGTACTCGCCGGATATGGTTACAGCCGCGAGTACCCACTTGCCCACCTGATTATGGACGCGCGGGCGATGGAAATCGCGGAAGGTACCGTCGAGAAGATGCGCAGCGCCATTGCGATCGCTGAATTAAGCAAGTAAGGGGGAACCAAAATGAAAATTGTCGTCTGCATTAAACAAGTCCCAGAAAGTAACAACGTTAAGTTTGACCCCGTGACGCACAACCTGCTCCGTTCAGCCAGCACGGGGCGTATTAATCCTTATGACAAAAACGCCATTGAGGCAGCCCTGCGCCTGCGCGATACGGTTGGCGGCAGCGTGAGCGTCCTAACAATGGGACCACCCGCCGCCGAGGAAACCCTGCGTGACGGTCTGGCCATGGGCGCCGATGACGCGTATCTGCTGAGTTCACGCGCGTTTGGTGGTGCGGACACTCTGGCAACCGGCTACACCATTGCCCAAGCCATCCGCAAAATTGGCGGCGTTGATTTGCTCGTCTTCGGACGCCAAGCTGTTGATGCCGATACTGGTCAAGTCGGTCCGATTGTGGCCGAGCTTTTGGATCAGCCGCAGGTGACCTTTGCCAGCAAAATCGCCGTGCTCGATGACCACACCCTGCATGTTACACGCGACTTGGACGACCGTAAGCAAACCATTCGCCTTACCCTCCCCGCAGTGCTCTCGGTGCGCAGCGAACTAAACACACCGCGCTACGAAACACCCGTTAACATTCAGGATAGCTTCACCAAACCGCTCACGGTTTGGAACGAAAAAGACATTGCGGCTGACCCGACACGCATTGGCCTGCAGGGTTCGCCAACGGTCGTCACCAAGGTGTTCGCCCCTGAAAATGCTGGCCGTCAAAACCAGCAACTCACGGGCACACCCGCCGAGGCGGTCGACCAGTTGATTAACATTCTGCAACAGCAGAATTTGATTTAGGAGGCGCAATCATGACTAATACCGAAGAAATTTGGATTCTCGCCGAGCACGATGCCAACCGGGTGCAACCTGTTACCTTCCAGCTCATCACCAAGGCGCGCGCCATCGCTGCTGGCCGCCGTGTGGTGGTTGTGCTGCTTGAAGGGACGCAGGAACATTTTGCCGAGCAGATAAGTGCGTACGGGCCGGACGAGATTATCCGAGTCAGCGCGGACTCACTCGAACGCCCCGCAGATAGCACGGCCGCTAGCGCACTGATGCAGCTCATGGCGAAGCGACAGCCGAACGCCATGCTCTTTGCCGCAACGGCGCAGGGCCGCTCCATTGCGCCGCGCCTGCAAGCCAAACTGGGAACCGGACTCACCGCCGATTGCTTGGACCTGCGTTTTGACGGGGACAACCTAGTCGCCGTGAAACCGTCCTATGGGGACAACGTTATGTGTGAAATCACCTGCCCGCAGCGCCGACCGCAGATGGTTTCTGTGCGTCCCAACACATTCACGGCTGAAAAGGCGGGCGGCGTAAGAACCAAAATCACCACGGCCGAATTGACGCTGGCTGCTCCCAAGGGAATTGTGATTGAAGATGAACAGGTGGCCGTTAGCAGCGCCACCGGTGTCACCGGCGCCAGCAAGGTAATTGCCCTCGGCCGCGGCGCCAAGGGTGACGCCACCGTGGCGCGAACGCGCCAACTGGCCGCACGGCTAGGCGCTAGCGTCGGCGTCTCCCGTCCACTAACTGACCGCGATGACTTTACGGTTGAACAGCAAATCGGCCAATCCGGAAACACGATTGCTCCTGATTTTCTCCTCAATGTCGGCATCAGCGGCGCCACGCAATATCTGGTCGGCATTGATCAGGCGAAGCTGATTGTGTCGGTGAACCGCGACGCAGACGCGCCAATTATGGCACAGTCGGATTATACCTACACTGGAGATGCGGAAGCCTTTCTCAAGGCCTTCGCCAACCGCTTGGACGTCAAGTAAGCGTCAAAAGCAAAAAGGAGCCACTAATCGCGAATGCGATTAGCGGCTCCTTTTATTTAGAATGGCGACGGAAACTAGTTCTGTTCAGCCGTGGTGCTGTATGAATCAAGTAGTGCCAAGATGCGGTCAAGCTGCGTTTCGAAGATGCGGAACTGCTGCTCACCAATCTCCTGACTGCTCTTAAATGGCTTGTCAATACGCGTGATGATGGCCAAACGTTCGCGGAAATCAGCAACGCTACGGTTAGCTAAGCCGTTCAGTAACTTCGCCTGACTGTCGTCCAACCAGTTCACAATTGTGGTCGACAGACCCTTGAGCCGGCTCCGCACCGCCTCAAGCTGCTTGCCGCTAAGGCCTGCAGTTGCGGTTTTACCAATCGCATCTTTAAAGGCCAAGGCCAGTTCCATGGCGCGGCCAATGTTCTCGCTGTGCACATCATCACTAAGCTGCGTTGCGTCATCATCAGCACCAGCCTCAGTGTACGTTGGCGTCTCGGGTGCCACGATGGTCTGGGCACCACTACGCAACTGTACAACCCGCAAACCGGAGTAGTAGGCAAAACGCCGCGCGTTAGCCAGTTCATCGTCAATCACAGTGGTGACAGGTGCGAAGTCCGCTGCCTGTTCTGGTGTTTGCACGTAAGCGTAGTGCGAAACAAAGTCAGCCAATTGCAGACCCTTTTGCGCACGTGAATCACCATCCGTCACGTGGAAGGACATTGGGGTGCTTGCAGCCAACCGGAAGTACACATCAAGCAGATTTTGCACAATCCGCAGTGATTCCGCTGGCAACTTGTTCGTGCGATCAATGACAATCTGGTACTGACTGCCGCTGAGACCCTGCTTCTGCGCACGCTCGATAGCAGTAATCAGCGCCGAAACGTAAGGGAAGATGCTAACCATGGTGGAGTCGTCATCCGTAATGGACAGCAGTGGTGGCACCATCTTGGTCCGGAAGGCAACCATCTTGATGTCGTCGTTCACGGAACCTTCCAGCACGTACTTCACGTTGCTGAGGTCCTTACCCTGCGCCTTGACTTCATCACCAGGTGCCCAGCCAAATGGGTACAGAGTACTGGTGAATTCCTTGAACGGCATGATACCCGGTGTGGTTGAGCACAAGACCATCCCGACAGTGAATGGTTTCTCGCTACCCTGACCAAAAGATTCATCGACGTAAATCCGCACGGCGGAACCGGTTGTCTGCCGGCGTGCAGGCGTCTTACTGCGGCTAGCAATTGGCGTGTTCTGCGTCGTCGTTTGTGGGGTCTGCTTATTGTCCTGTTGTGGCTTAGCATTTTGCTGTGTTGCTGGCTGATTCCGCACCGGCTTGCTTGCAGACTGCGCGGTTGTTTTGGCTTGTGCACTTGCCTTTGGCGCTGCTTGCTTTACGCTAGACTGCTGGTCGGCCGGTTTGGCGGACTTGGTTTCAGCCTTCGTTGCAGGCTTGGTGTTTGGCTTGACTTCCGGTTTAGCCTTAGCCGCAGTCTTATCCGTCCGCTTGTTATTCTGCTTTTTGGCAGTCTGCTTAGCATTTTCCTGCTTCGGCGCTGCCTGCTGATTAGACTGCTTCTTAGCAGCTTGCTTAGTCTGACGCGGCTTGCGCGTATTCTTGGACTGCTTAGCTTCCTTAGCATCCTCGTTTTTGCTTTCGTTAGCCGCAGCGGTCTTCTTAGCGCCGCGCTTAGCAGTTGTTTTTTTCGCCGGCTGCTTGTTTGTCTGTTTAGCTGTCGCTTGGTGCTCCGCAACAAAAGACTCAAGTTTTTCACGAGTCATAATTGAAGCGCGCTGACGCATCGACAAGTAATTGTGAACGGATGATACGGATACGCCGAGCATTTTGGCAAGTTCGCCTGCCGTTATGTTCTCCTTAGCCATAATATCCTTCAATGTGTTAATTAGTGTTGGCCAATCCATGTAGTGCCTCCGAATATTCTATTGTTTAATCTCTCAAATTGGTAGTCCCGTTCATTATTGTAACACGCTCACTTGCAGATGCGACAATTTAAGCGGAGGAGAATGTTAATACTAGCGTAATTATTAACTAGCTTGCTAGTTATAATGCTGTATCGTCATCTGAACAGTCCACCTAGTAATTACCAACGCACTAACTATGCACACAAGCTCAAATAAAACAAAAAAGGTTGATATAGCTGGCAAGTGCCGGCATATCAACCTTTTGAAGCAACTATCTAATGGGCCTAGTAAACCATGCCTTGACATAGGCGGGGACAATCCGCACGTTTATAAAGGCTTATAAAGCCCAGCATATCAGCATTCTCAAAAATAATTACCACACACATATTTCTCGCCGTTGCATCAAATGCAACGGTGGATGCAACGGCCACAAAAATTTAATCAGCTGGCAGCAGGAGGCTTCACCAATCAGGTGGGGCTATTTTTTTGCCATACGCTTGTATCCTGTTGGCTATCATCCGCCGTGTTTGTTTTGCAATTTAAGCGTGTTGTTTTGCATTTTAACATGTGTTGGCACTATTTAACGTATTCACCGTTAAAGCCCCGCACACGCCATTTTGAGAGTATCTGCGGCTATTAACGACAAAACGGAACGCTCCACTTATTTTTCGGAGCGCTCCGTTAAACCAATCGTAACGTTACGATACGAGAACCACTAATTCACCCCACTGGCCAGGCCAACATTTTGCAAACTCCACTAACGCGGCTTTGCGCCATCTAGTCAATGTTGATGCTGAGACGGACAATCGTCCCGCCACATCCCTTAACGTAGGCATTGGCTTGAAATACAGATACCTCAAGGCGTCTGCATAGCCATCCCCGCAGATAATGCGCACTTGATTAAGAACGCTGTCACATCGTTTCACAAACTGCTCCGACTCCATAACCCCCACTACTCGACGTTCAGTAGCGTTACTAGCGGTTGACGTTTTCGGCATTCCATCCAGCCTAGGGGATGCTAAGGACTGCTTTACTAGTGCCCTTGCCCGCTCATGTGGATACTGTTGTAACAGCGTCTCAGCGTTAATAGCCGTTGCCCTTTCATCAACCTGAATCATGTGCTCCCCCTTGGCCAACTATTTTTAATCAGTTACATGCTGCCCCGTTCTGGGTCACTGCACAAGCCTTTAACACTCGGCTAACTCCTGCAACACTGTGTCTTGTTTTGTTAACCTGTTGCCATTCATGCGATCCATGAATGCAATGCTGCTAATACCTGCAATCGTCTGGCGTTTTACGTTGGATAGAGCGTAATGAGTGCACTCAGCAATTTCCTCTGCTGTCATTCCCCGAATGTATCGCAAGCGGACAAACTCCCCGCTAGTGCCCAACAAGCTAGTTGACTTAGCAACACGCTTCTTTATGCCCGCAGCATACTCTATTGCCTGTCTTGCCTCGCTATTAACGCTACTGTTCATGTTTTCAACCATCCAGTTGGCGTTACGTTCTGCCATCAGGAGGCTATTCCAGTGCTTTATCCAATAGGCAGTGGCTTCACGCCCCTGTTTCATCCTAGACATGCTGCTTGCTCTCCCATTCTGCGGCTAGTAACCGAATCTGTTCTCCCAACGGCTGGGTTATATCTATGCCATTGCCCACCAACCTGCCTACTACCCGAGTTATAGAATAATTGGACTGCCGCAGCAGCTCCCGAATCTGTTCGTCAGAATACGGGGATGCTTCAACTTTTTGGACTGCCTCACGGGGTGCCCCTGCCGACGGGTTTTCTCCCCCATGCCCCTGTTTTCCTTCTCTTTCTTTTGATTTTTCTTTTTTGTTGGTCTGTCCTTTTCTTTTCTGTTCTGAACTACCCTGTACTGAACTATCCTGTCCTAACCTAACCTTACCTAAACTACCCTTACCTAACCTATACTGGGTATCCACTTGGTATACCATGTGGTTGTCATCAATTTTTATTGGCTTAAAATCCGCTGATAGCAAGGGTTCTGGCCACAACTCAGGGTGACCCTTGTCTAATTTAATGTTGGCCACCGTCCCCGACTCACTAACAGACGTTAGAGGGTATAATGCGACACCTCGCCGCGTGGCCAAATCAATTTGATCAGGTTGTGCCAGTGAATAATATCGTCCATTTTCATCCTGAATTAACTGCCGTTTTTCGTATCCGTATGACGTTGGCACATATCGATCGGAACGTATCCAGTTGTTTGCTCGCCAGTCAGTAATGACAATCACACCTTGGTCAAACGCAATCACGAAACCCTTGGCAATGAGCAATTTCAAATCATCGTCATTAGCGCCCCTAGTTCGCATTACTTGTTTTGGCCGTGCTACAAACCCATCATCATCCGCATCCATCCCCAAGTAGAAATACAGTAGCTGCGCATCTTTAGGCAGGTCACCAAATTTATCAGTGTCGATTACTGTCTTGCTGAACATCCTTCTCTGCGCCATTGCTACCCCTCTTTCCTTGCGTTCAGGTCTGCAATATCGGGCTTGCCGATTGTCCAAACGGAGTAATCAAACGATCCACCATTGTCGCGCTTTTTTTGGCGCCGCAAGTAACCTGCATCCTCGGTCTCCTGAACCAGCCGCTGCACGCTCACCGCGCCCTCTTTGAACAAGGCCGGTAAGTCTACCCGCCGTACCGTTGAACCCTCGCCCTGTGCCACCAGAACGGTCAGAAACCCCTTTGCGGCAGCGGATAGATGCTTATCATCGACAGCACGCTGATAACCTGCACGATAAATGCTAATTGTTGGCATGCTTGCTGCCTCCCTCTTTTTGAATGAACTTTTCTGGGGATGCTAGTAAGCCACCAACTACCCCACACGCAAAAGCAATGACTAAAAACGTTGTTAAATTCATCGTGATCATTTTTTAATTACCCCGACTTTCATTATGGCCGCTCATCAGCTTAACCAACACGTCAACCGCTCCAATGGGTGTATTGGATACATCAATCGGGAATCGCTCTCCGTTGAATGTGACCACGCCTTCCCGCAACTCAACATGCAGCATGGCCACACCGTCATTGCAGGCCGCCCATGCTGCTACGACATCATTTTTTGCTGGCATTATCATTCCCCTAACGCGCTACAACCGGCAGAATGCGCTTGCCCTGCATTTCTGCTGACTTGTCTATACGTTCAGCCAAACGGCGGGCACTGCCGGCAATGCGGCCAGCTGCCACTGCCCGTTGCATGAGCCGCTTAACAGAATCTGGCAGACTATCGGGCGCATCGGCCTTTTCCAACACCGTGGCCTGCCTGTATGCTGCTTCCCAGTCACCAGTGAGATCGTCTCGCAATGCGTCTAGTTGCTCGGATAATGAATTAAGCTGTTTGCTGTTTAAGTCCATGATTAAAAAGTTTCCCTTCCTGCTTGTGAATTTCAGCAGCTCCGGTACACTTAACGGTGTTCTGGCGTTTTGTGTATCAAAACCGCTTGATATTGCCTAACTAGTCTGCAAACTAGTTGGGCTTTTTTTCGTTGTTCTGAGTATCATCCGTGAACTGCTCGGCCAGTCGTTCATAAATCTCCGCCAACTGTGTTAATGCGGCATTTCCCAAGGCTTCCATACGTGCCCCGTTTACACTGGCAGCTGCTACTAAACGAGCAGTAGCATCTGTGTTCGGACTCGCCAGAATGCTGCGCCTGTACTCAATCACAGCGTTGTTCAGGTCTACCGCCTGCTCTGCATGCATCCCCATCAACTGCTGCACCTTCTCCACGCGGTCAATCAGATCAGTTAAAGCCTCTGTATCTTGTTCTTGCATTGTCGTTCCTTCCTGCCTCATCTCGGCATTAAATCAAAATACTGCATCCCCCTGAGCAAATACTGAACATACAGCCGCCAGCTGGATTTCTTAAACAAATATGTGTGCTCAGGGGATGCAAAGTAATTTCAAATCTCATGTTGCTGCATCCATGTATCAATACGGGCACGGTTATACATGCGGTGAGTGTCTATCAACGTTACCTGCATGCCTTTTGCCTCAAGTTTGTATACCCTGGATTATTCATAGAATTTCAAAAAAGCAGCGCAATCCCATGATTCACACGGGACTGCGCTGCTTTGGTGTTTCA
>NZ_RHNR01000044.1 GCF_003946025.1 Lacticaseibacillus songhuajiangensis | reverse complement strand
AACTCCGCCAGCGGAAGACCGCAATAGCGGGCTGAAGCGGTCCCCGCCCGACGTAGTTCCCGGAGCGTAGCCCAAGCGCACCACCACCGGAGTTGCCGACTCCACCGCCTAACGGCGTCATGAAGACACCAAAGAGGCCCAGCGTGACTTCGTCACTGAAACGCTATCGCTGACGGACAGCATTAGCCCCACGCAAGGAAGGGTGAACAGGTTTCACGGAGCAGGCGGTTACGTGAATTTCGAAAACTGGTATCATGGAACAGAAGTAATTTTCAGTTGGACGGAGGTAGGGCAATGATCTACGGCATAGGCGTTGACGTCACGGAAATCGACCGAATTGTGCAGGCGCAGTCCCGAAATGAACATTTTGCACGCAAGGTGCTGGGCGATGCCGAACTTGCGCGTTGGCAAGAGCTATCTGGCCGGCGCGCAGATGAGTATCTGGCGGGGCGTTTTTCCGTGAAGGAGGCTTACGCTAAGGCGTACGGCACCGGACTAGGCATCGTCAATTTGCATGACGTGCAAACCCTAACGGACGCTGCTAGTGGTAAGCCCTACATTGCTGCCGGTCCCTACAGTGGCCGCGCGCACGTTTCAATTAGTCACAGCAAAGAACTCGTATTTACAGAGGTTATTTTGGAGGAGGAAGCATAATGGTTGTTGCAACACACCGCCCGAGTCGGGTACTAATTGATGAGGGTGCCATCTTCCATAATGTGCAGTCGGCCGTGAACTCGCTTGATGCTGGCAGTGAGCTTTTTGCAGTGGTGAAGGCGGATGCTTATGGGCATGGCCTTGTGCGTGTCGCTCGGGTTGCGGTTAAGGCTGGTGCTCGTGGCTTTTGCGTGGCCGTTCTTGATGAGGCGCTGGCCTTACGGGAAGCGGGCTTTACGCAACCAATCCTCGTGCTGGGCATTGTGAATCCAGAGTATGCCGGACTGGCTGCCGCACAGCAGATTGCGGTGCCGGTGGCTGAAAGGACCTGGCTCGAAGCTGCCGCGGCGCATATCGCTAGCGGTGATCAGCTGCGTGTGCACCTGGCAGTTGATTCCGGAATGGGCCGCATTGGTTTTACGGCTAAGGAAGACCTGCAAGCAGCAGTTGCATTCATGGATGCTCATGCTGAGACTTTTGAATTCAGCGGCATCTTCACACATTTTGCCAGCGCCGATAGTCTCAATGAAGATCAATTTAAGCGGCAAGCGGCAATGTTCAATGAGTTTGTCGCAGCATTGCCGCGGCGGCCACGTTACGTTCATGTTGCCAACACAGCAACTAGTTTGTGGCACCGTGCTTGTCACAGCAATATTGTGCGATTCGGTGTCGGAATATACGGTTTGAACCCGTCCGGACGGGAAATTTCCACAACGCCTTATGCGCTCGAACCAGCATTGAGTTTGAAATCCGAACTGGTGCTGTGTAAACAGGTGGCCGCGGGTGCCACAATCTCTTACGGTGCGACCTATCACAGTGCGCAGGCCGAATATATCGGCACCGTGCCGATGGGGTATGCGGACGGATGGCTGCGGCGCATGCAGGGCTTCCACGTGTTGGTCGATGGGCAGCAGTGCGAGATTGTTGGCCGCATCTGCATGGATCAGTTTATGATTCGTCTGCCGCACGCTTATCCAGCAGGTACCGAGGTGGTTCTGGTTGGCAAGAGCGGTGACCAGGAGATTACGTTGCAGGACGTCGCGGATTACGCAGAAACAATCCATTACGAGATTGCCTGCGCACTCAGTGAACGCTTGCCCCGTGTCAGCATCAATTCAGTACAGTAATCATTACCCAAAATGCAATTAAGGTGGGTACTGCTACGTTCGAAAACACGTGTTTCTTTCCAGTAAGCGATTTGGGAGAAACGGGTGTTTTTTTATACTCGTGAATAGCGATAATAATGCCGAAATCAGTAGCTTTAGCAACGAGAACAGAAGTTGTCTTTGTCATTCGATAATTGTTCTTTCATTTTCAAGACGCTGCTACCAGAAAGCACAAGCTTTTTGCCAGCGAATGTATTAGAATTAATACACGGAAACGCTGGGGGGTGCTTTACGGCCGCGTTTCCAGGGCATTCATGGAGGAAGGTGTCGTTAGAATGGATGTAAATGTAAAGCGGGGCGACATCTTTTTCGCGGATTTGTCACCGGTGATTGGGTCCGAACAAGGGGGACTGCGCCCGGTTCTGATCGTTCAGAACAACGTGGGTAACCACTACAGCCCCACGGTCATTGTGGCGGCCATTACCAGCCGCATCACCAAACCCAAGATGCCGACGCATGTTGGGATGAAGGGTGGCCGCGACGGTCTGGAGCGCGATTCCGTCATTCTGCTGGAACAAGTGCGGACAATCGATAAACAGCGTTTGCGAGATCGCATTGGTGCACTGCCGACAGACAAAATGCGAGCAGTCGACAACGCCCTCAACATCTCGCTGGGACTGAAGCCCTTGCCGCACCGGGAGCACTAAAGTACATACTGCGGCACATGCCGTTTAGGTAGCTGCGGCGTTGATGCGCCGCGGCTGTTTTTTTACTGAAGAACGCACGTTGGTGGCTAAACGCGCTATACTAGTGGTGAAAATATGCCGTGAAAATCACGGAATATTTTTGCGAAAGCACGCCGAAATGCATGCACGGCAAAGCAACTATGGTATTATTAGAGTGATTAGAGAAATTCTCATCAGATTCGCAATTTATTTCATACAGGAGGTCTCCGTATGCTCATTAAGTCCCTCGTTTTAAAGAAAGAATTCCTGACCACGGTCAAGGAAACCGTGACGTTGGAAGAGGCCCTCAAGGTGCTCGAAGACTCCGGGTACCGTTGTGTGCCAATCCTCGATGAAACCGGCAAAATTTTCCGCGGGAACATCTACAAGATGCACATTTACCGGCACAAGAGTCAGGGTGGCGACATGACCTTGCCAGTTACATACCTGCTCAAGAATGCGACCAAGACTATTCCGGTCAACGCGCCATTCTTCAAGGTGTTCTTCAACATCAAGGACTTGCCATACATCGCGGTGCTGGACGAATCCGCTAACTTCTACGGTATTTTGACGCACAGCCGTTTGCTGAACATGCTGTCCGAATCTTGGAACATTGATGTTGGTTCCTACGTGTTGACAGTCATGAGTACTGGCGAGCGCGGTGATTTGGCGGCCATGAGCAAAATTTTGGCGAAGTACGTGTCTATTTCCGGTTGCCTGACACTTGATGCCAAGCGTGGTGAGTATGTCCGCCGGACGCTGTTCACCTTGCCAGCGGGCACGGACGCAGCAACGCTCAACATGATCGTCAACAAGCTCGAGAAGAAGCACTTTCGGGTTGTTGAAATTGACGATCTGCAGTCCGGCCAGCCGGTCCGCAGTGACGAAATCGAGTAGTATCACTGAGCCTCACCTTCATGGTGGGGCTTTTTTGTTGTCGCTGTACGTCAGCGTAAGTCCGTGCCTGCAAGGGTGCGACCTGCACTTTAAGCTGTTTTCATACCGCCGCAAGGCGGTGGAGTCGGCAACTCCGGTAGGAGTGCGCTTGGGCTTCGCTCCGCGGGAACTGCGTCGGCGGGGACCGTTCAGGCCTCCGTTGGAGTCCTTCACTGGCAGAATTGCCGCAAAATCGGCGTCAATTCCGCGCTCCCGACATTAGCATGTGCAGCCTCGGCGAAAAACCACGCCGAGTCTCCAAATGCTAATGTTTTCGCCGACTCCGCCCCCGCCCGCTACGCCCAAGCGTACTCCTACCTCCGTGGCCGACACGTTACTGAGTAGAAAACACCACAGAGACTGGGCAGCAGCACCTGAAATGCTGAGGCTGATGTCAAATAATGAACAAAACTGTAAAACTAGACAATGGCTATCTCCATGACTAGAAAGACCGCGGTAACAGGATTCAGCACACTTGATAGGACAGAAGTATTGATTTCTGAATCGGTGTTTCTCAGTACGTGCCCATCTTTGTCTGATGCCGCAAGTGTAGCCTGAAACCTTCACCGCCACAGTCATGTGAGTGCGCGTCGGAATTGGGGCGGATTGGCGGCAGCGGACGGGAAGGGTGTGCGTGCACACGAAAATGGCAGTGTATGTTTCGCACATGAACTTCGTGCGAAATGTACACCGCCATTTTCGTTAGGAGCGGGATTTTGCCGGCGGGTTTGCGGCAAAATCGCCAGTGGAAGACAGCGCAGCTGGCTGGAACGGTCCCACGCACGCCCTTCCCGGGAGCAAAGCTAATCCGGCCCAATTCCGACCTTCGGTCTAACCGCTGTTTTCATCCTTGCGGATGATTTGATTGAAAGTTTCAACACTTACGCTGACGGACAGTAACAAAAAAGCACCCAGTTCGCAAAGCGAACCGGGTGCTGATGCTTTAGAAGACAATTACTGGCGTGCCGAGTGCAACGGCAGCGTATAGCTTCTTCATGAAGGCAGGCGGGTTGTTGACACAACCGTGACTACCGTGTTCCTTGTACCAAGTACCACCGAACTTCGGCTGCCAGGATGCATCATGCAGGCCAACACCGGTGTAATCAATTGGCATCCAGTAAGAAACAGGACTGGCGTAGCTACTACCATCGGAGTTCTCACCCTTGAGGGTCGCGTTACGCTGCTTGCTCCAGACGTAGTAAACTCCAGTTGGTGTCGAGTGGCCGTCTGGCTTCCCCGAAACGATGTCTGAATCGAGGACAAGCTTGCCATCCTTGTAGTAGTACTCATGCTGGTTTTTCAGATCGACTTCAACGTAAGTGTTCCCAATGTCGGTGCCATCGCTGTTGTAACCTGAACCTTGCGTGATGACCTTCTTAGTGAAGTCCTTACCGGCCTTAATTGCAGTGGTCAGGCTGGCAACTTCAGCGGAGCTACTGATGCTCCAGCCGTAGATACCACCGCTTACACTGACGGTGCCGCGCTTGGTGGAGTTGAAGGACCGCTTTTTTTGATAAGTGGCATATTTGTCGTTGAGCTGCTTAACAAAAGCGGTGAGCCCGCTTTGGCTAACGGTCACTGCGCCGTTAGCGTAACCGAGCCAGCTGGTTAAGGTCTTGGTTGGAATCGTGATGTTGTGATTTTCAACCGTAACGGTTGCCTTAATTTTGCTAATCTTGCTCAGCGTGCTGCGTTCTTGCTTGAACTTGCTACTGCTGGTCGTCACGCTTGGTTTTTCGTATGTCTTGCTCAGGTCGATGCTGTGCTGATCCTTTGCAATAGCGGTTTCGAGTGCCGTTGCGAGTTTGGCGCTGGCGACTGTATTCCCGTTTGTTTCCTTAGTTACCACCAACTTGCCGTCAGTGAACTTCATGCTAGCGTCCACTGGTTTGGTGCGGTTAGTGTTGAGTTTGGCGCTGAGCGTTGCCGCGTACTTTTTTAGTGTGGTGGTGTTCAGCTGGTAACCAATTTTGGTGGTCTGCTTGCTACCGCCGAAGAGGTGAGCGGGCCAGGACCACGCATTTTGCGATTGCTTGATCTTGCTAATGGTGCCCTTGAAATCCTTACTGATCCCCAGCGTGTTGCCAGAGGCCGAGGCAACGGTTTTGCCATTATCGGTCACCTTATAAGGATTAGCGGAGACGGTTTTGGCTAACGTGGTTTCAGCTGCGGCTGGTGACTTGCCCCCAATGTTAGTACCCAGGACGTTGGTTCCGGGCAAAAGTCGGTTCTGGTAGTAGAGACTACCCCCGACATAGGCAACTGCGAGCACTCCAAAGACTGCCGCAGCGGCCAGTAGTGTTTTGTTCTTTGCGGGCAAAATGGCCACTCCTTTCGGACGTTAACTAATTGTTACAAAAATATTACCAAACAATCATAGCGCTGTTTGCCTAAAAAGTGAAGCTTAAGCAAACATCTTTCCTTACTGTTGTTTAGTAAGTATATCCTAAAATTGTGCCCATATCGTGTCATCTTTACAAAGTTAATCTTACGGTTTTTGACAATGTTGTCATGTAAACGGATACGGCAAAAATGCATAAATGAATATGATTTAAGCGTGAGTTTGTCGCAATCGCCACTAGACGAATCTTTGTTATTGTCATGATCACTTGACTACTGACGAGGGCTTTGACGGCGGCAGTCATCTGCGGAAAGTGAATAACAGTAGCGTCAGCTAACTAATCTTTGAAACAGCGCAAATAAAAACCCCTCACGTTTTCACGTGAGGGGCAAACGACAACCGGGGGAACGGCTGCCTACGCATGTACCGGTAACCCAGGGTGTCACCACATGCGCTTAAGTTGGGTCAGAAATTACTGACGGAACTTGATGTCGGATGCGGAGAAAGCATCGTCGATGATCTTCTTGAGCTGAGTTGCGGAAGCCTTCATGCTGGCCTCTTCGTCTGCTGGAAGAGGAAGTTCGATGATTTCCTTGATACCGTTGCGGTTGATAACTGCTGGGGTACCAATGTAAACATCGTTGATACCGTACTGGCCGTCCATGTATACGGACAGTGGGAGTACGGCGTTTTCGTCGTTGAAGATAGCCTTAGAAATCCGGGTGAGGGCTGTACCAACACCGTAGAAGGTTGCACCCTTCAAGTTGATGATGGTGTAAGCTGCGTCACGAACGGATTCGTAGATCTTCTGGAGCTTTTCGTTGGTGAGTTCTGGGTGGCTCTTCTGGTATTCGGCAATGGTCAAACCGCCAATGGTAAGGTGGCTCCATGCAGCGAATTCAGTGTCACCGTGTTCGCCAAGGATGTAACCGTGAACGGACTGAGCGGAAACGCCAGCGACGTCGGCAACAGCCTGACGAAGACGAGCAGTGTCCAGAGAAGTACCGGAACCGATAACCTTTTCCTTAGGGAAGCCGGAAATCTTCCAGGTAGCGTAGGTCAAGATGTCAACTGGGTTAGCAGCGACAAGGAAGATACCGTGGAAACCAGATTCAACGATTGGGTTAACAACGGCATTGATAATGCCAAGGTTCTTGTTAACGAGGTCGAGACGAGTTTCGCCAGGCTTCTGAGGTGCACCGGAAGTAATTACAACGAGGTCTGCGTCAGCGCAGTCGCTGTAGTCAGCGGAGTAAATCTTCTTTGGGGAAGTGAATGGCAATGCGTCGGAAAGGTCAATTGCGTCACCCTTCGTCTTGTCCTTCACGATATCAACGATACCGATTTCCTGAGCGACGCCCTGCTGGACCATCGCGAATGCGTAACTAGAACCAACGGCCCCGTCACCGACGAGGATTACTTTCTGATGCTTAATAGCTTCTGCCAATGTGTTATCATCCTTTCTGATATACCTTCATAATACGCTGAACATTATACCATATTTCAAAATGAAAACAGGTTCAGCGGGTGAAAACTTGCAATTACTAATGTAAATTGTTCGCAATTTGCTGCAAAAAGTTGGCTGCAACTGCTTTTGGGCAATTCTTGCGTGGTGCTTGCGCGTGAGTCGGTAGATTCGGCGCACAATTATGGCGGCGTGTCCGCCGCCGAGCGCATGGTTTTGGCACACGTGGTATACTTAGCGGCAGTAAAAAGTTGAGATGAAGATAAACGGTCAATAAGCCACAAGGCGGATTGGGTACTGACGTGCCCCTTTGCGCTTGCTGGCCCTTTTTGCGTTTATTAAGGAGGAAATTGGAAGTTGCTGATGATTGTAGGTCTCGGTAATCCGGGCAAAAAGTATGCAAACACGAAACACAACGTTGGTTTTTTAGTTTTAGACAAGCTGGCTGCCAAGCTTGGTGTCACGATCAGTAAGCTGGAGTTCGAAGCGGCCACGGCCAGCACTTTTGTGAATGGCCAAAAGGTCCTGCTGGTTGAACCGCAGACTTTCATGAATGATTCTGGCCGCGCCGTGGGACCGCTCATGCAATACTATCAGGTGGGTGTGGACGAACTCATCGTTGTGCAAGATGATCTGGACATGCCGCTGGGAAAGTTGCGGCTGCGCGCTAAGGGATCAGCCGGTGGTCATAACGGTCTCAAGAGCATCATCGCCGCCATTGGTAGCAGCGATTTTGCCCGCGTCAAAATTGGTACGGATCATCCGCAGAAGCAGACCGTTGTCGACTGGGTACTGACGCCTTTTAGTAAAGTGGACCAGCCGCTCATTGATGGTGCCATGGACAAGGCGGTTGACCTGCTTGAAGATTGCATCGCTGGCAACGCTGTGGCCGACCTCATGAACAAGTACAATTAGAAGAAACGAGGTCCAATCATGGATTTAGTGTCGATGCTCGCCAGTGCGCCCGAAATGCAAAAGTTATGGCCGCAACTAGACGCGGGCCGTCATTTGGTGACGGGGCTGGCAGGATCCAGCAAGACGGTCTTCATGGCCGCGCTGACATCGCAGCGCCAAGCACCAATTTTAATAGTAGAAAATGATCGCAATCACGCCGACGAACTCGCTGCCGATTTGGGGAACGTGCTCCCGACGTCTTCACTGTACACTTTTCCAGTTGAAGATATTCTGGTAGCTGAAGCGGCAACCACCTCACTGGATGCACGTAGCGAGCGGGTGAGTGCACTTAACTTCCTGCGTAGTGGTGAATCCGGGGTGGTTGTCACCAGCATGGCCGGGTACCGGCGCTTGCTGCCAGTCGTCAAAGAGTGGGATGCGGCGCAAATGCGGATTGATGCCGATTCCGAGGTGGACCCGGCAAGCATGGCCACGCGCCTGCTACGGATGGGCTACCGCCGCGATAACCTGGTGAACGCGCCAGGGATGTTTGCAATTCGCGGGGGAATTATTGACGTTTACCCACTGGACGCAGACCAACCGATTCGAATTGAACTGTTTGATACCGAGGTGGATTCCATTCGGGTGTTTGACGCGGATACGCAGCGCAGTCAGGACCGGATTGACCACGTGGATATTCCTGCAGCCAACGATATGCTTGCTGGCGATGCAGAATTACGTGCGGCGGGCGTCCGTATCGGGGCGGCAGTTAAGAAGTACACGGCTGCTGCCGATGATGAGGCGGAAATGCAGGTGGCGGAAGCGTTTGCCCAAAAGGCCCAGCGCGTTGCGGCTGAACTAGACGGTGGCGTTGTCCCAGATGGCATGGCGGAGTTTGCCGGCGCACTTTACCCGGACGGCACCACGCTGCCGGATTATTTACCAGCCGGGGCAGTGGTCGTCTTCGACGATTACACCCGCACCTTGGATAGCGATGCCGGTATTTTGCAGGAGTACGGTGCGCGGCAGGGTGACCCGCTGCTGAGTTTGCAGCCGCAGTTTACCCCGGTGCAAGAACTGGAACGACGCGACAAGCACCCGCACGTTTTTCTCTCCCTATTTCAAAAGGGGATGGGCAACTTACGCCTGACCAGCATTACCAATACGCAAGGACGCAGCGTCCAGCAGTTCTTCAGTCAGCTGCCACTGCTTAAGGCTGAAGCCGAGCGCTGGACCAAAATGCAGCAGACGGTGCTCTTACTCATTCAGGAACCCGTACGTGAGCCCAAGGTGCTCGCGAACCTACGTGATTTTGAAATTCCCGCCAGCCTCGGCGATGCCGCCGACGTGACCCCAGGTAAGCTGCAGATTATCCACGGCAACTTGCAAACTGGGTTCGAGTTGCCCAGTGCGCGCCTCGTGGTGCTCACTGAACACGACCTGTTTAATGCCAAGCCCAAGCGCAAGGTTCGCCACCAAACGCTGGCCAACGCGGAGCGGCTGAAGAGTTACAACGAACTCAAGGTTGGCGACTACGTGGTGCACGTCAACCACGGGATTGGGGTCTACAAGGGCCTGCAAACCCTGACGGTTGACGGTGTGCACCAGGACTACATCACGATTGAGTACAAGGATAAGGGGCAACTCTTCATTCCGGTTACCCAGCTCAACCTCGTGCAAAAGTACGTGGCGTCTGAAGGCAAGAAACCGGCAATTAACAAGCTGGGCGGCAAGGAGTGGCAGAAGACTAAGAGTCGCGTTGCCGCCAAAATCGAAGACATCGCTGACGACCTGATTGACTTGTACGCGGCACGCGAAGCCGAGAAGGGTTACGCCTTTAGTCAGGATGATGCGCTCCAACAGGAATTTGAATCTGAATTCCCTTACCCCGAAACGGTTGACCAGTTGCGGTCGGTGAAGGAAATCAAGAAAGACATGGAACGACCGCGGCCGATGGACCGATTGCTGGTCGGGGACGTGGGCTTTGGGAAGACCGAAGTGGCCCTGCGTGCTGCGTTTAAGGCCATTACTAATGGCAAGCAGGTGGCGCTGCTCGTGCCCACCACCATTTTGGCGCAGCAGCATTACGAGACCATGCGCGAACGTTTTGCCGATTTTCCGGTCAACGTGGGGATGCTGTCCCGTTTTGCTAGTGCCAGTCAGGTCAAAGAGACATTGGCCGGACTAGAAGACGGCAGTGTCGACATCGTGGTCGGCACGCACCGCTTGCTGAGCAAAGATGTGCACTACAAGGATTTGGGGCTACTCATCATTGATGAAGAACAACGTTTCGGCGTTAAGCATAAGGAACGCATTAAGCAGATGCGGCGCAACGTGGATGTACTGACGCTCACCGCCACACCAATTCCGCGTACGCTCAACATGTCGATGCTCGGTGTCCGCGACCTCTCTGTCATCGAGACACCGCCAACCAACCGTTACCCCATCCAGACTTTTGTGATGGAACAAAATGCCCTCGCCACCCGGTCCGCAATCCAGCGCGAACTGGATCGTGGCGGGCAAGTCTTCTACCTGCACAACCGGGTGGAAGACATTGAGCGCACCGTGGATAACCTGCAGCAACTCGTGCCGGAAGCTAACATTGTGTACGCGCACGGCCAGATGAGCGAGACCCAGCTGGAGCGGGTCATCACCGACTTTTTGCAGGGTGAAGCCGACATTTTGGTGACCACTACCATCATTGAAACGGGTGTCGACATGCCGAATGTCAACACGCTAATCATTGAAGATGCCGATAAGTATGGGCTGTCGCAGCTCTACCAGCTGCGCGGACGGGTTGGACGCTCCAGCCGGATTGCCTACGCCTACTTCATGTACCGCCCAGGGAAGGTGCTAACTGAAGTTGCCGAGAAGCGCCTGGCCGCCATCAAGGACTTTACCGAGTTGGGTAGCGGCTTCAAAATTGCGATGCGGGACCTCTCGATTCGTGGCGCAGGCAACTTGCTGGGCTCCCAGCAACACGGTTTTATCGACTCAGTAGGTTACGACCTCTACACGCAAATGCTTCAAGAGGCCGTTGCCCGTAAGCAGGGTCAAAAGGCGAAGGTGAAGACCGATGCCGAAGTCCGACTGGACGTTGATGCCTACCTGCCAGATGATTACATTAGTGATCCGCTGCAGAAGGTGGAAATCTACAAGCGCGTGCGCCAGATTGAGAACGTGGATCAGGAACGTGAATTGCAAGATGATCTGATTGACCGGTTCGGAGATTACCCAGAACCGGTGGCCACCTTGTTCACCGTCAGCGCCATTAAACGGACTGCTGACCAGGCGCTGGTTGAATCAATTCGGCGTAGCGACCGGAAGCTCATTATCAAACTGAGCAAGCACGCCAGCCGGCACCTGAGCGGCGAACCAATTTTTGCAGCGCTCAGCCGCACCAAGTTGCGCGCAACTGTCGCGACCAGCCAGGACCGTTTGGTGGTCACCTTGCTGATTGAAAAAGGAATGGCCGAGTATCTGTGGCTCGAACAGTTGCAGCACTTTATGGACGGCCTGCTGGAGCAGACGCCGGATGCGGCGTCGGAGAAGAAGGACTAGCAAATCCTAAGTTTTGCTAGCATTTTGCTTGCCATCGGCTGCGGCGGGTTGTGCTAGTGCACAATAACAGAAAAAAGCGCTGGGCGCGGGAAGGAGAGCGGGATGCGCAACGTGCAGATGAAGCACCTCATGACGGGTGCTTGGATACTAAGCCTCGGCGGTTTAATTAGCAAAATTCTGAGCGCTGTCTACCGGGTGCCGTTTCAGAATTTAGTTGGCGACACCGGCTTTTACATTTACCAACAGGTTTACCCGCTCTACGGCATTGGCATGGTGCTGGCGCTTTCCGGTCTGCCCGTGTACATTTCAAAACTCATTGCGGCGCAGCCAACCGCAAGCGCGCGGCGCGCAACTGCGCGCAAAAGTATTCTGCTACTGACGCTACTCGGTGGCGGCATTTTTGCACTCACTATGTTTGGCGCGCCGCTGATTGCACGGGCGATGGCGGATCCGCAGTTAACACCACTTATTCGCGTTGTGGCGGTCATGTTCTTATTGCTGCCAATTGTTGGCGGTGCGCGCGCGTACTTCCAAGGGGTTGGCGATATGGTGCCAACTGCCAGTAGTCAGGTGGTTGAACAGATTGTGCGGGTGGCTATCATCATCGCTGCAGCGGCAATCGGACGGGTGCAACACTGGTCACTCTACCTGATTGGGACGGTGGCAATGTCTGGCGCTATCGTTGGTGGTAGTGTTGCGGCGCTGATGCTGATGCGGCCGCTGCGTAGTGAGCTTAGCGGCCGGCTACTGCCGACGCCAGATGAGCGGCCTGACCGGAATTTTGTTCGCCACTTCTTGATGGATGGCGGGGCACTGGCACTGTTTTCTGCGTTGCTGGTGCTGATGCAGTTGGTGGATAGCTTTACCATCACCCGCACGCTGACGGCGTCCGGAATGGCACCGCACCTGGCTAAAATCGCCAAAGGGGTGTACGACCGTGGCCAGCCGCTGGTGCAGCTGGGATTAGTGGTTGCGACCGCGTTGTCACAGAGCATGCTACCGGATTTAACGCGGCGGCACCTGCAAGGCCGCGCAGACAGTTTCAAACGGACCGCGGTCATGATGCTTCACCTGAGCCTGATTAGCGGCGTGGTTGCCGGATGTGGGCTCATGGTGATGATGCCGGCTGTTAACCTGTTCTTGTTTGGCGACACGCAGGGGTCTGGTGTCCTCGTGGTCTATGTGCTGAGCGTCATTTTGGTCTCTGCACTGAACGCGATGAGCAGTCTGCTGCAAAGTCAAGATCAGTTCCGGGTGCCCAGTATTGCGCTCGGGACGACCCTACTTGCCAAGTTTTTGCTCACACCGATTCTGACCAACATGGCGGGCACTCTTGGCAGCGCTTGGGCAACGGTACTGAGCCTGGCAATTGGACTCAGTCTGGTATACCGGGCGCTACCACTGGCGATTCGCCTGGCACTTTGGGATAATCGTTTTAGGCGCAAACTGGTTAACGTGGCGACGGTAATGGTCGTTACCGGCACAACAACTTTACTGTTCATGCCTTTGACCGGACGCTTGCACGGGCTAGCAGCGTGTTTCGTTGTCGGTGTCGTCGCCTTGACTTTTGGCCTTGTGGTCGCGGTGCGTAGCGGTCTGCTGAGTTTACGAGAGTTATTAATGATTCCGGGCGGCCGGCAATTAGCAAAATTATATTTAAAAGTAACGAATCATAGAAAGTGAGAAAGATATTATGCGATTGGATAAGTTTCTGAAGGTATCACGGATCATCAAGCGGCGGACAGTCGCAAAGGAAATCGCCGATAAGGGCCGCATCATGGTTGGCGACCGGGTGGCTAAGTCCAGCACGGATCTTTCCGTTGGCGATGTGCTCACAATTGGCTTTGGTAACAAAACACTAGTGGTGCGCGTTGACGAACTGATTGAAACCACTAAGAAGGACGCAGCTGACTCCATGTACACCATTTTGAGTCAGGACGCAGCCAAGCAGGACTAAGTCGCAGTGCGGCTAATTGGCTAAGGCGTCATGAAATAGGCAGCCACTCGTAAATGGGTGGCTGCCTATTTCATTGTGGACGCCACAAATAATTCTGCGGCGGCTGCCCCTGAATTTTGGCATCGAGCCTATACCTACGCCGCGCTTCTTGGTATACTTGCCGATAGGACCCGGAAAGGACGATGGTGATGGCAAAAGCAGCAATTAGTCGAATCGATAATGACTATGTGCGCGCACATGACGCCGCGAAGCAGCAGGCACGTGCGCACCAGACACGGCGGCGTGTGCACAAACGGCGCATGATTGTGATGCTGCTCTTACTTGCCGTCGTTTGTGTTGTGGGCGCGGTGCGTTTGCACAGTCTTAGTGTGCAGCAGCGCAGCGCCGACGTTCAGTTGCGTCAGGCGAAACAAAAACTCGCTAAGGTGAAGGATGAAAAGCAATCCCTCAAGGTGCAAGTGGACCAACTGAATAATGAAGATTACCTCGCTAAACTTGTACGCTCGCAGTACTACGTTTCCAAAAAAGGCGAGATTATCTTCACGTTGCCTGCATCAGCAAACCGCATTCCGGGCGACGATTCAACCAAATAGTGAGACGCGCAGTCAAGGAGGACTTTTTAGTATATGTCAGTAGCAGTTGGGGCAAAGGTTAGCGGCAAGGTTACAGGAATCACGAACTTCGGTGCCTTTGTTGACATTGGTGATGGGCAGACCGGTCTTGTCCACATCTCAGAAATCTCTGACCAGTTTATTAAGGATATCCATGATGTTCTGAGCGTCGGTGATGAAGTGACAGTTAAGGTCATGACAATTAAGGACGGCAAAATGGGCTTGTCCATTCGCAAGGCGGCAGATCACCCGAGCGAAGGCGGCCATGAGCACGGCAATCGCGAACACGGTGATCGTGAGCACAGCGGGCGGCCACAGCACCGCAATTTTGAACGCGACAATAATCGTGATAACCGCGGCGGTGATCACCGTGACAACCATCATGGCAGTGGCCGCGGGAATTTCAAGTCCGCGGCAAAGGGGGATGACTTCGATTCCCTCCTTTCCGGGTTCTTGAAGGATAGCGAACAACGCCTGTCCACCATTCGGCGGAACACGGAAGGCAAGCGCGGGGGCCGTGGCGGCCGGCGGAGCTAATCAGTCCGCAGCACCTAAAACGCGCAAACAAAACCCAGTTAGAGTCCGCACCGTGGATTCTGACTGGGTTTTCTTGTTTTGAACAAAAGGATGATTGGAAAAGCGAGGTGGTGTGAGTGCTCAGCAGTAAACAGCTTGCCGAACAACTACAGACTTTGCAGGTGCAGCCGGGGAGCGCACTGCTCGTGGCGGTATCTGGAGGCGCGGATTCATTGGCGCTCCTCGACTTGTTGCTGCCCTTGCGCGCGCAAATGCAGCTGCAACTGGCCGCGGTGCACATTAACCACGAGTTGCGGCCTGAATCACAGGCCGAGGAAAAGCGGGTGCGGGAGTATTGCCACGTGCATGCGGTGCCGCTGGACGTTTGGCATTGGCAGCAGGCCGCCCACCCAGCAAGCGGCACCGAAGCGGCTGCACGCAGCTTTCGTTACGACCAGTTTGAACGCTCGGCGCAAGCACGTGGTAGTGACTACATTCTGACCGCTCACCATCGCGACGACCAGGCGGAGACAGTCTTGTTTCGCATGATGCGCTCTGGTAGTGTGCACGGGATTGGCGGGATTGCAGCACGTCAGACGTGGCGCGGCAAAATTCTGCTGCGGCCATTGCTACCGTATTCGCGGGAGCAGTTGCGCACGTATGCGGTGCAGCACGAATTGCCGTTTAGCGACGATCCGAGCAACGCGGATACGCGCTATAGTCGCAACTTCATTCGGGCAGAGGTGTTGCCGCTCATGCGCACGCGTGAACCCCGCGTTGATGACCACCTGAACCGGTTAGCGTCCGAAACGCAGGGACTACTGGCATTGGCTAATGTGACACTGCGTCGTTTTTTGACGTTTCTAGGTCCAAAGACCGATGAATTTGATTGGACCCCAGTGCAAGATGAAGAACGCACGGTGCAAAAAATGGTACTGCAAGCCGCCTTACAGCGCATTTTGCCGGGCGTAGCGGACGCTCAAGTGCTGCAGGCGCTCGCGGCTTTAGAGGCGGCTGACGGGCGCACGCGCTATGTGCGCTTGAATAGACAGCGGCAACTGGCGATTCAGGGCGCATGCGTCCATGTTGAGCCTATTGACGCTGGGTCGACGACTGCGCCGCGCGCGCGTGTTCTTAATTGCGATGGTCCAGGCGTCGCCTACCGTCAGGGCAGTATTTGCTTAGTGACGACAGTGCGCCCTGGGGACAGGTTGTTAGCTGGCATGTGCACCGCGGCGCCGCTGACGCTGCGGGTACGGCAGGCGGGAGACCGCATTGTGCTCAATGATGGCCACCACCAGAAACTGCGACGCACGTTCATTAACGAACGGGTGCCGGCAGATGTGCGCGATTGTTTGCTAATTGCCGCGCGCGGAAGCGATGTTGTGTGGATTGATGATTTACGGTTAAACCAATTGTTAAAACAGCCGGCAACTGATAAAATCAAGGCAAACTTGGTCTATAGACAGTGAGCGCAGAAAGGCGGATTTAACGATGAACCCTGATATTGAACGGGTACTTTTCTCAGAGGAAGACATTCACGGGATTGTTCGTGATTTAGCTACGCGAGTAAATCAGGATTACCAGGGCAAGGTGCCGCTGGTTGTGTGTGTGCTAAAGGGGGCCGTTATCTTCATGACGGACTTTGTGCGGGCATACAAGGGCATGCTCGAGATGGACTTTATGGACGTTTCTAGTTACTCGGGCGCCCATTCTACTGGCGAGGTGCGAATTCTGAAGGATTTGGATACCAGCGTCAAGGGTCGTGACGTCATCATTCTTGAAGACATCGTGGATACGGGGGCAACGCTGCAGTCGCTCACCGAATTATTCGAACACCGGGGTGCGAACTCCGTCAAAATTGTGTCACTGTTTGACAAGCCGAGTGGTCGGCGGGTCGTCGTGAACGTTGATTACGTGGGGACTAGCGTACCTGACGAATTCATCGTGGGCTACGGGCTCGATTACAATGAGCATTACCGAAACCTGCCGTTCATTGGCATCCTGAAACCGCAAGTGTACGGCAACTAATTGCCAATTTTGCGACTGGCTGTGGTATGCTAAGCAAAGTCGATAGAAGTATATTGCTGAGTGCTGGAGGTTATGCATGAAGAATAAGAGAACCAACTTGTTCAGCAGTACACTCACTTACCTAATTATGTTCATTTTGCTGGTGGCCGGTTTCGGCTACTTCATGCATGGGGATAGTAGTTCCCCTACGGAAACGATTAAGTCCAGTGAGTTTATTGCTGATCTTAAGCAGAACAATGTTAAAGAATTTTCTATCCAGCCAAGCGGCAGTGTTTACAAGGTTAGCGGTTCTTACCGGAAGGCGCAGACGAGCAAACAGACAAGCAACACCCTGTTTGGCTCTAGCAAATCTAAGGTGAGTCGTTTCAGCACTGTTGTCCCGGGTAACGATAGCTCCCTCAAGAACATCGAAGCCCTCGCGCAGGATAACAAGGTCAAGAACTCAACTGCTGAAGAGTCTAACTCTGGTACGTGGCTGAGTATCCTGATTACCATCGTGCCGATGATTATCATCATGGTCTTCTTCTACATGATGATGAACCAGAGCGCACAAGGTGGTGGCGGCAACCGGATGATGAGCTTCGGCAAGTCCCGGGCGAAGCAGTCAGAAAAAGCGAACAACAAGGTGCGCTTCTCTGACGTTGCGGGTGCTGAAGAGGAAAAACAGGAACTCGTTGAAGTGGTTGAATTCCTGAAGAATCCGAAACGCTACCTCGAACTTGGGGCGCGCATTCCATCTGGGGTGCTCCTCGAGGGGCCTCCTGGTACTGGTAAAACCTTGCTGGCCAAGGCCGTAGCTGGTGAAGCGGGCGTACCGTTCTTCTCCATCTCCGGTTCTGACTTCGTTGAAATGTTCGTCGGGGTCGGGGCTTCCCGTGTCCGTGATCTGTTTGACGAAGCGAAGAAAAAGGCACCAGCAATCATCTTCATCGATGAAATCGATGCGGTTGGTCGCCAGCGTGGTGCCGGCATGGGTGGTGGTCACGACGAACGTGAACAAACCCTGAACCAGTTGCTGGTTGAAATGGACGGGTTTACCGGCAGCGAAGGCGTTATTGTCATGGCTGCGACGAACCGTTCCGACGTTTTGGACCCAGCTTTGCTCCGTCCCGGCCGTTTTGACCGTAAAATTCTTGTGGGTCGTCCAGACGTTAAGGGCCGTGAGGCAATTCTCAAGGTCCACGCTAAGAACAAGCCACTCGCTGACGACGTTAACCTGAAGGCAGTTGCAAAGCAGACGCCTGGGTTCGTTGGTGCTGACCTCGAAAACCTGTTGAACGAAGCTGCCCTTGTGGCTGCTCGTCGTAACAAGACGGTGATTGATGCCAGTGACGTGGACGAAGCCGAAGACCGCGTGATTGCCGGTCCTGCTAAGAAGGACCGCGTTATCACCGAACAAGAACGCCGGACCGTGGCATTCCACGAAGCCGGGCACGCCCTCATCGGGCTCGTGCTTTCCGACTCACGGGTTGTACGGAAGGTTACTATCATTCCGCGTGGACGTGCCGGCGGTTACGCCATCATGTTGCCAAAGAATGATCAGTATCTGATGAGCAAGAAGGACCTGAACGAACAAATCACTGGGTTACTTGGCGGCCGGACTGCCGAAGAGATTATCTTCGGACAGGAAAGCAGCGGGGCATCTAATGACTTCGAACAGGCAACTCAACTTGCCCGCAGCATGGTCACCACGTACGGGATGAGCGATAAGCTCGGTACCGTTACCCTGGAACGTGAAGGCGGCCAGCCATTCGTTGGCGCCCAGTACGGTCAGGGCAGTGGTTACTCTGAAGCAACCGCAGCGAAGATTGATGATGAAGTACGCAGCATCATCGACACTGCGCACAAGCGTGCTTACGAGATCATTCAGGCACACCGCGAACAGCACAAGATTATCGCGGAAGCCCTGCTCAAGTACGAAACTCTGAACGAAGAGCAGATTCTCAGCCTCTTCAACGATGGCAAGATGCCAGAGAAGAAGGAACAGTTCCCTAGCGAAAAGGCTGCAACTTTTGAAGAATCAAAGGCTGCCCTTGAACAAAAGGAAGCTGAGAAGCAGGCCAAGTCAGCAGAGACCACGGATGATGATTCATCTCAGGATGACGCTAAGCCGGCCGATGCTACTCCTGAAAAGAAGAGTGGCGACGACATTACGCCGCTGGATGACTCTCACGACAGTGACGACGACTCCACCGACTAATAGTTACAAGCAAAGCCCCGACCATTGTGTCGGGGCTTTTGTTGTTCGTCAGCGATAGCATTTCAGTGACGAAGTCACGCCGGGCCGCTGCGGTGTTTTCAGACCACCGTTAGGTGGTGGGGTCAGCAACTCCGGCGTGAGTGCGCTTGGACTGCGCTCCGGTGAACTACGTCGGGTGGGACCGCTCCAGGCGGCCCTACGGTGTCCGTCTCACTACGCGCTAAAGCGCGAGGTCGACTGGCTTCGCCGTCTTCCGCTGGCGGATTTGCCGTAAAACCGGCGTCAAATCTGCGCTCCTGAGATAATCTGCGGTGTACACCCGGCAAAACCAGCCGGGCATACACTGCAGATTATCTTGTCGCCCGACTCCGTTTCCTTCGTTCCGCCTAAGCGCACTCACGCCTCCGTGGCCGACACGTTACTAAGTAGGAAATGCCGCGCTAACGCTCGGCTACACATCGGTCGTGACTAGGCGATGAATGTCTCCTGTACTTAGAAAGGATGCGGCAACAGTATTCACCATGTTCGAGAAGAAAGATAAACTGCTCACTGTGCCAGCTTATCTCAATCACGTGTACGTCTATCTTTGGTGTTTCGGCTTATGCAGCCTTGAAACCCCCACCACCAGAATGTTGTTGTAGCACCTAGGGACTGGGGCGGCTTGGTGGAGTGAACGCAGACAGGTGGCGCGCAAAGAACACAAATAGCCCACACAACCGGCGAAGGCCGTTTTGTGTGGGTTATTTGTGTTCGGGGTAAATCTTTTTGACGTGGGCTTCGGCAAAAAGTTTAGCGGTAGCCTGGCTTGCCAGGCGTGAGCGACCCCGCGCCACCTGTCTGCGGGCACGCAACCAAGCTGTCCCAGTCCCGACCTTGCGGTCGAAGCCTTATTTTCAAATCCAGTATTCTTGCGGATAAAAATTTCACGGCTTATGCTGACGGACAGCGTGTGTTGGCTTCCCATGGTCGTGTTGTGCTATGCTGACACTATCTATGACGAAAAGTGAGAGGAATACAACAATGGGTGACTACTTAGTTAAAGCGATGACAGCAGACGGCATGTTCCGTATCTACGCAGTTGACGCAACTGCGGCGGTACGTGAGGCGCAAAAACGCCACGATACCTGGTCCGCTTCATCCGCGGCGCTCGGCCGGACGCTGATTGGCACGGGCCTTTTGGCTGCTGCTGAGCTCAAGAATAAGGACGACATGCTCACTGTACGTGTCCAGGGTAATGGTCCTGCTGGAATGATTGTTGCTGATGGTGCCAGCGATGGCACGGTGCGTGGTTACATCCAAGAACCACACGTGCACCTGCCACTCAACGTGGTTGGCAAGATTGACGTCTCCGCGGCGGTTGGCAAGCAGGGCATTCTCGCCGTAACCAAGTTGCTTGCGGGTGGAGAACCCTTCACTGGACAAGTGCCACTTGTCTCCGGTGAACTTGGCGCTGATTTCACCTACTACCTTGCTAAGTCTGAGCAGATTCCGGCTTCCATGGGTGTTTCCGTCTTCGTGAACGCGGACAATACCATTGGTGTTGCCGGTGGTTTCCTCGTTGAGGCATTGCCGGGCGTGACGGACGCTGCCCTCAAAAAACTGGAAGAAAACATCAAGACGTTGCCACTGGTTTCGGAGATGCTTCGGCAAGGGCTCAGTCCTGAAGAAATTTTGGACCGGGTAGTCAAAGGTCAGAAATTGATGATTCTGGACACCGTACCGTTTGCCTTCAAGTGCACTTGCAGCAAGGCCCGTTTCTGGAAATCACTGCAGACATTGCGCAAGTCTGAGTTGCAGAGCATGATTGACGAGGATCACGGGGCAGAAGCGACGTGCCGCTTCTGCGGTGCGCAGTATCAGTTCAGCGAACAGGAACTACGCAAAATTTTGGCAGATAAGAACTAATTTTGTACTTACTATTGGTGAGTGCTAGAATAAAACAAAATTAATGATGAGGTGAAATACGTGGCTGTTTGGCACATTGGTGATATTGAAATTCCGAATCAGGTTGTCGTTGCACCCATGGCGGGGGTAACGAACGCCGCCTTTCGGGTGACCGCCAAGGAATTTGGCGCCGGGCTGGTTGTCTGCGAGATGATTAGCGACCGGGGCATTATGTACAACAACAAGAAAACTCTGGGCATGATGTTTGTGGATCCGCGCGAACACCCAATTTCCATTCAGATTTTTGGTGGTAGCAAGGAAACCCTCGTGAACGCAGCGAAGTTTGTTGACCAGAACACGCAGGCTGACATTATCGACATTAACATGGGTTGCCCAGTACCTAAGGTGACCAAGACGGATTCTGGGGCCCACTGGCTGCTAGATCCCGACAAGGTTTACGAGATGGTCGATGCTGTTGCGCATGCCGTCAGCAAGCCACTTACGGTCAAAATGCGCACCGGTTGGGATGAAGACCACATTTACGCCGTCGAGAATGCGCTGGCCGCTCAGGCTGGTGGTGCCCAAGCGCTAGCAATGCACGGTCGGACGCGGAAACAACTTTATTCTGGTCACGCTGACTGGAACATTTTGGCAAAGGTCAAGCAGGCGCTAGACATTCCATTCATTGGGAATGGCGACGTGCGCAGCCCGCAAGATGCAAAGCGGATGCTTGATGAAGTTGGCGCCGATGCGGTCATGATTGGGCGTGCGGCACTCGGGAATCCATGGATTCTGAAGCAGGTGCAGCAATACCTGGATAACGGTGTGCTGATTGACGAGCCGACGCCGCGGGAGAAGATCACCACGGCGAAGTTGCAGCTCCACCGATTGGTGGAACTTAAGGGCGAAGACCTCGCTGTTCGCGAGTTCCGGTCCCAGGCAGCATACTACCTGAAGGGAATTCCACGTTCCGCAAAGACCCGCGCGGCGGTCAACTCGGTGAACACTGAGGCAGAAGTTGCGCAGATTTTTGATGAATTTGTAGATAAGGTCGAATCACGGCCGGTGCACCGTTAATATTGCGTGAGTATGGGAAGCAAGCTGCGGATGTAGCTTGCTTTTTCTGAAATTGGCCCAGAAACAGGCGCATTTACGAAAGTAAGCAATTGCCCGTAGTCAATGCCACGGGTACAATAGGCTGTGATGGCGAAAACCAGACTGTCAAAATTTGAAATGCGCTTTGCACCACCATTTACGGATTGCAGAGCGTACGGGAATCAGCATGGCTTAAGCCGTGCGCTGGCAGTGTGGTGAGTACACACGTAATGATTCGCAATAATCAATTAGATTGAGAGTGGAGGAACCATAGTGGCAAAGAAGAGCGCCGAAGAGATGCAGATGAACGACCAAATGCGGGCTCGTCGCGAAAAGATGGAGTGGCTGCGTGATGCAGGCATCGATCCTTTTGGACACCGTTTTGACCGGACGCACAACACCGAGGAAATCCGTCAGGGTTTCGGTGACTTAAGCAAGGAAGAACTGGAAGAAAAGCACGCTGAGGTTGTCATTGCTGGTCGCATGATGAGCAAGCGCGGCAAGGGGAAGGTCGGCTTTGCTGACATCCAGGACCGCGACGGCCGTATCCAGATTTACGTCCGTAAGGATGTTGTCGGTGAAGATAACTACCAGATTTTCAAAAAGTCTGACTTAGGGGATATCCTCGGTATCGCCGGCGACGTCATCAAAACCGATATGGGTGAATTGACCGTGCGGGCAACACACCTCACCTTCCTGTCCAAGGCATTGCGGCCACTGCCAGACAAGTTCCATGGCCTGCAGAACATTGAGCAGATTTACCGGCAGCGGTACCTGGACCTGATGACCAATAAGGAAAGCTTTGACCGCTTCACCAAGCGGACGAAGATTATCAGCGCCGTTCGTTCTTACCTGGATGGTAATGGTTTCCTTGAAGTGGAAACGCCAGTACTACACAACCAGGCTGGTGGTGCCTCTGCACGGCCATTCATCACGCACCACAACGCACTCGACATTGACCTTTACATGCGCATTGCGCTTGAATTGCACCTCAAGCGTTTGATTGTCGGGGGCATGGAACGCGTTTATGAAATCGGTCGCGTGTTCCGGAACGAAGGGGTGGACACTAAGCACAACCCTGAATTCACGGAACTGGAAACCTATGCTGCATACTGGGACCTGAGTGACGTCATGAACGAGACTGAAGGCTTGTTCCGCTACGTGGCGACCAAGGTGCTTGGCAGCGGCCAGATTACGTACCAGGGCAAGGACATTGACCTGGACGCACCTTTTGCGCGTGAACACATGGTGGATGCTATCAAGCGGGTTACGGGTGTTGACTTCTGGCAGCCGATGACCGATGAAGAAGCACGCAAAATTGCGGATGAACACCACGTTCGTTATGAGAGCTACTGGAAGGTTGGCCACATCATCAACGCTTTCTTTGAAGAATTCGTTGAAGATACACTGGTTCAGCCAACCTTCATTTATGGTCACCCACTGGAAATCTCACCGCTTGCGAAGAAGGATGAAAAGGATCCTCGCTTCACCCAGCGTTTCGAGTTGTTCATTGATGGTAATGAGTATGGTAACGCCTTTACGGAACTAAATGACCCAATCGATCAGCGTGAACGTTTTGAAGCCCAAGCTGCTGAAAAGACGGCCGGTAACGACGAGGCCCAGGGTATCGATGAAGACTTTGTCGAATCTCTGGAATATGGTATGCCACCAACGGGTGGTCTCGGGATCGGGATTGACCGCTTGGTAATGCTGCTAACGGATGCTGCGTCGATTCGTGACGTGCTGCTCTTCCCAACATTGCGTCCATAATTTTGAAAAAAAGCTCAAGTCACTTAGATGGTGGCTTGAGCTTTTTGTTTGGATTTAATTCGTAGATAGAAGTGATTCGAAGCGATTTTGCTGTGTCTGGTACGTATAATCCGAATGATTAACATTCGAACGTGAAGATTATGGTGATAATCACGAATGAAATTGAAACCTTGACGAGGGCTGAGGATGCTGATACTATAGTTAAGTCGCAACGGCGAGTAAGCAATTACTTAACAGCGACATCATAATAAAAGATATCAAGTTGGCTGTTGACAGATAGTTAATCAGCTGATAAGATATCAAACGTTGTGAAAAATGATAGCTCCTTGAAAACTGAACAAAGTTTCGTATATGTGTAGGTTCTTCAGTTTAGTGCTGAAGGAATTAAAACATTTGCGATGTCAATTCGCTTTTTTAAAAACAATAATGAGCTCTTTGAGCTCTCT
>NZ_RHNR01000043.1 GCF_003946025.1 Lacticaseibacillus songhuajiangensis | reverse complement strand
GACCTTCGGTCTAACCACTATTTTCAAACCGAGCATCCTTGCGGATGAAAGTTTCACGACTTACGCTGACGGACAGCGTGTGCAGTTTTCCCCAAGAGCGCAAAACAGCCCCAGCTTGCGCTGAGGCCATTGGATTAACCTGCTTAGTCGAATACGATGTCCTGGTCGAGTACCTGCAGTTCCATCTGGTGCAGGACGCGGCGGGTGAAGTGGCCCTTGCGCAACGCCGTGCGCACCTTGTCCACGTTTGCGAGCATGGTGTCGATGTCCTGATCCGTGAGGGCGGCCATGGCGTCGTCCAGTTCATCGAGACTGTTTAACGTAATCCCGACGTGATTCTTCTCGATGAAGGGGGCCATCCCACCCTCCTTCCATGCGACAACGGGCAACCCGTTGGCGAGGTACATCGAAATTTTGTGCGGGTTGTTGAAACGGGTGTAGTTCTTGTATTGACCACCACCCGGAATGTTGCTGTCCCAAGCCAGACCAAAGCGGAAGGGCAGGTTGTAGGCCAGCTTTTCTGGTTTCATTTCTCCGCGGTCTTCGATGCGCGGGTCGATGTCAATGAATTCGTGCCGACCGAACACAGTGAGTTTGGTGGCGTGTGTCCATTCGGTTAGGTAGCGCGATTTGTCGAGCGTACCGGCGAAGACCAGTTCCTTAGTGAAGTCTGCGCGCGGCTGGCCGTTCCAGGCATCGGTCAGGTAGTCGAAGGCGTAGTTGCTGAGGGTCGGCGTGGTCAAACCGCGGTCAACGAGGCCCTGACTCATGGCCGGGTTGTGGGTGATGATGAGACTGGTGCTGTTGAGCGCCTTGATTTCGTCAAAATTAATGGTGCCGCGCAAAATTTCGGCGTCGTGGATGAAGATGACGACCTTGGCCCGGCGGGTGAGTAGATGTTCAATAAACTGGGTGTCAAAACGGTTGCCATTGTTAGTCGGATATTGAAAAACCACCAGGTCACCGGCATCGACCGGTGCGGTGATGCCATCAATTCGGGCGTGCAGGGCGTTGTCCTGATCGTTTGCGGAATCATAGCGGAAAATTGAGAGGACGTCGTAGCCATCTTTTTGGGCGATTTCCTTGATATCGTTTTTAGCCTTGAAGACCGAGTTAACAGTGGTTGGCTGCACCACAGTGGTAATCCATTTTGTCATAATTTGCTCTCCTAGAGTTTAAGTCCACAGTCAAACGCTGCGGGTACGCAGCGTGCGGGGGTAACTTCTTGAGTTTACACGCCGCTTGCGCCGCGGTAACATAACACAGTATACATGAGATTTGCGAAAACGCACGGCGGGTTGCCTAAAATACGTGAGGAGACAAACATGGAGCAAACAAGTTTCAACGAGTGGTTCGAGTTTCTGACCAACCATTATTTCACCTTTGGCCAGCGCAATGGCCTCCCTTTTGCTTGGCGGATGCGGCTGGATCCTACTGGCCGCATCGCCAATTACGAATCGCCGCAGGAACATTACTGGCAACTCGTCAACGGGACTTTGGAGTTCCAGAACACGCGGCATGACGCCGTTACCCGCTTTGAATTACCAGAGTCCCCGCGCGACATGGTGAACGGTACCATCACCGGGAAAGTGCTGCGGGAGGCGGATACCTACCAGGTGCTCGTCACCATGCACGGCGAAGCGGTGAACACCCAAACCATGCTGGAACTGCAGCGCCGCCAGGATGCGCGCGACCGCATCATTCGGCCGACCAAGGTGCGCGCTCATCAGCATATTCGCTTGGCCGTCATTTTGAATAACGTGGAGACATTGCCAGCACTGGAGCCACTGCTGCTGGCTGCCCAGCAGGCTGACGATATTGAGCTCAAAATTCTGACGACCAAGAAGCTGTTTGGGTTGCAGGCAGACTTGGGCACCATGGCTGCACTGGACCAGCACCTCAGCGCACTGGGGCTGCCATTCATCGCCGTGGCGAGTGAATTCACGGCGGCGGTCACGCGGCTGGCCCGCTGGCAGGCGGACTTTATTGTGCGGCAGTCTGAGTGGGATGCAGACTACCCAGATGCCTTCAAGGCGGACAATCTGGATTGGGCACGCCTGATTGTGGTGCCGTACGTCATCACCGAGAACATGATGATGGACGCTAAGCACGGCCAGCAAACGATGCTGACGAACGAGTATTACGAACACATCTGGCGTTACTTCCTGCCAGAGCCGCTCACAGCTAGTCAGCGTCAGCAGATCCAGTCCTCATTTGTTTCCGAAGAGGTGTTCGAACACGTGGGTTCCATTAAGGCGCAGGTCATCAAAAATGCCCAGCCGCAGTGGCCGATTGCTGATTTACCGCACAAGCTGGTGTGGATGGCGCACCACTCGATTTACGATGCGTGGTTCAACATGGGCGTCTTTCCCAAAATCTGGGAGGAGATGTTCACCTGGACGCAGGCGCATCCCGACGTTGCTGTGCTGTTTAATCCGCATCCTTTGTTACGCGCAAATCTGGCTAACGATGCCTATCCCGGCTTTAGCGGGCACGATTATGAGCAATTCCTGCAAGATTTTGCAGCACTGCCGAATGGTGGCGTGCTGGAGAACGCACCGCAGTACGCCGCAACGGCTGCTGCTGACGTCATTTTGACGGACGGCATCTCATCGCTCTACGAAATGCAGGTGCAGGCAAAACCCGTGGTGGGCATCATTCGTGATGACCACACCCCGTTTACCGACTTGGGGACACAGCTGATGACCGGTGTGCACAGCCATCCAGATCTCGCGGGTGCGCTAGCTGACGTAGCGCGTTTGTTCACGCAGCCGGACGAGTTGGCCGAACAGCAACGGCGAAACGTGCAGCCCTGGCTCAGTGAACCACATCCAGAGCAGCGGATGCTCGCGGCGATGCGCGCAGAAACGCAACACAGTCACTAACAAAAAAATAGTAAACCACGCAAAAAGGCGCTGGTCAGTTCTGTCTGGAGAACTGCACCAACGCCTTTTAACATACGAAAATCACAAAAAAAGTGAGATTAGTTTATGATTTCTGCACGCAATAGCAGTTGTGAAAAGCTTAAAATGTAATTGTGATTATAAAGATAACTTTCCGCTACCAATGCTAATCGGACGTTTAAGCCACTACTTATGCGCGCTGCTAGTGGAGCAAGGGGTAGATTAAACCCGAAAGTGCGATAATCGCGATGAGGACGCCGATGATGATTTGCGGCAGGCGGCCGTGGTCTTTTTCTTTCTGTGGATCGCGGACGAGTTTCTTTTCCGCCGCCGTGCGCTTTTCAATTTCCTGCTCCAGCAGGGATTTCTTTTCGTCATTTTTCATACTCCATATTATAAATTATCAACTTTAAAAAGCAATTCGGCGGTCAGCCGGAAGGGAGGACCACATGGCGTCATTCGCTTGGAAGTACAAACGCATCGTCAGCAAAATCATGAAGCGCACCGCGGCGTTGCGGGAATTATCTGATACCCAACTGCAGGCGCAGACGCAGGTGCTACGTGACCAACTCGCCGCCGGTGCGTCCCTCCGGCACATCTTGGTTGAGGCTTACGCAACAGTCTGTGAAGCCGACCGCCGGGTACTGGGCCTGCAGCCGTACCGGGTGCAGGTACTCGGGGCCGTCGCGATGGAATACGAGAACATCGTCGAAATGCGCACTGGTGAAGGCAAGACCTTGACGGCGACCATGCCGATGTACTTGCACGGCTTGACCGGGCCGGGGAACTTCCTGATTACCGCTAACGGTTACCTGGCCAACCGTGACGCCGCCGAAATGGGGCGCGTCTACGAATGGCTCGGCGTCAGCGTTGTGTCTGGGGTTGCGCCGGATGGCGATGAGCAGAATGAACGTGACAAGAAGGCCATTTACGCTGCCGATATCGTGTACACCACCAACAGTGGCTTGGGTTTTGACTACTTGTTCAACAACTTGGCCGCAACTGAAGCAGATCAATACCTGCAAGGCTTTCATTTTGCCCTACTCGATGAAGTCGATGCGATTCTGCTCGATGATGCTGCGACGCCGCTGATTGTGTCCGGGGTGCCGCGAGTGCAATCCAACCTGTACGGTTCCACCGACAAAATGGTGAAGCTGCTGGTTGAGGATGAAGATTACAAGGTCAGCGAAGACAAGAAGAACGTCTGGTTCACCGAGCCGGGTATCGCCCACATGCAAAGCTTCTTCGGTGTTGACGACTTGCTTGGGCCTAAGTGGGCGGACTTGTACCGCCACCTGATTCTGGCTTTACGGGCCAACGTCCTGATGACGGCGGGCCGCAACTACATGGTCACTGACGGCGAGGTCAAACTGCTCGATCGGGCCAACGGGCGCGAGCTGCCTGGCATGAAGATGCAGGCGGAGATGCACCAGGCCGTTGAAGCGAAGGAACACGTCAAAATCACTCAGGAGCAGCGGTCGATGGCCTCCGTCACTTACCAGAATCTGTTCCGGATGTTTGACCAACTTGCCGGCATGACCGGGACCGCGCGCACTGATAAAGAAGAATTTCAGGAGATTTACCACCTATCCGTTTTCCAGGTGCCCACGAACAAGCCGACCATCCGTGAGGATAAGCCGGACCGCCTGTTCATCACGAACCAGGCCAAACTGGAAGCGACACTCGCTGAGGTGCACGCCGCGCATGACGCGGGCCGGCCAATTCTGATTGAAACCGGCTCGCTGACCTTGTCCAAACTGTACTCAACCTTGCTGCTGCGTGAGCACTTGGCGCACAACCTGCTGAATGCTCGCAGTAGTGCGAAGGAAGCGCGAATTGTTGCCGAAGCCGGCCAACCCGGTGCCATCACGGTGGCCACTTCCATGGCGGGTCGTGGCACCGACATTCGTTTGGGCGAAGGGGTCGCCGAAAAGGGCGGCTTGCTCGTACTGGGAACTGAACGCATGGATAACCCGCGGGTGGATAACCAGTTGCGCGGGCGTGCCGGACGCCAGGGTGACCCTGGGGAGAGTCGCTTTTACACCTCCCTGGAAGACACGATTGTGCAGGAGCAGGCACCGCAACGAATTGCGCGTTACCGTTTCAAATATGCGGACCGGCCTAAGCAGGAGTTGTCACGCCACGGTCGCTTCAGCAAGGTCATTGACCACGCACAGCGCAAACTCCAAGCTTCTCAGCGCAGTGCTCGATTTGAAACGCTGCAGTACGGCGAAGTGTTCCGCATTCAGCGGGATGCGGTCTATGCTGAGCGGGACAAAATTATGGCCGCCACAGACCTCGGGGAAATCATTGCACAGGTGTTTAGCCACTCCGCCACGAATTTTGTGGCTGCCCACCCTAAGCAGACGACCGCTGATGTTCTGAGTTATGTGTTCCGCTACATCGATGGGGATTTTGATACTGACCCGCTGGCTTATCAGCGGATGCGCGGCAACGCAGCGCCAGTCTTGCAGGAGTTGATGCAAGAACGCCTGGAACATCAACACAAGCAGTTCAAGGCTGAGGATCAATGGGCCTACTTCTTGCGGCTTGCATTGCTCAAGGCGATTGATACCAGCTGGATTGAACAGGTGGACAACCTGCAATCGCTGCGAACCATCACCGCTAACCGCAGCCTTGCGCAACACAACCCCATTTATGAATACCAAACCGAAGCCCAGCGCAGTTTTGCGCAGATGAAACTGGCGCTGTATGACAAATGTGTGGAATATCTGCTGCAATCGAGTTTTAGCTGGCAGAAGAACGGAGAGATTCAGGTGAATTTCCCATAAAGCGGACGACGCGGAAAGGAAGACATGCACAATCGAAGCTTAATCAAACGCTGTCTGTGGACACTGCTACTCGTGCTCATCCTCGCCGCGGGTCAACAAATCGTTCTACCCAGTATCGACGGTCTCGCTGCCACTCAGGCGCTCACTAAGCAGGGGGGCAGTTTCCTCCAGATTTTTGGGAGTGTCACTGGTGGTCGCTTAACGGTGCCGGCGCTGTTCTCGCTTGGCTTATCGCCATACATGACCAGCATGATTGTTTGGTCGGCGGTGCAGAGTTGGGACTTACCGGGCGTGAGCGCGATGTCCGTTCGGGCCATAGGGATGGTGCAGCGTTTCTTCACGCTCATCATCGCCAGCTTGCAGGCATTGGCCATGGTGCGCACCGTGGCGCCAGCCCTACAGCCAATGCCGCTGGTGCTGGGTGATTACAGTTACGACATGAGCGCTTGGTTTACGGGCATCATCTTGGTTGCTGGGGCGATGTTCACCGCCTGGCTCGCCGACCTGAACAACGATAAGGGGATTGGTTCGACCGTGATCATGATTGTTCCGGGGATTATCATCAACATTCCTGGTTCGTTGCAGCGTGGCTGGGGCGGGGTCACATACGCCCTGACGCCACAGCACATCGCGGTTGCCGCCGTTGTGGCGGTTCTGTTCACCTTTTGTGCCGTGTGGTTGTACAAAATTGAAGTGCGTTTGCCGCTCCAACGGCCAATGCTGGAGAGCAGCTATGGAGATTCCTACATTCCCATCAAGCTGCTGACCGCCGGCGCGATGCCGTTCATGTTTTCCACCTCGCTATTTAGCCTCCCGATGTACGTGGTCAAGGGGACGAGCCTGAACGGCACGCCAATGGGTCACGCCATCATGCAGTGGACGTCTTACCAATCGTGGCGGGGGCTGGTACTGTACGCGGTGGTGCTGATGCTGCTGGGTTACGCCTTTGGTTACCTCAATACGCGACCAGTGCAAACGGCTAAGTCGCTGAAGTACAGTAGTGATTACTTCTACGACGTGGCACCTGGGGACGCTACCGAACGTTTTCTGACGCACCACTTCTTTGTCATTTGTACATTGGGGAACTTGGTTGAAATCGTCATTGGGATTGTGCCGCTGCTCCTGGAGAATGTGTACCCAGGGGCCGCGAACTTCTCGCTGTTTCTCGGGAATCTGTTCATCATCGTGACGATTTTTGACACCATCATGCAGCAGTTCCGCGCATTGCGGAGCAAATACCAGTACCAGTTGTTCGCTTGATGCAGGCAATACTCGAAGTCGCGCGACAAGAGGCAGCCAGTCGACCTAGCGCTTTAGCGCGTAGTGAGACGGACACCGACGGGAAACCTAACGTACAAGGTAGTGATGACAGAAATCCTAAGTTCGGGATTTCCGTCATCACTACCTTGTACACCAGTTTCTAAGCGCCTCTTGTCGCAGCCTAGCCTTGAAAGGAGGTAACGCCATGTTAAGCCTGATTCCGGATTTCACGCGCACCGATCGCCCTTTGCACCTTGACGAGACTGTGCACCTGGCGCACGTGTTTCAGCAAAATGAGCAGGAATTCCGCGTGGTGGCGCTGACCGCCTTGCCTGACTGGCGCCAGCAGCTTGCTGAGGTGCAATTGTTCGAAGCCCCGCGGTGGAACGCCTTCGATATCATCCAAGCGGTGCACGAAGAAGACGGTCTGCCACTGACGGTGAACCAATTGCCGGTGCCGACGACCTGGGAAGCAACCTACCTGCCAACTGAAGTCGTCTACTACGACGGCCGCAAGGAGGCGGCACGCGCAAAACTACACGCTGCCGGTTTTGTGAATGAACTCATCTACGCTGAGCGCGATGGTCTAGTCGAGCATGATCAATTCGATGACCGCGGCTTTTGCACCTGGCGCACGTGGTACGCAGGGGATGACCTGCAGCGGCGCACGTGGTACACCCCAACTGGGGATGAGGTCATGAGCATGACGCCTGATGGTGCAATCACCATCGCGCCCGAACAGCAGCACCGCTTTGACGCGGTGAACTACCCGAATTTGCCCGCACTGGTCGCAGAAGTTGCCCAGCACGCACTAGCTGACAGTCAGACGACCGGGCCGTTTATTGCAACGTTGACACCAGCAGGGGTGAACCTGCGCAATCGCATTCCGAATTTGCAGGCGGTGACCTACCTAAGCGCCGCGACTCAGCAACAACTGACCATGCAGAAAACGCAACTGCCACTTTTGTCCGCAGCGGATACGGTGGTACTGCCGAGTCGTTTGGACCGGCAGCGGGTGGCCGAACTCGACAAACAGCTGGACCAGCCAATTTTACCGGCTGTGCGCTACATGCCGACATACGCCACGACCCTGGACCTCGGGATTAGTAATGAACTGTCCATGCAGATTATTGCTTGGAATGTTAGCGACTTAGCTGAAAGTGAGCAAGGGCAAATTCTGCATGGGCAGCTCAAGCAGTTGCGCCAGCACAACGACCGCAGCTTGCAGATCGGTGGCATTGACGCTGATCGGGGAAAGTGGTTTGAGGCGCAGCTGGACAAGTGGCTCGGCGCAGACTTCGGATTTGACGTGGATGGTCCCGAGTACACTTTGACGCGTGACTTCTTGGCTGCTCAAGCGGACGGTAAGTTAACGCCAGACATGACCAGCGAGATGCAGGACCTGCAAAAGACGTCGCTGTGGCAGCGAATTGCCGCCGCCCTGGCTTTTAAGCAGCGCGTCACCATTGCCCCGGACATGACCGCTACCGACTGGGCTGCGTTGCTGCACAACGCGCGCTTGCTGGTTGACACCGGCAGCCGCCCGAACCTGGCCCTGCAAGTGGCAGCTGTGAGTGCGGGGATTCCGCAAATAACGCTGGTGGCTAGCGACCTTTTGCACGACGGCGGAAATGGCCGCGTTGTCCGTAACCCAGGTGAATTGACCACGGCGGTGACTTATTACTTAGGCACGCTGTCGCACTGGAACGAAGCGCTGGTTTGCAGCGCCGACCTGATTGAAGAATATGCAGCGCCGCACATCATGGCGGCGTGGAAAGAGGTGATTGGTTAATGGCACAGCGCTATGTTGACGTGATTCAAGTGGGCAAGCAGGCACTGCCGTTTGCTGGTCTCCTGCCGGATGGCTACCGCTACCTCTGGGCCGCGGTGGATACTGGCGACATTATTCCCAAGCAGCCCCTGTTCAAGAAGGACCGCTGGAACCCGACTTTCCGCGACGCCGTTGTGCTGATTGATGCGACCTGTCCGTGGCTTGCAGACGTGGCGAAGCTGACCGCGCTGCCGGCTAACCGGATTATAGTGGAAAACAGTGTCCAGCTAAGTGACACTGCGCAGCATATTCTGGAGCTTAAGGGCGCCCACCGCATGGATTTTGCCGATGCGGACGCGCTCGCGAACACGATTTACGGCAGCTTTTACTCTGATCAGAATACTTACAAAATTGACTTTAGCGAGTTCGTTGTTGATCCCGCGTATGATGGTCCGGTGCGCCAGGTGGGTGAGGCGTACCGTGAATTCAGCGGCGACTTCGGGCCTGATTGGGTGCGTATTGGTTCCGTCAATCAGGTGATGTGGGTCGGCGTGAATGCCGGTCAGGACGTCGTGGTCGAGAACGCAACTAGTGGCGATCTGGAACTGATGGGGAAGGTACAGACCTTCGATGGCATCAATTCCGACCTGAATGACATCCTCACCGCCACCGGTGAAGACCTTTACGATGGCGTGCATGTGCTGCAAATGTATAATCCGCGCGGGTTGCAATTGCACCTGTACGTACGTGGCCGCGGGACGGCGCAGATTGGTGACATCCACTGGCGGCGCACTCGTAGTGGTTATGGTGAAACCCTGGTTGGCGGCGAGAAGGTTGTTGACCCGGTAGGGATGAAGCAGGAAGTGCAAGTGTACTTTGATGCCGGCGACCTAAAACCACCGCTGTGTGTCTACTTCGCCGGTTATCAGACCGCCGAGAAATTCGAAGGTTTTGGGATGATGCGCCGCATGGGCACGCCGTTCATGCTGATCATGGACCCACGGCTAGAAGGCGGCAGTTTCTACATGGGCAGTCAGGTCTTCGAAGACCGGCTCACCGCCGCTATCCAGCACCGACTCGATGAATTGGGTTTTACGAATGACCAACTCATCCTGTCGGGCATTTCTATGGGCACCTTCGCCTCGCTCTACTACGGGGCCCGGCTCAACCCGCACGGCATCATCGTCGGCAAACCGCTGGTGCACCTGGGTACTATCGCCCAGAATAACCGCATCAAGCGTCCGAATGAATTCGGGACGAGTTTGGACATGTTACTGCTACTCCAAGGTGGTACCAGTCATGCGGATATCAAGGCCCTTAACGACCGTTTCTGGAAACAGTTTCGGCAGGGGCATTTTGCGAACACGACCTTTGCCTTCGCGTACATGTTTGATGATGATTATGATCAGGACGCCTTCCCGAGCGTGCAGGCGGACCTCAAGAACCGCTATCCAACGGTGCGAATTTGGCAAAAGGGTTTCGTTGGCCGGCACAATGATGAAACAGCCGGCGTCGTCAATTGGTTTTTGGGTCGTTATAGTCACATGCTGGCGCAAGATTTTGGCCGCGAGGCAGGTTAGGAGGTCGTGATGAGTTTAATGTACTTGCTGGGCCTGCCGCGTAACGGCGCTAACGTGTGGGGCTACGGCGCCATTATCGACTACGAGCGTGATGGCAGCGTGGTGTACACTAACGGCCGCACCGGTCCCGGTCGGCCGCTCCACACTTGGCAGAGTAGCGCTGACAACCAGGGGCGCGGCCCCTTTATGCCGACACTGCGGCGGGGGCTGAGCTACAGCTTGCACGGCGATGCCGATTATGAACCGGTCAATTCGCTCGCACTGGCACTCACTTTCTATGATGCGCAAGGCCACGTTGCCGCTGATAACCTGTACGAAGGGCTGGACGCCACGTTCACGGTGCCGGATGACGCGCGGCGGTACACGATTGAACTCGTGAGTCTGAACAATACTCATTTTGTATTCCGCTCACTGCTCCTCGGTCAAACCACTGACCTGGCCGGCGGACAACTGCTGCTCGGAGAAGATGGCCAGTCTGTGCAGTATCTGCGCGCCGGCCAGTTGGCCCTCAACTGTCTAGTTTTGTGCGGTAGCCGCGAACTCGTCACCGCCTTGCCGGTGCAGCTCGCACGGCAGACGGATTACTGGTGGGTCAACGCAGGCACACGCATAAATCCGCACGCACTGGCAGAATTTGTTAACCAACGCCGCGCAGAGGGACCGCTACGCATCGTTGCAGCGGGTCCAGACACGAGTGCGATTGCCAAATTATTAACACCACCGATTAATTAACTGGAGGACTAATATGAACTTCTTTATTGATGGCGCGATGGGCATCGGTAATTCCGGTGTTGAACACGCCGAGTTTTACCGGGCCAAGCGTTTTGACCAGGCACATATCCCGTACCGTTTCGTCTTTGTCGAAATGGTCAAGGAACTACATGAGGCAATGGACAAGTGGGAATTGCGTGATGATCAGGTCATCAACATGTGGGAATATTTTGTCCTTGGTGATGACTACCTGCAAAACGGCCTCACCAAGCGCTTTACGCCTAGCGAGAACTTGGTGAAAGACAGTACGAACACTAACCGGATGAACACGAGTATCACCAGTGGCGGCATGCGTTGGGTTTCACATTTTGTGAAGTACCCTGACATCCACAAGCCGGATAGCGGCGTGCTCATGGTATCCACCGGCCACATTGAGATGTTCAACGAGGCCACCGGCGAGCGCCGCGTCATGGTGGAATATCAGGAAGACTTGCACCGCAAGACACTGATTACCAACGTCCACCTGTTCAATCAGAACGGTCAGCACCTGATTTTCCACAACCTCGTGACCTTGCACCAGTTCTTCTACAAGCAGTTGGACCGGGTCTTCGGCGGCAACAGCACCTTCATCATCGACCGCGGCGAGGAGAACGAGGTCGCGCTGATGACCAAGAAGATTCCGAACGTCAAAATCGTTGACGTGATTCACGCTGATCACCTCTCTGACCGCGACGTGCCGGGTCACCCGCTGTGGAATAACTACAACGAGTACATGCTTGAGCATAAGCAGTGGATTGACAAAATTGTGGTGGCAACCAAGCTTCAGCGGCAAGATCTGCTGGTGGACTTCCCAGATGCTGGCGATAAATTCGTGACGATTCCCGTTGGTGGGGTGCGCGACGGCAACCAGAACTACAAGAAAGCCGAAGCACACACACCATTTAAGCTGATTACGGCTTCCCGTCTGGCTTCCGAAAAGCACATTGACTTGGCGGTTCGCGCAGTGGCCAAGTTGCATCAGGAGGGCAAGAAGATCACCTTTGACATCTATGGCCAGGGTGAAGCCAAAGATAAGATTGAAAAGACCATCAAGGAAGTGAAGGCGGAAGACTACATCACACTGAAAGGCCTGTCCAACGAACTAGACAAGGTTTACCCGCAGTATGATGCCTTCATCTCCGCATCCTTCTCTGAAGGTTTTGGGCTGACTTATATTGAAGCACTGAATGCTGGCTTGCCGGTTGTGACTTTCAAGGCGCGCTTCGGGGCAGAAGAGCTGGTGCACGACGGCGAGAACGGCTTCTTGCAGCCGTTCAAGCGTGATGATGACGAATACTCAGCGAACCAGCTGGCAATCGGCCTGCGCAAATTGTTCAAGGCGAACTACGGCAAGCTGGTCAAGCGTACGCAGCAGTCCGTGACCGAATTCCAGGATCATGTCATTGCAGGCAAGTGGAAGGAGCTTATCGATGCACTACGAGCTAATTAATCAAATTCAACTGGGCACCGACGCCTGGAAAACGCAAAAGACCCGCATTGGTCGCGATGGCCGCACCCTGATGACTTTGACCTCCATGCCGCGTTTTAGCGAGGTACTCAAGGAGGAGAATATCAAGGGCGTTAACCTGATTGATCACCTGACGGGGCGCACCTACGACAAGAAGGGCTACCGCTTCTTCAACGATTTGCCGGTGCCGGAAGAAACCCAGGTTTACATGAATGCGGACGGCAGCATTTCCCTTATTTTGGACGGCGAAGTCATCGGGATGGAGTACCTGTTTGATGGCACCCGCCGCCAGGCGCAGGACATTCGCTATCTGAATCCAGATGGCAGCATTGACTGGGTGCACGAGTTCGCCTTTGATGGCAGCACCTTCTCAAACATCCTCTATTACAATGGCGATATGCAGGAAATCATGTTCATGGACAACGCCGAGCAGGTGCACGTGCGCTTCTTCTACTACGACGGCGCCATCAATCTGATCACGGTCGAAGACCCCAAGACGCACAAGGTGACCGCCAAGTACGATACGTTGGGTGCGTTCTTGGGCGCTGAGGTTGCCAAAATGACGACGGCCGACGACACAATTACTATTACTTACCTCGGTTTGGAACTGGATGCTGTCAGCCAGACTAAGGCGCATGTGGTGCTCGATATGGTGGAATCACCTTACGATGAGAACGGCAATGTCCGCGGCAACCTTCTGGCGATTCTGGAAGGACGTCTGGGTTACGTCGACGAAGTGCTGGTGAACCAGGCGGACTTCGACCGACTTGCCAAGGACGGGGTGCCAACCGACCGCTTGAGTGTGGTCACAAAATAAGCCAGAAACAAAAGCGTGCGGACCCATTGCGGACGTTTTTGCTGCAGGGACACGCGGTGCGTGTTCACTGCTTTACATAATCCAAGGGAGTGCCCGCTGCCCGCGAAGTTGCACTGGTGAGAATCGAGGCGGAACTTGTATGACCGAATATTTTGTTCATCTAAGTGCCAGCCTTGCGCCGCAGTTTCCGTGGTGGAACGTCGGTGGTGCCGGTAAGGCGCACCACGATCGGGAAGTGTTTGCTACCGAGATTGGCTTCGCACCACTCGGCATTTTCCTGTACCAATGGGAAGATGAACCGGCAAACGTGCTCCGTGGCCGCATGGATGGTCTGCTGGGCGGACTCAAGCGCAACGATATTGTCTTCGTGCAGTGGCCCATGAGTAATGGCTCCCCGAATTGGCACCATGAGTTCGTGCAGGGCATCCATGGCTTCGAAGCCAAGTTGGTGTACGTCGTTGACGACCTCTATAACTGGCGTACCCGCACGTTCACTGACGACAGTGCCGCTCTGATTGCTATTCACCTGGCGGCCAAACAGCCTTTGCTGTATACGGGGGATGCACCCCTTGCTGAGTTGCTTCGGCGGAATAATCTTGGCATCGAGTTGTCCAATACTGACGCAATTGCGGAGACCCTACAGGGCGTGACGACTCCGGATTACCATCAGCTCATTTTGAACGTTGAGCGACTCGCAATGCCTGTACGTTCGGGGTATTACCTGCGACGTGCATTACTGGCGATGGATTTGCAGTTGAATCTGCGCTGATGAATTAAATAAAGCGTATTTGTTATCAAATCATTAAAATTTTTGCAATATTCGCCAAAATTGAATAACAATCATGCAAAAAATTGGCTTACGTCGTAAAAAATATACGAAGTAAACCAATTTTTTTGTTTTCATTCAAAATGAGAGAAATAAGTGTTAATCATTGCTTATACTAACGATTAATTACACTTGAAGTGTAAGCGCTGTTTGAATGCTGGCCTGGTTAGACGGAAAAATGCCTGGTTACTTTTAGCTTCCTTAGTCCAAGAAAAACTTGGGACTTGCGCGGAATTTGACGTGATCTATAAATAAATCTCGTTATTAATCGAATGGTATTTTTCAAGCCAAAGATGAGTTGATCGTCAATTCTTGATTTACGCCATGAATTACTGCGTAACGCTGATAGATGTATTCCTATTGATTTTGTAAGACTTATCTAAAAAGTCATATCTACAAACCAAAAACCGAAATACTAGCTTATGAATACTGCGTCATATTCGTTGAAAACGTGCGTTAAAATATACTAAGGACGCAGTGACGGCGTCGAAGGAGGGACCCCATTGAATTATTTCCGGTCTAAAAAAGATGATGTTTTTAAAAATAATAGCAAAGTCCGTTTCCGGATGTTTAAGTCTGGTAAAAAATGGATGGTTGCTGGAACGGCCACACTGAGTGGATTGCTCGGTGGTTTATTTGCAATGCCGCTAATCGGTCACGCGGCGACAACACCAAGCATTGAAAAACAAGTAACGGACGGAGACGCTTTAGTTAATCAAAGCGGCGCGAGGATTCCTGCTAGTTCAAACACGGGCTCGACGTCGGCGTCAAACACGCAAAGTCAATCTCTAGAAAGTTCTTTGTCTGTTTCTGCAAGCACTTCGCAGTCGCTGAGTATCTCGGCAAGCCTGTCCGCAGCGCAAGCCAGCGGCAGCCAGTCGACCAGCGCAACTGCAAATTTAACTTCAACAAGCACCTCCACGAGTGCCTCGACGACCACGTCGACTAGCGCTTCTTCGAGTGCGTCTAGCAGTCAGCAGAGCAGCTCCGCCTTCGCGAGCGCATCTGCAACGGCTTCACTCTCGGCAAGCGGCTCGGCGGTGGGCGCAAACCTCGGTCTTAGCGGCACCGACTCTGCAGTTCTATCTGCAGATCAGTTGATCGTGACCATGGGTGACACTAGTGAAATTACTAGTACTGAGGCGGCTAACATCGCCCAGTACGCCGCACAAAATGGGGCAAAGGACGTCACCATCGCCACCACGAGTGCGAAGTACACCATCGAAAACGGGACGGTTACCGTCAACGTGCTTGATGATAGTGCAAGCAGCGCTGTTTTGGCTGCCGGGAAAGTGCTGGCTACGGCTTCGGCAGCGGTTGCGAACACGACGCCGACGGTGAAGATGATTTCTTCACACTCAGCAGATTGGACCAATTCGGTTGTATCGGGCGAAGCCTTTGCTGCTTGGCAAGGTACAAACCTCTGGACCATATTGACGGCTAACGAAAATCTGCTTTTTTCAAACATCACGTTACCAGATGGTACTGTTCGCACTGCCGACGAGGTTATCACTGCTTTAGCAGGCGTTACGGACGGCAGTACACCGAAAGGTGCTTTTGCAATCGGACTGACAGGGATGTCTGACACTCTAGACGGCATGAGTGAAGACAGCATGAGTGATTTTGTTTTGAAGGCGATTACTAGCTCTAACCCTGATTTAACCTATGATAGTACTTCAGGTGCATACCTGCTCAATGGTACAAATTCGGTTTACTATGTTCCAATTTCTTACACTAGTGCAACTTTGCCGACATATAAAGATCCTGTGACAGGAAAATTTACTACAGATCCGAATCCATTAACGCGTGCACAACGACCCAGTGACAGCAACACTTATTGGACTTACGCAACAATTACTGTTGTGGATCCTATCGTTACAAAGGCTGTTTCCATTACAGTGGGTGACACGGTGTCACAGAACGGTGCCGACTATCTTTCCGCTTTAATTGGTGCTGATGGGCAGCGCATTAATCTGAGCAGCACTGTGGCTGGCTTAAGTGTAGATACAAGCGGCATACCAACCGATACGAACGGTAAGGCTACGACAGCAGGCACTTATCAGATTACCATTACGTATGATTCTGGGCTTGTTGATGCTGATGGCACTGCTGTTAAAAAATCGGAAACGACAACCGTAATCGTCAACAATGTTGATCGTGACAAATCATTGTCAATGTCTGCTAGCGTATCAAACTCACTTCGTACCAGCATCATTAACAGTGAGTCAAGCGCTAGCTCGATTTCGGCATCAGTTTCTGATTATAAGCGTGATAGTACTTCAATTGCGAATAGTTTGTCGGTTTCAACGCGAGATAGCGACGATCAATCTGTTTACAATTCGCTTAGTGCATCAGGGTCTGCATATGAATCTGAGTTGGCCTCGCAGTCGAAGACCGTGTCTGAATCCATAGCCCAGGACGAAGCGACTGGTGAATCTTTGAATTTTGATCAGTCACTGAGTAAATATTATAGTGAGAGTCTTTCGGCAGTTCAGTCGACGCAACAGTCCACGTCTCTGTTAAACAGCAAAATGGATTTGATTGGTAATTCTGCTGATGAATTCAACAAGAATTACGGCGAAGACACTCAGAACGCTGTTGCGAGTGACCAAGCGAGTGCGTCAGCGTCGGTATCTGGATCACTTTCGATGAGTGTTTCCGCGAAGAATAGTGCATCCTTGTCGGTGTTCGATAGTATGTCCAGCAGTCGCTCTGCAACACTCAGCCTTTCGAAAATTGAATCCGCGTCTGTATCTCAAAGCAGAAGTGAACGGATTTCGGCTGAGGCATCTGCTGTCAGTTCTAAGAGCAACATTTATACAGCGGATTCCGCGACATCCATGAGTAAGAGTGTGCAACTCAGTAATTCAATTCTGAATGCATCAAGTAAGGCGTCCTCAATTTCTGCCTCTCAGTCTGCAATTGATTTCAGCCTTTCCCGTGCTGCAGAATCAACGTCCATTGCAAACTCTATCACTAGTCTGAATACGGCGTTGCAGGGTGCATCTGCCGCAGCATCTGCGTCTAAAGACAAATCTGAGTCGATTCAGGTTTCAGAACGTGCTAGCGAAAAGTCCGTTCTGGATGATGCCGACGATTCTTTGGCGAAGGAAAGTCAGTCTGCAGTAGACTCTACAGTTTTGAGTAATAGTGCCCGAATTGTAAGCAGTCAGTCCGCGTCCTTAAGCCACTCTCAGTCTGTTGCAACGATAAGTGCCAAGGCTAGTGCTTCTACTGCCAAGCAGAACAGTCTGCTCACCTCACTGTCCGCCTCTGCCAGTGTTTCTCAGTCCACATCACAGTCTGACTTTTCCGAAGTATTGAGTCAGCAGGTCGCTAACCACAATTTCTTCTTAGATAGCCAAAAGGAACTGAAGCAGAGCGTTTCGACAAGTTTGTCAGAAGCTCAGTCTATGCATGATTCACTCTCTGAATCTGTGAGCGCGATTGCCTCGAGTTATGATTCTGATCAGGCGTCAACCTCGACGTCTATTTCACAGAGTAAAGCTGATTCAGTTGCAGCTGGTACTGCAATCACGCCGGAAACAAGCATCAGTAAATCCAAGAGTGAAAGCCTGTCAGCAGTTGAATCTGCACAGCTGTCTCAATCGACGGCCACTAGCCGAAGCTTGTCCGCTTCCAAGTCCGCTGAGGAATCTCTGCGGGCATCCGAATCTAACAGTTTACTGATTGGTAGTATCACGAATCTCGACCTGAGCGAGAACAACGTATACTCGAGCATCACAGCATCGAATAATTCTGTTTCCAACAAGGATGCTAGCCTTAGTGACTCCGTTTCGGTGGCCAATTCTAAGAGTGATGCAGACTCAAGAATTTTCTCCGCATCGCTTTCCGCAAAGAACTCTCTTGCAGACAGTGCACACAAAACAATTGGCACACTCACTGCAGAACAAAGTCAGTCGGTAGCTGACAGCCAGTCTCTTTCGACGGCGGCATCACAATCTAGTTCACTGGCGATTTCCTCGCTGGCGTCTGTTGCTTCAAAGGCGTTCAGTAACAATTACAATCAGAACAAATCGGTCATCAATAGTGCTGTGACCGCAGCAAATGGCAGCGAACTTGATTCCATCGCGAAGTCGTACAACGATTCCGTGAGTGGCGAAAAGAGTGGCAGCCAGAGTGCTGCTAGCTCGGTTGTTGATTCCTCAATCTCGAGCCAGAGTGGTTCGCAGAGTGCGACTGATTCAGGTGTGCTCTCAGAAACGAACCGTGTCTCTGCTAGTGCATCTGCATCTGCAAAGAACTCTGCATCTAAGCGTGAATCACTTTCGACCTCACTGAGCACGGTCAGTTCACAGAGCCGGAGTCTGGACAACAGCCGGTCAATTTCCGCCAGCTACTCGGATTCAACATCCGTCTCCAAGGCGGCGGAGGATTCAGTCGCAATTTCGCTCAGCAATGCTCGGAGCCTGACGGGCGCTAACATTTTGGATTACAGCGAATCTACCAGCAAGTCCGTTGCGGATAGCTTGTCCGCAGCAGCTTCAACGATTGCATCCGCGTCAGCACGCACGAGCGCTAGTCTTTCGGCAGTACAGTCGACTGCTCAGTCACAGCAGGGGAGCACCTCCGCTGCTGCTTCCGCTTCGGTAAGTGCCAGCTTGTCCACTTCCGCCGATGATAGTGCAGCAGCCTCGCTGTCTGAATCACTCTCTAAGAGTGTGGTATCTAGCTTGTCTGCAAGCACTGCAGCAAGTATTTCCGGTAGTAGCAGCCTTTCGCGCGTTTTGTCACAGTCTGCATCTGCTTCACGTTCTAAAGCCAATGTTACTGACGGCGATGTGTCATACGTGGCCAGTGATAGCTTGTCATTAGCAGATTCATTGAAGTCAAGCCTGTCTGCCTCTACTTCCGATGCAGATTCGCAGCACGTGATTGTTAGTCAGTCCACGTCTGCTCGCGACTCACTCGTATTGAGCCAAGCAGGATCTGTAGACGCATCGGCGGCCTCATCACAGTCGCAAACGCTGAGTGATTCCACACGCGCTTCGCAGCAGTTGGCTGATAGCAACTCTACGGTTGACTCTGCCATCGCGTCCCGCTCTGCAAGTCTGAGCGCCAGTGAATCCACCAAGCTGAGTGACAGTGCACGCGCCTCTCTGAGCTACTCAGCATCTCAGAGTGCATCGAAGAGCCACAGCATTGCATCCTTAGCCGCCAGTGTTTCCGGCAGCCAGAGCGCAAGTCTTAACCGTTCATTGTCAATTTCCGCAAGCGAATCTGCATCCGACTCCGACCTTGCACAAAAGAGCGTGTCTACTGATGCGTCGCTTAGTGCTTCAACATCGGATGCTGGATTCCAGAGTTTGTCGGAATCAACAAGCGCAGTATTAGATTCTGCGCAGTCAGTTTCTGACTCCGAATCGGCTGCAATTTTGGCTTCACAGTCGAAATACGACTCTGAACAGTTGGATGCATCAGCGTCTGCATCGCAAAGTGTCGCCAGTGATAGTGACTCCCTGAATTTTGCCGATTCCGTGTCCAAGTTGTACAGCGCAAGCACGTCCGCAAGCAAGTCGGCAGAAAACTCTAAGTCGACATGGTTCAGCCGGAGTCTGTCAGCAAGCAAGTCGACCGCAACTTCTGCGACTGACTGGTTCAGCACATCGGATTCCGCATCTAAGTCTGACCTCGGCAGTGCTAACAACTCGTTGAGTAGCAGCTTGTCTGCAAGCACCTCTGCACGCTTTAGCGAAAGTGCATCCGTTAGTGAAGCTGACAGTGTCAAAAAGTCTGATTCTGCTAGCCGGAGTGTCAAGCAGTCTAGTAGTCAGTCGGCAAGTCGGTCACTATACGAAAGTCAGTCGAAGACACCTAGCCTGACACAGGACCAGATTGATTCTATTTCGAATAGCAAGATGGTAAGCTTGATTGATTCGGGCTCTTTGGATGACAGTGCGTTATTGTCGCTGTTACTGTCTGGTATTTCTCAGAGTGCACAGTCTGTTGCGGCTTCTGTTAGTTCGTCTGAATCTGCTAAGACGGTTCAATCCCTGTCTGCATCGGCATCCACCTCTAAGGCACTTTCTCAGCAAGCGTCACTTGATGGCAGTATTTCGGCCAGCGTGTCTGGGTCACTTTCTTCCATTAAGTTTGATTCCACTAGTGCATCTGCAAGTCTGTCCTCTAGCTTTAGTGGCAGTCAGTCTCGTTCAGCAAGCAATTCAGTTAGTGCTTCAATTCACAGTGATAGCTCCAGCAAGTCTGGCAGCCTGTCCGATTCTCTGAACAGTTCACTGAGCGTTTCCGCATCCGTAAGTGCCAGCCTGAGTAACTCCGGCCGGATCAGCAAGTCGACCTCCGCATCACTGAGTGGTTCGATTTCCGATTCCAAGTTCGCTGAAAACTCTGGTTCAATCAGCACCTCTGTCAATGACAGCAAGAGCACGAACACGAGCCTGTCGATTTCGGCAAGCCTGAGCGGTAGCGAAAGCAGTTCAATTGATGACAGCAAGTCTGCGAGTGTTAGTGAGAGTCGCTCGAAGAGCGCGTCCGACAGTGATTCAATCACACCGTTCGTCTCCGACAGCAACTCGATGAGCGACAGCCAGTCCGCATCTAAGTCTGGCAGCTTGAGCACATCGGTCGATGACAGCAAGAGCCTGTCCGCATCGAAGTCTGGTTCCATTAGCCAGAGCGGTGTGATCTCCGCAAGTCAGTCCGCAAGCGAATCCACGGTCATTAGTGAGAGTGGTTCCATCTCTGAATCCATTTCTGGGTCCAAGTCAACGGATGACAGCAACAGTAGTTCTCTGAGCACGAGCGAATCAACGAGCAAGTCGCAGAGCAAGAGCATCAGCGCTGACAAGTCGGCAAGTGAATCGGCAAGTCTGTCCGATAGCGACAGCAAGAGCCGGAACCCACAGCCAACAAGTGAGCAGAGCAACTCAAGCAGTCAGAGCGCATCCTTCTCCGCAAGCCGTTCGGTAAGCAGTAGTAAGAGAGCGAGCCTGTCAGGATCCATTTCTGACTCAATTCTGACTTCAGCAAGCAAGAGTGCGAGTGCATCAATCACGGAAAGCGCAAGCCACCAGGCAACCGAATCCATGAGCGCATCAATCTCTGCAAGTCTGAGCACGGATGCATCACGTAGTGATAGCAAGAGCGCCAGTCTGTCAGGTTCCTACTCTGGCAGCCGTTCCGTCAGTGAAAGCTTCTCCGCAAGTCAGTCAACGATTGACAGTGAAAAGGGCAACATCTCTGATTCGGCTTCCGCAAGTCTCAGTAACTCTGAGAGTGTGAAGAGCCACAGTGATAGCTCCAGCAAGTCTGGCAGCCTGTCCGATTCTCTGAACAGTTCACTGAGCGTTTCCGCATCCGTAAGTGCCAGCCTGAGTAACTCCGGCCGGATCAGCAAGTCGACCTCCGCATCACTGAGTGGTTCGATTTCCGATTCCAAGTTCGCTGAAAACTCTGGTTCAATCAGCACCTCTGTCAATGACAGCAAGAGCACGAACACGAGCCTGTCGATTTCGGCAAGCCTGAGCGGTAGCGAAAGCAGTTCAATTGATGACAGCAAGTCTGCGAGTGTTAGTGAGAGTCGCTCGAAGAGCGCGTCCGACAGTGATTCAATCACACCGTTCGTCTCCGACAGCAACTCGATGAGCGACAGCCAGTCCGCATCTAAGTCTGGCAGCTTGAGCACATCGGTCGATGACAGCAAGAGCCTGTCCGCATCGAAGTCTGGTTCCATTAGCCAGAGCGGTGTGATCTCCGCAAGTCAGTCCGCAAGCGAATCCACGGTCATTAGTGAGAGTGGTTCCATCTCTGAATCCATTTCTGGGTCCAAGTCAACGGATGACAGCAACAGTAGTTCTCTGAGCACGAGCGAATCAACGAGCAAGTCGCAGAGCAAGAGCATCAGCGCTGACAAGTCGGCAAGTGAATCGGCAAGTCTGTCCGATAGCGACAGCAAGAGCCGGAACCCACAGCCAACAAGTGAGCAGAGCAACTCAAGCAGTCAGAGCGCATCCTTCTCCGCAAGCCGTTCGGTAAGCAGTAGTAAGAGAGCGAGCCTGTCAGGATCCATTTCTGACTCAATTCTGACTTCAGCAAGCAAGAGTGCGAGTGCATCAATCACGGAAAGCGCAAGCCACCAGGCAACCGAATCCATGAGCGCATCAATCTCTGCAAGTCTGAGCACGGATGCATCACGTAGTGATAGCAAGAGCGCCAGTCTGTCAGGTTCCTACTCTGGCAGCCGTTCCGTCAGTGAAAGCTTCTCCGCAAGTCAGTCAACGATTGAAAGTACTCAGGCTCAGTTCTCCGAATCTGAATCTGCAAGCACCAGCATGTCGAAGAGTGCTAGCGTTGCCAGTGGTAGTGCTAGTCTTTCCAACAGTCTGAGTGACAGCCTGGACTACTCGCTTTCCGTTTCCGCTAGTGTTTCGGATAGCCAGTCCAGTAGCAAGCGGACAAGTGTTTCGACAGATGCATCGCTGAGTACTTCTAACTCAGCATCTGAATTCCGTTCTAACTCTGATTCTGTCAGTGATTCAATTGCTGATTCTGAATCGAAGAATGCGGATCTCTCAGCTTCTGCTTCCGAATCTGGTTCACTTTCAACCAGTGCACAGCAGAGTGCATCTACTGATGTTTCATTGAGCAACTCACGCAGCTCTTCCGAAGGGACCTCAATGAACAGCAGCGAGTCCGCAAGTAAGTCGGTCAGCGAAAGCACATCGGCCAAGGATTCCGTAGTAGCGTCTCAGTCAGCAAGTCTGAGCTCGAGCGAATCCGCATTGCGGTCGACAAGCGAGTCTGAGGGTGCTGTCTACAGCACTTCAACGTCTGCTTCTCGTTCCGACTCAACAAGTGCGACAAACTCTCTCAGTGGTAGCACCTCTGCTAGTCGTTCTACAGACTTCAGCAACAGTGCTTCGACAAGCTCCAGTGAATCTACAAGCAAGTCGATTAGCAAGCGGACCAGCGTTCAGCAGTCTGCAAGCATTTCGGCAAGCGCATCACTGAGCTTTAGCGAATCACGCAACCCTGTGACAACACCGGTCGATCAGGAATCTGCTTCGACCAGTACGAGTGAATCCAGCTCTCGTTCCATCGAGCTGAGCACCTCAAGTTCACAGTCTGCGGTACTCTCACAGAGCAATGGCGATTCTGCGGTTGCTTCGGCTTCACAGTCCGGTTCTGAATCGGCACTGAGTGAGAGTCTCGTCTCAGTATCTGCGTCCGTCTCTAAGAGCCTATCCTTGGTAGGTTCGCAGAGCGGCAGTCGTTCAGCGCAGCTTAGCGGAAGTGATTCTGCAAGCCGTCTGCTGAGCGCGAGCGCATCGGCAAGTCTTTCCGGCAGTTTGAGTGACAGCGGCCTAATCTCCGCAAGTACGTCAGCATCACTGTCAGGGAGTCTGTCAACCAGTTCTAGCCTGTCCACCTCAATTAAGGATTCGACAAGCGCGTCACAATCTGGCTCTATCTCAGTATCAACGAGTGAAAGTGCTAGTGCGTCTACTTCCGCTTCGGTATCCACTAGCGAAAGTGTCAGTGCATCTGCATCAGCTTCAGAATCCACTAGCGAGAGTGCCAGTGCGTCTGCTTCCGCTTCAGTATCAACGAGTGAAAGCGTCAGCGCATCGGCTTCTGCTTCAGCATCAACAAGTGAAAGCACCAGTGCTTCCGCTTCTGCTTCAGCATCAACAAGTGAAAGCACCAGTGCTTCCGCTTCTGCTTCAACGAGTGCCAGCGTCAGCGGCTCCGCATCAGTTAGCGCATCTGTTTCCACTAGTGCTAGCGCGTCAATGTCGAAGTCTCTGAGCACCACGACTTCCGCATCCCAGACACACAGCGGTTCCAAGACACAAAGTAATACTCGTTCCCAGAGCGTTTCTCGCACGCACAGTGCTAGCGTTCAGCCAAGTGTTGCAACCACGAGTCGGGCGGCCGTCAACAACAGTCTGCCGGCAACAGGTCACACAACGAGTCAACTGAGCACTCTCGTTGCTCAACCTCAAAGCGCCACACTTTCCAGTAACAGTGAAGCCGCGAGCGAGGCGACAACAAACAGCCAGTCCAAGAGTGATCTGCCAGAAACAGATCAGACCAATGGCGATGCCGAATACGCGCTTGACATCATGCGTGTCAAGACGGATGAGGCTGAAGGTAACAACCTTCAGGCTGAAATCTTGGGTACAGCCGCTGCAATCCTTGCATTGCTCGCTATCCTGGGACTTCTGAAACGTCGTCGTGATGATGATGAAGAGGAAGAACAGCACTAAGATTTAAACAAAAAGAAGTAGCACCTTCTACCTGGATTATTCATAGAATTTCAAAAAAGCAGCGCAATCCCATGATTCACACGGGACTGCGCTGCTTTGGTGTTTC
>NZ_RHNR01000042.1 GCF_003946025.1 Lacticaseibacillus songhuajiangensis | reverse complement strand
AAACTTGCCCTTCAGAATGCCTCATATCAACAAGTTATTTAGTTAAAAAAGTTGTCCAAGTTTTAGGGTTCACTCCAGGTTTGCGGCAAATCTGCCAGCGAAAGACGGCGAAGCCGCCTGGAGCGGTCCCGCCCGACGTAGTTATCCGGAGCGCAGCCCAAGCGCACTCACGCCGGAGTTGCCGGCCTCCCCGCCTAGCGGCGATATGAAAACACCACAGAGGCCCAGCGTGACTTCGTCACTGAAATGCTATCGCTGACGGACAATAAAAGCACCGGCCCATTACGGACCGGTGCTTTGTTTTACTTCTTGAGGTGATAAGAGTAAGTTGCCACGATGATGTTCTCGCGACTGGCGAACGCAGCGCGCAGACGCAGGTTCGTCTGGTTGTGCAGGATGTTCTGCCACTTTTCCTTCGGCACGAACTGCGGAATCAGCACCGTCGTTGTGTAGTTACGCTTGGCGGCGTTGCGCGCAATCATGTCCACGAAGCGGATGACTGGCCCAACAACGGAACGGTAAGACGAGTGCACGTCCACGAAACGCACATCAGGGAAGTCCGTCTTAAACTCGTTTTGGGTTTCCTGTTCCTTGTTAGGATTTTCATCCATCGACACGTGCATTGCGATGACATAGTCCCCAATTGTCTGGGCGTAATCCAGCGCCCCGCGGGTCACGCGGGTCACGTTACCGACCAGTACAATCACGGTACTCCCGTCGTAATCATGCAGTGCCGTCTCGTCCGCAGCCAGCGGCAAGCGCAGCTGTTCCGCCACGTTCTTGTAGTGGCTGTGAATTTTGTAGAAGAACGCCAGCAGAACGGGCATGATGATGAAGAATGGCCAGATGTCTGGCAGCCGGTAGACGAAGAGAATAATCAGGATAGCAAAAGAAATCAGTGCCCCAGTGAAGTTCGCAATCGTCTTGGTGAACCAGCCCTTTGGCCGCAGGCGCAGCCAGTGGCGGATCATCCCGGACTGACTCAGTGTGAACGGAATGAACACACCTACCGCATACAGCGGAATCAGCCGCTCAGTGCTCCCGTGGAAAATCGCAATCAGCAGTGCAGACCCAACTGCCAAGGTGATAATCCCGTTGGAGTAACCCAGCCGGTCCCCGCGGTCCTGGTACATATGCGGCATGTACTTGTCTTTAGCCAAATTGTAGGCGAGCACTGGGAACGCGGAGAACCCGGTGTTTGCGGCGACTGCCAAAATCAAGGCAGTTGCGAACTGGATGACATAATACATGAAGCCGTGGCCAAAGGTGAAGCTGGCCACTTGGGACAGCACAGTGACTTTTGCCACCGGCACAATTCCGTACCAGTAGTTCAGGAAGGTAATCCCGGCAAAGAAGAAGCCTAGGATGGACGCCATGATGGCCAGCGTGGACGCCGCGTTGTGCGCCCGCGGCTTCTTGAAGAATGGCACCGCGTTACTGATGGCTTCAACCCCAGTCAGCGAACTGGAACCACTACTGAAGGCCCGGAAAATCAGCGCTGCCGAAATCCCTGGTACCACGGAACCCACGGCCGCGCGGGCCTGCATCGGGATGTCACCCGTGGCAATGCGGTAAAGGCCCCAGATAATCATGACCGTAATGGCAACAACGAAGAGGTAAACCGGCACCATCAGGAAATTGGCGGATTCGCTCATCCCCCGCAGGTTCATAGCCATCAGCAAAATAATAATGACGATAGAAATCGTAACTTGATGTCCATACAATGCTGGAATCGCGGAGGTGATGGCCTCGGCACCCGCAGAAACGGATACGGCCACGGTTAACATATAATCAATCAGCAGCGAACCCCCGGCAAGGAGACCCGCGTTGCGACCTAGATTCTCACTGGAAACAACATAGGCCCCACCACCACTTGGGTAAGCGTGAATAATCTGCTTGTATGACAGGGTCAGACTCAGCAGCAAAACGAGCACGAAGGCCGCAATTGGTAATGAGTACCAAATCGCCGCGGCCGACAGTGTGGTTAGGACCAGAACAATTTGTTCGGTCCCGTACGCAACTGAAGACAGTGCATCTGAACTGAGCATTGCCAGTGCTTTTAACTTGCCTAACTTCTGCCCACCTTCTTCGGACGACTTGAGCGGCCGACCGATGAGGAAGCGTTTAAGATGTTGCATGGTTTAACTCCCAAAAATTTATTAATTTTTTTGAAACACAAGCCATTCTAACGCACGGGCGTCTAAATAGCCACGATAATTTACGCCTCTAACCGAACGCCCAGCAATTCCAAGATAATTGGCGCTTGCCAAGAAGCCAGCTTGAGGCCGCGCAGACGCTGCGGATCAAAGGTCAGGGTATCAAAGCGGGCGGCACTGAAATCCCAATTCTTAAGATTGATGACGGTGAAATCCGCTCCCGTCAAAAGACAATCGGGAAAGGCCAAGCCTTCCTTGCAGCGGGTAGCTTGAAAGCTACTGTCGGTAAGGTCACAATCCGCAAAACGACACTGATTGAACTCGGACTCCGCAAGATTAAACATCTGGCCGCCAACACCGCGGAACTCGCACTGCACAAAGCGGCAAGTATCCATGAGCACCCCGGTCATCCGGTAAGAAGTAAACGTGACGCCGCTGAACACACTTTTGTGCCAATCCAAATTTGCGAGGTTGCAGCTAATCAATTCGCAATCAAATAGCTCGTTGTTCGTAAAATCTCCTATAAACTCACAGTGATCAAATTGAACGCCGGCAAGATGCACGCGCTCACTGCCCGCGTCAATAGTGCAATTCCGGTAACGATACTCTTCCTGGCAATCCTGCAGATTTAACTTTTGTCCATCAATGATTGTGCGCGCCGTTGCCATATATTTATCCCCCAATAATTAGAAATCGTCCTGCTCCGCCCACCATATCATTGGCCCGAGGGAGAAGCAAACTCTGCGGAAAGTGAAATACAAAAAGCCTGGCAGGACGCGTTTTTACGTCCTGCCAGGCAGATTATGGGTGTATTTCCCGGGAAATAATATTCTCGAATGCTTAAATCTAATAATCGCAGTATAACACGCTTTTTAGAGCGTATTGTTGTCCCAACATTATTTAAAACGCTATTGGAATGTGCCACTAATGTGCCATCTCAAGTATAGAGTCTACTGATTTTCAGTAGGCTCTTTTTGTTGAGATTAAGTGCTACAAACACTTCTTCCTTGCATTATAGGTCCAAACTAAGGTCTTTCCTAAGAATACGCTCAAATGAAAGCGCGAAATTTATGATCGCCGAGTTGCTGGATGAGCCGTGCTGAGCCAACGTATTGTGGTGGCCGCCGTGTCATTGAACATAGAAATCAGTAAATTCCTCACCAATCCCAGCTGGCGATCTCATAATGGATTGGAGCGGATCAATGCGACGTTGCCTCTGATCGTTGCGATGGCTTAGTTCTGGCGCAATCACGATTAGCATACGCGTCAAATCGGTTTCAGGTTACAAACCGCCACGGTATTAGACGAAGATACGCTGTGGCTACAATACCGCGTGACTGATCCGCAAGGGTAGGCAAACAAATACCGCTAATCCGTGATTTAAGGATTGACCGTATCTTTGTATCTAGGCGTTAATGCGACGCGCAGCATGTTTGAGCAGAAACGGTGCCAATAACGTTGTTAAGATGACTGCGGTGATGATTGCTGAATAGTAATCCCCGCTGATCAGCTTGGCTTGATAGCCGATCTGCGCAATAATCAAGGCCATTTCTCCGCGTGAAACCATACCTGCACCGACTAAGTATGATTCATCTAAAGCAAACCCGGAAAATTTGGCGCCGCTACCTGCACCCAAAAGCTTAGTCAGCGTAGCGACAACGGTCAAGACGACGATGAATAATAAGTCGTGTTCGATTCCGGCTAACGACATGTTCAGCCCAATCGAAACGAAGAACACGGGAATGAAAATCGCGTAGCCGATCGGTTCAATACTTTGATCGACTTCATGAGCGACATGCGTCTGGGCAATCGCAATCCCGGCAAAGAAGGCCCCGATAACTGCACTCAGCCCGATCAGATCCGCGATATACGCCATGCCAAAACATAAGATCATAGCCATCAACGTCGGTCCGACTGGAATCAGTAATTTGGTCCCGAGCTTGGCGAGAATCGGGGCGATGAAGCGCACGACGAAATAAATCGCGACAAAGTAGATCAACTGCTCCAAAAAAGTCAGGGCCAGTGGGATTTGCGTGGTCGAACCCGTCGTCGTACCCATTACACTGACCATAATGCTGAGTAAAACGACCGCCAACACATCATCGACCACCGCCGCGCCAAGAACCGTCGAACCACTTTTGCTATCAAGTAAGTTCAACTCCTTCATCACGGCCACCGAAATTGAAACAGATGTGGCGGCAAAGATGACACTTAAAAATAGGCTTTCAAACTGGGTCAGTCCGAACCAAAGCCCGACTGGATAAATCAGCGCCATCGGGACCAAGACGCCCAACAATGCAACAATCACACTAGGACGTAAGTATTTTTTCAACAACGTAAGGTCACTCTCTAATCCGGCAATGAACATCAAGATAATGACCCCGATTTCTGAAAAAATATGGATAAACTCATTGGGATGCACCCAATTCAACAATGCTGGGCCAAGCACGATACCAACGAGCAACTGACCGATCACTGCCGGAATACCAATCCGCGCTGCCAAGTGGCCGATTAAACTGGTAGCAATCAAAATGATGACAAGTGCGCCTAAAAATTCCAAACCAAAACCTCCTCATACAAAAAACGTAAGCCAAGTACCTCTTTCACACCCCTGAAAGAGAAAACCTTGAGCTTACGTCAACCGATTGATCTATTTAAGGTTTAATAACATCTTTTAAATTTTAGCAAACCGTGCCGTCATTTTCAAGCGAAGCACACATCGAGCCTGGGTTACGGTTCTTGAAAAAAAGCTGATTCTCTATGTTTATGTCCTCTAAATTGTACTTGACAAAGACTACAGAATAAGTTTTAGTGTTTAAGATGTTAAACGTTAGAACTATTATACGGGAGATATCGATGACTAAACATAATTCAGAGGAAACGCTGGCGATTTTTCAAAAAAGCGCTCCGGTATTATCTATCTTACTCGATGAGAACCGACAGCGGATTTTGCTGATGCTTTGCCAAACCGATCAACTTACCGTCAGTGAAATCACAGATCGATTATCGCTGTCACGCCCAGCAGTCTCGCATCATCTCAAGTTGATGCGTGATGCTGGAATATTAGCGGTCAACCAAGTCGGAACAGAGCGCTACTACCGCACCAACATGGCAGACGCACTCGGACTACTCAAACAACTGGTCACCGCGCTTGAGGCAGATGTCGCAGGCAAAAAATAGTCGTTTTGGACGACCATTTTTAAGGCCTATACGTTTAAATGTCTAAACGTTAAAAAATAGTCTTGTGGTAAAGAGTCAAGGAGTTGAGGCAAGATTCTAAGATCTATTTTTGAAAGTTGAGCGTACACTTCCCCCAGCCCACAACTTTCTTATTTTTCGGTTGCGGGGAAGCGTCCGTTAAACTTCGCCAGTCACGCTAGACCATTTTCGCAGGTTGGTACAATTCATGGTTCTTCATCAAAGTGAGAACTAAGCGTACAAGCTTGCGAGCGGTCAATAGACAGGCGCGACGATGTTGATACTTTGGAACCTCCCGATATTTCTTGTCGTAGTAGCGGGCAAATGTGGGATCGTACGTTCTTACTTTGTTGGCAGCTTCAACTAAGTAATAACGCAGGTACTGATCTCCGCTGTGAACACGTGGCGTCGCTTGACGCTCCGTGTTGCCTGACTGACTTCTTTGCCAGACTAGGCCGGCGTATTTGGCTAAACTTGCTTCATTCTTGAAACGCTCTGGTTGTGCCACCTCGGCGACAATACCCGCCGCGTATACTGGTCCAATGCCAGGAATACTGCGGAGGCACTTCGCTTCAGGTGTGGCGTCGCATAAGGCGGTGATGCTCTTATCCAGCTCTTTAAGCTGTTTGGCAAACATGCGGATCTCGTTGGCATACATGCCCAAGACAAGATTCACAGAATCCATCACTTGCTTATCGAGTCGGTATGAGTCACGTGCTGAACGCTTGAGCGCCTGGGCGACTGCTTCGGGATCGCCGAAGCGGCCACGACCAAGTTTGTTGAGATCATCGGTGAGCTGTTCTAGCGGTATCTCCGCAAGCTCGTCCAATGAGTACCGCTCATCGGTCAAAACGGTCATCATGGTGGCGCCAAAGACTGAAGTCGGTAGCTCTGCGTCGATCGTGTTCATCTTAAAGTACAAGTTATTGAGGAAGTGGTTCTTACACCAAGTCATTTCCTTGGTCAGATGAAACCTTTCACGGGTTAGCCGTTGAAGCGCGATGTGACGCTCATCGCGAGGCACTGGCACTTGATAACGGCCTACTCGAAGAAAGTCGGCGATGTTACGGGCATCAACCTTATCCGTTTTATCCTGATCGTACACTTGGCTGAAGCGATGCGTCATCTTGGGATTCAAGGTAACGACTTCAAGACCGAGAGCCTGAAGCTCATCGTCCTCTTCTAAGGCACGAGAAGGCAGAACGTTGTAAACAGAAGTTGCTTCAAGGCCAATGATAGTACGTTCATAGTCGTGCTTCTCATTGGCATCTAAGATGCATTGCTTGATGGCATTTGTGCCAGCTGGTCGATTCAAGACAGAGTCCTGAAAGATGACCTTCTGATCACTATCCATACCACAAAAATCAAGCTTAGCTTTTGAAACATCAATACCAACATTCAAGTTCATAAGACTGGACCTCCTTTCTTTGCAAATTGGTCTGCTTTATCAGGTGTTGCACTTCGATTTTAAACCGAGGGAATAAAAATACTCGAGGTGATTAAGTGAGGCTTCAAAAATCTTTGGAATATACGCTGAGTTCAGGCCGCACAGAATTGGAATTCCAGCTGTTTGTTGAAGTGTAAAGCTGATCATCTTCTGATAATCTTCTGTTTTTAACCTTGCTTGATGAATCAATTCTCCGTGAAATTCAACAACGCCACCGTTGTCTGCAATGAAAGCCAAAGGCAAATCTGGAAATTGAGCTTTCAGTGTGTACAGTGGCCGTACAGTGGCCGTCCACTGGCAATCGCTGTGACAACGCCGACATGATCTAACTGACTTACAAGTTTATAAAATTCTTCTGGAACGTGTTTGTCTGATGTTAATAAAGTTTCGTCCATATCTGTAGCGATAAGTTTTACGGATCTCATTGAACTTCACTCCTAGTATCAGTATAGTTCCATTATAAGGCGCGAAATTAGCGGTAGAATGTTAATATTGCGCGGATGAATATAAAAATCGTACAGAGGCGACAAAATGGAAATAAAGGTATTCTCAGATTTTTCTGAAGAAATGCAGTATAACATCAACGACTTTCCACTCTATGTGCGAATCAATAAACTTTCCCAGTTTGGATATTGGGGCGCGTGTCACTGGCATAGTGGGGTCGAAATTGTTTCTATTCTTGATGGAACTATGGATTTTTTTATAAATGGTCAAATTGTTACACTCTTACCAAAAAGTATTCTCCTTGTTAACAGTAAGAGAATGCACTACGGATTTTCCGACACCAAAGATGAGTGCACGTTCATTGACATGATTGTCGAACCAAGCCTTTTCGATAGTAGCTGTAGCTCTATTCAAAAGCAGATAGATAATTCATTTGGACGGTCATCAGAAGATTACCTGTTGTTTGATTGTAAAAGCGAGGCAGCACAAGAGCTTGCTTCCGCTGCGCGGATAATTCATGGGTTAATGAGTACCCCCAAGCCGAATATGATAGATGTTCAGGTAGAATGTATGAAAGCCATGAGTAGGTGCATCAAATTTATGGGTCACTCAACGCGAAATACTGAACATACTGTAAATAATCAGGAAATTTGGAAAATGGTTGACTATATACATCGCCATTATTTTGAGACAGTTCAGATCGATAATATTGCCGATGCTGGCAAAGTTTCTCGAACTCGATGTTTTAATATTTTTCGTAATTATTTGGCACAGACCCCAACCGAATATCTCACACGATACCGCCTCGACATCAGTCTAAAGTTACTTGCAAAGACAGATATGTCAGTAAAGGAAATTAGTTCTAATTCTGGATTCCAGTCGGTCAGCTATTATTGCGCAACTTTCAAAAGACTTTTTGGTTGTACTCCGTTGGAATATCGAGAGAGTATCTCAAACAAAAAATAGAAATTGGCAATAGAATTCTGTTGGGTTTCTGGAAAGCATAAAGGCCTGGCATACATACCCGTGGATTGCAGTGGGCATGTATGCCAGGCTTTTTTAGATGCCGGCGGTGATAATCCAGTTGTTACTTTGCTTGGAAAAATCGAATTGTATCTAGTCCCTTATTGTTATCAGTCAATCCCGTTTCTGCTGATCATCCCGGTATGATTGTATGGCCTTAAGCTCCTGGTAAACTTGATGAATTTCCTTAATAGGTATATCTCGATACTTGGATTGTTTCGTGATTTTTCGACCATTCTGATCCGTTTCCGGTTCACCGTCTTCATCAACAGGTGTGTACGGGCGAAAGTATTGCATGATTTGATCAAGCTGTTCCGATAATCCATCTAATTGTCGCGGTGAGAAATCCTTCATCATATGCATAACCCGACGTATTTCCGTCACCTTTGGCATATATTCGTCAATTCGATCAAGAATGGCCGTAGTTTCTCCAACTGCGGTCTCTTTTTCTGTTCTCAAAAGTTCTGAAGGCATAACATTGAAAAATTTAGCAATGCCGATCAAGTTCTCGTAGGTTGGGTGGTTATTCTCACGTTCCCAGTTAGAAATAGCTTGTCCGTTAACCGGAGTATCCAAAGCAGCTCCAAGTTCTGCTTGGGATAACCCGCTTTGAATACGGAGCCGTTTTAGATTTGGGCCAAAATAGTGCACTTTTGTCATATTAATCACCTCGTTATCAGATTACCAAACAGCAATACCTATACCAAGTTGCACAACTATATTTGAAAGTTATGTAGCTATGAAAAAGCTAAGGAAATCTGTTGAAAGTCTTGATATCATTGCGTTAACGTATAGCTTGTCAATACGATTAGTGATGAAAGGAGGAACCCTCGCCGCCGTGCGCGGCGTGCAGCGCGAAAGCCGCTAGCGCGAGCGGCGGCGGTCGGCGTTAGCCGGCCGCTGTAGCCCCCAGTGTCTAATAGGGGGGCAAATACAAGTAACAAAAAATCCGACGGTAGGCATAAAGCGCCTGTGGCACGGCCTTACCGTATAGGTAAAACGCCGAATTGCTGTTAGGACGCTTGGAAAGGAGCTAACATGCTCAAAGACTTAAACTTAATTGGCGGCATGACCAACAAAGATTGGCTTGATCAAGTACACGACGAAATGCGCGATAACAATATTACTCAAGGTCAGCTCGCAGACATGGCTAATTACAGCCGGTCACACCTGAATCAACTGCTGGGTCGCAAGAAGCCGCTCAACGATAAAGCCCGATTAGACCTGACGTTGGCGTTGCGTGCGTTGACCGGTCAGAATAATCTGGACGTCTGTATCGACTATCTCAGCGTCACCTTCAAGACGCACGACTACGAAGAGTTGATTAACGAACTGTTCCAAATCAGCCCGATCCATTTCAATCTCCACGACGGCGCTCACTACGGCTATTCAGCAACCTTAACATGCGGTGAGATCAAGATGATGTTATCACCTTACCAAGATGTGGATGCCGAAGATTACAACCCGAAAGACGACAGTGGCACAATGATTGAGCTGAAAGGTCAAGGTTGTCGCTACGTCGAATCGTATCTGCAATCGCAACATCGAACTTGGTACGATTTTCTCGAAACTTGTCTCAAACTGGATTGCCACTTCACCCGACTTGATTTAGCCATCAACGACCGCAACGGATTACTAGATGTGCCAACACTAATTGAGAAGTGCGACCATGATGAATTCAGCTCACGCTTTCGCGGGTTCAGGGACAACCGCACCAAACAGTGGCACGCCTCTGGGCGCACCTTGTACCTTGGTTCGCCACAAAGCGAAGTCAATTTCTGTATCTACGACAAGGCATTTGAGCAACATCAGAAACACCCAGAAATCGCCATTGAAGATCAACCGATCCGTACTCGCTTTGAAGTGCGGCTACGCCGCGAACGTGCCGCCACAGCGGTTGAACATCTATTGGCGACGCGCGATCCCGAACAAGTCGTGTTCGGCATCATCAATCAGTATCTGCGTTTCTTGACGCCAAGTCATAAACCCAGAAGTGAGTGGGTGTTAGATCCTCGTTGGGCGGCGTTCATCGGTAACAATCGGGATAAGCTGCGACTTTCCACTAATCCAGAACCGTTAAACTATGACCATATTACGCGGTGGTTGAGAAAGCAAGTCGCACCCTCACTCAAGATGTTGCAGTTGATTGACCAGTACAATAACACAAACGAACTCAAAGCCATCATCGACAGTGGTAAGTTGACGCAACGCCACTGGGACGTGATCCACCATTTTCAGCACCAACGCAACGGTGTTATGACCGATTCAAAGCAACGTGAGAAATCAAAAAAGAGCGACTACGCCGACCAAAGCAAGTAGTCACCCTTCACAGATAAAATATGGGTTCTATCTGGTTTGATTATCTCACTCCCACCAAACTTTAGGAAGTGATTTGATTGAATATTAACGTACCAGCACAGCCAGTCTTCCTGACGATGACTAGAGCTGACCTTATCAAGCTGGGGTACAGTCAATCGCAAGCAAGCCGTATCATCAAAATGGCAAAAGAGTTGTTGCTCAAACGTGGCCTTGGATGGTACGGTAAGAAAGGCGTAGACCGTGTTCCAGTGGAAGCAGTAGACGCAGTATTAGGCTTGAAACTAAGCCAACTTGAGGGTGCACCAAGTGGCCTTTCCGCAGTTAAGGAGGAACTATCTTGACTACGAAAGACCATATTACCAAACAGGCGGACGGCACTTTTAGCTTCCGCGTAAGCTTAGGAACTGACAAACGAACTGGCAAACGAATTCAAAAACGTGCCAGCGGCTTCAAAACGAAAACGGAGGCGAAAAAAGCAAGAGTTGCAATGTTGGCGGCGGGGATCGCCGATGATGAGGACATCAAGCAGACTAAGTTTGGCGACTTTATGGAAGACGTGTTCAAGCCTTGGTACAAAACCCAAGTAAAGCCACGCACCTACCGTCAGCGGCTAGTCTTGATGAACAGTGAGTATCTGACTAGGTTCAACGACATCATCATTGACCAAATTCGGCCGATTGATGTGCAACATTGGCAAGTCAGCGTACTCAAAGACTGTAAGCAATCCTATGCGCGTACCATCAACATTATGTTAGGCCAAGTGCTTGAACGTGCTAAGGCGCTTGGTATCATCAACGAGAATCCAGTACGGGTCGTTGGCCTCATCAAAAAGAAGAAAGCGAAGATCAATTTCTGGACGCAAGCCGACTTCCAAAAGGTACTCGCCAAGACGAACACCAACACGTACACTGGCCGCTTTGATTACACGATGTTGTGGTTCATGTTCATGTCTGGCTTGCGTAGCGGTGAAGCACGGGCGTTAAAGTGGACAGACGTTGATCTTGAAGCTAAGACGGTGAACATCAATAAGACCATGGACTATCACAACCGCAACTGGTTTGAAACTCCAGCGCCAAAGACTGCCGCCAGTCGCCGTACCGTGGCGCTTGATGATGATACCATTGCGTGCTTAGATGCGTGGCAGGTCGCACAAGCGGCGATGGTGACGTCCGAGTGGGTATTCTCACGTGATGGGATTCCGTGCTCTGACGGGCAATTTTTGGATATTGTGGACGCGTACAGTACACTCGCCAAAGTTCAGCGGATTACCGTGCATGGCCTCCGCCACTCGCATGTGTCGCTGTTGATCAGTCTCGGTGAAAACCCGCTCCAGATTAAAGAACGTCTGGGACATGAGGACATCGAAACGACGCTCGGCACTTACGGTCATCTTTACCCCAACAGTAACTTTGAAGTCGCAAAAAAGCTCAACGGGATATTCTCCAAGGAGGTGCCCGATGAGCCAAAATAATTTGAAAAGGGTCAAAACTGTGCCACCGTAAAATCGGTGGTGCTAGAAACATCGATACCACGGGACGGGTGCGAGATGCGCCATTGTTCCCGGGAAATAATTTAGTTAGCTGCTTCCAGCGCGTCGTCAGCGTCGTAGTCAGCACGCACGGCCGTCAGCAAGTCCTCGAAGTTATCGGACACGAAAACGTGATCCATGATGTCCTGGTTGGCAAAATTCTCGCCAATAAACTGCTGAAGCATCTCCACAAATGAATCGTAGTAATGGTTCATGTTGAAGATGGCGATTGGCTTAACCGGCAGCAAATCAATGGCCATCCAAGAAAGCGTCTGCGCAATTTCTTCCAGTGTACCCAGACCGCCAGGAAACACGAGAAAGGCGTCGCCCTGCTCCATGAGTTCACGCTTACGTTCGTCCATGTCCTTAGTCACAATGTTGCGAGTTGCATCGTAACGCGGCAACTCGTTTTCAAACAGGCCTTCTGGGTAAATGCCGGTAACCTCCCCACCAGCGGCGAGGACGGCACCACTAATTGTGCCCATGAGACCAGATTGGGAGCCGCCATACACGAGGTCAAAACCGTTGCGTCCCATGTACCAGCCCAGGGCGTTGGCTACCTGTTCGTAGCTCCGGTGCTTACCAAAGCGGGCACCGCAAAATACTGTTAGCTTCACGCTCATCAACTCCTTAAGTCAATAATTTTGTCGTAGTTAAGCAAATATTGTACACCATATTGCTATCGATAGCCACGACCAGTCGTCCGTCATACCGCAATCAAACCGCTTGCGTAGTTATCGCAAGTGCCCACTTTGACCCTAGAATGTCGCATGCTGAGCACTTGATAGCCATCACCAAATTTATCTTACGGCCGTTGTTCTAGTCGAGCTCCACGACCCAGAAGCTTCCGCTTTACACGTTTCGAGTAGAAGGGCAAAGCACGCCCTTCCACTCAAAACCCGTAAATGCTCACCTTCTAACCGGGGCGCTCCGCTCTGTTTCTAGTCGAGCTCCGCGACCCAGAAGCTTCCGCTTTACACGTTTCGAGTAGAAGGGCAAAGCGCGCCCTTCCACTCAAAGCCCGTAAATGCTCACCTTCTAACCGGGGCGCTCCGCTCTGTTTCTAGTCGAGCTGCGCCGAGCAGGAATCTGCGGTTAACACGCTTCACAACAAGAACAAGGTACGTCCTTATTGTGAAGCCCGTTAATCCTCAATTCCTAATCGCTCGGCTCCGCTCTGTGCACAAAAAAACGGCCGTAGTGGCCGTTTCTTTGCAGCGCTTAATGTGCGAATTCTACATCATGCCGCCCATACCTGGGTTTGGTGCAGCAGGTGCGGCTGGTGCATTAGGATCTGGCTTGTTAGCCACAACGGCTTCGGTTGTCAGCATCAATGCGGCAACAGAGGCAGCGTTCTGGAGTGCGGAACGGGTAACCTTGGTTGGGTCGATGATGCCAGCCTTAGCCATGTCTTCCCAAGTATCGGTCGCGGCGTTGTAGCCGAAACCAACATCTTCGCTCTTCAGGCGGTTAACAATGACGGAGCCTTCGAGGCCCGCATTCTCAACAATCTGACGAACTGGTTCTTCAAGGGCGCGGAGCACGATGTTGATACCAGTCTGGACATCGCCGTCTTCGGAAAGTGCGGCAACTGCAGGGATGGTGTCAACGAGGGCTGTACCACCACCAGCGACGTAACCTTCTTCAACAGCGGCACGAGTTGCGTTCAGAGCATCCTCAATGCGGTACTTACGTTCCTTGAGTTCAGTTTCGGTAGCGGCGCCGACGCGGATAACCGCAACACCACCGGCAAGCTTAGCCAGGCGTTCCTGGAGCTTTTCACGGTCGAAGTCACTCGTTGTGTCCGCAATCTGGGACTTAATCACAGCAACACGTTCAGCGATAGCGTCCTTGGCACCAGCACCTTCAACGATGGTGGTGTTGTCCTTAGTGATGGTGACCTTACCGGCCTTACCAAGCTGGTCCAACTTGGTGTCCTTAAGTTCAAGACCCAAGTCGGATGTGATGACGGTACCACCAGTCAGAACAGCGATGTCTTCGAGCATTGCCTTACGCCGGTCGCCAAAGCCAGGAGCCTTAACGGCAACAACGTTGAAGGTCCCACGAATCTTGTTGAGAACCAGTGTTGGCAGAGCTTCACCATCAACGTCATCAGCAATAATCAGGAGGGACTTACCCTGCTGCACGATTTCCTGCAGCATTGGCAGAATGTCTTGGATGTTGCTGATCTTCTTGTCAGTAATCAAGATGTATGGGTTGTCGAGGTCGGCTTCCATCTTGTCGTTGTCAGTCACCATGTACTGGGAAAGGTAGCCGCGATCGAACTGCATCCCTTCAACAACGGAGAGTTCAGTGTCGATACCCTTGCTCTCTTCAATCGTGATGACACCATCGTGACCAACCTTTTCCATGGCGTCGGCGATGAGGCTCCCAACTTCCTTACTTGCGGAAGAAACGGAGGCAACTTGTGCGATTTCGTTCTTGGTAGAAACTTCATGGGAGTTCTTGTGCAGGGCGTCAACGGCAGCCTTAGTTGCCAATTCAATCCCGTGACGGATACCAACAGGGTTAGCACCAGCGGTCACGTTCTTCATGCCTTCGCGGATAATGGACTGAGCCAGAACCGTAGCGGTTGTGGTCCCGTCACCAGCGATGTCGTTGGTCTTGGAAGCAACTTCTGCAACCAACTTGGCACCCATGTTCTCGAAACGGTCTTCGAGTTCGATGGACTTAGCGATGGTCACACCATCGTTGGTGATTTCAGGAGAACCATAGTCCTTGTCGAGCACAACGTTGCGGCCCTTAGGACCAATCGTTGTCTTGACGGTGTCAGCCAACTTGTCAACACCACGCAACATTGCTGCACGTGCGTCTTCAGAGAATTTAATTTCTTTTGCCATATTAATTATTCACCTCAGTTGTGGATTTCAATTACTTAACGATTGCCATGATGTCCTTGTCGTGGAGAATCAGGTAGTTGGTACCTTCATACTTCACTTCAGAACCGGCGTACTTGTCAAACATCACTTCGTCACCCTTGGCAACGGACATTGGTAGGCGCTTACCTTCTGGACTCAGGGCGCCTTCACCAACGGCGATAACTTCAGCCGTCTGGGGCTTTTCTTTAGCGTTGCTGGCCAGCACGATGCCGCCGACAGTTTCCTCTTTTTCGGTGACTTGAACGATGACACGATCTCCTAATGGTTTAAGCAAGACAATCCCTCCATGATGATTTTAGTTTTTAGATGAATTTAGCACTCTTTTGTTTCAAGTGCTAACACGATTATTACTATAACACGGTCAGAGCAGAATGCAAGCCGCATAATTGACAAAAAATAAGCAAAATCGCTTCAAAACGCCGTCATGACGGGCATGAGCGCAATTAGCAGACAAATGTAGAGAGTGCAAATTTTTTCTTAAGGCCGGGTATTCACCAGCAGGTTCGGTACAAAAAAATGGCGGCATTCAGCACGCCGTCACGTCTTCTGCTAATTAAACTGATTACTTACCCTTCTCGGCCGCGAAATTATCCACAAAGTAAATGAGGGTTTGCAATTCGCCCGCCAGATCCACATTCTGCACACGCAGATTGGTTGGTGTGTTTAACCGCACCGCAGTGAAATTCATAATTCCTTGCACCCCGGCGTTCACGAGGCGATCGCAAAGTGCCTGCGCTTCATCATCCCCCGCTGCCAAAATGGCAATGTGAATCTGCTGATCGCGCACCTGTTTTTCCAAATCAACCAGTGGGTACACCGGGACCCCGTCAACAATAGTGCCAGCCCGTTTCCCGCTATCATCGAAAGCCGCGCCAATGCGCATGTTGTCACTCTGCCGGAAATTGTTGCTGAGGAGCGCCATCCCCATCGCGCCCATCCCCACCAGTGCAACGGTGGTGAGATGGTCTTGGCGCAAAATCTTCTTGAAGAAGGCGAGGAGGGCCGTCACGTCATAACCGTAGCCCCGTTTGCCGAGCGTACCAAAATAGGAGAAGTCACGCCGAATGGTTGCCGAGTCGATTTTTAAGCCCTCAGCCAACTCGTTCGATGAAACCCGCGCAGTTCCGGCGTCCGCCAGGAACTGCAGATAACGATAATACAAGGGCAACCGCTTTGCAGTCGCCTTGGGAATCTTTGCACTTGCCAACTGTCACGCCTCCATTCACAAGATGGTTCAGCCACTTATCTAGGTATAATGGTATACGTGCAAATACGGAAATTCAAGCGCTTGCATGATTATTTTGGCGACTTTTGATAACATTTTGGCAGAATTATGCGGATTGTCTAGGTGCAGCATTCATCGCGCCATGGTCCCCCGCAGCGTTCGTGATATCACGAACTTGCAGAAAGTGCACCGTGCAGTCAATCCAGCAAACGCAAACCATATTTTGAAGTAACAGGACTGTTTTTGACTGGCATGGCCGGTCTCCCGCACGGCATGAAATTGGTGCTTGTGTTATATTGAAGGGAGATATTTTTTCAGGGGGAAACATTGTGATATTACTTCAAGCACAGGACATCGGCCGCGCATTCGACGGTATCGACCTGTTCACCCACATTAACATGCAGGTTCAAGACGGCGGTCGCGTTGCCCTCGTCGGCCCCAACGGGATTGGTAAAACCACGCTGCTACAAATTCTGCGCGGCGTTGCCGAACCCGATTACGGGAACATGACCTATAAAAAGGGCATCTCCATCGGCTACCAGGCGCAAAATGCGGGTCTGGACTCCGACAAGGAAATCTACACCGAAATGCTCGACGGCTTCGCTGAATTGCGGGCCATGGAAAAGCAGGTGCACGAACTAGAAGCCCAGCTGTCGGATCCGGCCATTCTGCAAGACGATAAGCAGTATCAGGACGTGCTCAAGCGCTACGATCAACTCAGCGTCCAGTTCCGTGAAGAAGGCGGCTACGGCTATGAAGCCGAAATTCGCAACGTGCTGGCCGGCTTCAATTTTCCAGAAGCCCGCTTCCACGAACTGATTTCCACGCTGTCCGGTGGCGAACGCAGCCGCCTAGCATTGGCCAAAATGCTGCTGGCCCACCACGACCTCATCATCCTCGATGAACCTACCAACCACCTGGACATCGATACCCTCGCCTGGCTTGAAAACTACCTGCGTGGGTACAAGGGTGCCGTGCTCATCGTCAGCCATGACCAATACTTCCTGGACCACACGGTTAATGAGGTCTACGAACTGAGCCCAACTGGGGCCACTCGCTACCACGGGAACTATACCGAATACCGCAAGCAGCGCGCCGCCAACCTAGAACTCGCCTGGAAGGCCTACAACAAGCAACAAGAAGAAATCAACAAGTTGCAAGAGTATGTCGACAAGAACCTAGTTCGGGCCAGCACGACTAAAATGGCACAGAGTCGCCGCAAACAGCTGGAGAAGATGGACCGCCTCAGTCGCCCGACCGGCGAAAGCAGCGCCCACTTCCACTTCAGCGCTGCCAAGTCCAGCGGGAACGTGGTGCTCACGGTGACTGATGCCGCCGTTGGTTACGAAGCTGGTCAGCCGATGGCACAGCCAATTGATTTTGAAATCCGCAAGGGCGAACGCATCGCCATCGTCGGTCCCAACGGGGTCGGTAAGTCCACGCTCCTTAAGAGTATTCTCGGCAAAATTCCGTTTCTCGCCGGTACGGCCCGTTTCGGGGCCAACGTCACGCCGGGTTACTACGACCAAGAGCAACAAAACCTGAACCCGAAGAACACGGTGCTGGAAGAAGTTTGGAGTCAGCACCCGACCATGCCGGAACGCGAAATCCGTAGTGCCTTGGCCGCCTTCCTGCTGACGGCTGAAGACGTCGATAAGACGGTGGCTTCCTTGTCTGGTGGCCAAAAGGCGCGCCTGACGCTGACGAAGCTAGCCATGAACCACGACAACTTCCTCATCCTGGACGAACCCACCAACCACCTAGACATCAATAGTAAGGAAGTCCTCGAAAGCGCACTGGCAGATTTTGACGGTACCGTGCTGTTCGTTTCCCATGACCGTTACTTCATCAACAGTCTGGCACAGCGCACCATCGCTATCAGTCCGCACGGAAGTACGACCTACCTGGGTAATTGGGATTACTATCAGGAAAAAATCGCGCCGCAGGAAGAGACTGAACCGCAAAGTAGCGGTAAGTCCGCCCCCAGCGCCGCGAACAAGGCTTACCAAGCTTCCAAGGAAGATCAGCGGGCAATGCGTAAACTGCAACGCCAAGTTGACGATGTGGAGCAGCAGATTGATGAGCTGACGAACCAAAAAGATGCCATTGAGGCCGAAATGGCAAAGCCGGAGAATGCCGCCAGCGCCATCAAGCTTCAAGACATGCAAAAAGATGTGGATAAGCTCACTGAGCAGCTCAGTAAGCTTGAAGACGACTGGGAAGAAGCCAGCATCGCGCTGGAAGATTTCCAAAGTAAGCTCGAGGGCTAGAAGGACCTGCCACCATCCCGATTACGGGAGGTGGCGGTTTTTTGTTTGGTGAAACAATTGCTGTTAAAGAAAGGACCTAAACCGTGCAAAACAAATACATTGGCACCAAAACCGTCACACTAATGGCAGTGGCGGCTGGTATCATCGTTGCCAACTTGAACTTTATCCAGCCCATCGAAGGCTTAATTGCCAGTTCCTATGGTATCAGCAAGGCCACCGTCGGCGTGGTTGCCATGCTGACGCAACTGGGCTACGCCTTCGGACTGCTCCTCATCGTGCCACTTGGTGATATTTTCCGTCGGCACCGCCTCATCGAAACCATGATGGTGCTCTCCATCGTCGCCCTGCTCGCCGCCTATTTGGCCCCGAGCATGCCGGTATTCGCCGTCGCCAGCACCCTCATCGGCATCACCTCGGTTGCCCCGCAGATTATCATCCCCTATGCTGGTTACCTCGCCGCACCGATGCACCGCGGTAAAGTGCTGGGGACCGTGCTCAGCGGCCTGCTCACGGGGATTCTGCTCTCCCGGTCTTTTGCCGGACTACTCGCCAGCGTTGTACCGTGGCAAACCGTTTACTTGATTGCCGCCATCTTCAACGTCTGCCTGCTCATTGTTCTGCACAAATTTCTGCCGGTTGATCCACGAGGCCACAATTCACTGAATTACCTGCACGTGATTGCCTCACTGCCGCGCCTGCTCAAAAGTCAGCCGCATCTGCAGGGGGCCGCAATCAACGGATTCACCCTCTTCGGCGTTTCCAACGTGCTCTGGTCCACGCTTGCCTTCTTCCTCGCTGCTAAGTTCCATTACGGTAGCGCAGTTGCTGGGCTGCTGGGACTGCTAGGCATCACCGGTGTGCTGTTTGCACCCATTATCGGCCGACTGGTGGATCAGTACTCGCCGCGCCTGACTGTCGGTGCGGGGATTCTTTTCTCCAGTCTCGCCTTCATCGTGTTCTGGTTGACCGGCCACTGGCTCATTGGGCTTATTGTCGGCATCGTCCTGCTAGATTTAGGGACGCAGTTCGGGCAGGTCTCTAACCAGGCCATTGTTCAATCCCTGAGCCACGAAGCCGGTAGTCGCAACAACTCCATCTTCATGTTTGCCTACTTCATGGGCGGCGCCTTGGGCACTTTCAGTAGTACCTGGGCTTGGAGTCATTACGGTTGGAACGGCGTGTGCCTCGTTGCCGCGGCCTTCCTCGTTGTTTCGGCCCTTGGACACTTCATCTGGAAAGAACCCGCAACCCTCGTTCGCGGCTAGCATTGTATTAACAAAACCAAAAAGGCACCGGCATCCGCGATTGTTTTGACAATTCGCAGATGTTGGTGCCTTTTTGCTTACCGTACTAGTTGCGGCTGCTCACAGCCAGCCGAGATGCTGCAGGCCATTGTAAATGCCATCATGATCACAGTCGGTCGTCACATAATCAGCGAGCACCTTGACGTCCGGTGTCGCGTGGCCCATCGCCACCCCAATTCCAGCCGCACTGAGCATTTCCTTATCGTTCTGGTTATCACCGAACGCCGCGATGTTCGCGGTGGCCACACCCAGGTGGTCGGCTAGACGGGTAATGCCGCGCGCCTTGGATACTGCCATTGGCAGCACGTCCACGCCCAGTTTGGAGAAGCGCTTGAATTGGAGGTGTTCAAAATGCGGTGCGCGTTTCTCCTGCTCCGGATTGAGTAGCGCCAGCCCCTGCACAATCGGGTGCTGCAGGCTGTACCCGGGTGCGTGGATGACCGTAGTCCGGGAACCGCTAATCACCTTTTGCAGCAGCAGGTCATGCCCGTCCTCGGCGTACAGCTCGTCAGCGGACTCAGCCATGAAGTTCACACCACAGTCGCGGACAAAGCGGACCATTTTGTGTGTTTCGTGTTCATCAAGCACTTGTTGTTCAACCAGCTGGTCCGCAATGTAGAGCGCGGAACCCGTGCAAACCACGTAATCGTGAATGCCGGTTGCTTCAATCACCCACTTGGCCATTTTGTAGTTCCGCCCCGTGGCAATGGCAACGTGGACACCGTTTGCTTGTAACTGCCGAATCGCCGTGAGCGTGCTCGGCAACACGTGCTGGGCGTGGTTCAGTAATGTCCCATCAATATCAAAAACTGCTAAACGCTTTGTCACACTTAATTCCTCGCAATAAAATCAGATTTCACCAGTTGGTGGCGGACACCCTCACGGATAGCCAGGCTAAACGCGATATGACCGAGCGTTTCCAGGTGATGGTTAATCGTTGGAAAATGCAGGAGCTGACTCGACAACTGGTTCTCCGTGCCCATGATGCCCGGTATCTTCTGGCCGTTGTCCTTGTAGGCCATGTACACACCGGCCGCAATGTCGTCGCCATTGGCGAGGACAAAATCAACTGCCGGGTCCGTCGCCGCCAGAAAACAGGCCGCGTCATAGCCATCACGCCGGTTAGCAATGCCTAGGCGCAGGCGGCTATCCGCCAGCTCGCGTCCAAACACGTTCCGGTAAGCCTGGAGCAAGTCCCGCGTGGTCTCGCTATCCTCGCCGCCGCGCTGCACCATCAGCGCTACCTGTGTATAACCACTCTCTTTAATCCAGCGCAACGCCTGCTCGTAAGTCGGCAAACGATCCGAGTACGCCGAACTAATGGCCCGAGTGCCCACGTTCTCACAACTGACGATTTGGCCAAAACGCGTCGCACGGACCAATTCGTCAAGCGGCAATTGGCGCGAGGTGAAGATCATCCCCGCGTACGCCTTTTGCTGCAGCTCGCGCAAATAACGCCGCTCGATGTCCTCATCGTAGTTGGTCGGCAGTAGACTTACCCGGTACCCTGTCGGAAAGGCGGCTTCCATGATGCCGTCAACTATGTACGAAAAGTACGGGTGCCGGTTATTCGGGAGCACGACCCCGATGTTGCGGGTGGTCCCCAGACTCAGATTGCGTGCCATGACGTTGGGTGAATAGTCCAATTCTACCATCACAGCCTCAATCTTTGCGCGCGTCTTGCGCGCAACGTTCTCCGGATGGTTAATGACGTTGGACACCGTTCCTAAAGAAAAGCCCGAAATCCGGGCTACATCGTGTATTGTCGTCATTGATTTACTCCGTTTCGTAGATTTTTTGGTCTCCCCCCAAAATATTTACGCTCTTTCAATCATAGCATGAATGCCCTTTATTGGAAGCGTTTTGCATGTCGAAAATTATATTCATACACTTTCACAAAAAGCGTATTGTTTCTTTCGAATAATAGATGAATAGGCGCCGAAATCCGCAAGCCACAAAAAGACCGTGTTCCCCGCCAAGGCGTGAGGACACGGTCTATTCGTTATCTTGTTTAAGTGAGCCCAGATTACGCGCGCGCAAAATTCAGGTTGGGCTGTGCATTGAGCGTTTCGTCGGCAAAAATATTCTTGGCGCGCATGATGTGGGCTGCCGCACCGACCATCGCTGCATTGTCACCGCACAAACGCAGTGGTGGCACAATCATCTGCACGTTAGGCATCTCGGTCGCAAGGCGCGCGCTCAAGGCTTCGCGCAGGCCTTGATTAGCCGCGACCCCACCGGCTACAACGAGTTGTTTGACTGGGTGTTGCTGGAGTGCGTGCATAGTCTTTTCCACTAGGACGTCCACAACTGCGGCTTGGAAGCTCGCGGCCAAATCCTCACGACTCAGCTTTTCGTTAATCTGATCAGCGTGGTGCACCGTGTTGATGAAAGCAGACTTGAGGCCACTGAAACTGAAATCCAAGTTATCAGAATCGCTCATCGCCCGCGGGAAGTCGAAGGTATCCTGGCCAAGGTGGGCCAGACGGTCAATTTCCTTACCGGCTGGGTAAGTGATGCCGAGCACCCGACCAACCTTGTCGTAAGCCTCGCCGGCTGCATCGTCGCGCGTCTCGCCGATGATGCTAAATTCGCCGGGTGCCGTCAGCATCACCAGTTCAGTGTGCCCGCCCGACACCATCAGCGCCAGTAGTGGGTACTGCAACTTATCCACAAACGCGGCCGCATAAATATGCCCCGCCATGTGGTTCACCGGAATCAGGGGAATGTTGTGCGCGTACGCAATCGTTTTGGCCGCGGTCACCCCAATGAGCAACGAACCCACCAGTCCAGGACCGTAAGTAACGGCCACGGCATCGATGTCACCGTAACTGATACCAGCTTCCGTCAGCGCATCATTAATGATAATGGTGATTTCTTCCACGTGGTGGCGACTAGCAACTTCGGGAACGACACCGCCAAAACGCTTGTGGCTATTAATTTGCGTGGCAATAATATTACTCATGATGACGTCACCGTTCTTGATGACGGCCACCGACGTTTCATCACAGCTCGATTCAAATGCGAGAATAATCTCGTCCTTTTCCATTTTTATAATGACTCCTCATCAGTCGACGTCTGGTCCGCGAAAAGTAACTTCATGTCCATGGCGTCTGTGTGTTCGTTTGTGTAGTAGTTTTTGCGAATGCGGCCGTTAGCAAAACCCAGGCTGTGGTACAAGCGCTGCGCCCCGAGGTTATCAACGGCAACCTCTAAAGTCATGTAAGTGCAACCCATCAGGTGCGCCTGGCCAATCATCGTATCCATCAGCATTCTGCCCAGACCACGGCGCTGCCATGTCGGCGCCACCGCGATAATCGTCACGTGCGCGCGCTGCTCGCGAAAGTACGCCCCAACATAGCCAACAATCGCGCCGGAGGTCAGCTCAGTGCAAACCAAATAGACGGTCCGTCCCCGCTTTTGCAATTCCGACAAGAAGGCAAAGCGGTCCCAAGGGGTATTCCCATAAATCGCGTTTTCAATTTCAAGCGCGGTCGCAACGTCTTGCATCAGCATCGGGCGCAAAGAAAAACGCGTCCCCCGCACCGTAATCGTCCGTTCGCGGAAAGTAATCGGTTCTGGAAACCATTTTCGAAAGTACTGACTAAACCTTTTCCACATAATTCGTCTGTTTGACCCCCGGATGGGCGTGCAGCCAGTTGACCTCGGCTTCAGTCAGCCGCAGGTAATTGGGCACAAAACTGTCAATATCGACCGGCTGCATCCCGCTGGCAAGTTCCGCAATGCGGGCTGCGCGCGGCAATGAGTTGAGCGCGTCCGTAAAGCGCGCACTGCCACCAAGTGTGGCACTAATGGCGAGACGCATTTTCTCGGTCGCGCCAACAAAAATCGCAGGCTGCCCCAGTGCCTGCACCTCTTCCAGAAGTTGGTCGAGGGCGACATGTTTGTCGAGGGCAACGTTGCGCAGCGCCCCGTCGACCCACTGGTACATGCCGGCAAACACATTGCCGCGCCGTGCATCCATGAGCGGCACGATGATGGCCGCATCGCTGCGCACGTTCGCCGCGAGTGTCGCCAAGCTGGAAACCCCGACGAGCTCAATATTCAGCGTGTACGCCAATGTTTTGGCTGTCGTCACCCCAATGCGCAACCCGGTGTAACTACCCGGTCCCTGCGCAACGGCAACGCGGTCGATGTCACTAGGCTGCAACCCACTCAGCGCGACCAGGCGATCGATCGTCGGCAGCAACTGCTCACTGTGGGTGCGCATTTTGTTTAAAGTTGTATCCGCGAGCAGTTCGCCGTCCTGAACGACAGCGACACTCATCGCCTTGTTTGAGGTATCTAGTGCCAGTGTAATCATCGAAAATCCTCCTCATATCTGCACCCTAGTGTATCACAAAGCGTAAAGTTGGCGTACCGTTCGCCACAGTCCGGCGGCGGTCGAATACCGCTAGTTGTCCGCGGCGTTGACAGGATTTCCCGGGAAATAAACGTCTCAAACGAATGAAATTTAGAATCGCGGTGTAAACCGCCCTTTAGGACACTTTGCTAAATCAATATTATATAATGTGCTGATGGAATGTGCCACAAACGTGCCACCCCACGAAAAAAGAGAAGCGTTGTTGGCTTCTTTTTTTAACTAGCAAAACGTTATACTGAGTTCAGGCTTCTTGTAACTCCGATTTTAACTTGAAGTGCAAAAGCTTATAGACTAGACCAAAAAGGTCATGATGACTCCTTTCTTATAAGCACCTTATGCATATAAGAAAGGAGCCATCATGGCCCACTCTCAAATTAGCACGACAGGACAACATCAATAACTCAGTTTAGACGAACGGGGGAAGCTTCAAGCACTCCATCAAGCTGCTTTCGTCATCGCTCAAACCGCCGAGCAGATTTATCGCAACAAGTTTACAGTTAGCAGTGAACTCAGGCGTGGCAATACCGAACAGATCCGTGGTGCTGGCAGACACTACCAGCGTTACTTTGCCGAAACCGGTGTTGCCGTATACGAGAAGAACCGTGCTGTGTGTTGTCCAGGCACACACTTAGAGCAGTGCTCAGAATCCTACGCAGAGCTTATGGTGGTGCTCATAGTGTCTCCTCGAATCCGCAGCGTTGGTAGCTTTGTGCACAGATATAAGCGGGTACATTCAGAACTGCCATGCCGGGTTAGCGCGACATCGACAAGAGCCTATTAGAGGTGCTTAACGGTGATCTACCGATGAAGCCACCCATCATTTTCCAAAATTAGGATGGAGCCAAACCTTTCGGATGCTTTGCGGCATTTTTGTATACGCTATCCGTAACATGGCTACTCTTTGTGAATTAAATTTCGTGGCAAACAAGCTTCCAGTTCTTTATCCTTTGCGAATGTCTATAGTTTTGATTTTTTGAAGCAGGTCCTTAAATTGTTAGATGGCCGCAAGCGTGTTTGGTTTGCGGCTTTCAATCGATGCCGTTCAAGTCGTGGGTGCTGTTGCGCCTTTTGGACTTATACTGAATAACCAGTTTTTCAGTCGAACACATGGAGCGTCTGTTTTTAGGTTACGTTTGAACACATTGTTATACAAGTGGAATAAACGGTGGAAGTTTGGTATGATTAAACTGTGTAACCGTAATCAAAGCCACATCAAGTTAACAATATAAATCCTGGATTATTCATAGAATTTCAAAAAAGCAGCGCAATCCCATGATTCACACGGGACTGCGCTGCTTTGGTGTT
>NZ_RHNR01000041.1 GCF_003946025.1 Lacticaseibacillus songhuajiangensis | reverse complement strand
GTTCGTCGCCCAGTCTCTGTGGGGGTTGCCACTCAGTAACGTGTCGGCCACGGAGGTGGTGGTGTGCTTGGGCGAAGTGCAGGGAACGGAGTCGGGCGAAAAGATGATTGTTTGGAGACAGGACGGCCGTATTTGCCGTCGTGGCTTCACACAATCATCTCGGGAGCGCGGAGTTGACGCCGTTCTTGCGGCGACTCCGCCAGCGGAAGACCGCAATAGCGGGCTGAAGCGGTCCCCGCCCGACGTAGTTCCCGGAGCGTAGCCCAAGAGCACCACCACCGGAGTTGCCGACTCCACCGTCTAACGGCGTCATGAAAACACCAAAGAGGCCCAGCGTGACTTCGTCACTGAAACACTATCGCTGACGGACAGCGATAAACGTTGACGGGGAAGGCGCTTGCCGGTATCCTATATAAGTATGAAAAGGACTGATCAAATGGAACTGGCGAAGACCAACCGCATGAACAATCTGTTCGCATTTTACCGCGGGTTACTTACGAATAAGCAGCAAGAATACCTCGAGCTGTACTATGGTGATGATTACTCCCTCGGCGAAATCGCCGAGGATTTTGGTGTCAGCCGGCAGGCGGTGTATGATAACATCCGCCGCTCTGCCAACGCCCTTGAGGAGTATGAGGCCAAGCTGCACTTGCTTGCGAAGTTTGAAGCAACCAATGAAGCTGTGGATGCACTTGGTAAGTACGTCCACGACCAGTATCCAGATGATAGTAAGTTGCGCCACCTGCTGGGTTCCGTTCAGCAGCAGGTTGCCCAGTAGGAGGAAGAAATAAATGGCTTTTGAAGGATTAACAGAGCGTCTCCAAAATACCTTCGCCGGCTTGCGCCGCAAGGGGAAGATTAGCGAGAGTGACGTTCGCGATGCGATGCGGGAAATCCGCCTTGCGTTGCTTGAAGCCGACGTTAACTTCGGAGTCGTGAAGGACTTCGTTAAGCGGGTGCGCGAAAAGGCCATCGGTGAAGAAGTTCTTGATGGTGTCAACGCATCCCAGCAAATTGTCAAGATTGTGAACGACGAGTTGACCGCCACCATGGGGGAATCAGCCGTTCCACTGAACAAGTCCGACAAGATTCCGACCGTCATCATGATGTCTGGGCTACAGGGTGCTGGTAAGACGACCACCGTCGGGAAGCTCGCCAAGTACCTCGAAGAAAACGAAAAGGCACGGCCACTGCTGATTGCAGCCGACGTCTACCGTCCCGCTGCGATTAAGCAATTGCAGGTGGTGGGTGAATCCGTTAACGCGCCTGTCTTCGAAATGGGCACGGATACTGACCCACGGGAAATCGTGCGTCAAGGGCTTGAACAAGCGCACGCCAACCACAACGATTACGTCCTGATTGATACGGCTGGTCGTCTGCAGATTGACGAGAAGTTGATGCAGGAATTGGCCGACATCAAGGAAATCGCGCACCCAGACGAAATTCTGCTGGTGGTCGATGCCATGACTGGTCAGGCTGCGGTAGATGTTGCCAAGGGGTTCAACGAACAACTCGACATTACTGGGGTCGTTCTGACCAAACTCGATGGGGACACCCGTGGTGGTGCTGCATTGTCCATCCGTGCCGTCACCGGTAAGCCAATCAAATTCACTGGTCAAGGTGAAAAGATGGATGCGCTGGACGTGTTCTATCCTGACCGCATGGCCAACCGAATCCTCGGGATGGGTGACATTCTGACACTGGTTGACAAGGCCCAGAAGAATTTTGACGAGAAGGAAGCTAACAAGCTCGCCGAGAAAATTCAGGAAAACAGCTTTGACTTCAACGACTTCATTGCGCAGATGGACCAGGTGACCAGCATGGGACCCATGGAAGACCTGCTCAAAATGATTCCGGGTATGGCCAACAACCCTGCACTCAAGAACTTCAAGATGGATCCGAAGGACATCGCGCACATGAAGGCGATTGTCATGTCCATGACTGAACAGGAACGGGTTGAGCCCGATGTGCTGAACCCTTCCCGGCGTCGGCGTATTGCTGCTGGTTCCGGTCGTCCTGTATTGGAAGTGAACCGCTTGATTAAGCAGTTTAACGCCTCCAAGAAGATGATGAACCAGATGACCAAGGGGAACATGGCCGGTATGGAACAGATGATGGGCGGCGGTGTTAAGGGCAAGCTTGGCAAGATGGCGATGAACCGCATGATGAAGCAGCAGAAGAAGAACAAGAAGAAGCGACTGAAGAACGCCAAGCGTTTTAAGTCTTAATGGCCTCGCAAAAGCGCAGCGGCTCTACGTCGCCGCGCTTTTTTGCGGCTGTGGCGCCGATATTGGGGAAAATTATAGGGGATTGCAATAATGAAGAAGGCATTATTAGCAGGTGCAACGGGTATTCTGCTATTTAGTCTCGCTGCATGTGGTAACCATAGTGATAAGAAAGCGCAGAAGGCGGCCGAATCCATCTCGACGATGGGCGGTGATGTGATTACAACGATGGACCCGGCGCGAGCATCCGATGCCATTTCGGCACAAGCCATGGCGAATGTATACGCTGGGCTGTACCGATATGACGGCAAGGAGCTCACACCTGACATGGCGGCCAGTCGTGCTAAAGTAGCAGCTAATCAGCTAACTTACACTTTCACCATCCGCAAGACTGCACGGTGGAGCGATGGCCGTGCAGTGACCGCCGCGGATTTTGTTTACGCCTGGCAGCGCGCGGTCGATCCGGCCACGAAGTCTGAGTACGCCTACCTGTTTAGCGGCATCAAGAACGCCGATGCGATCATCGCAGGAAAGAAGCCGGCAAGTAGTCTCGGTGTGAGTGCCCAGGGCAACACGCTGACCGTACACCTGAGCCACGTTGTTCCGTATTTTGAACCACTGATGACGCTCAAGACCTTCTACCCGGTTGAAGCCAAGCAGGTGCGCAAGTACGGTGATAAGTTTGGCACTAGCAGCAAGACACTGACGTTCAACGGCCCATACGTGCTCAAAAACTGGCAGGGCAGCGCTAATCACTGGACGCAAACCAAGAATCCGCGTTATTGGAACGCCAAGAATGTGCACGTGCAGACGCTCAAAAGTCAGGTGGTCAAGGATAACGGAACCGCACTGAATTTGTTCCAGGCGGGTAAACTTGATGACGTGACCGTGACCGGTGATACCGCGCGGCAAATGCAGTCTAGCAGTGATTACAAGGTGGTGCCGCAAAATGCGACCTTTTACATTGAAATGACGCAAAGCCGGGTACCGGCGTTCAAGAGCCAAAAGGTGCGCCAGGCCTTGTCCATGGCCATCAACCGCCGCGATTTTATCGATCAGGTGTTAGGCGATGGCTCCCAGCCGGCCAGCAGCATTATTCCCAGCGGGATGACTTACAGTAGTGTCAACGGGGCAGATTTTGCCAAAACGGCGGCTAAGACGACGGGCAAGTATAGTCGTTACGATCTCAAGAAGGCACGCGCCTTGTTCAAGGCCGGCATGAGTGATCTTGGCCTCAAGTCGGCCAGCTTCACGCTTGTGAGTGACGATACCGATAATGCTAAGGACACGCTCGCATACCTGCAGAGTGCGTTCAGCAAGCTGTCCAGCAGTAGCGCTAAGTTGACCGTTAAGACGCAGTCCGTGCCGTTCAAAACACGGGTGCAGCTGAGTCAGGCGCATCAAACCGATATGGTGGTATCAGCCTGGGGGGCGAATTACCCAGATCCAATTAGCTTCCTTGACTTGTTCACGAGTTATAACGCGTACAACAGTGGTCAGTGGCAGAACAGTCGTTACGACGCGCTGATCAAGGCGGCCGCGACTACAGATGCGGCCAACGCCAGCAAGCGGTGGAACGATATGCAAAAGGCGACCGCGATTCTGACGAAGGATGCTGGCGTTATTGCCTTCTACCAGCGCGGGGCGGCGCACCTGACGAAGACGAGCATCAAGGGAATGCAACTGAGCCCGAACGGTGTGATTAACTTCGTCGGGGTCACGAACAAGTAACGCAATCAGAACGGGGCTGTGCCAAAAGGCGGTTAGCTCCCGCTATACAAGCAAGCACCAGTCGCAATCCTGAACTTAGGATTCTGACCGGTGCTTGCTTGTATAGCGGGAGCCCTCCGGTGTCCGTCTCACTGCGCGCTGAAACGCTAGGCCGGCACGCGACCACGATGTAACATTCGTGTGCTACATTCTTTTGGCACAGCCCTTTTTTGCGCTATTTGGCCGGTAAAATAAAATGAGCATTGTTCGTGCAAAAGCGCTACAATGATGCCACGAAACCGTAAATGGAGGCTGAGTTAATGAGCGATACAGTCGATTTTAAGAACGTTTCTGAAGAGGGCCTAAGCAGTTCCCCAGTGGCACCCGCACTGGCAGGACTGCGGGCGAACGAGGCGCGCTACTTCCACAACAAATACAAGCACAGCTTCACGACCGAAACGGCTGCCACACAGCCCGCTGTGCTCGATTACGTGAATACCATTTTGGCTGAACGCGACATTGTCATCTCGGCGCGCCCGCTTGAGGTGAGTCAGTTCACAGTTTCGGGCATTAAGTGGACCTATGTCTTCTATGAAGATGGCTTGTGCGTAAACGTGCTGTATACCTTGGCAGACGGCGGCAAGCGCGCTGTTGGCTTTAAGCTCAGTGACGGGATGGCTGTGCCAACGCCACTGGCGGATAAGTTCAAGTTCGCCCGGCAAAAGTCGAAGCTTGCTGGTACGATTCGCGGCAGCTACTTTGTGATCAAAGGTGAGTACTAGGCAAAGATAGCCGCAAATTGCCCCGGTTCTGTAAAACTTCAGGGCTGTAAAGAAAAAACACTTTACAGCCGGCCGACGCTCTGGTATTCTATACAAGTTAAGAATTCTAGGAGGAATTACATTCATGGCAGTTAAGATTCGTTTGAAGCGCATGGGTTCCAAGAAGAACCCATTCTACCGTGTTGTTGTTGCTGACAGCCGCTCCCCACGTGACGGCCGTTTCATCGAACAGCTCGGCTACTACAGCCCACTCACCGAACCAGCAACCATCAAGCTGGACGATGACAAGACCTTGGCATGGCTCCAGAAGGGTGCACAGCCTTCTGATACTGTTCGCACGATCCTGCACTCTAAGGGTCTCATGCAGAAGTACCACGAAGCTCGCTTCACCAAGTAGTCAGTATGGTCGAGATTGCGCCATTAATTGAGAATCTGGTCCGTCCCCTGGTCAGCCAGCAGGATGCCATCAGCATCAAGGCTCATGAGACCGCCGAGTACATGGCGTTTGATCTGACCGTTGCGCCAGAAGATGTCGGTAACGTCATCGGTCGGCAGGGGCGGGTCGCCCAGGCTCTGCGCGCCGTCGTGTACGGCGTGCGTTCGCCATACGCCAAGCGTGTGCGCCTCAATATTGTGGACACACGTAAGAAGCACTAAGAGTCGGCCGTGGCCGGCTCTTTTTTATTAATTTTAGCCAGAATTTTGCAACCCACAGGAGGACCCACATGCCAGAGTATTATCACGTCGGCAAAATCGTGAACACGCACGGAATCCGCGGTGAACTCAAGGTGCTTGCCACCACCGATTTTCCGCAGGAACGTTTCAAGAGGGGTGCCGAACTTTATGTCCTAAGCAAGACACCACAGAAGGTGACGGTGACCAGTAGTCGCACCCACAAGGGAATGGTGCTCGTGACCTTTGCTGGTTACCAGGACATTAACGAGGTGCTACCGTTCAAGGGGCAGATGCTCGGTGTTGCTGACGACAAGCTGGACGAAGCGGCGCTAGCTGAAAACGAGTACTACTACCGCGATATCATCGGGATGGACGTGCAGGACGTCGACGGCAATTCTTTGGGTACCATCAAGGAGATTCTGAGTCCTGGTGCTAATGACGTGTGGGTGGTTGGCCGAAAGGGCAAGCAGGACCTGCTTCTGCCTTACATTGCAAGCGTGGTGCTTAAGGTTGATGTACCGGGTAAAGTGACGGTTGTGGACGTACCGGAAGGGCTGGATCCAGATGAAAATTGATGTTTTAACACTTTTTCCGGACATGTTCGCGCCACTGAAGCAATCCCTCATCGGTAAGGCCGTTGAAGACGATAAATTGGCGCTGAACCTGATTGACTTCCGCAAGTATAGCCACGACAAGCACATGCACGTTGACGACACGCCTTATGGCGGCGGCGCGGGGATGTTGCTGAAACCGGATCCGATCTTTGAGGCGATGGATGACATTAATGCGGCCGACAGTGGCAAAAAGCGTGTGATTTTGCTGGACCCAGCTGGGCGCAAGTTTGATCAGGCCGCGGCTGACGAATTAGCACATGAGGACCATTTGGTGTTCATCTGCGGCCACTACGAAGGCTACGATGAGCGCATTCGCACGCTGGTAACGGACGAATTCTCCCTCGGCGACTTCGTACTTACTGGGGGCGAAATTGCGTCGATGGCAATGATTGATGCCACCGCGCGGCTGATTCCCGGAGTTCTTGGCAACAGTGTCTCCCCAGAAACGGACAGCTTCCAGAACGGATTACTGGAGTATCCGCAGTACACCCGTCCTGCTACTTTCCGCGGCATGGACGTGCCTTTTGTCTTGCAGAACGGAAACCACAAGCTGATTGATGACTGGCGACTGAAGGAAAGTCTGCGGCGCACGTACCTGCGGCGTCCGGACTTGCTTGAAGGACTCGAACTTGATAAGCGTGCGGCCAAAATGTTGCGTGAAGTCAAGGGTGAGGAAAACGCTAAGGCCGCCGAGAAGCGGCTGGGAATTGACCCAGTAGATTGATGAATGAGTAAAAAGTACAATGGCTGAGCAATAAACGCTCGGCTATTTTTATGGAGGATGCAGATTGGGTAATGAGCTAATTAAAGATGAGGCTGACTATCGCTATCAGGTTCGTCGTGAAAATAAACTGTTTGTTGAATCAGAAGGTTACGGCAAAGCAACTCCAAAACACGGAACGCTGATTGAACAGGCCATTAACGTTTGTTCTGAAAATAAGAGATTTGATGAACGTGGGGTTAGTCGTTTAATATGCGGGTACACACAGAACGGGAAGCCAGCTGTTATTGCAGCGTCACATGATAGTTTGGCAGTTGTGCGTGAAATTGAAACTGGAGTCCTGACTTTCAAAAGTGTTTTGGTGGATAGTACTGAGGACCAGTTAACAATTGAAAGTGACGATGAAGACCATTACAAAATTTCGATAAACACTAACAGTTATTGGGCTGTGTACGGACGCGGTCAGGAATTAGCGGCTAGTCTAATGATGTTCCTTTTCAGAATCAATGCGGGAATCGTGAAGCAACAAAAGTTTTCAGGCTATATTTTCGATGATATGCGGGTGGCACAGCAACGGGATATCAGTAATGAAGCTCGAGTTGTTACTAGTGGAAGCACTGATTCGATTGGAATCGTAGCTGACGCGTTCAAATTGATGCAGTTTAGCGACGGCAAGGTTGGATTTGATACAGATGAAAATGCACCACGATATCAATTGAATGATATTCAAGTTGATCGGAATAGTCGTGAAGTGTCTGATACCGGTTCTTTTGCCGGTTACGTTTTTAAACGAATTTGGTTCGGGCGTTCCGCTGATATCGTACGTAGCATTGATAAAAATCGAAGCCACGTCGAGGACGTCTCAACCATCATCGTTGAATTAACTGATTTCAAAGGGTTTAATTCGCGGTTTCGCTCCGAATTGACTGAAAGTAATGCACCTCAGTTTGATAATTTCAAATTTGTTCACACTGACCAGAAATCTCAACAAGAAGACCCAGTAAAGGAAAGCTTGACGCTCAATGATATTGAACTATTGAAACAACTTTCGACATTGGCAGACGCTGGTGTTATTACTTCAGAAGAATTTGCTGCGAAGAAACAGCAGATCCTTGGAATATAGCTAAAAGACGCCCAACCACGATTATAGTGATTGGACGTCTTTTTATGTTACCGTGCTGTCAGATTCCGGTTCATGGTGAGATAGTCGAGTTTCTTGTGCGCCAGGTCAATCACGATGTCGTACAGGCACTTAAGATCGCGTGCAGTATGCGCCGTGTTCCAGTAAATAATGCGCTGGTTCTCGTTGCGCGCTGGCAGTTGCCCAGGATCGACATTACCTTCCAGTTCGGAAAGCATGCGTTTGGCTTGAGTCGCGGTCGTGATGACCACATCCGCTTCAGCATTCGAGCTACTTGGCAGCTGCCGCACCCAACCGCCGTTTTCAAGCACGGCCATGGCATCCAGCACGTCGGAGTCGATGAAGTCGAAACTGAGGCGGGCCGTTAACATTGGTTGCGCTGCGTAATGTCCAACTGTCGGTAAAATGAGGAGCGCCAGTGAATGGGTAAACCGCGGTGCAAAGCGCTTAAAGACATGCGTATCGGCACGCAAGGGAATGGTGCTGAGCATGTCATCGATGATGCCGCAGAGCGGATGCACGGCGATGCGTTGCTGGTTCTCTGCGTGGAGGTAGTTGATGTCGGTGAAGTCCGCACCAACCGCGTAGTAGGCATAAGCCATTCGGTAGAGGTTGGTGACGGTACTTTTGTTGTTTTCGATTTCCATGAAGGTAATCTGGTCGAGGCGCACCTTGAGCACCTGCAGTAGTTTGCTCACAAACTGGCCGACTGGATTATTGCTGCGCGCAAAAAACGCGCGAATACCTTGCTGGAAGCAACTGTCATTGCCACTGTAATTGAGACGGATGATTTCGGTGAAGTAGAAATAATTTTGCTCAGCCAGTAGCGTGCGTGGCGGCACTTCGGGGAAATTGGCACTCGTGAAAATCAATTCGTCAATATCATCTGCCAGCATCCGTAATGAATTCACCGCTGCGTTCATGACGTAGTAGTGGCCTTGCTGCATCCGCAGGAGTTGGACAGCGAGGCTAATCATGCGGTTGTAGGGAATGTAATCGAGGTGTTCACCACCCAGTTCGTCGCGCTTCTGCTGAAGCACCGTGCACAGGTCGATGATACGGTCTTGATCGATGGTCCTGAACGGCCAGGTCGTGCCGCCGTACACATCCGTATAAAAGGCCGCGAGGAAGGTGCGAATGTTGACCTCGTTGCCGCTGATGACCGAATTCTTGGTGTCATAGACAATGCCGTTATCGAGCAAAAAGTCGCGCAGCGGTTCAGCCTTACGCCGAATAGTCGAGACGCTACTGTCATTGCTTATCGCAAAACCCGCAATGTCCACGTTGTCACCCTGAAAAATTGCGTTAAACAGTTTGAAAACGAGCGAATCCGTCAGCAGGTGCCGCCGGTAGTCCTCACGGGAGATGTTAGCCGCGAGTTGCCGGAACCCTGCCATCTTAGCGGGGGCATCTTCGAGGGGAATATTCTGCATCGTGGCAAGATCTGCAAGAATTGTGTTGAGCGCGTGTTGCGCCTTTGAATAGGAAGAGTCGAGTACTTTTGCAAGCTCGGCAACAGTCACGCTGGTTGTGTCGTGGCTTTTCAGGTACTTGAAGATGATGAGGTTGGTGCTGGCCTGTGTGTCCAGCAGGTATTCATTGAACATGCGCGTGACTTCCTTTCTGTAGGGGTGTAGGGGAGCGGGGTCTGTGGTACGAAATGGCGTTGATCATCGTTGTGCGGTTGAGCAGCGCCTGTGGTGAGCATCAGGTCATTTGGTTAAAACATTGTTAATGATTTTTATTTTGCTGATTTATAGCTACCTTCTTATTTTAAATAAAGAAGGTTATTTTAGGGACGCGGTTGCTGTAAACTAATGTTTCCTTTAGTTAAAAGTCTAATCAAGAAAATTAAGCAATCTATACGCATATGCTAATAGTGGACTTTTGCAATCAAATAATGTGGTGAATATAGTGATGGCGAGTGGGCTACAGGCCCAACTTAACGCACACTGCGAATTATCCCTGAGTCGCAAATATGCTTCGCGATTCTTTAACACCTGTGGATCGTGAGTGTGTTCAATGCCGTTGAAAAAAGTGGTCGATAATATACGCAACAAAATGCGGCCAATAATCATGAGCACCATACGCGATGGCTTATATGTCGCCTCATCCACTCATTTTGAGTGCGCTGTTAGCGCAATCTCGTGACTCGGTTAGCGGCAAACAAAACGGCGACTGTGCGGCTTGGCCGGGTGTCGATTCGAAAGAAACGCCAATGAAAAAAGGATCCACCACAATACAGTGGCAGATCCTTTTTCATTGGCGAAGAAATGTTGGCGTGTGGGTCAGCAAGATAGACTACAAACGTCGCCTACACACGCAGTGCAATATTCAGCTCAGTCAGCGCGTATTGAAACTCGTGAATTCGGTCGCGCAGTTCCGGAATTGAGTAACTTTTGCCCCGTCGTACCATGTTCACAATAAAGCAGTAGGTGAGTGTGGCGAGACCGTGCGCGATTTCATCGGGAAACTTGAGGTCTAGGGATGACGCCAAGAAATCGCGCTCGATGCGCTGCGCAATGTGGTTAATTGCACAATCTTCAAAATTGAGTTCAGCGGTGTTGATTGTGTACAGAACGCGAATCCCTGCTAGTAGCGCGGCATACCGGGTGTCTGAAGGTTGTGCACTACTGCTTGATCCTTTGGTGTCCAGTCGCTGGATATATAGCTGGCCGAAGTGATCGAGAAAATAGTTGATCACATGACGGCCTAAATCATACTTGTCGCGGTAATGTCGGTAGAAAGTAGATTGCCCAATCTCGGCTAGCGTCGTAATCTCAATGACACTAATCGTTTCAAACGATTTGTCTGCCAGCAATTGAACGAAAGCTTTGCCAATAGCTCGTTTTGATTTGCGTGAGCGGAGGTCAACCTCATTTGCTTTATTTGCCATTAATACTCTCCCAAGCAAAATTCTATTGCGTCCAGGCCCTCCCAGAGCCGAAATTGGACGAACCCTTTAATTCTAACGCATTCATTTGCAAATAGGCACTTTTGGGGCGGGTCAATAATCGCGAAGTGGCCCATATGGGATATTTTTGACCGAATGCCCCGTATAAATAACAACGTTAACGATTGCCCTACATATTTCAGTCTCAATGATTAGGCTGCTTAAATGGAATAAGCGAGTATTACTTTTATGATTGCTTTCCCATATTTATATTTGTGAATTAGTATGTCGCGCGACGAACCTTGAACCAGCCGTAATTCGTCACAAACTGATAGGCTTAATAGCATTGCAACAGACTTCCGTGATGGAAAGCTCGAGATGCGTGACATAATGTGATGGGGTAAAAAGTGAAACAAAGACACAACATGATTGCATGTATGAGTGCAATCACTTATATAAAGACAGCTCCATATCGAAAACAGAGGAAAAATAGTTAATCTAAAGCGGGTAATCATCACCTAAATCAAGCTTAATTATTAGCCAATTTGACAGTTTTTGCTCATTAAATGACGTGCAGGCTTATACTCATCATCATAAATTGGATTAAATTTCAAAAACCAGAACCTTAACTAAAGAATTCTGCGTCAAAAAATAACTTTAGATATTGTATACTTACATTGTTCGAAAACACCTCACGATTTCTTCAATCACTATTTTGAGGTCAAAAAAAGGCGCGTCGGCAAACGCGCCCTTGCGCCTGGTTGACGGCAATCAACCCAGACGTTCACCATCACTTGTTAAGCGGCAACTTAGCAAGCGAACATGATTGTGTTCGTAGTGCAATGCTAATTTCGGGATTAGACGGGTATGGGTACCCGTATGCACTTTTTTCATTATACATGTTTTTAGTATTTAACTACCATCGCTTTTTTGAAATAGCCGAGACAGGAGGGATTAGACATATGAAGAAGTCACTGTTGAAACGAGTCACTTTGACCCTTGTGTTGCTTGCTTCACTAGTCACCGCATTTCTGATCTCGCCTAGCCGTGTTGAAGCCGATCGGGCGAGTGACTGGCCTTCAGCGCCACCGGCAAGTACCAACAACTTGCGCATCTCTGATGCATTCGTACGGAATGATGTTGCCATTCCCAGTGGTTATAACTTTAAGAACAATTCTGTAATCAGTACGGTTTACCCGCAAGCCATGATTGTGACGCCCGCAAACGGGCTTTGGCAGATTGGGGGGCTCTGGTCGAAGCAGCGTATTGATTTGAACAACGCGTTTACTTACGACACCGTTCATTACTTTGGGAGCTCGATGACCGGCAATAATTCAGCCGCTGACGGGATGACTTTTACCTTACAGAATGATCCGCAAGGTTATCACGCATACGGCACGCCGGGTGGGGGCCTGGGAGCCTATCCGTGGGGCTATGACCCGGATGGTGGCGGCAGTAGGTACGGTGAATTGGGGAATTATATTCAAAATGCCCTTTCGATTGAAATGGATAGTTACTTTAACAACTCCAATGTCATCGATGACCGTTATGACGTCAATGAAGTCAATGATGGCGACGGCCATTTGGCAGTTGTCCGTCCTGGGGATACGCCGTTAACGACAAAAGTTTCGGCAGACGTTGGTCACTTGCAATTTGTTTCTCTTAACGTGCCGCTGGCGAACTCGCAGTGGAAACCATTCACGGTTAGCTGGCAGCCAAAAGTTACCTATGATGCCGGCCAGCGCGTTCTGGGTGGGGTGTTAACGTACACCTTAACGAATACCGTCGCGGGAAGCGCAAGCCCAACGAAAACCTCAAGTTCTTTTGAAATCAAGAATGTCCAAGATTACTTCAAATCCGATCACGTTTTATTCGGCTACACCGGCGCAACTGGGCCCCATAAAACGTTCCAAGCCGTGGCGGTAAACAAACTGCCGCAGAGCGCACAGCCTGTGATCATTCATTTCCAAGATGATAGTGGGGCGGATTTGCAGGCCGCCATCACCTTAAATGGTGAAACCGGTAATTCCTGGGACGCTTCAACCCGGCGCACCAACTGGATTAAGTCCAATAATTCCTGGTATGAGTACACCGGCACCTACACGGCAGATACGTCTGATGGTCAAGATAAAGGTACGTTCTCAGCGTCAACACCTTACAACGTTACCTACAAGTACGTGAAACGTGATGCACCGGAAACGTATGTGCTGCAAAAGCAAGTTAAAAATGTGACGCAACAAACGGACTTTGCGAACGCAACTGATGCCAAGATTGGCGATACGGTCGAGTACCAGTTGGATTACGCAAACTTAACCGGCATTAGTGTTGGTAAGATTATCGACCAGTTAGACTCAGGACTGAGCTACAAAGCCAATTCACTGCAGATTGCCGATGATGATACTAATTGGCAATATCAGGCGCTCAGCGATGCCGAGTACACCAGCGACAATACCGTTTCGTTTCCGTACGCTTTGGATGAAGGTCAGCAGTTCTCACTGCGTTTGCAAGCCACTGTACAACAAACGGACAAAACCGTTGTGCCCAACGTGGCCACCGTGTCTGGGAATAGCAAAACTGGTCAATCGAATACGGTTAATGTGAATTTGCCCGTGCAAAAACCGTTCGTGATTCACAAGGTTGATCAGCAAAACAAAAAGCTGGGCCTGGCAAATGCAGTTTTTAACGTCAAGAATGTGACGACTAGTGGCAGCGAAAATCAGGACGTGACCACTGGGGATGATGGCCGTGCGCAAATCGTTCCGAGTGAGAGCGGCGACCAGATTTTTGAACTGACGGAAAAGACACCGCCTGCGGGTTACGTCGGGACGACGAAAACCTACGAAGTGAAGTGGAATTCTGCCCAAGGCATTACTGCCGTGCGTACGCAGGACACCGACCAAGCATGGAGTCAGGAAAGTGATGATCAGCTTGCCACTGTTGCTGATGGTGAATTAACTTTTGCAAACGGTAAAAACGGAAAAATCACCGTTCGTGACTATGACCGTGTCACCGGTAAGATTGTGCGGACGCAGAGTTTTACCGGTCTAGTTGGAACTAAGCTGAGCGCAAACAATCCCGGCGGCAACCTGCCGGGTAGCCATAGTGACCGCAGTTTGTGGGGTTACACCTATGATGTCGCGTTGCCGCCTACTGGCACACTAGACAATTATGACGCGTCGAATGCTCCTGATCCTGTTTTCGGGACAGAGGACACGACCTTGACCTACGTCTTTGATCAGCGGATGTTCGAACTTAACCCGGATCCGCAAATTGACTTCGGTAATTTCACTCAAGAACAGAGTAATCGGGATTACAAACTGGGGGAGATGCGCGCTGCAACTGGTCAAAAACTGCCATTTGGCGTTGCGATTATCGACCGGCTTGGCATCACCAGCTGGCAATTAAGTGTCAGCCAGAATGGCCAATTCAGTGATGGTACTCACGATTTGAATGATGCGGCGCTTTGGTTTAAGAATCTGCAGGTCCGCAACACTGATGTCCAGCAAAATGCGCCGAGTGCCGCTTACCAGTACACCTCTTCAGCTGACTTTGAATTGAGCCCCGACGGCACTGCACAAACCATTTTGACGGCAACCAAGACGCCAAGTACTGGGGAAGGGGCTCAGAACACAATGAGTACTCAGAACTGGCAGCTTAACTTCGGTAATCAGACGACGGGTGGTGCCAGTGTTGGGGTGCATGTGCCGAAAGCAACCGTTCGCCAGCAGGCCAAGTATACGACCAGCTTAACGTGGACGGCTTCAGCACTGCCGTAGAAGGAGAAGACTTTGAGTAAACGTACAAAATTCGCACTAGGATTTGTTGTCGTGATGGCGTTGGTTCTGGGAGCAACCAGTTTAAAGAGCGTGCAAGCGGCCAGTTCCACAGACCAAAACGATTTCGAAGTGCAGCCAGTGCTCCCTGATAGTCAGGTCAACATGTCCAAGAATTACTTTGATTTGCAGGCAACACCTAATACCGTTCAGAAAATTCAAATGCGTGTTCAGAACTTTACTAATAAGCGAATCACAGTGAAGTCGCAATTGCGCAATGCCTACACACAGGATGGTGGCGGCATTGATTTCTCACCTGCAGGCGTGGCCGTTGATTCGACGCTGAAAATTCCCCTGACCACCATTGCCAAGCTCGATAAAGGGGATGCGACTCTCAAACTTGGACCACACGGGGTGAAAGTCATCAACGTCACCATTAAATACCCACGGAAGCAGTTTGGCGGCATGATTTATGGTGACTGGCATTTTCTGGAAAAAGTCAACAAGGACCTTAAAAAGAAAACCGCCGTGCACGCTAACTATGCTTACTCCATTGGGGTAGTGTTACGCGGTAATCGGTTTGATGAAATTGGCCCCGAAATGCACTATGTCCAAACGAGTCCATTTCTCTTTAACAAGCACCCAGCACTTGGGATCACTTTGCGGAATACGAAGCCAATGCCACTGCGTGCGGCCACGGTGCAGGCGAGTGTGTCGCGAGAGGGCGATAGTGGCTTAACCCGAACGTACAACGCCAGCGGTTTCTTAATCGCCCCGAATTCAACGATGCGGTTACCAATCTCGTGGAATTATGACAGCATGAAGCCGGGAACTTATCTCATCAAGGTGAAATTGCAAGGTCAGAACTACGCCACACATTTTCCAATGAACTGGACTTTCAAGAAGAAGTTCCGCGTTGCTGAACACACCGTGAAGACACTCAATGAGCAGGCGGTGAAGAAACCGGTCAACAAATGGACGTACACGGCTGCAGGAGTTGGTATTCTATGGATCGCTTCAATTGGCATTTTTGTTTGGGTCATGAAATTTCGACCACGCTAACTCGCGCCGCAGTTAGCATCCTCATGGGTCTTTGCGCCGGAGCGTTTATGTTTGTGCGTCCCCAAGTTGTTTCTGCAAGTGCGCAGTTTATGATGCGCCCGGAATTACCGACTGATAATCTGGTCAGTGCGCAAAGGGGTTACTTTGAAGTACGCGTGCACCAAGGGACGAGTCGACAATTCAGTGTGCTTCTCTACAACCCCAGCAGCGCGCACCAAACAATTGCAGTGGCGGTATTGACGGCAACAACGGCCCGCAATGGCAGCGTGAACTATCTGCCAGCGCAGAAAATGACGCCAATGGCTCAGCGAGTTACTGGTGCGACGCTGCCCCGTTATCGGCGGTTGGTCAAATTGGCCCCACGGCAGGTTGAGCGCGTTCTCGTCACCATTCCGCGTGTCGCCACGAATTTTACGGGTGATCGCGCGTACGCAATTCAAGTTGAAAACAAAGTTGCGACTAAGGGTGCAGTGACCAACAAGGTGCGTTATCAAGTGGGGCTATTGCTACATGGCCGACCAATTCAGCATTACCGGCAACTGCGTTTGCGCGCGCGCCCCGGTAAAACTGCCTTAGTGAACCCAAACGTGAGTCTACAGCTCCAGAACCCAGAATCCGCATTTCTGACTGACGTTGGTATCACGGTACAACTGCAGAATGCCCGTGCCGGATTTCTGAATTACGCAAAGCGGCATCATGGACTCAAAATTGCGCCCCACAGTACTTTTCAGCTCGACAACAAACTCGCCGGGGCTAAGCTCGCCTCAGGCGTGTACCGCCTCAAGCTGCACATTCAAACATCCGCATATCAGGAAAACCTAATTCGTTATGTGCGAGTACACAAAGACGGTCGTTATGAATTCGTTGGGCATAGTGAGTATGTCCTTGCACAGACTGTTATTTGGCTCATCGCACTAATTGCAATTGTCGTCGTGGTCAGTGGAATTGGCATATTCCACAAAAGGAGGAAGCATCATGCAGAAACTCATTAACCGCTTTGGTTACCACCGAATATGGTGGAGCAGCACCATTTTAATGGCGCTGCTGACCATTTTGTTGATTTTCAGCATAGTTATGGCTGTTCGCACGCAGCAGCAGCTTAATTCTTGGGTTACGTTCACTACCAATTAGTGAACGTCAAAGTTAACGTTTTTAATCGATGTTTATGTCGCGCGTCACCTCAGTGCGAGATAAAAACGCGTTTCGGCGCACACTTTAGCACCACACATTATGAAGGAGGATTTCTCATGAAATTCACTAAGCTTATTGTATCTAGCGCAACCGTCTTGTCCGCATTGGCGATGACCGCACCGGTAATTGCAAGTGCGGCGACACCAAATAACGACGCTACTGTTAATGGCGGCCAGGCACTGCCTCAAAACGGGTCAACAACCGCCGGCATCTCCTTTGGCCAGCTGCCAAGCACCGGGAACACCGGCTACCTGCGTTTGCAGCAGGTACCAAACATTCTGGACTTTGGTAACCACACGCAGTTCCTTGCCGCTTACCCTAATTTTACGGCTGACGGCCAGAACCAGCCAGTTAACAACACTGAAACTGATCAGAACACCCCTTACGTGAACTACAAGGGTGGTCAGGCAAACCAAACTGCCATTTTGAACACGCAGGACGCTAACCTGGCAGCCGTTAAGGGCAAGGCGTGGGCAACGGTTGTTGATAAGCAGGACTCCCGTTCCGCTGCTGAAAATGCTGCCTCAACGGGTGCAACTTCCGAACCAGGTGACTGGACGCTAAGCGTGAAGGCTGACGGCCCATTGACCTTGAAGGATGATGCTGGTAACGCAACGGGCACCACCACCGATGCGACGCTGTCATTTGCGAACACCGCATACGCCCAGACTGGTGCAACCGCAGATGCCGTTTACGGCCTGACCAACGAGAGCCAAGATCAGGGTTACCAGGCGGGTAGTTCAACTGCCGTTAGCGATATCGCTAAGACCATTGCAGTTAATGTGAGCGCAACGGACACGCAGCACACTGTTGCAACTGCAGCTACTGGTGAAGGTGCCGGGGCCGACGTCTTTGGTTGGGACCGGAACAACATCCGCTTGACCCTGCCACAGACATTCACCGCGCAGAACGGGATTTACGAAACCACATTGACCTGGACCCTTTCCAGCACGCTTCAATAAGAACTGGTTGCCAACGCGACGGGAATTGAGGTACTCCGTTGCCGCGCGAACTGGGTCTTCCTTGGACGCTGAGCATTGTGTGTTAAGCATCCTTAGTAAGTGAATATGATTTGACGCCATCGTTTCGGGATGATGGCGTTGGTAAAAAGCGTCTTTCCAATTGGAGAGGCGTTTTTTGCATGGCGGTGTTCTGTTTTCTAAGTCAGTTTACGTTATAATGGAACGCAAGAGTTAAAACAGTAAGGAGCGTTACGATGAATATTATCGCATGGGTGCGCGAGCACTTTCTGGCTACCTTGGCAGGATTGGCGGCCATCTGGTGGTTTATGGCAGGCGAGCAGTATGAGCAGCTAGCCTTCTTCTCCTTTGCCGTCATCTATGGCGCTTATTACATTGAGCGAATGCGTAAACACCCAATGAAGAACTTCCGCATGGCACGCGGCCAGCTTATGTTCGATCTGGTTCTGTGTGCGTTCATGGCCATTGTGACCATTGGCGGTCAAAGCGCAAAGCTCGACATCGCGGCGGCAATCGTGTTTGTGCTTGCCATTACGGGGACTGACCTGGTCCAGTTTCTGCGGCTGCGGCGCAATGGTGGCCAGTCAAAGTAAGGTGGTCGTCCTAATGACGTTCAAAAAGAGCAGGAGCTAAGTGCATGAGTGACAATTTGAGAGTGTTATCGGACATGTCGTTTACCTACAAGGGAATTCCCAATGTCCGCTCCGTATACGTTCCCGGGAACGCCTGGGGACAATTTTTAAAAAAGCGGGTGCGAATCAATGAGCAAGCGGCAACAGCAGCACGCTACGTTGATGAAATTGTGGACGTTATTTTGCGCTCGGATATCTCTGGAGGGGTTGGTGGTAGCGCAGGTGGTGTTTCAGGTTCAACGCGCACAGATAACTACTATCTGGTCTTTTATTTAGGCAGACCGCGGCCTGATAAGGAAAATAACGGCTGGCTAAACGAAGTGTAAGCATTTCAGCAGACAATCTTCATCACGATTGGAGCAGCTAATTTCGACCGAAATTAACTGCTCTTTTTATATTGTGTCAGAAAAAATATGCGGATATGCAAATTCCAAATTTGGCTTTAGAATTGAAGTGGGGGCGTTGCAGCTGCTTTTACTGCCGACTGCCAATGTCATCCGTAAAGGGGTCCTAGAAACACCGCTACTGGTGCTTTATGGCGGACGTATGCTCCTGCATTAACCACTGGCGGCGCAATAGCAACGACCAACAACCCTCGTTTTCCTGACCAAAAAATGTAAAGTTTAGCAGTATGTTTTGACTCATGTGAGTGAGGTGAGTACGATGACGATGAAAACGGCGATGATTAGTACGCCCCAAGGCGCGCGTTTGCCGGCGGTCCGGACAAATTGTCAGCTGGTGGCAACGCATGATCTTTTGTGGACAACGCTTCTGGGCCGGTTGCAAGGTGCAGTGCTGACGCCGGGACTGGGCGGCGTGGTTGAGGCGCGGCGGCTATACGAAAGGCTGATGACTTTGCAAACTCAAGGATGAGCGGTAACTAAACGTACACAAAAATGCCTGCCACACGTTGGTTTACGTGGCAGGCATTTTGCATTATTTACTGGTGACGTGGGTCGCATGGCGGTAGCCATAGGCGAAGTAGATTACCAGGCCGATGGCAAACCAGATACCACTCATCTCCCAGGTCTCTAAGCTCAGCTGACTCATGAAGATGAGGCAGAAGATAAAGGAGAGAACTGGGACGACTGGGTAACCCGGCACCTTGAAGCCGTTATTGACGACGTCTTTGTGGCGGCGCAAAGGCACGATGCCGATGGAAACAAAAGCAAAGGCGATGAGCGTGCCGATGTTGACTAGGTTCACGAGCTGGTCGAGTGGAATGAGTCCACCCATGACGGCGATGATGATGGTCACGGTCCAGAGGGAGTTTTCTGGCAGGCCATTCTTAACGTGACCGAACCACTTCGGCAGTAGGCCATCACGACCAATAGCGTAAACGAGGCGGCTACTACTGTAAATCATTGTCAGCATCATCGTGAACATGCCGGCCAGCGCGCCAATTGCGATGACCCCAGCGAGTTGCGGCTGGTGGATGACCTCCAGTGCGTAAGACACAGGATTGGCGACATCCAAGCGGGTGTACTTGACCATCCCGGTAAGGACAACTGCAACCGCAACGTACAAAATCGTTGCCACAATCAGCGTGCCGATAATGCCGCGCGGCAAGGTGCGCTGCGGTTTGACCACTTCGGGCGCGCTGGCGGAGACGGCGTCAAATCCCAAGTAGGCGAAGAAGACGGTTGCAGCTCCCGCGAGAATGCCCTTCATGCCAAAAGGTGCGAAGGGGTGCAGGTTAACGGGCTTAATGAAGAAAAGGCCAACACCGACGAAGACGATGATAATGGTAATTTTGACCAGCACCATTGCGCGGGAGACCACCATCGAGTTCTTCATCCCGCGCGAGAGCAGGAGACCGATGATTAGCACTACCGCCACGGCGACCAGGTTCACGTAGGTGCCACCAGCAGGATTAAATGAACCGGACAACGCCTTGGGAATGTGCAGCCCGAAACCACCAATTAGGCTGGCAAAATAGCCGGCGAATCCAGTTGAGACCGCGGCCACCGCCAACATGTATTCCAGGATCAGTGCCCAGCCGATTATCCAGCCCACGATTTGGCCAAAGACGATGTTGCCATACGCGTAGGCGGAGCCGGCAATTGGCAAGGCGCTGGAGAATTCCGCGTAGCACATGGCGGCCAGACTGCAGACCACCGCGGCGAGGATGAACGAAATCGAGATGCCAGGGCCGGCAGTAGTTGCGGCAACCGTACCGGGCAGAATGAAAATCCCGGTCCCAATCACCGCGCCAATTCCCAGACTAATCAGGTCGCGAGTGTGCAGCGTGCGCACGAGCTGATGATCAGCGTTGGTGGCAGCGGCCACGTCCTGTTTTGCAAAGATATGTTTCCAGAAGGACATAGGTACCTCCAAAATTATTTTTAATGACTAGCGATGCATATATTAAACACTAACTGTTTTATTATGCCACAGGAACAGGCACAGTTCATTACAATTATGGCGTAAATAAAAACGACCCACGCGGATGTGGGTCGTGCGGGCGTTCAGCCTAAACTTGCCCGTTTTTGTGTTCTTTTTCGTATTTAGCGGTGTCTGGCGTGTAGGTGAACGTTGGGTCGATGGCCTTATCGATTGCGTCAAAAGCCTGTTCCATTTGTTCGTTTACCGCCGCGATTTTGGCTTCATCCAGCCGGCCGGCACCAACGGTGATTGGTTCACCGAAGCGGATGGTGATGCGTTTGCGCAACAAGAGCTGGGAGAACTTGAGCGGGCCTTGGTAAACGGCTGGCACCAACGGTACCTTCGCGAGTTTGGCAATCATGACCGCGCCACCCTTCAGTTCGGCCGAGTAGCGGGAACCACTCGGAAACATGATGAGGGATAATTCACCGGCACGCAGGGTTTTCACCGGCGTCTTAATGGCGCTGGGGCCGGGGTTCGCACGGTCAACTGGGAAGGCATTGGCATGTACCATAATCCAGCGTATGATTGGATTACGAAATGTTTCCTTTTTGGCCATAAAGCTGAACTTGCGCGGGGATGCCGCGAGGGCGAACATAATGGGATCCCACCAGGTGCGGTGCGGACCGACCAGGACGTAGGTGCCTTCAGGCAGAGCCTCTTTATTTTCATAATGAATGTTACCGTTGATGATCCAAAGCAGAACACGGACAACGCCGCGGATGAATGAATAGAACATTCTGTAACCTCGTTTCTAATACTTGCGCCACATTATACCATACCGTGCATGATACAATTGCAACGGATACATATGATAGAAGGAGTTTTTTGAACATGGAATTACATGCAGACGAACGGATTGACCAGTTGCAGTCCGCTGGGGTACGCATCATTCAAAGTCCCAGCGTGTTTGCGTTCTCCCTCGATGCGGTGCTGCTCGCCGACTTCGCGGTGGCGGGGGCCAAAAGTCGCGTGATTGACCTCGCCGCCGGTAACGGTGCAGTGGGTTTATTCGTCGCTGGGCGCACGGGTGCGGACGTGACGATGGTGGAGTTGCAACCGCGACTCGCTGATATGGCACGGCGCAGCGTTGAACTTAACGAGATGGCAGACCACGTGCGCGTGCTCAATATCGACTTGGCAGACACTTGGCAACACGCCGCCAAGGACAGCTTCGATGTTGTCACCTGCAACCCGCCATATTTCAAGGTGCGCGAAGGTGACGTGCAGAACCCCAACGAGGCATTAGCACTGGCCCGCCACGAACTGACCACGAATTTTGACACGGTGGCCCGGATTAGTGCGGGACTGCTTAAAACGGGCGGGAAGGCCTTTTTTGTCCACCGCCCAGACCGCTTGCCCGAACTGTTGAGCACGCTCGTGGCCCATGACCTCGCGCCCAAGCGCATTCGCTTCGTGCACCCTAAGGCCGGTCGTGAGGCCAACATGGTGCTGATTGAGGCACGGCGTAGCGGTAAACCCGATGGGGTGCGAATTTTGTCGCCATTGGTGGTTTACGATACAAATGGTGCGTACACGGCGGAAGTGGCGGCGCTAATTCATGGCTGAGGATGAAACTGAGCAGCAGTACTACTTCTACGTGCTTTTGTGTGCAGACGGCACGTTTTACGGCGGCTACAGTCCGGACGTAACCGCACGGGTGGCGGCGCATAACGCCGGTAAAGGGGCCAAGTACACCAAAAGTCGGCGGCCAGTGCGACTATTGTATAAGGAAGCTTTTGCACAAAAGCATGACGCCTTGTCCGCAGAGTGGCATTTCAAACACCAGAGTCGCGCAAAAAAAGAACAATTTTTGGCAGCACATGGCCTTGCGTGGCGTTGAAAGCTCTGGTATGCTATTCGAGTGTGTAAAACACACAAACTTGCATTGTCGATGGATTGTGAAATCGGTGCCTGAAGAGGGTCTTTTCGCAAGGTGAAGTCGGCAAGAAGAAAATAAACCATATCATGGAGGATTTATCATGTCAGTACTCAGCATGAAGCAGTTGCTTGAAGCTGGTGTCCACTTCGGTCACCAGACCCGTCGTTGGAACCCTAAGATGAAGCCATTCATCTTTACGGAACGTAACGGTATCTACATCATTGACCTGCAGAAGACGGTTAAGATGATTGACGATGCTTACAACTTCGTCAAGGAAGAAGCCGCTGACGGTGGCGTATTCCTGTTCGTTGGTACGAAGAAGCAGGCCCAGGACAGCATTGCTGAAGAAGCAACCCGTGCCGGCCAGTTCTACGTTAACCACCGTTGGCTCGGTGGTACCCTGACGAACTGGAACACCATCCAGACTCGTATCCGTCGCCTGAAGTCCATCAAGAAGATGGCTGAAGACGGGACCTTCGATGTCCTTCCCAAGAAGGAAGTGGCTCTGCTTAAGAAGCAGCAGGAAAAGCTCACCAAGTTCCTCGGTGGTATCGAAGACATGCCTCGCATCCCAGACGTTATCTTCATCGTTGACCCACGCAAGGAACGCATTGCCGTTAAGGAAGCTCAGAAGCTGAACATTCCTATCGTTGCGATGGTTGACACCAACACTGACCCAGATGACATCGACGTAATCATCCCATCTAACGATGACGCGATTCGTGCCGTTCGTCTGATCACCGCGAAGATGGCTGACGCTATCATCGAAGGCCGTCAGGGTGAAGAAAACGCCCCAGCCGAAGCAGCACCTGCTGCACCAGCTGAAGACGCTAAGGACTAAGACTTCAATTGAGACTAGACGCACGGAATTTTCCGTGGCGTTGTGCGGCGTAGGCGTTTGCCTTTTGCCGCAGCCTTACTTAAGTTAATAAGCTGTCTGGGCCTGGTGCTCCGGGCAGCTTTTTTCATGGACATTCGTATTTTTAAGGAGGACTGCCAGTTATGGCTATTACCGCAAAACAGGTTAAGGAACTGCGTGACAAGACTCAGGCCGGCATGATGGACGCTAAGAAGGCGCTCGTTGAAGCCGACGGTGACATGGACAAGGCTATCGACGTTCTGCGCGAACGCGGTCTCGTTAAGGCTGCCAAGAAGAGCGGCAACATTGCTGCTGAAGGTCTTGCAGAAATCGCTATCGACGGCAACACCGCCGCAATCGTTGAAGTTAACGCTGAAACTGACTTCGTTGCTTCCAACGACAAGTTCCAGAACTTCGTAACTGCAGTGGCTAAGACCATCGCTGCTAACAAGCCAGCCGACCTCGACGCCGCACTTGCACTGGACCTTGATGGTGAAACCATCGACGCCGCTGCTAAGTCTTTGACCGCTGTTATCGGTGAAAAGATTTCTGTTCGTCGTTTTGCAATCGTATCTAAGGAAGACGGCGACGTCTTCGGTCAGTACCTGCACAACGGTGGCCAGATTGCAACGCTCGTGACCCTCAAGGGTGGCGACGAGGAAACTGCTAAGGACGTTGCAATGCACATCGCCGCAATCAACCCTAAGTACCTCGACCGCGATCAGGTTCCTGCTGACGAACTCAAGCACGAAACTGAACTCTTCACTGAAGAGACCAAGAACGAAGGCAAGCCAGAGAAGATCATCCCTCGGATTGTTGAAGGCCGTGTAAACAAGTGGCTTTCCGAAATCTCACTGGTTGACCAGGAATTCGTTAAGGACTCCGACAAGACTGTCGGCGAATACGTCGCCAGCAAGGGTGCTACCATCAAGAGCTTTGACCGTTTCGAAGTTGGTGAAGGTATCGAAAAGAAGGCTAACGACTTTGCCGCTGAAGTAGCTCAGCAGCAGGGGAAGTAAGCCCTAGATTCTAACGAAAGCCGTCAAACGCTATCCCGATTGGGACGCCGTTTGACGGCTTTTTGTGTATGCCGTATTCGGACTAATTTGGATAGTTTTTGACGAGTTCACGGTACACGCCACGGTACACCACGGTACAAAATGATTTTTTTACCGTGAAAAATCACCAGGTACCGTTAAACCCGTCGTAAACGTTCAGTGCTGCCTCTTTGGTCTGCCTTGTATAGTCCGCGGTCATTTGCACTGAGGAATGTCCCAGCCAGTGCATGACGTCAATAGCAGGGGCATTAGACGCGATAGCCTGCGTGGCAAAGAAGTGGCGAAGCATGTGCGGTGTGATTCTGATGTCGGTTCCGCTGCTGACTTTTGAGGTGATTTTCGAAAGAGCGGAGGTGTTTACGGGTGCACCGTACTGATTTACCCAAAGCCAGGGAGTGGCATCCAAGCTAATGAAGTTTGCTTTACGAATATTATTGGAGTACATGACGGAGTATTTTAGCACGTCTACAATTTCGCCATTTACCCACAGCTTTCGGTATGAGTCTTTTGTTTTCAGAGGGGCTCCTAGTTCATTAAATCGATTGCGCTGAAGGTCGATGATGATTTCCGCACTTTTTTTCTCATCATCAAATTTGATGGAGGTTGTTCGAAGCCCTAGTAGTTCACCCGCCCGCAATCCGAGAGAGGCAATACAAAGCATTGCATACTCGTGCTTGCGAAGTGATGATTGCGCGTATGATATCCATGTTTGATAATCTACAACACTCACGTCTTTAGATTTTGGATCATTGCCGCGAAGTATTATATGACCGAGCTTATTTTTCTATGATATCGTCTTGTACCGCGTTGTTTACGATGGTCGCAAGTTGCTTGTAGATTCCACGTACGGATTCAAGGGCCAGGCCTTTGTCAGCAATCGCATCAATGACTGGCTGCACGGTGCGGTGAGTCATTTGGGAAAGAGGCTTTTTCCCGAGCGGCTTTTCGAGATGCTTTCGCCAGTTTGCGTCATACGAGTCAATAGTGGTATCTCGCCATATTCCGTTCTTGATTTTACGAGCTCTTAGTTTTTCCCAGTAATCTCCCAAGGTCACACGTGCATTTTCTATATAAGACTGTTTGCCACTAACGAGATCTATTTCGGCGTTCTTCAGGCATATCTCGGCATCGTGCCAATTTTTGAATCCGGATTTAGTGAACTCGGTCTGTATTCCTTCACTATTTAGTGGCTGGTGAATAATTTGTCCAAGCTATCTGTAACAGTTCCTTAACCCGTTATCGTTGTATAATAGATGCATAGG
>NZ_RHNR01000040.1 GCF_003946025.1 Lacticaseibacillus songhuajiangensis | reverse complement strand
TGGAACTAAACAGCACTGAGATTGGAACAAGGCTTGTGGGGCTAAGCGAACAATTTGCCTGATTCTTGAGCAGACCAAAACCGCTCGTTCTCCTGATCCCACGATGAGTAGTTTTAGTTCCACTTTGTAACGTGTCGGCCACGGAGGTGGTGGTGTGCTTGGGCGGAGCAGAGGGAACGGAGTCGGGCGAAAGTATTATTGTGTGGAGACGTGGCGCGAACTTTCGCCACGGCTTCACACAATAATACCGGGAGCGCAGAGTTGACGCTGGTTTTTGCGGCAACTCTGCCAGCGGAAGACCGCGTTAGCGGGCTGAAGCGGCCCCGCCCGACGTAGTTCCCGGAGCGCAGCCCAAGCGCACCACCACCGGAGTTGCCGCCCCCACCGCCTTGCGGCGTTGTGAAAACTGCTTAAAGTGCAGGTCGCACCCTTGCGGGCGCAGATTTACGCTGACGGACAGCGACAACTCCCGAATTTCAGCGTAAATTTTGTGAATTTTGTGAATTAGCAAAAATCAACCTTTGGACCTATGTAAAGTGGTCGGCATCGCAGGCATAATATAAGCATGGAATCCTAAAAGATATGGAGGACCCAACAATGAATGAACGTGAACGTATTTTAGACTTAGTGAAAAAAGGCGTGCTCTCTAGTGAAGAAGGGCTCGTATTACTTGAAAACCTGGCTAACCAGGGTAAAAAAACAGATCCAGTTCAAGAAACCATGACGGAGGCACAACCTGAGGCGGACACCGAACAGGAAACTGCTGAGAAGCAAAGCAATCCAGAATTGGATGAACTGAACAGCAAGCGTGCGAAAGTTCGGACAAAACTCGATACCAGTAGTGAACAGCTTGCTGATTTGCGCCGCCAGCAAGCCGCTAATGACGAGCAGATTATCGTCTATGACACCATGGAAGACCTCGACACGCTTACCCCTGACAAGGCGGAAGCGCGGACGAATCTGAAGAGCCAGAACAAGGCGCTTGGTCAGGAAGTAACGAAGCTGGAAGAACAGCGTAACGCGGCCAAGCAGGAGCTAAATGATCTTGATCGCCAAATTCGGCAGCTAGAAATGAAGGATAATTTTAGCCGTGTTGTACCGGATGACTGGCAGGATCAGGCTAAGTCCGCTGCCCAGGATTTGGGCAAGGCGGTCAGTGACGCCAGCAGCCAAATTGGCTCCATCGTCCGCAAGACGGCCAAGAGTGTCATGGACAATGTCGACTGGAAGGACGTTACCGTCCGGGTTCCGGGAATTGCCACCCAAAAGTTCAGTCACACCTTCACTTTTGCCAACAACACGGCTACCGTTTTGGATGTCAGCGTTGCGAATGGGAATGTACAGTTCCGCACTTGGGACAGTGATGATATTCAGGTCCAGGCGGACATTCGCTTCTTCGGTAAAGTAAGCGGTGAACTTCTTGACGAGTTTACCCAGCGCAGCAACATCGAAGTTGATGGTGAACACTTCATTTTCCAAGTACCAAACAAGCGAATTGAGGCTAACTTGGTCATCAGCTTGCCGCGGCGCGAATATGACCACGTGGCAGTACGAAACCTCAACGGCGACATGAAGATGAACGACTTGCACGGCAAGGACTTGTACGCCAAAACCACGAATGGCGATCTGAAGTTTAACAACGTGCAGGCCGTCATGGTTGAAGCGGAGAACGTTAATGGCGACGTCAAAGCAGTTGACGCCCAGATTAACTCCGCGGTCATCAGCACGGTAAACGGGAATGCTCGCTTTGCTGGTCGGGGGCAGTCGCTTAAGATTTCAACCGTCAATGGCGATGTGAAGGTGACGCTGAAGTCTGCGGCTAAGTCCGTTAACGCCACGAGTGTGAACGGTGCCGTGAAGGTCGCACTGCCAGAAGAAGTGGGGCTGAGTGGCCAGGCCAAAACGCGTTTTGGGAGCATCCGTTCACGGATGACTGGCATTGAGACGCCAAGCAAACAGCGCCGTAGCGTTGACCTGGTTCGCGAGGGCGAAGAAACCGTCGTGGTTAACCTGAGCACCGTCACGGGCGAAATCCTGATTAAGGACACAGACAAAGAGAAGTAGGTGTAGTATTTGCCACTAATTTTAATTCCACTGGTAATCATCGGGGTAATCATGCTGCTGATGATTCCGTTCATGCTGATTTACATGGTCTTTCGGTTCCTCGCTATCCCCATCATGATCATCCTCGGTATCTGGCTCTACATGCGCATCACGGGTCGTGGGCGCACGTACAGTCACCACACCAACCGCGCCGGCAACCACGTGCGCTTTTCGCAGCGGGATGATTTTGCAAAAGGTAGCAACCGCCGCAAAGATGTGACCGATTCTGGTCACGATACCACAGTCCACCGGCATGACTCCGGTGCACATTGGGACGATTTCTAACACTGGCAGGTCGCGCGTTGCGCGGCCTGTTTTTGTTTGTCGCTGTTCGTTAGCGATAGTATTGAAAATACCATCCGCTAGGATGACTTCTGTGAAAATAGACCGAAGGTCGGGCTTGGGGCGAATTTGCTTCGCAAGCAGGAACTCCGTCAGCGGGGACCGCTTCAGCCGGCCCTACGGTGTCCGTCTCACTACGCGCTAAAGCGCGAGGTCGACTGGCTCTGCCGTCTTCCACTGGGGACTTTGCCGCAAAACCGGCGTCAAAGTCCCGCTCCCGACACAATTAGCGGTGTACACCCGACGAAAACCATGTCGGGCATACACTGCTAATTGTGTTTTCGCTGACTCCGTCCCTGCTTGCTACGCCAATCCACCCCAGGCTCTTAGTGCATTCACGAGATGATAGTGGTGATATTACCAGTGCCATCCAGAGTGGGTATACCCATCCCTGAGAGCTACGATATTCATCAAATCAGGACGCGCTGATGAACCACTATGAATGCAGAAAATCAAAGATTACTCTGATTAATTTTGTGATTACCACCCGGTAATGTGTTGGCCACGCAGGTGCGGGTGTGCTTGGATGGAGCCACTTGCACTCATCGCTTTAGCGATGCTAGTGCAATGGACACCGGAGGATCCAAGCGCACCCGCGCCGGAGTTGCCGACCCACCGCCTTACGGCAGTATGAAAACAGCTTAAAGTGAAGAGCGCACCCTTACGGGCACGAACTTACACTGACGGACTGTGTTACAGACAGGTAGCGTCAGCAGGGGCTGAATATGGTAAGATGTAAAGTATAAAAAAGGGTAGGTGAACGCATTGGCTGAATACGTAACCGTCGCCGCGTTGGTTGACGCTGCAAAGCTGACCGTCCTTAGTGGTCAGGAGTACCTGCAAGAACGCAAAATTGTTGTGAGTGATATTTCGCGTCCTGGTCTGGAACTGACTGGGTTCTTCAATTACTATCCGCACGAACGAATTCAGTTGTTCGGTCGTACGGAAACATCTTTTGCACGGAACATGGATGCTGTTGACCGGCACGAAGTTCTGCGCAGAATGTGTTCGAGGGATACGCCGGCATTCCTGATTTCGCGGGGGCTTACCCCACCAGAAGGCATGCTCGAGGCAGCCGCGGCTGCACATATTCCGGTGCTTAGCTCTGCACTGCCAACAACCCGTTTGTCCTCACTCATCACTGATTACCTTGATGGTGAACTGGCTGAGCGCGAAAGTATGCACGGGGTGCTCGTTGAAATTTACGGACTCGGCGTACTCATTACTGGGGATTCCGGCATTGGAAAGTCCGAAACGGCGCTTGAACTCATTCAGCGTGGGCACCGGCTGATTGCTGATGATCGTGTTGACGTTTACCAGCAAGATGAGCAGACCATCATCGGTTCCGCACCCGCGATTCTTAAGCACATGCTTGAGGTGCGCGGTATCGGGATTGTTGACGTGATGGATCTCTTCGGTGCCGGGGCGGTGCGTGAAAACACATCGGTTAGCCTGATTGTGCACCTTGCCAACTGGACCTCAGACAAGAATTTTGACCGTCTGGGCAGTGGAATGGACACGCAGATGATTTTCGACGTGGCCGTTCCCAAAATTACCGTACCCGTGAAAGTTGGGCGGAACATCGCAATTCTGATTGAAATTGCCGCGATGAACTACCGGGCTAAGACCATGGGTTACGATGCAACCAAGAAGTTTGAGGATAACCTGAACAACCTGATTGCCCAAAATTCTAGCGATTAGGAGATTCATATGTACGCTGCATTAAACCCAATCGCCCTCCGCCTGGGCGCGCTTGAAATCCACTGGTATGGCGTGATTATCGCCAGTGGCGTGATTCTGGCTGTTTATCTAGCTGTACAGGAAGCTAAGCGTCGTAACGTGAGCGAGGATCACATCCTCAACTTGGTGCTCTACTCCCTGCCTTTTGCCCTGATTGGGGCCCGTGCTTACTACGTCGCGTTTGAATGGCCATATTACTCGCAGCATCCCAGTGAAATCATCGCCATCTGGCATGGCGGAATTGCCATTTATGGGGCGCTGATTGCCGCGGCCATTGTCTTCATCGTGTATTGCCGCATCAAGGACTTGTCCATCTGGCTGGTGCTGGACATTGCAGCGCCAACCGTGATGATTGCGCAGACGATTGGTCGCTGGGGCAACTTCATGAACCAGGAAGCATTTGGACAGGTCACGAGCCTGTCCTTCCTGCACGAGTTGCACCTGCCTGAATGGATTATTCAACAGATGTTCATCAGTGGGCAGTACCGAATGCCGACTTTCCTCTTTGAATCAGCGTGGAACGTTTGCGGGTTTATCCTGCTGATGTCCATTCGTCACCACAAGGACTGGTTCAAACAGGGCGAAGTCTTCCTGACTTATGTGCTCTGGTACAGCTTCGGCCGCTTCTTCGTTGAAGGCATGCGGACCGATAGTTTGTACATCACGGCCGGCCTGCGGGTGTCGCAGCTTGTATCCATTGTTTTGTTCGTCAGTGCGGTTATTATCTTCATCTACCGGCGTCGTCAGAAACAGACGCCATGGTACCTTGAGGGTAATCTGAACGCCGCTATTAACAATTAAGGAGTGAATCTTTTGTCAGTCAAAATTGCAGTTCTTGGTGCCGGATCATGGGGTACCGTTCTCGCCAACTTGCTTACCGAAAATGGTCACGATGTGCACATCTGGGCATACCTCCAGAAGGACACCGATGAGATTAACAACCAGCACAGTAATGAACACTACCTGCCTGGTTTCCGTCTCGACCACCGCTTGGTCGCAACGACCAGCTTGGCAGAGGCCACTGAAGATGCCGATGTTGTGCTCTTCGTTGTGCCAACCAACGTGGTGCGTGGGGTTGCTGAACAGCTCTTGCCATTGCTTGAAAAGCGCGACAAGAAGCCAATCTTGGCATCCGCAGCCAAGGGTCTTGAAGTGGGCACCTACATGCGCGTTACGCAGGTGATTGAGAACGTCATCCCAGCAGAACAGCACCGCGGCGTTGTGGCCATTTCCGGCCCAAGCCACGCGGAGGATACTTCCGTGAAGGACATCACGACACTCACAGCCGCTTCCACCAACTTGGAAGCCGCCCAGTATGTCCAGAAGGTCTTCATGAACGATTACTTCCGCCTCTACACCAACCAGGATGTGATTGGTGTTGAAATGGGTGCCGCACTTAAGAACGTCATTGCGATTGGTGCCGGTGCACTGCACGGTCTGGGTTACGGCGACAACGCCAAGGCTGCCCTGATTACCCGTGGCTTGGCTGAAATCAGCCGCCTCGGTGTGCAGATGGGTGCCGACCCACTGACCTTCATCGGTTTGTCTGGTGTTGGGGACCTCATCGTGACGGCAACGTCCGTGCACTCCCGCAACTGGCGCTGTGGTAACCAGCTTGGCCACGGCGAGAAGCTCCAGGACGTGCTCGATAACATGGGCCAGGTTGTGGAAGGTGTTTCCACGGCCAAGGTTGCTCACGAACTTGCCCACAGCAAGGGTGTTGAGATGCCAATTACGGACGCCATTTACGACGTGCTGTACAACGACAAGCCAATCAAGCAGGCCATTTCTGACCTGATGAAACGCGAAAGCAAGCCTGAATTCGATTACTAGTCACTGCGTACCCGCTTTACTTTTCGGAGTAGAGCGGGTATATTATTAATAGTCTTACAAAAAGTAAGAGAACTGAAAGGGGATTTAAGCCATGAGTAAAGAAGTTGACGTTGTCGTGATCGGCGCTGGCCCTGGGGGCATGACCGCAGCATTGTATGCCTCTCGCTCCAACCTGTCCGTTGTGATGCTGGACCGCGGGATTTACGGTGGCCAGATGAACAACACCGCTACAATCGAAAATTACCCGGGCTTCCCTAGTGTCATGGGTCCCGACCTGGGTGAGAAGATGTTCGCCGGTGCCACGCAGTTTGGTGCCGAGTACGAGTACGGTAACGTAACGGGCATCGAAACCGACGGCGACAACAAAATTGTGCACACGGATGACGGCGATTACATCGCCAAGGCGGTCATTTTGGCTACTGGTTCCGAGTACAAGAAGTTGGGCATTCCTGGGGAACAAGAATACGCCGGCCGTGGTGTTTCCTACTGTGCCGTCTGTGACGGTGCGTTCTTCAAGGGCCAGGACCTCATCGTCATTGGTGGTGGGGACTCCGCTATTGAAGAAGGTCTCTACCTGACGCAGCTCGCAAACTCCGTGACGGTCATTCACCGTCGCGACCAGTTGCGTGCACAGCCAATCATGCAAAAGCGTGCCTTTGCCAACGACAAGATGAAGTTCATCTGGAACGCCCAGGTGGAAGAGATTCTTGGTGGTGACGACGGTGTGACCGGTGTTCGCTACAAGGATAAGGTGACGGGCGAGGAGAAGGTTGTCGACGGTAAGGGGACCTTTATCTACGTTGGCATCAAGCCAATGACAGATGCCTTTGCCAACCTCGGCGTGCTTGATGAGCAGGGCTGGGTCATTGTGGATGACCACATGCAGACCAAGGTGCCTGGTGTCTTCGCCATTGGGGATGTGCGCCAGAAGGAACTGCGCCAGATTACAACTGCTATCGGTGACGGTGGTTTGGCCGGCCAGGGTGTCTTCAACTACATCCAGGGCCTCAAGGACAGCGCCCTCAAGTAAGCTGTCACTTTTAATTAATAAGTAAGTGTTAGCAAAACGTTAAGAAACGCGGCTGTGGCCGCGTTTTTTTGTGTTTTCGTCCGCAATGGGGGCGCTGACAAAATTTTGCATGTATACTGTGAGTAGACTAAAAACATGAATTGGAGCTGGACAGCATGACCTTTGATGATAATTACGCAGTGTGGACCAAGCAGACGGGTCTGCCCGCAGAATTACAGGCGGATTTGGACGCGATGCGCACCGATGCTGAGTTGCGTGAAGACGCCTTCGCAGTGCCGATGGCATTCGGGACCGCGGGGATGCGCGGCCTGCTGGGTGCCGGTATCAACCGGATGAACATCTACACCGTGGCGCAGGCAACTGCCGGCCTCGCGCGCTACATGCGCGAACTGGGCAATGCTGTCATGCAGCGCGGGGTGGCCATCAGTTTTGACTCACGCCATAACTCCGAACTGTTTGCCCACGTGAGCGCCGCGGTTCTGGGTGCTGCTGGCATCAAGAGCTACGTCTTCGACGCTTTGCGCCCAACCCCAGAGCTGTCTTTTGCCGTGCGTGACCTGCACGCGTTTGCCGGCATCATGATTACTGCTAGCCACAACCCGAAGGAATACGACGGCTACAAGCTGTACGGCGAAGATGGCGGCCAGCTCCCACCCGATGCCTCGGACAAAATTACTGAGTACATCAAGGGCGTGACGGATATCTTCAACATCGCGCAGGCTGATGAAACGCAGTTGCGCCACAATGGCCTGATGCAGCTCATTGGTGAAGACGTTGACGCGGCATATCTGGACGCCGTGGCGACCGTTACGGTGGATCCTGAGCTCGTAAAGCGTGTGGGTAAGACCATGAAGTTGGTGTACACGCCACTGCACGGGACCGGGAAGGTGCCGGTTATGCGGGCACTTCAGCGCGCGGGTTTTGCGAACTTCAGCATGGTGCGTGAGCAGGCCATCTACGACCCTGAGTTCATCACCGTGAGCCATCCCAACCCAGAATTTAAGGAAGCCTTCGACCTGGCGATTAAGCTGGGCAAAGAGCAGGGTGCTGACCTGCTGATTGCAACTGATCCGGACGCCGACCGTCTCGGTGCCGCCGTGCGGGTCGGGGACGATTACCACTTGCTAACGGGGAACCAGATTGCCAGTCTGTTGCTGCACTACATTCTTGAAGCCAGCAAGCAGGCCGGTAAGTTGCCAGCTAATGCTGCTGTCGTGAAGAGTTTTGTTTCCACAGAACTCGCTGACCGCATTTGCGCCGACTACGGTGTCAAAATGTTAACCGTGGAAACCGGCTTTAAGTTCATCGGGGATGCGATTGCCCACTTTGAAGAAACTGGTGACCACACCTTCATGTTCGGGTTTGAGGAAAGTTACGGCTACCTGATTAAGCCTTTTGTCCGGGACAAGGATGCGGTGCAGTCCACCTTGCTGTTGGCCGAAGTTGCGGCTTATTACCAGGACCGGGGGATGACCCTCGCCGATGCGATTGACGAGCTATATGCGAAGTATGGTTACTTCGCTGAAAAGACCACAGCGCTGGAATTCGCTGGCGTCACCGGTCCCAAGAAGATGCAAGCACTGATGCGGGCTTTCCGCGAAGATCAGCCAGAAGACTTTGTGGGGACCAAAATTGCGCGTTTTGAGGACTACCTGAGCGGTGTTGCACAAACCGCCGATGGGGCAACGAGTCGGTTGACCTTGCCGAAGGCCAACGTGCTGAAGTACTACTTGACCGATGACACCTGGATTGCCATCCGGCCAAGCGGTACCGAACCGAAGGTGAAGTTCTACATTGGTGTGAGCGCGGATTCGCAGGCCGAGGCAGACAAGCGCCTTGACGCTTACGAGAAGGCACTGAGTCAGTTCGCAGACGCAGTTGAATAGTGAACGCTGTCCGTCAGCGATAGCATTTCGGTGACGAAGTCACGCTGCGCCTCTGTGGTGTTTTCACGGCCACCGTTAGGTGGTGGGGTCGGCAACTCCGGCGTGAGTGCGCTTGGGCTGCGCTCCGGCGAACTACGTCGGGCGGGACCGCTCCAGGCGGCCCTACGGTGTCCGTCTCACTACGCGCTAAAGCGCGAGGTCGACTGGCTTCGCCGTCTTCCGCTGGCAGATTTGCCGCAAACCCAGCGTCAAATCCGCGTTCCTAAGATAATCTGCGGTGTACACCCGGCAAGACCCACGCCGGGCATACACTGCAGATTATCTTGTCGCCCGACTCCGTTCCCTCCGCTCCGCCCAAGCGCACTCACGCCTCCGTGGCCGACACGTTACTAAGTAGGAAATATCGCACTAACATTCGGCTACACATCGGTCGTGACTAGAAGATGACTGTCTCCTGTACTTAGAGAGGCTGTGGCAACATTCTTCACCATATTCGAGAAGACAGATGAACTCCTCACTGTGCAACTTTTCCCGATTACATGTCCATTTCCGCCAGCGCAGCCGGAAACTTTCACAACTACCATGTTGTAGCACTTAGGGCCTGGGGCGGCTTGGTGGAGTGAACGCAGGTAGGTGGCGCGCAAAGAACGTGAACAGCCCATACAACCGGCGCAAGCCGTATTGTATGGTCTGTTCACGTTCGGGAAAAAGTTTAGCAGTAGCCTGGCCTGCCAGGCGTGAGCCAGTGGCACTTTGCGCTTTAGCGCTTAGAGCCACGGCCGCGTAGCTCGACCCCGCGTCACCTGCCTGCGGGCACGTAACCAAGCCGCCCCAGTCCCGACCTTCGGTCTAACCACTATTTTTAAACCGAGCATCCTTGCGGATGAAAGTTTCCCGACTTACGCTGACGGACAGCGTTTTGCATGCATCCAGCCGATGTGCTAGCATTAACAAAAATTACGGAGGTGATTGTTATGGGACTGCACCAATACATCGATGGGTTGTCGAATCTAGAAACCTTGCGCCGCGCGCCAGGCTTCTTCAAGTATGAGGAGCACTCAGTGGCCGCGCATAGCTTCAAGGTCGCATCCATTGCGCAGATGTTGGGCGATATTGAGGAACAAGCTGGCCAGCAGGTAAACTGGCAGCGACTGTATGAGAAGGCACTCAACCACGACTACACCGAGCGTTTCATTGGTGACATCAAGACGCCAGTCAAATATGCGACGCCGACCTTACGCAAAATGCTCGCGGGCGTCGAGGACACGATGACCGAGAACTTTATTGAGGATGAAATACCGGCCGAGTTTCAAGACATTTACCGGCGCCGGCTGGGCGAGGGCAAAGACGATACGCTGGAAGGTAAAATTCTCAGCGTTTCCGATAAGGTGGATTTGCTTTATGAAGGTTATGGCGAAATCGAAAAGGGGAACCCTGAGTCCGTCTTCTTAGATATCTACCGGGAAAGCCTCAAGACCATTGCGGAGTTCAAGGACATGGCCAGCGTGCAGTACTTTTTGAACAACATTCTCCCTGACATGCTCAGCGAGGATTTTGCCGACCGGGATCACTTGGTTGACTTAACGCACGAGATTCTGGATTAGAGTTTAAGCGCTGGTGCAACACAAAACGACCGTCTCTCTGTTATGCAGAGAAGCGGTCGTTTTGTGCTTGGGGGAGATTTAGTCGATTTTCACTTTGGTGCCTACGGGAATGTTTGCGTTGATCCATTTTGCATCCGGAATGGTTAAGCGAACGCAGCCGTGGGATGCGGCCTCCTTGCCGAGTTTATTGGCCTCGCTGGTGATGTATTTGCCATTCACGTCGGTGGGTACCGTGTGGAAGAGATACTTACCGTGGTCGAGGAAGCTCGTGTAGTAATGCGCACCCATTTTTTCGCTGGGGTTATAGAAGTAGTCGCCGCGCTCAGATTGAATGTGGAAGGTGCCCTTCGGCGTGGTTCCATCCATGCCCGTCGATGCGTACATGGTATAGAGGATTTTTTTGCCATCTTTAACGTAGACGTGTTGCTTTTTAATGCTGACGTCTAGTTCCAAATGTGGGTGTTTGCTGACAGACGGGTAGGCCTTAGATTGTGACGGTTTGCGCCAGTTGACGGGTTTTGCAGCCTGTTTTTTCTTGGCAGCTGCCGCGCTCGCCGCTGCCTTCTTTTTAGCCATGTTTTTCTTTAACTGAATCGACGAGCTGACGGCAGCCTTGCTGGCAGCTTCACTGGCCGTAATGCGGTTATTACGAACGACGAGCAGGCCCACGATGAGGACTAGCAAGACAGGCACGGTGACGGCAAAATAACGCCAGCGTAATTTTGCTGAAAAGACGGTCTCGAGATTTTGCAGGAAACTTCGCTTCATAATGGGCTCCTTTCTGCTTACTGATAAGAAAAGTGTAACATTATCAAAATTCAACTGATAGCCAATTAACAGAAATTATAAGGACGTTTGTTTTCGCAATAAATGCTTAAGTAGCATCACTAGCGAAAGTTTGTTCGCCGTGGTATTATTAGCACCAAAAGGGGCAGCAGTGGATACTTTATCCGCACTGGCCAAACGCGAGACTAGCAGCTGGAGGAGGGCTGGAACTAGGTTCTGGTCCTCTTCTTAGCGTTAAGCCGGATTGGAGGAGTTAAGCATGGAAGATACGCGCGAACAACGACCTTTTGAGTTGGTGTCACCGTACAAACCGGCCGGAGATCAGCCGCAGGCCATTGAGAAATTGGTGAAGGGTTTCAAGGCGGGCGAAAAAGAACAAATTTTGCTTGGTGCTACCGGGACTGGGAAAACTTTCACAATGAGTAATGTGATTGCGCAGTTGGGTAAACCCACGCTGATTCTCTCCCATAACAAAACGCTGGCGGGTCAGCTTTACGGCGAATTCAAACAGTTTTTCCCAAACAACGCCGTCGAGTACTTCGTGTCTTACTATGATTACTACCAGCCTGAAGCCTACGTGCCCAGTTCTGATACCTACATCGAAAAAGACTCTTCAATCAACGACGAAATTGACCAACTGCGGCACTCAGCGACCAGTTCGCTGCTGACGCGCAGCGACGTGATTGTGGTGGCATCAGTGTCCAGCATCTTTGGTTTAGGGAACCCAAAGGAATACTTTGACCACCTGATTTCCCTGCACGTGGGCATGGAGATGGACCGTAATGCACTTTTGCGGCGGCTCGTGGACATTCAGTATGACCGTAATGACATCGATTTCCAGCGTGGCCGGTTCCGTGTGCGCGGCGACGTGGTCGAAATTTTCCCTGCCAGCGGCGATGAGCACGCGATTCGGGTTGAGTTCTTTGGTGATGAAATTGACCGAATTACCGAAGTCGACGCGCTGACTGGTGAAGTCATTGGTACCCGTGACCACGTGGCCATTTTCCCAGCGACACACTTTATGACCGCCGACGACCGCATGGATACGGCGATTCAGGGGATTAGCGATGAACTCGATGCCCGGCTCAAGGAGTTGCGCGACGACGATAAGTTGCTTGAGGCCCAGCGGCTGGAGCAGCGGACGAACTACGACATCGAAATGCTACGTGAAATGGGCTACACGAGTGGGGTTGAAAACTACTCGCGGCACATGGATGGTCGTAAGCCCGGTGAACCACCATACACCTTGCTCGACTTCTTCCCGAAGGACTTCAACATCATGGTGGATGAAAGCCACGTCACGATGCCGCAAGTTCGCGCCATGTACAATGGTGACCGTGCGCGCAAGCAGGTGTTGATTGATTACGGCTTCCGCTTGCCGAGTGCACTGGATAACCGGCCGCTGACACTGGCTGAATTTGAGAAGCACGTCAACCGGATTTTGTACGTTTCCGCAACGCCAGGACCATACGAAATGGATCGCGTGCCCGAGAAGGACGTTGCTGAACAAATTATTCGGCCAACCGGTCTGCTTGATCCCAAAATCGAAGTGCGGCCGATTATGGGCCAGATTGATGACCTCGTGTCAGAGATTAACATCCGCGTTGAAAAGCACGAACGTGTCTTCATCACGACCCTGACCAAGAAGATGGCGGAAGACTTGACCGACTACATGAAAGAACTCGGCATTAAGGTCAAGTACCTGCATTCCGACATCAAGACGCTCGAGCGCACCCAGATTATCCGCGATTTGCGCTTGGGCAAGTTCGACGTGCTAATTGGGATTAATCTGCTGCGTGAAGGGATCGACGTGCCGGAAGTTTCGCTAATTGCGATTCTGGATGCCGACAAGGAAGGCTTCCTGCGTGCGGAACGTTCACTGATTCAAACCATTGGGCGGGCGAGCCGTAACGAGCACGGAAAAGTCATCATGTACGCGGACAAAATTACCGATTCGATGCGCGCGGCGATGGATGAAACCCAGCGGCGGCGGTCGATTCAGGAACAGTTTAACAAGGACCACAACATCACGCCGAAGACCATCATTAAGCCAATCCGTGACAACATTAGCACAATCGTCAAGGATGGCGCCGATGACGACAAGGGCAAGAGCTTTGCTCAGGTCGACTTGGAAGACATGACGGCGGCTGAACGCAAGGAAGTTGTGGCGAGTCTGCGCGAACAGATGCAGGCGGCAGCGAAGAAGCTCGACTTCGAGCAGGCGGCAAGTCTGCGCGATACGATTCTGGAGCTGGAAGCAAAAGACTAAGCACGCACGTGTGCAGGGCACCGCTTCGGCCCGCTAATGAGGAAAACGATATACATGGCAAATGATAAAATTGTGATTCACGGCGCTCGTAGCCATAACTTAAAGAATATTGACGTCACCATCCCGCGAGACAAGCTAGTTGTTGTGACCGGCTTGTCCGGATCAGGGAAGAGCTCGCTAGCATTCGACACGCTCTACGCAGAAGGCCAGCGCCGCTACGTTGAGAGCCTTTCCGCTTACGCGCGCCAGTTTTTGGGCCAGATGGACAAGCCGGATGTGGATTCAATTGACGGCTTGTCCCCGGCCATCTCCATTGACCAGAAGACGACGTCCAAGAACCCGCGCAGTACCGTGGGAACGGTCACCGAAATCAACGATTACCTGCGTCTGCTTTGGGCGCGGGTGGGCACGCCAATCTGCCCGAACGATGGCACCCCGATTGTGAGCCAGTCGGTTGAACAGATGGTGAACAAGGCGTTGACGTTACCTGAGAAGACGCGTGTGCAGATTATGAGCCCCATCATTCGCCACAAGAAGGGTGCGCACAAGAAGGTCTTCGCCAAAATTCAGCGCGAAGGTTACGTGCGCATGCGCGTTGATGGCGAAATCGTCGACGTGGACCCAAACTACGAGATTGACGGGAAGAAGTTCCACGACATCGACATCGTGATTGACCGCATCGTCATCAAGCCAGAAGTGCGCTCCCGGCTGTTTGATTCCTTCGAAGCTGCATTGCGCTTGTCTGAAGGCTACGCGGTGGTGGACGTCATCGGCGGCGAACCACTCGTGTTCTCTGAACACTATTCCTGCCCGCTTTGTGGTTTCTCCGTTGGCGAACTGGAACCACGTCTGTTCTCCTTCAACGCGCCTTTTGGTGCGTGCCCAGTTTGTGATGGCTTGGGCCAGAAGCTCAACGTTGACGTGGATCTGGTCGTGCCGGACAAGAGCAAAACCCTGGCGGAGGGCGCCATTGCGCCGTGGAACCCAATCAGTTCGCAGTACTACCCAACGATGTTGGAACAGGCCTGCACGCAGTACGGCATTCCGATGGACGTGCCTTTTGAAAAGCTCACTGACAAGCAGCGCGATTTCGTGCTGAACGGCAGTCAGGGCAAGACCTTCCACTTCCATTTTGAAAATGACTTTGGTGGTTTGCGGGATTTGGACGTTGAGTTCGAAGGCGTGCTGCCCAACATCGACCGCCGCTACCACGAAACTAACAGTGACTTCACCCGCACCGTGATGCGGCAGTACATGACCGCACTGGCTTGCCCAGCTTGCCACGGCAAGCGGCTGAACCCACAAGCGCTGGCCGTGAAGGTGAACGGCCGCGATATTGCCGAAGTTTCCGATCTGGCCATCAAGGACGCCGAACCATTCTTTGAAAGCCTTAAGCTTAGCGAGCAAAATGAAACGATTGCCCGTCCCATCGTCAAGGAAGTCAGCGATCGGCTGACCTTCCTGGTGAACGTGGGTTTGGATTACCTGACGCTTTCCCGTAGTGCCGGCACCTTGTCTGGTGGGGAAGCCCAGCGGATTCGCTTGGCAACACAGATTGGGTCGAACCTGTCTGGTGTGCTCTACGTGCTGGATGAACCTTCTATCGGACTGCACCAGCGCGATAATGACCGCTTGATTCGTTCCCTCAAGAAGATGCGCGACCTCGGGAACACCTTGGTCGTCGTCGAACACGATGAGGACACGATGCTCGCCGCGGACTACCTGATTGACATTGGCCCCGGTGCTGGGGAAAACGGCGGGAAGGTGATGGCTGCCGGTACCCCGAAACAGGTAATGCGCAGTGCTAAATCGCTGACGGGACAGTACCTGTCTGGCCGCAAGTTCATCCCGGTGCCTAAGGAGCGCCGGACCGGTGATGGCAAGGCCATCCGCGTAACGGGAGCCGCTGATCACAACTTGAAGAACATCACGGTGGACTTCCCACTGGGTGAGTTCATTGCCGTGACCGGTGTTTCCGGCTCTGGTAAGTCCACGCTGGTCAACTCCGTGCTCAAGCGGGCGCTTAAGCAGAAGATGAATCATAATTCCGAAAAACCTGGTGCCTACAAGTCCATCAAAGGCTGGGAGAACCTGGAGAAGGTTGTTGACGTCGACCAGTCGCCAATCGGGCGCACGCCGCGCAGTAACCCTGCCACTTACACTGGGGTCTTCGATGACATTCGGGGCCTGTTCGCTCAGACCACTGAGGCCAAGCTGCGTGGTTACAAGAAGGGCCGCTTCAGTTTCAACGTCAAGGGTGGCCGCTGTGAGAATTGTAAGGGTGACGGGATCATCAAAATCGAGATGAACTTTCTGCCCGATGTGTACGTGCCCTGTGAAGTTTGTCACGGCAGTCGCTACAACTCCGAAACGCTGGAAGTGACCTACAAGGGCAAGAACATCTCCGAAGTGCTGGACATGACCGTCAGTGAAGCCTGCAAGTTCTTCGCACCGATTCCGAAGATTGCCCGCAAGCTGCAGACCATCGTTGATGTTGGCCTTGGGTACGTCTCCCTAGGTCAGTCTGCCACCACCTTGTCTGGTGGGGAAGCCCAGCGCATGAAGCTCGCAAGTGAACTCCAGAAGCGCAGCACGGGGAAGAACTTCTACATTTTGGATGAACCCACCACGGGGCTGCACACTGACGACATCGGCCGGTTGCTCGAAGTTCTGCAGCGGCTGGTGGACGAGGGCAACACCGTCTTGGTTATCGAACACAACCTGGACGTCGTGAAGTCGGCCGACTGGCTGATTGACCTCGGTCCTGAAGGTGGGGATGGCGGTGGGACCGTCGTTGCCACCGGCACGCCGGAGCAGATTGCGAAGGTGCCAGCTAGTTACACCGGGAAGTACCTGGGTCCGATTATTGCGCGCGATGTTAAGCGCGCGGCGGAACAGGAATAGACTGAAGCACAAGTGTGTATTTGCATATTTAACGTGAAACGAGGTTGCCCTCTAAGGTAGCCTCGTTTTTGTAGTTTATGGGCAAAATATTTGCTAAGAAAACTTATTTAAATCATTACTAATAACTATGATAGCGTTCACAAAGAGCAATTTTAGTACAAGTGAAGTGACCGCATCTGATGTGGTAAATGGCTTACAGTAAAGGTGGGAGTGGCGCATTTTAACGAAACGAGGAGGAGTTATGATGCACACAAAGAAGACGAGCAGTCGGCTACCTAGTGGGGATGCCAAACTGCATTACAAAATGTATAAGGCAGGCAAACTGTGGTTGTTTGCCGGCATTAGTTTTATTGGCACGATGGCCATCTTGGGCGGCAACCCGGTTGCGGCCAGCACGACAGACGACGCCAACAGTGATGCGAACACCAGCGTGAAGAGCGACACCGAGCAGACCGGTAACACGGTTCAGCTCACGAAGACGCAAGGGCAAGGTGCGGCGCAGAATACTGCTGCTGATGAAGCGGGAAGCGATGCGGCCGGAAACGATAGCACGCAGAAAGCGATTGAGACGCCGCAGTCAGCTGCGGGCAGTGCTGTGCAAAATACTGCCGAGAAGCAGCAAGCGGACACGGGCAACGCAGAAATGCAGCAGGCAGCTCCTGATACAACAGCGGAACAGGCCGACACTACCGCTAAAACGACAGACGGTGCGAACGTTGATGGCGCTGCTGCGCAAGGGACGGAGAACGGCAGTCAGCGACAAGCTGCGACTACTGAAACGGCACAGTCGTCGCAACCCGCAGCCACTGCAAAAGCCGTGACAGCCGCGCGTGCTGCCGCGGCACCCGTGCAGAAGACGCAGGTTGATGCCACCAGCACCACGATGACCTTGCAGACTCAAAAGGACACGATTCAGTCTGGTGAAACCGCGAGTTTTAACTTTAATCTGAATGTGTCTGGCATTGAGACCGATGGCAGTTCCCAGAAGCTGATTGTTAACCTGCCTAGCAATTTTGCACTGACCGACACTGACCTCAGCATTAACGGGGTAACGCCAACTCAGGACGCGACGAATCACCAGTTGATTTATGATTTCGCGACGCCGCAAAACGGATTGACTGCCAACAAGCAGTTCAACTTTGAAACTCAGTCGGGTGAAATCGTGAACGGCACTAAGGTAACGATGTCGGCAGTGTTCACGGATGGTGAAAACGTCGTCGAGACGGGTGATCAGAGTGTCACGGTGACCTCCAGGGCCGTTTATGGTGTTGCTATTCAGTTTGACGGCGTGCTGCCATCAGACGGTAACGGCAATTTAGTCACCGATGCAAATGGGCAGGCAACAATCGACAGAACTAAAATTACTGGGCGTGCGGGCGACCTTGTGGCGTACACCGTCGGCATCTCCGCACCCAAGCAAACTCTTGGCCAGGCGTTCATTGCGCCGGGGACGATAGTTCGGGTGCGTGTTGCTTTGCCATTAGACATGACCTATGTTGGCGTGGATAACACCACACCAACACCTCAATTATCCACACAAAGTGGGATGACAATTCTTGATTTTGCACTTGTAGCACCTAGCGTTGCAGAACAGAAAGCGGCAATTAAGAATCTAATTAGTCAGCAATTTAATATCGTGGCACGAATCAATAACAATGTTCCATATAACACGAATTTGACTGTTCAGGCTTTGATGGGGGCAACGACCATCAATAGCGAGACTATTACATCAGATGTTGCAACGAGCACAATTACAACGGTTCCTAATTACATTAAGGACGGCATTCCGACGGGGGGAACCGTAATGTACTTCTATGCATATAGTCCTCAAGTTGAAGGTCAGTCTGGTTCAACGAGTGCATCAACTAATGTTGATCCTCAAGCTTCACCGGGTGATGTGTTAACGTATACGCTTGTACTGGGTGACGCGGATTTTAATGCATCCCAGCAGAACTACATGCCAGAGTACACTAGTGAAGCACCTGGAATTAAGCTTACTAGCGAAGGCTATATTAGGCCTATACAAGAGTATAGTGTGACGTATGATATTGATGATCATCTAAACGTAAATACACTATACGTTGCAAAACCGATTGGATACATCGAGGGTAATGCAGCGTTGCTGGATGAAAATCCTAAGTTTGAACTTTTTGTAAAGTATCAGGATTCTAATACTTTTGAAAATGTTCCAATATTAAGTGGCATGACGGATACCTCTGGCCAAACAATCGATTTAAATGGCCTGCTGAGCAATCAACGTGGTGTTGATAAGCTTAAATTTGTTTGGGAGAAACCAGTTACAGGTCAAACATACCGTAATGTAACATTTACAATGACCCCGAAAGCGGATTACTACGGAACCGTCAAGAATTCGTTGAGCGCAGATGTTACCGGATTTCTCCTGGGAACGGGGTGGGTTCAGGTACAATATAGCCAAGACGGTGCCTTTTTGGTCGGACCAATGTCTGGCTTTAAAAATGGAATTCCTGCCCCTGGTACCGAAATTCATGGTAGTAATGCTGCCATTTGGAATCAGTTCATGACGTCAAAAACTGCCGAAATCGTTAAACCTGCTGAAAACACTCCCCGTGTCATCAACGAAAGCATCAGCTTCGCCAAGACAACGGATGGTAAAGCTGACACTGGGGCCAACCAACTGCTGATTGACGTTGACAACAACAAGGCTTCTCTGCAGAGTTTCAGTGGGTTAACCTCTTACGTGACGCTTCCCGAAGGTGTCACCTACACTGGTAATGATCCACAGGTGAGCGTACAGATTGTTGATGGCAAGACACTGCTCACGATTAACTGGCAGCGTAATGCCTTGGCACCAAACAGTGCCAACACCTTGAGCCTGGACGTCGATATTAACGGCAAGCTCAACCTTGGGACGATGGGCTTTGGTCTGTACTCAACAGTTACCGAACCCGACACCGTGGTACCACGCACGATTGACCCAACTGCCGCCTCTGATGTGCAGATTCTGCAGGGTGCCAGTTTACCAGGCCTGCAGTTGAGCCAAAATGTTTATGCGCTCGAAATTTTGGCCAGTGTGAACGACATTGCTGGACACCAGGTGAAGGCGGAAGCGAGTGCGACGAATGCTGACGGTGATAGTGGTAGTCTGGTGACCGTGCGCGCGAACGAAGACGGGCAGTATGTGCTTAGTTTCGCCCCAACAACAGACGCGGCATTGCAGAACCTGACGCTGACGGCGACCTTGCCTCGCGTTGGGGATACCGCGGTGCTCGCGACTACCGCCCGTGGGACGACCACCAATGACGTGCAGTTGTCAGGTCCAATCCAGTTGCCGACTAGTTGGCAGGGTAAGGCAACGGTCCGTTACGTCACTGCGACGGCACCAGATGGCCTAACTGAGGCAGACGTGACTGATTTCAGCGCAGTCACTGGTTTTACCATCACCTATGACGACCCGCAAGGCTACGTTGACGGTGGTGAGCAGCAGATTATCGTACCGGTGCATGTTGCCGGGGATTCAGCTGAAGGAACCCAGGCGTTCATCAGTTATGCGGTTGCGGCAAATGGTCTGACGCAGGCCGAGGGCCTCAAGGCCGGCATTACGGTTGGCACGCGGCAGCAAGCCAACGCCACGGTGACTTACCACGACGCCACGATGGACATCGACTTGGCCGTCGTGAACGCAACAACTGATTCCAGCCTGGTCGGCAATCTCGATACGACCAGCACTTACAGCAGCGCGGCTGCCATCGCAGCCTACCTTGCTCAAGGCTACCAGCTCGTTAGTGATGGCACCAAGAATGCCGATGGCAGCAGTGCCATCAAGTTCACCACTGGTGGTGCAACCACCAATTATGTGGTCACCCTCAAACATGCTTACTCGGCCGGCGCCGTGAAGACCGTGACGCGCAAGATTCACTACGTTGATGGGAGCGGCAAAACGCTAGCGCCAGATCACGTGGACAGTCAGAGTTTTCTTATTGTGACTGACAACGTCACGGGTCAGACGCAAACTTACACCGCAACTGGTATCGCTGCGGCACCAACACTGACAGATGGCAAACCTGATAGCAGTGACTGGACGCTCAGCAATTTGGTCAGCTTCGCAGCGGTTGCCAACCCAAGCATTAAGAACTACAAGGTGACGGCAACGACCGCGGCTGATGGTGACCTGAAGCAGGTGGCCGCCGCCAATATCAACAGTGCAAGTAGCAACCAGGTGGTCACCGTCACCTACGGACCGGATGCGGGTGAAGTGCCAACACCAGTCGCAGCGGGAGATTTGACCGTTCGCTACGTGGATGAGAACGGTAAGACCTTACTTCCAGATGTGGTAAAGGCCGGCTACGTGGGCAATGCCTACGCAGTGACTGCGCCAAGTATCAAGAACTATGTGCTCAAGAGCGCACCAAAGGTGAGTGGTAGTTTCACTGCGGCCGCGCAAACGGTGACCTTCGTTTACGGTTTTGCTACTGGTGAACCCGGCGACGAAGTGCAGGCCGGTGACCTGACCATTCGTTACGTCGATCGCAATGGCAAGACACTGCTCCCGAACGTGGTGAAGTCCGGCTACGTCGGTAATGCGTTCAGTGTGACAGCCCCCAGCATCAATGCTTACACACTCCAGGGCAATGCGAGCGCTCAGGGGCACTTTACTAAGGCAGCCCAGACGGTCACCTTCGTCTACGAACAGATTCCAGGACGACCAGCCGAAGATCAGCCTGCAACACTGACCATTCACTACGTCACGGCTGACGGCACAATCGTGCAGCCAGCGACAACAAAAGCTGCTTACGTTGGCAATGCTTATGGCGTGACGCCACCAGCAATCGCTGGTTACCAGTACGTTGGCTTGGGTAACGGTTCAGCGCCATTGGATGGACATTTTGCCCGGACAGCGACGGATATCGTGCTGATTTACAAAGCGAATGAAGGTGGAACGGTTCAACCTGGTCAGCCGGACATACCTGATAAGCCAGGACACGAGCTGCCAAGCACCGATGGTGGCACGGCAACACCAGGTAAGGGTGGCACGCAGACCGTGAAGACGGCACTGCCGAACACGGCAACAACTGCTAGCGAGACGCCGGTAAATTCCGTTAAGAAAAATGCGGTGCCACGGACTCTGCCGCAAACTGGTGAAACGCACAATAATATCGCGGTAATACTGGGACTGGGCCTCATGAGCCTGGTTAGCGGTGCGTGGTTCCGGAAGCGTCAACACTAGAACGCGCATATCGCAGTACCGACTTCAATGAATACGGACATTCCTAGCTAGGGACGTCCGTATTTTTGTGACGTAAATTCTGTCAAAATACTAATGAATGAATAACACTATTCTAATTGCAAATCTGCAAATCACGAGCTTAGCTTGTGATAATTGCACCCCTTTTGCCTATGTCAGGGCTTACATTAAATGTGGAAGGTATGTCACCTAGCGGCAAGCGAGGAGGAATTATCATGCGTGCGATGAAGAGAGATGGGCAAGTTAGCACTGAGGTCAAGATGCACTACAAAATGTACAAGGCGGGCAAGTTGTGGCTGGTTGCCGGCATCGGCTTTGTCGGCACCATGATGGTGCTCGGTGGTCAGCCGGTTGCTGCGAGTGCGGCGACAGACACCGAGGCAGTGCGGGATTCTGTGGTTGAGAAGGACGATGCTGCAACGAGTGATGCTAATTCCGACGTGGACGTGCAAACTAAAACGCCAAGTGCGGACAACGTTCAGCAAGATGCTACGCAAGCAACAACAGATGCGGAAGACACGAGTGAGCAGACGCCAAGCGACGACACCGGAAAAACTGGAACCACCGCAACTGGTACTGGGACCGATGCGGCAGACGTGTCAGAAGCAGTAACTGGCGAATCAACTGGTACTTCTGCGCCAGAAGTAAGTACGGAGGGTTCAAACGATTCCGTCAATACTTCGGTGGCGGGTGAGACAGCGACAGAATCAGCTCCTGCAACGCAGACGCAAGAGAATGCTGGTGAGCAGAGTACAACGCCTGCTGCTGAGGGCGAGACGCAAACGTCAGCAGCAGCAACGCAAAAAGAGCAGGTTGATGCGACGAGTACAACTCTAAACTTGCAAGCGGAACAATCCCAAATTAAATCCGGTGAGACAGCGACGTTTGATTTCAATCTGAATGTGTCTGGGATTGAGTCTGACAGCGGTGCGCAACAGCTGCTCGTCAATTTGCCAAGCGATTTCGCACCGAGCGACACAGATTTGAGCATCAATGGTGTCACGCCAACGCTGGACGAAGCCACAAACCAGCTGGTTTATGACTTTGCAGGCCCCCAAAATGGACTGACTGTTAGCAAGCGATTCAATTTTGCGACCGAGTCTGGCGACATTAAGAACCAGACGCCGCTCACGATGTCTGCCAGTTTTGTTGATGGGGACACGGTCACTGAAAGTGGCGACCAGACCGTACTGATTACGTCCAAGGCGATTTACGGTGTTGCCGCACAGTTCATCGGCGTGCTGCCAACGAATGACGATGGCAGTATCAAAATGGATGCGAACGGCGACGCGACGATTGATCAGAGTAAACTCACCGGTCGCGCCGGCGATTTAGTTGCTTACGCGATTGGGGTGTCGACGCCGAAACAGGTGGCTGGGCAAGCCTACATTGAGCCTGGTACGCAGGTGCAAGTGCGCGCGGTGTTGCCGGTCGGGATGACGTTCGTGAGTGTGGATAGTAGTACGCCACAACCGGTTGTGAACACGACAGATGCGGGGCAAACCATCCTCGATTTCTATTTACCAGCGCCGAGCCTTGAGGAACAAGCTGCAGCGACCAAAAACTTGTTGACTGCTCAGTTCAATATTGTTGGCCGGATTAATAGTGATGTGCCGGTCAATACTGACTTGACCGTGGGTGCACTCATGGGCGCAACTTCTATTAATGGTGAGAAGGTTCAGTCCGAAGCCGCAACTAGCACAATCAGAACGGTCCCTGATTATAGTCAAATTGGCTATACAACAGATGGTAGCCAGTTCTACTTTTACCAATGGGGACCGAAGGATGGCGCAGGTGCAATGGCGAGTCCTGAAATCAACACTGATCCTCAAGTTTATCCAAACGCGACTTTGAATTACTTAATTCAACTCGGCTCCGCAGATTACGATGCGCCTCAGGGTCCAGATCCTGCTGTGGGATTTGAAAATGTTTCAGAATTGAAACTGACGAAGGATGGTTACGTTCGTAAGATTCAGAGTTACGTGGCAACTTATGATGTGGATGATCATCTGAATATCCAGACGATGTCCGTGGGCGCACCTTATGCAACACTTGAGGGTAACATCCTCGCTTTGGATGAAGCGCCGAAATTTAGTCTCTACGTGAAGTATCAGGATGAAGATAAGTATGAAAGCACTCCAATTTTAGCCGACATCACAGACACGGCAGGGCGGAAGTTGGATATGACGAAGCTACTCGATAACAATCGGGGCGTAGATAAGTTGCAGTTTGTGTGGACAACGCCTGTCGCAGGGCAAACTTATGACAATATTCGTTTTACGATGACGCCAAAAGTTGATTACTATGGTACCGTTACCAATTCTCTAACGGTGAACGTATCAGGGTTTGATTGGCTCGGCTGGCTGGAAACTCGGTATGACAAGACTGGCGCCTATACAATTGCGACTGTTCCAGGCTATCCTGGCAGTGAGGGCCGTGTTGGCCTTGAAGTGCACCTAACTGATGAAGTTGGTAATCCAATTGAACCTGGCAGTGCCAACGACTACACGGCTAACTATAACCAGTACATGACCGATAAAACTGCGGAAATCATCAAGCCCGCCGAAAACACACCGCGTGTTCTCAACGAAAGCATTGGCTTTGCGAACGTCACCGATGGCAAAATTGATCCTGGCACCAACCAGATGCTGATTGACGTCGACAACAACAAGGCTTCCTTGCAGAGCTTCAGCAATCTGACCACATACGTGATTCTGCCAGCGGGAGTGACCTACACCGGCAATGATGCACAGGTTACTGCTCAGGCAGTCGATGGCATGACGCTGCTGACCATCAATTGGCAGCAAGGCACCCTAGCCCCGAATAGCGCCAACACGCTTGCCCTCGACATTGATGTGAACGAGGAGTTGAACTTGAAGAACCTGGCTTTTGGTCTCTACTCCACGGTTAGTGAAGCTGACACCGTTGTGCCACGCACGATTGATCCTAGTGACGCGTCTGACGTGCAGATTTATAACGGTGCTAACTTGCCGGGCCTGCAACTGACGCAAAAAGTTTACGCACTTGAAATTATGGGTGGTGTGAACACCGCGACCGGCCACCAGGTGATGGCAACGGCCGCCGCGGCAAACGCGGCTGGCGAGATCGGTGCACTCGTCACGGTGAATGCGAATGAAGATGGTCAGTACCTCTTGAACCTTGCTAACACCACAGACAAGGCGCTGCAGGAGTTGACCCTCCTGGCGACGCTGCCACAGGAAGGCGATACCGCGGTTCTGGATAGTACCGCTCGCGGAACGAGCACGAACGCCGTTAAACTTTCCGGACCAATTCAACTGCCTGCTTCCTGGCAGGGAAGGGCAACAGTAGCCTATCTGACAGCTGACGCGCCGAACGGCTTGGCCGCCGCGGACGTTAGCGATTTTAGTCAGGTGACTGGCTTCATTGTCAGCTACAATGATGCTTTTGGTTATCTTGACGGCAGCAGCCAGCAAATCGTTGTGCCGGTGCACGTCGCCGCTGATGCGGTGGTCGGATCACAGGCGTTCATCAGTTATGGTATTCAAGCGAACCGCCTGCAGCAGGTCGAAGGCTTGAAGGCTGGGATTACGGTTGGCGCGCGCCAGCAGGCAAGTGCGACTGTCACTTACCACGATGCCACGACGAACACGGATTTGCGCGTCGATACCGCGACAACAAATGCAGAACTCACAGGCGACCTCAACACGACCAGCACTTATGATAGTGCCGCAACAATTGGCGCATACCTGCAACAGGGTTATGAGCTTGTGAGTGACGCCACTAAGAACGCTGACGGTAGCAGTGCCATCGCGTTTACAACAGAAGGCAGCACGACCAATTACCAGGTAGTTTTGAAACACACGTACACCGCTGATGCCCCGCGGACGGTCACACAGACGATTCATTATGTGAATGGTGCTGGTAAAATTGTGGCACCGGATCACGTTGCAAGTCAGTCCTTTGTGGTCATGGTTGACCAAGTAACGCAGCAAGCACAGACGTACACAGCTTTCGGCAAGCAGGACGCGCCAGTCCTCACAGAAGGTGTGCCGACTGGGGCTAGTTGGCAGCAGGCAGCTGCCGCAACTTTTGCTGCGGTGACCAATCCGACTATTACCGATTACCACGTGGTTGCCACCACTGCTGCGGATGGCAATCTGGAGCAGGTTAGTGCCAGTTTAGTGCAAGCTGATAGTGCTGATCAGTTGGTGACTGTTACCTACGCCGCGGACACCAGCGAGGTAACACCGCCGGTTGCGACTGGTACACTCACGGTCCGCTATGTTGACGACCATGGGACGACACTGTTGCCAAATACGACGCAGTCAGGTGATTTAGGCACGAGTTATGCAGTCAGCGCACCGCAGATTACGGGTTACCGTCTGATGGGCAGTGGCACTGCGCAGGGCAGCTTCACGGCGGCGCCGCAGACAATCGCCTTCATCTACACCCAGATTGTTACGCCACCAGATAACGGCCAGACATTGGGCACGCTGACAGTTCATTATGTCGATGATGCCGGTCAGACGCTCTTGCCAGACACAACGCAGTCAGGGACAGCAGGTACCAGCTACAATGTCAGTGCGCCAAGTATTACCAACTACACTGTCACTGGCCAAACCAGTGCAAGTGGCACGTTCGCTACCGACGCGCGGAGCATCACCTTTGTTTACAAGCAGAATGCGAGTCAACCAATTACAGATGAACCGGGTACAGACGAAACACCGGGTGGACATAATCTGCCCAACACGTTTGATGAAGGTGACACCACGCCGGAAGAAACAACAAAGCCAAGTACTGGCACGTCTGTTAGTCGGACGCAACTGCCAAGTACTGGCGACGCAATTACGCACGTGAACCGCAAGTCAGTAGCAGTTACGAAGCAAGTCGCAAACACGACGCAGCGCAACTTGCCGCAGACCGGTGAAAAGCGCACTAACGTTCTGGCACTGCTGGGCTTAGGCTTACTGGCACTGACCAGTGGCGCATGGCTGCGCAAGCGCGAGTATTAATACGCACTAACTAAATACCTGGGTTCAGGGTCACGAAGATAGCCAAATGGTCGTCCTTGTGACCCTTTTGTGTGGCGATGTCGTCAATATTTCCCGGGAACAATCGCGCATTTCGCGCCCGTCCCGTGGTATCAACGTTTCTAGCACCATCGATTTTACGGTGG
>NZ_RHNR01000004.1 GCF_003946025.1 Lacticaseibacillus songhuajiangensis | reverse complement strand
GTCACATTGGTATTGCATTGCAGGGATAAGCTGGTTAAAGTTGAGATGGTGTGAAGCCTCGCTTTCGTGATGGTTTTTGTCGACTTAACCTTAGCATATAGGCGCACCCAATGGGTGAAACACCAAAGCAGCGCAGTCCCGTGTGAATCATGGGATTGCGCTGCTTTTTTGAAATTCTATGAATAATCCAGGATTAACAATTTCGCACGTTGATTCGGCTTAGTTGGGAACAAAAGGGGCTGTGACAAAGAAATTGTCACAGCCCCTGGTTGCCGTTGTACAGTGCGGTTACTTGTTGTAGTTAGCGACTGCTTTGGCGAGATCCGCGGTGTTGTTCACAATGGTGCCGTTTAATTTGATCAAGCCGGTGGTGTAAAGGTTGAGGTAGTGGAACTGATTTTCGGCGATTGACTGCAGCGCGGCCAATTTTTGCTGATTGCCCGCGCCCTGCTGGCGGCTGTCGGTGTACAAGCCCACGATAGGAATCGCGCGCGCGTAGGCCACCCCGATTTCACTGGCCACGCCGGCATCGATAGTGATCCCATCCAGAACGGCAACGACCAGGTCGGCACTGAGCAATTCGTCTGTGTCGGCTTGCGCAATCATTTTGGAGTCGGCGTAGGCTTCTTTGTCGTTAATTGCGGCGTTTTCTTGCGGCAAGTAGATGTCGACGCCAGGTACCTGGGCGCGTAAGTCAGCCACGATGCGGGCGTTGAATTCAAAATCAGCTTGGCTGAACAAACCATTGGCAAAATAAATTTTCATGAGCAACTCCTATTCTAGCGACGAGTGAAACTGACAACAGCCTCAACGCGGGCGGTCTGCGGGAACATGTCGACCGACTGGATGAAGTTAACCCGGTAGAGGCGGCTAAGGTCGCGCAAATCGCGGGCCAGCGTTGACGGGTTGCAACTGATGTAGACGAACTTGCGCGGCTTACTGCGCAAAATGGCTTTGATGAAGCCAGATTCCAGTCCGGTGCGTGGTGGGTCGACCACCACGGCATCTGGCTTAAAGCCGTCGTGGAGCCATTGTGGTAGCAAATCTTCTGCTTTGCCGACTTCATAGTCAACGTTTTGAATCCCGTTATCAGTGGCGTTCATCTTGGCATCATCAATGGCTGCGGGAATGATATCCATCCCGCGTACACTACCGGCGGTTTTGGCCATTGACAGGCCGATGGTGCCGACCCCACAATAGGCATCCACCAAGGTGTCGCCTGCCTGCAGGTGCAACGCATCTTCAGCAATCTGGTAGAGCGTAGCGGTTTGCTCGGGATTCAGCTGCAAGAAGGCTTGCGGGGAGAGCGCGAAGCGGTGGTCGCCGATTTCTTCGTAGATGTACTTGGTGCCAGCCAGGTGCCGGGTCTCGGCGCCCCACACGAGGCTGCTGCGGCCAGGGTTAACGTTCTGACTGACACTGACGATGGCGGGCAGCTCAGTCGCAATTGCTGTCAGTAGCTCGCGCTTGCGCGGCAATTTGCTGGAGTTGGTGATAATCGTCAGCTGCGCATTTTTGTCAGCAGCGGATTCGCGCACCACGAGTGTTTTGATGATTCCGGAGTTGGCCTTTTCGTCGTAGACCGGGATTGCCAGTTTCTCGATGATGGCGCACAGCCCCGTGATGAGCTGCATCGTCAACGGTCGCTGGGTGGCAAAAGTCGTCAGCGGAATGAGGTCGTGACTGTTGGGCGCGTACAGACCGGCGCGGACGTGTCCGTCCACAATCCGGACCGGGAACTGGGCCTTGTTGCGGTAATGCAGCTGCTGCGGTGCGGCAATGGTGGGGCGAACGTCAATGTCCTCCCAATCGCGCGGCTTAAATTTGGCCAGTGACTGCTTAATGACATCCGTCTTGAATCGTAGTTGCGCCGGGTAACTGAGTGCACCCAGCTCAATCCCGCCAATCTTGCCGTACAGCGAATCAACCGGCTGCACGCGGTCGGGACTCTTTTTACGCAGTTTGTGCACCTTGGCCTGCAAGTAGCGGGGGTGCACCATCGTCACCTCGGCCACAACGACTTCGCCGGGAAGCGCGTCCGGAACGAAGCAAATCTTGTGTTTGAAGTAACCAATTCCTGCGCCGTTAATGTCCAAACGCTTGATGGTGAGCGGAAAGCGGCTCCCAATCTGAACTTCCTCTTCCATGTGAATAAAGACTCCTTTTTTCAGTCTGACTATGTTGCATGACTCCCAACCATTGTAGCAAAAATTAACCCGCCGCTGGGACACTAACTCCTGTATACTGGACATAGATTATATTGACGGAGGCAGAACTTTGGAAATTACGTTTACAAACCCCACTTCCAAGCGGGTAAGTGCAAAAGTATGGCACAACGACGAGCTGCACACTTTGCACGATGGTGAGAAGTTAGAGCTCAACGTGCAGCAGGGTGACGTTGTGAAGTACAAGGTCGGCGCACTCAGCGCCGTGCGGACAATTAGCGTGCAGTCCAACAAGGCTCGCTTCATGATTGAACAGGACAAGAAAACGCAAATGTATGGTTTTGCGCTGATTTTCCTGCTCATCTTGGCGATGTACTTTACGAAGTTCTTCCAGAGCACAGTCGCTTCGACAATTGGTGCTGTGGTCGTGCTGGCAGTCTTTGAAACCTTCCTGTACTTCCGTGGTTACAAAATTACCATTTTGCACTGATTATGATTTCGACACTAAAAGGGTCGCACGGTAGCCAAGCAGGCACTGCGCGACCTTTTTTGATTGTTTACCGACTCGCGGCTTTTACCGCTGCTAGGTGGCGCAGCTTGCTCAGCAGAGAGTAAAGGTCCGCTTCGGTGTTCTCGGTGCCCCAGTACAGGATGTGCGGTCGGTGCGTTGGCGCCGTTAGGTGACCGTTCATCACGGCGAGCATCTGGTTCAGGTTGGGTGAGGATGTGATGACCACATCGGCAGGCGCGACAGAATTATCCGGCAGAACGTGAATCATCCCCATACCCTGCATGTAGTCGAGCATGTCACGGGTGATGATACCTTGGACTTCAACTTCCAGACGCACCTGCAGGAGGGCGTGCGGGTGAAAATCCTCATAGTCGGGCAGGAGTACGAAGAAGATCGATTCGGTAATATCAGGAAGGTAACGCTTGAAGATCCGCTCCGGCGCATGTTGCGAAATTTGGTGGATGTACTGCTGAATCTGCGCGCACAGTAAATCGCCACTCGCGCTGTATTCGGTCACGTCGCTGAAGTCGCTCGCTTTGATGAAGGTGCCGTTGATGACGTAGTAGGTATAAACGACCCGATAGAGATTGGTGCGCAACGACTGATCACTGCGCACCCGCAAGCGCTGAAACGGTTCGATCTTTGCACTTAAAGCGTCCAGCAATTGATCGGCAAAACGCCGAACCGGACTGTCAAAACTGGTGAAATAGGCGTAGATGTTCTGTTGCAGTTGGGAAGCTTGCCGCGACAGATCTAGTTTGGAAATGCGCATGAAGTAGTAATAGCCTTGCTCCGCTGTGAGCGCGCGTGGCGGCACGTGCGGGAAATAGGCAGTCGTGAAAATGAGTGCGCTCAGACTTTGATTTTCAGTGAGCATTTGGTTCATCTGCGCCGTGAGCACAAAATAGTGTTTTTGCTTGATACGCAGTAGCTGCACCGCTAGCGAGATGAGTCGACGCAACGTGATGACCTGTAAATTGGGCTCTTCGAACATGCTGGGCAGTTGTTGCAGCGTATTGTAACAAGCGGTTACCTCCGCTTTGCTGATGTGCGTAAACGGCCAAGTACCGCCGCCGCGATACGCTTCATTGAAGAAAGAGGACATGAGCTGGCGAATGGCGAGTTCACTGCCCTGGAGTACCCAATTATTCATGTCAAAAGCTAGTTGCCGTTCCGACAAAAACCGCCGAAACGGTTCTGCCTTGCGGCGCAAGGTGGAGCTACTAACCGCGTGTTTTTTCGCGAAGTCATCAAAATCAATGGCGCCATTTTGCAGGAGTGCGGTGTAGAATTGAAAGCACACCGAGTGCTGTAGTAGGTAGAAGCGATAACTATCAACGTGGATGCCGGCCGCAACCTCGATGAAGGTCTCACCTGCAGCGCGATCAGTGTCGCCGTTTGCCGCCTGAATGCTGCGGAGGTGCGTTTCGAGCTCGTGGTAGGTTTTGAGCGTTTTCTGGTACGATAAGTTGAGCTCGCTACTGAGCCGGTTGATGGTGAAGGGTTCAGTGCCGCGCGCTTTGAGCATTTTGAATAGGTTAAACGTCACTTGATCATGTTTATCCAGAAAGAATTGTTCAAACATGCACTGGCCCTCCTCCGTAGCTTTTGCGCGTATTATAACACGGAAAACGTCATTTTGACGACGCTTTCATGCACGACAACACTTAAAAATTCAGTCAATAATTGATGTTGAAAAAAGTGGGGTAGTCATTGGCTTGCACCCCATTGAATATAAAAGGATTGGAGATTAGGATGCCAATAATTAGCAGCATTGCCAGTCAGAAGAAGCCGGGTCGTTATAACGTTTATCTTGATGGCAAGTACGCATTCGCCGTGGACGAGGGGACGCTCATTCGCTTTGGTCTCAGTAAGGGACAGGAACTGAGCAAAGAAGATGTTGCGGATCTCGAGCGCGATGATGGTCGTGCCCGCGCTCTCGGACAAGCGCTCAATTACATTAGTCACCAGGCGCGCAGTGAACACCAGGTGCGCCAATTCTTGAGTGGCAAAGAGATTGAGGATGAAATCATTGAGCTGGTGATCGCCGAGTTGCAAGACCTGCATTATCTGGACGATGCGGCCTATGCGAAACGGTTTGTCGCCGAGAACGTCAGCTCAGGTGACCGCGGTCCCGGTAGTGTGCGTAGCTGGTTGACCCAGCGGGGCATTGATGCGAACACAATTGAAGATGCACTCGCAGGCTACTCTGAAGAAGAAGAGCTACGCATCGCGACGGCCATCGCCACCAAGTTTTTGGCACATCCGGGCAGTAAGAGTCACGGCGCGCTTTTGCAAGCACTCAGGCAGCGGCTCATGCAAAAGGGCTTTAGTAGTGACATCGCCAGCAGTGCCATTAGTGAAGCGGATGAAGAACCCGATGAAGAACGCGAAAACGAGCTTCTGCTGAAGGCGGCGGAGAAGGCTTGGCGGCAAAAGCGGGGATTGGACACCCGCACACGCTTGATGAAAGCCAAGCAGCAGCTTTACCGCAAGGGTTTCAATCTCGATGATATTAGTGCCGTTTTGGAACAAATTGAAGCGACAGAGTCTGACGATTAGCTTGGGCGCCGCGTGAATGGTGGCTACCGGTGTTGCGGCTGAACTGGTATAATGTTCAGGAATAAGAATATTATTGGAAAGCTGGTTGTCTATGCTGGTCCCACGAGAAGGCGATTATGTCGCGATTCAAAGCTACAAGCACAATGGGCAACTGCACCGGACATGGCGAGATACAATGGTTCTGAAGACGAGCGAAGATGCGCTCATCGGGGTGAACGACCACACGCTAGTCACCGAAAGTGATGGGCGCCGCTGGCTCACCCGCGAACCGGCAATTGTATATTTTCACCGGCACTACTGGTTTAACGTGATTGCGATGATTCGCGAGGGTGGCGTAAGTTACTACTGCAACTTAGCCTCGCCCTTCACGATGGACCAGGAAGCGCTGAAATACATTGATTATGATCTGGACGTCAAGGTGTTTCCGGATGGCGAGAAGAAGCTGCTGGACGTTGACGAGTACGAAGATCATAGCAAACTGTGGCAGTACCCCCAGAGTACTGACCGAATATTAAAACGTAACGTTGAGGTTTTGGTCGACTGGATTGACAAGGGCAAAGGACCGTTTTCCCAAGCGTATGTCGATTTGTGGTACAACCGTTACTTGCAGTTATCTCACCGGGTGTAAGTCCCGCGGGGTCGGGCTTGTTCCGGCCCTATTTTGTTGATGCGGCTAATTCAGGCGAATAGCCGCTAGGTTAGATATTAGAAGCGAGGGGGATTAATTCTTGGAACCCGTAATGCAAGATGCAAAAGTATTTATTGGCCGTGCGTACGCTGATGCACAGGCTTCCGCTAACGACTCTTTTCAGGAAGTCTGGGAAGATTGGGCAGCGCAGGACCGTTTCGCACCACTTGATGAACTTGCCAGTGGCGAGCAGCACCGGGCCAGTTTGGTGGTTTTCTCACCATATGGCACCATGATTTACTGGGTCGGCGCAATTTTCCCGGCCGGCACCGGGGTACCGAGCGGTTACCAGTCCTTTAGTTTGCCCGCTGCCACGGCGGCGACGGTCAGCAAAAAGGCGGGGATGATGTTTTGTGAGTATCCCGTTAGCATGGCTGTTTCCCAAGGCGTGACGGCGCTCGATCAGGCCGGCTTTGAACTGCCCGAATACTTCGGGCAAACGGCAACGCCATACTATCTGGAAGATTACACGCTGACTGATGGTAAGGTGGCGCAGGTGACCTACACCGTCTACGTTGGTGCTGATAAAGATTACGGCTTCGATGACGTGGACTAACTGACCTTAGAGAGTGGCAAATACAAAAAAACGCTCCGGCTACAACCTGAAATTCAGGACTGCTACCGGGGCGTTTATTTTATCTATTCGTTTTTAGCGTCGAGGTTCTCACGCGGCGTGATGCTCAGCGCGTCAAAATCAAGGTAGGCGCCGATACACAGTGATAAGAAGAGTATGGCGACGAGCCAGCCGTTCATGTGGCCCATGATGATGCTCTTGCCGGCCTGACCAGGGAATAGTTGCCGCAGCAAGTAGGTCGAACCGAGCGCGAGGATAAAATCAAAGAGGTAGTTGACGACGCGTTTCATTGGCTGTGGTGTTTCCAGAATGAAGAAGCGCACAACGAGGTGTGACAAGCGGAAGGTGTATTTGCCCAGAATGCTGAGCGGCCGCTCCAAGGGAATTTTGGCAAAAAACAGTAGCACCGCACCCACAGCGGCGGCAACGATGGAGCGCCACAGACTAGCACTGTGGAGTACCAGTGAGTTATACGCGACCCCAATAATGCCGATACCACAGAAGTAGGGGATTACAAACAAAAAGATAAAAATGACGTTGGCTTTTTTGCTGGTCATGAAAAGACACCTTCCAAGTTAATTAACTATGCCTAGTATAACATGTACGCGGTCTAATAAACGTAGGCCATTTCCCGGTGGCGGATGCCTGCGTCCAAGAATTCAGGTTTGTTAGTCAATGTAAAACCCAGTTTGGTGTAGAAACCGGTGGCATGGACCTGGGCGCCGAGCATTAACTTGGCCACGCCTTGCTTGCGACCATATTCAATGGCGGCGTTGATCATCTCGCGGCCAAGACCCAAGCCGCGGGCGCTTTTGCGTACTGCGACGCGCTGGACGTGCAGCCTATAACTTTCTGGCAGGAGCCGTAATGTGGCCAAAGCCTGGCCGCCTTCGTCGTAACCGGTGAAGTAGGTGGCGCGGGGTTCATCCGCGTCAACTTCCAGCGCCATGGGCACGCCCTGTTCCTGAACAAAGACTTCATTGCGGATGGCAACGCTGTCGCGGTGAACGGCGCTGTCCAGATCGGTGCTAATTTGAATATTTAGCATTATGTACGCTTCTTTCTGCATCACGCTTGAATTAGGGATATGGTATCATGAATGATGATAGCAATGCGCCGCGGCGCTTGCAAGCAGGTGCCGCAGTGGTCGGCCCGAAAAATAAAAGCAATACCCGGTGTGCGCACGAAGCGTCGCCGGCGGGAAGGAATTTTATGAATAATCAGGAACTAGAACAGGCGGTCGCAAAGCGCCGTACTTTTGCCATTATCTCTCACCCTGACGCGGGGAAAACGACCATTACTGAACAACTTTTGCTGTTCGGGGGTGTCATTCGCGAAGCCGGTACCGTTAAGGGGCGTAAATCAGGTCATTTTGCCAAGTCTGACTGGATGGAAATTGAAAAGCAACGTGGGATTTCCGTGACCAGTTCGGTCATGCAGTTTGACTACCAGGGTAAGCGGATCAACATTCTGGATACCCCAGGGCACGAAGACTTCTCTGAAGATACGTACCGGACACTGATGGCAGTTGATGCTGCCGTCATGGTCATCGACTCTGCAAAAGGTATTGAAGCGCAGACTAAGAAACTTTTCCAGGTCGTTAAGAAGCGTGGTATTCCGATTTTCACCTTCATGAACAAGTTGGACCGCGACGGGCGCGAACCACTCGACCTGATTGCTGAGCTCGAAGATTTGCTCGGCATCGTAGGTTACGCCATGAACTGGCCAATGGGCTCTGGGAAGACGCTGCTCGGGATTTACGACCGCGTGAACCACCGCATCGAACGTTACCGTCCCGAATCAGAAGACCAGCGTTTTGCAGCACTGGATGATGAAGGTCACTTGCCAGATTCAGATCCACTCACGAAGGATTCTTCCTACCGTGAATGCCTGGACGACATTGAGTTACTCGATGACGCAGGCAACCAGTTCGACGAAGCCAAGATATTGCGCGGTGATCAAACGCCGGTATTCTTTGGTAGTGCGCTGACGAATTTTGGGGTGGAAACCTTCCTCAATAGTTTCGTGAAATACGCACCCGCACCAAGCGCTAAGAAGACAGTGGACGGCGCTGAAGTGGCGCCAACCACCAATAACTTCTCCGGCTTCATTTTCAAAATTCAGGCGAACATGAACCCAGCGCACCGTGACCGCATCGCCTTTGTCCGGATTGTCTCCGGTGAATTCGAGCGGGGCATGGATGTCACCTTGAACCGGACGGGCAAAACCATCCGCTTGGCCAATTCCACCGAGTTCATGGCGGACTCTCGCGAAACCGTCAGCAACGCGGTCGCGGGTGACATTGTTGGGTTGTACGATACCGGTAACTTCCAGATTGGGGACACTATCTATAGTGGTAAGCAACAGATGGAATTTGAACCATTGCCACAGTTCACCCCGGAACTGTTCATGCGTGTCACCCCTAAGAACGTCATGAAGCAGAAGAGTTTCCACAAGGGGATGCAGCAGCTGGTCCAAGAAGGGGCCATTCAGTTGTACAAGACCTACTCCACCGACGAGTATATTCTTGGTGCGGTAGGGCAGCTGCAGTTTGAAGTCTTCAAGTTCCGGATGGCGAACGAATACAATTCCGAAGTTGAGATGACACCGATTGGCAGCCGCACGGCGCGCTGGATTGACCCTGAACAGCTTGACGAGAAGATGAGTTCTTCACGTAACTTGCTGGTTAAGGACCTGGACGGCAACCCGCTGTTCCTGTTTGAAAATCAGTTCGCTGAGCGCTGGTTCGCAAGTAAATACCCGGACGTGAAGTTGACGGCTAAACTCTAATCGATACGCAAAAGGCACTAAGCAATGTCAGTTGTTTTCAACGAGGATAAATAGTCAGTTAATAAGCTTTACAACACTCAAAAAAGGCAAGCTTCCAGTATGCAACTGGAGACTTGCCTTTTTTGAGTGGGTCAAGATAGTCTATGAGTTCTTGCACGGTTAACAGCTATACTTCATCGACTAATACACGACTTAAATTCGGCTGCTTGATTAACGCTTTGGCTAAATTCGTGGGCAGATACACGGTGGACGACCGTTTAAGATTAAAACTTTTCAAATGTCGTAGTTGGTTTGAGACGAATTCTGAACAGAAGTAGATTTTTTTTGAGTGACTTGGTAAATAGATATGAAAAACACTCAATATCGCACCCAGCATGTTATAGCGATAGATTTGTTTGTTCTTAGCGAAGTGCTTCAATGCGCTTTGCACACGGTGGTAGTCAGCTTCAGGCACTGTAAACTGGTAGCAGAGGCTTTCCTTACGCCCGTCGAATAACGGACGATGAGCAGGATGCTCTTCCCTGAAACCCTTGGCGCTAAAACTGTAGAATGCATCTGTTTGTTCGCCGAGGCCTAATGATGCGTGAGTATACTGTCTACCCGAAGTCCAATAGATTAGATTGGAGAATCGATTATGGTTTCTAGTAAACAGTACGGATATGGTAAATTCAGATTTTCCTTTTCTAACCGGACGTGGGTCCGCTAGACTGGATCTAACTTGTTGCTTGAGCGTTTCAGTCGTGACGTTCCAGCGGTAAATCTCCAGCATCTTCAATGCAAAACCTGCTAACAAGAAGCCCAAAAACAGCAACACACCAACTTGTAACATCTCAGTTGCGTGGGTGCCTTGTACGTTCAAGGTATAGAAAATCGCAGCTTGAATACAAAACAAGGCAACATGAGCGGACAAGTTGAGGAACAGTGCATTGAACCCACATTTCTTTCTATCTGTAACTTCGATTAGCCGAAGCTTTTGTTCGATGATTTGCTGTACGTCTTGGTTAATAGTTTTCAAAGGGGTATCAGATTGCAAAATTTCCAACTCATAGTTGCGACCGCTTTTGGTGATACGCCCAATTTCGTATCCAAGTTTTCGATAACAGGCCTGGTAGAAGGGGATTTGGTGTTTACGGGTTAAAACAACGAAAGCCAAATTCTGTTTTGTCATCTGTTAGACCTTGCGACGATGATATACCGCCAGACACCGACAACGATACAGATTGTACCAATCAAACCGAGAGCGATTAGCTGAGACATTACACCGATAATGAGTGCTTGCAACGCCCCGAGGTAAAATGCTAATCCCAAGAGTCCCAAGAAAATGCAGGCTACCTGGTGTAATCGTTTAGTCCATTGTTTGGGATTTGCGACCATTTTTTGTAACGATCTACTTTTCATGACGGCTGGTAGGCTTAGGATAAAGATCAGCCCGATGACGACCAGCATTGCGATGATCAGTCCTTGAAAAAGTGTTGCCATATTTGTATCCTCCAATGTGTAGTGTGTACTTGAAAGTCGGGTATTAGATGTAAGCTTATTTTAACCATCAGTTGTGGCGTATTGACCAAACTAAGAAGCACTTGGGTTTAGATGCGTGTTTGCTTGTAATAACTGGGTGGTCATCCACAGGACACGAACTAAGTTACAGAAGAATTGTTTGAGGAATTTGCGTGGAATGTTGCAGAAATATGAATTTGATTGAAATCGCGACAACCCCTCTGGATATTTTGCAATATTTATGTGATATGCTGAATAAAATTATGGAGGTACACCTATGGTCCAAATTCTCGTAGTAGAAGATGATCTAAATTTGAATGAGATTGTATGTACGCACTTGGCAAGTCATGGTTTTCAGGTTGACGGCGCGCCCAACGCTAATGATGCTTTTAATTTAATGGCGACCAATCTTTATGACATCGTGATCTCAGATATCATGATGCCGGATATTGACGGTTTTGAGTTTGCAACGCGTGTGCGCAAAATCAACCGCACGATTCCCATTCTATTTATGACTGCCAAGGACGATTTTGTTTCAAAACAAAAAGGGTTCGAGATCGGAATCGACGACTATATGGTCAAGCCGGTAAACCTTGATGAGTTAGTCTGGCGAATTCAGGCGCTGATACGGCGTGCACACATAGATGAATCAAACCAGTTGACCATAGGTGAATTCGTCATGGATAAATCTAGCATGGTGGTGAAGCTGAAGGATTCAGAGATTTCAACCACCGTGCGTGAGTTCAACATCCTATTTAAATTACTATCTTTTCCGAATCGAACTTTTTCGCGAGAACAACTGTTAGATGAGTTTTGGGGCGTTGAAAGTGATTCGAGTTTAAGGGCGGTCGATGTTTATATCACCCGCTTGCGTGAAAAATTCGCCGAGGTGAGCTTTGAAATTAAGACGGTGTACGGATTAGGGTATAAAGCGGTGGTCAAATGACTAAACGACGTAGTAGACATTATCGAAGTCGGTTTAACTGGTGGACTTACATCGGTGAGTTTCTTTTGTTCGGATTGCTGGGAATGTTGCCGTCAGTGCTGTTCGGCGGGTTCAAGTTCGTGATGTTACCGGAGACCAAGCAGTTCATCATCTGGTACCTTCTTTATTGGATTTTCGTGACCGCGGCATTTGCTGGAGTTACCGCATTTCAAAAGTATCGATCATTCGATAAACCGATGAATCAGCTATCGCAGGCGGCGGCTAAAGTTGCCCAGGGGGATTTTACGGTTTATTTACCACCAGTGCACCGTGAAGGCCATCAAGATTATGTTGATGGCATGTTTGAAGATTTTAATCAGATGGTAGAAGAACTGGCAAGTATTGAAACATTGAAGTCGGATTTTATTTCGGATGTTTCACACGAAATCAAAACGCCGCTGGCGGTAATCCAAAATTACATTACCGCACTGCAGGAACCAAATCTCCCACAAGAACGTCGACAACAGTATATGGAAACGATTGTTCATTCAACACAGCGAATGACAGAGTTAGTGGGCAATATTCTGAAGCTGAACAAGCTTGAAAATCAAAAGATTCGTCCGCAAGCCACAACTTATCGCTTGAGTCGGCAATTAAGTGACTGCGTGCTTCAATACGAGCAATTATTGGATGCAAAAGAGATCACTGTGAATGTGGCATTTGAAGAGCGAACGATGGTCACTGCTGATGAAAGTATTGCGGAGCTGGTATGGAATAATTTATTAGCGAATGCGGTGAAGTTTTCAAATCAAGGCGGTACGATCAAGGTGCAACAAACGACAAAGAATGACCAAATTGTCGTGGCCATTTCTGATAACGGCAGTGGTATGAGTGAGGAAACGGCTAAACATTTATTCGATAAGTTTTATCAAGGTGATACTTCGCATGTAACAGAAGGCAACGGGTTGGGGATGGCCTTAGTTAAAAATGCAGTTACAATATTAGGCGGCAGTGTTGTTGTTGAAAGCAGTCTTGGAATTGGCACGACTTTTACGGTTCGGTTACCTCAGGCTAAAGAAAACATAACGAGCGAATAGCTCGTTTTTTTTTGCGTGAATTAATATTTTTGAAACAATTATCGGATTTTCTCCAATATTCAGTCGATATCATGTCTAACATACAAGGAGGGGCATGATGAAAAAGCGGTTTGACTTACGGGGAATATTTGCCAATAACTGGCTCTATCTGGTGATGATCATTCTTGAGATTGGTGGGATTATCCCATTCTTCAAGTTGATGGCCGATCAATCCTGGGTCTTGTGGCTGATCGCATATGCAGTTGGCTACGGAACCTTCATCTACATCCTGAATCAGGACGAACAAGCTAGCACGAAAATTCCCTGGCTTTGTATCGTGTTAATCATGCCAGCCTTCGGTGCGTTGTTCTACGGATTATTCCATGAACACAAATTAAAACGTAAGGATCGCAATCATCTGGCGAGCTTGAGGCAAAGAATCGCAAGCCAAACTTCCAACCTGGATCGTTCTCGCGAATTGACTGATTCCGAAGTGGCTGGCAAGGTTCGAGCCTTGCGCCATGATGACCCAGAAACTGCAGCCTATCAAAATACTGTATCCAAGTATTACCCTGTTGGCGAATTAATGTACGAAGATATGTTGACGGATCTCAAATCTGCGAAATCGTTTATTTTCTTGGAGTACTTTATTGTTGAGCCTGGCGTGATGTGGGATGGCATTCTCGACATCCTCAAAGAAAAGGTCAAGGCTGGCGTTGAGGTGCGAATGCTGTACGATGATTTGTGCACATTTACGACTTTGCCGATGAACTACGACAAGTCGTTACGGGAAATGGGCATTCAATGCTATCGCTTCTCTAAGTTCACACCGATCGCGTCAACCGTTCACAATAATCGTGATCACCGCAAGATCATGGTGGTTGATGGCCTTGTGGGTTATACCGGTGGGATCAATATGGCAGATGAATATATCAATCACAAACACAAATATGGTCATTGGAAAGATGGCGGCGTTCGCCTTCAAGGTGACGCAGTTTGGGGCTTATCCAAGCTGTTCTTAACGAATTGGGATATGAATCAGAAAACATTCAGTGATTATCAAGCTTATCAGCCGATTCAACCGCAGCTTCCAGAGGCGCCAGGCTATTACATGCCATTTGGTAGTGGACCCAAGCCAGCTTACCTCACGACGGTTGGGGAAAATGCCTTCTTAAATTTGATCAATCAGGCTAAGCATAGTGTGACCGTGATGACCCCGTATTTGATTATCGATTTCGAACTTACAGACGCGTTACGTAATGCCGCCATCCGTGGTGTGAACGTTTCGATCATCACGCCACATATCCCAGACAAAAAGTTGATTTTTCTGATGACCAGAAGTGGTTATCAACCGCTTTTACAAGCTGGGGTCAAAGTCTATGAGTACGTTCCTGGATTCGTGCATATGAAGATGATGTTGGTCGATGATGAGTACGGAATTTCTGGCACGATTAACTTTGATTACCGTAGCTTGGTTCACCATTATGAAGACGCAGTTTGGATGTATCAAACGCCGGTTCTCGCTGATATGAAACAAGATGTTGAGGCGACCATCGCCCAATCACAGGAAGTGACTACCCGAAACCTCAAGATCGGACCATTTCAACGCCTTATCAAGTGCTGTATTCAGTTAGTTGCCCCGTTACTATAAAGGAGCATTTTTATGAGTGAACAGTTGATTCACTTTCAGTATTGCAATGTTAATGTCAAACAGCGTTATAAGTGGCTGTATTTGGACTATTATCCCTGTTTCGGATGGGAATGGTTGGAAACAGTTCCGGCAAAAGCAGGTCAGTCCTATACCCAATTAACGTTTAGACGAAAGTATACCTTGCAGCGTCATACCGACTTGCAACGGGCTCAGAATAAATTTGATAGTTGCATGGATGAAATCGACAATTTAGAAACCTCAACAGGATTTGCAGCAACTACTAGTGCGTTGGTACTGGGAATTATCGGTATCTTTTTCATCATTGGCACCATCTTGATGATGATCAAAGGGTGGGACAGCGCCATGTTGCTGTTGATCCCTGGTAGTGTGGCTTTTCTAGCTGCATACCCTGTGTATCTCATCGTGAAAAGGAATAAAGAAAAGCAGATTGTTCCGTTTGTGAGCAAGCGAATGGATAGGCTGTACGAGATATCGCTATCTGCTGAGAAGTTGAATAACTAGGTCTATGCCTTGATGGCAAATGCTAGTCTTGTCAGACAAATTTGGAGGTAAATAACATGAATCAAAAGATTGATGAATTACTAGCATCGATGACCCTTGATGAAAAAGTGGCACTTTGTGTCGGTAAGGATTTCTGGCATACGCAGGATGTTCAGCGTTTAGGGGTCGCATCAACAGTGTTGACAGATGGCCCTCATGGTATTCGTAAGCAAGTTGGAACTGGCAATCAGCTGGGGCTGGGTGAAAGTGTGAAGGCAATTTGTTTTCCAACCGGCTCGGCAATTGCTGCATCGTTTGACCCAAATACGTCTGAATTAGTCGGTTCAGAAATCGGGAAACTCGCGCGGAAGGAACAAATCGGCGTGGTATTAGGACCGGCAATGAACATCAAGCGTTCACCGTTGTGTGGTCGTAATTTTGAATATTACTCTGAAGATCCATTGGTCAGTGGGCAACTTGCAACTGGTGCAGTACGTGGCATACAAGGCGAAGGCATTGCGGCATGTTTGAAACATTTCGTTGCCAATAATCAGGAATATTACAGACAAACCGCAAACTCAGTGGTTGATGAGCAAACCCTGCGCGAAATCTATCTGGCGCCATTTGAGTATGCGGTGAAGCATGCTAGCCCAAATTGGGTCATGAGTTCATACAACCGAGTAAACGGTGAGTATGTGAGTCAGAGTCACAAATTGCTGACAGATATTCTTCGCAAAGAATGGAACTTCAGAGGCGCTGTCGTATCGGATTGGGGTGCTAGTGATGATACGGTTGCCAGTCTTGCAGCCGGAATGGATCTTTGTATGCCAGGGCCGGCGGCGGACAACGTGGCTGCGTTGAAGCGCGCCGTGACGAATGGTGAACTTAGCGAAGAAACAATCGATCTTGCCGTCGCCCGGATCTTGCTTAGCTTGCCTGAACAACAGGCAGTTAAAGCACAATATGATTTTGCCCATGGTCATATGATAGCCGAAAAAGCGGCGACTGAATCAGCCGTATTGCTCAAGAATGATGACGACATCTTACCGTTGCAAGACGCTGAAAAAATTGCATTGATCGGTCAATACGCCAAAGTGCCGCGTTATCAAGGTGGTGGCAGTTCACACATCAATGCAGCCAAAGTGACATCGGCTTTTGATGTGTTGGGCAAGCGTGACACCATCAGTTATGCACAGGGCTATGATGATGACGGTATCTTGAATGAGGAAGTTTTGATCAACGAAGCGGTCAAAGTGGCAGCATCCGCCGACAAAGCAGTCATTTTTGCCGGCCTGCCTGAAGTTTATGAAACCGAAGCTGTTGATCGCTCAAAGTTAGCAATGCCAGCTAATCAAAACGCCCTCATCAAGGCGGTGGCCGCTGTTCAACCCAACACGGTCGTGGTCTTGCATAATGGCTCGCCGGTGACGATGCCATGGCTTGGCGAAGTTAAGGCGGTCTTGGAGATGTATCTAGGTGGCGAAGCCGTTGGTGCCGCTACAGTAGCGCTTTTGTATGGTGAGGTCAATCCTAGTGGGCGCTTAGCAGAGACTTTCCCGTTGCGCGTCGAAGATACTCCGGCTTATCCATATTATGGTATCGAGCGCGATGATGTTCCTTATCGCGAAGGCAACTTGGTGGGCTATCGGTATTATGACACGATGCATCGAGCCGTCTTATTCCCATTTGGTCACGGACTGTCTTATACCAGCTTTGCGTATTCGGATCTTAGGATCACCCAAAAGCAGATTGATGATACGCAAACCCTTAAGATACAAGTGAATGTCACGAATACCGGTCATCGTTTTGGTAAGGAGGTTGTTCAATTATATGTCGCTAATCCTGTTGGTGATCATGTTCGTCCGCAAAAAGAACTCTGTGCGTTCACGAAAGTTGCACTGAAACCAAATGAAACGAAGAAAGTCAGTTTTGAACTAGATTATCGCGCCTTCGCTGAATGGAATGTGCAGCTACATGACTGGCTCGTATCTGATGGGCCATACACGATCCAAATTGCGCGCTCCGCGTCAGATGACGATGTTTTGTTGACGACGCCAGTGAGTGTGGTTTCCACTCGACGTCCACGACAGGTATTTGATGTGAATACGCCACTCGGTGATTTTCTAGCCGATCCGGCGGCTAAAGATTTAGTCATTGGTGCGTTGCACAACATGCTTGGCGCGCGTGCAGATAAGCTTGATGCGGATGATTCAGGTGATGAATCAGGCGCTTTGAGTCACGAAGCGATGCTTGCCAGTGCTGCTGCAATGCCATTGCGCGCCTTAGTCTCATTTAGTGAAAATGTCTCCCGAGAGCAGTTATTAAATCTCGTCGATCAAATCAATCGTGCAAATGCCAAGGAAGAGTAAAAGGAGCCTAATTATGAAGAACAATTTTAAAAAGACAGCCTCAAAAGTGATCGAAGGGGTCACCAGCAATCCAGTACTACTGTGGGGTAGCTGTGTGGGGATCTTCATTATCTTGTATCAACATCACCAGGCAAAACGCTAATTTTTCCGAATAAGCGTGAGGAGGGACAATGGTAAAATATCAGATTGTTGTTGAAAGTGGTGCAGATTTAACTCGGGAATACGTACGCGCGCACCCCGTTACCGTTGTGCCAATGCATCTCAATGTTGCTGGAGACGATTTTCGTGATGGTGATTTTCCGCTTCAGGGAATTTACGATTATTATCAGCATACCAAGCATGTTCCTAAGACCAGCGCACCAGCTCCAGATGCCTATAAAAAAGCTTTTGAAGAAGCTCGGCGCCGAAGCCCGGATTGTATCATCCTACATTTAGGGTATTCAGCAGCAACGACAGCCGCTATGCAAAATGCCCATATTGCTAGTGCTGGTTTTGCCGACGTCGTGCACATTGATACAAAATGTGCTTCAGCTGAGCAAGCAGTTTTGGTCGAGCGAGTGGTGGCCTTCATCGAGAAATATCCGAATGTTGAAGTTGGCACCCTCCAAGATCAGATTCATGATTGGATCTCGCGTTGTCGGATGTTCTTTGTGCCTGACAACATGGCATATTTGCGCGCTGGCGGGCGCGTCAGCAATGCAGCTTATATGGGGGCTTCGTTGTTGAATATTAAGCCTTTGATCGAAATGGTAGACGGTCAGTTAGTGTGTGAGCAGAAGTATCGCGGGTCGTTGAAACGGATTGTTTCCAACCTTATCGATACCGCATTCAATGATTATCAGTGGGAAAACGGTCAATTTCATCTTATTTACTCGCAAGGCCTTCCTGATACTGCTAAGCGACAAGCTGAGTTACTTGTCGCAGAACATGATATTCTCACACCTGATTGGCGACAAACCGGTGCTGTCGTCACTGCACACTGTGGTCCGAGAACTATTGGTGTTTGTGGTATGGTTAAACGTTGAGTTAGGCTTCGCTTATCAAAGTAAACCGTTAGACATCAAAGCTTTGATGCGAAAAATCTAGGAGTGATGTTGGCTACAAATTTGGAATATCTAAACAATTAAAAAATAATGCGCTTTGCTCACTAGGCAAAACGCATTATTTTTGTTTTTGGCGTGAGTATATGGTGACAATCGCACCGGCGATGAGATAAATCAAAGCCAGCACCAGACCAAATCTGCCTGCATAAAAAGACGCGGCTTGTGGATGGTACAAATGCAGTAAAGCGTAGTGAGCAATCACGATTGCCAAAGTACCATCCGCTAAGGCATAAGCTTTGAGTAACGTGAGATCCAAGGTGTGTAGCTTCCGCGCACGAATTAGGCCACTGATCGCAGTGGACAATTTTGCAAAGGCCATGATCGCCACAAAATATGCCGCAATCGGCGTGAAGGGCCGTGTGTACTCATGGCTCAGCATAATGGCAGCAAAAATCGAGTAAATCGCACCTAAGGTAAGTAGGAACAGGCCGCCCTTATATGTGTTGATTGGGCGATTGTGCCACCATTGGTTGATTGCCCACCCGCGTGAAAATGTGATGAGCAAATAGCAACTACTGAGTACAAGCATCCACGGGGAGTGTTGCCAGCCAGCAACTATCAGGTTGCCAACAGCGTTTAATCCACTGACTGGTAATGCCCAACATGCTCGCCAAAAAATTCTATCATGTTTATCGGCAACTCGATAATGTCGCCACTGATCTTGAATTTGATTTATCATGAAATTATGATAACACTTCCAGCTTTAATATGGCGACATTAACCAGTCTTGAATTTGAGACTGTTGAAAAAGATTTCATGACCAAAAAATCCCGCCATGATCTGCATCATTTATTTCGTGCAGTGAGATCATAGTGGGAAACTTTGGCGCGTCTTCATTACGTGGGTTGCCAATCGTGTTGGAGCGCTTGGTGAGAACTAATAGGCATTCTCTCGCATGTTTGTCGGCCAGTCTTTAATGGAGCGATGGCGATCAAATTTGGTCAGACTATCGATTTCTTCTGATGTCAGGCTAAAGCCGAAGATGTCGAAGTTAGACGCCACATGCGCTGGATTCATCGACTTTGGGATTGCGACGATTTGTTGTTGGGTCAAAAAGCGCAAGAGAACCTGTGCTGAAGATACGCCATACTTAGATGCAAGTGCCTTAACTTCTGGTAATTGCATCATCTCTGCACCTAAGCTTTCAGCCAACGGGGCCCAAGCTTCGTGGACGATGTTGTGTTGTTGCAAATATGCGCGCATTTTTGTTTGCTGCCAGTACAAGTGAGTCTCAATTTGATCCACTGCCGGCACAATATGACTATTGTTGATCAAGAGTTCGAGGTCCTTGGCGTTGAAATTGCTCACACCGATGGCACGAGTTTTACCAGCAGCCAAAGCGTCTTCAAGAGCGCGATATGAGTCTAGGCTATTTGGTGTTGGCCAGTGAATGATTAGCAGATCGAAATGATCACTGCCAAGGCGGTTGAGTGACATATCGATTCCCTGCTTTGTCTTGGCATAACCATCAGTACTCGTTTTCGATGTGATAAAGACTTGCTCTCGAGCAAGTCCACTTTGTTTGAGCGCTTGCCCGACACCAGCCTCATTACCGTAGGCTTGTGCAGTATCAATACTGCGGTAACCAGCGTTTAGTGCCATTTCAAGGTTTTCTGCGGTTGACTTTGGTGGCGTTTGAAAAGTGCCATAACCTAGGACTGGCATCTTCACACCATTGTTCAACGTAACAAATTCCATTTTGTGTTCCTCCGATATTGTGGGGTCTCAATATATGCTTGATGATTGTTAGTTTTGGCTGATCACAAGGGACTATTCAAAATTGAAACGTTTATAGAACTCGAGTTGTTGCTGGAATCCATGAGCGTCTTCAGAAAATTGGTAACCATTGCTCTCATTTAATGTGGCAATCTGTTTCATTTCATCGTCTGTGAGTTCGAAGTCAAAGACGTCCATATTTTGCTTCATGCGGTCGACATGCACTGTCTTTGGAATCACGATGATCCCGCGTTGCAGTAGCCAACGAAGGCTAACTTGTGCAGCTGACTTGCCATGTGTTTGCCCGATTTCGTTGAGGAGTGGTTGGGTGAAGACGTTGTGTTGGCCGGAGGCCAGCGGGGACCAAGCTTCCATTTGAACGTCGAAATCCTTCATTGCCTGATGATCTGCCACTCGTTGTGCGAATACGTTGGTTTCGACCATGTTGATTGCCGGACGCACGTCAGTAAAATTAATCAAATCAACGAGACGCTGTTGCGAGAAATTATCAACACCGATTGCACGGATGGTGCCTGCCTTGTAAGCTTCTGAAAGATAGCGCCAGGCACCATAGTAATCGCCGACAGGCTGGTGGATTAGATATAAATCTAAATAATCTAGGCCAAGTTTCTCAAGCGAGCGTTCAAGCCCTTTTTTCGCGCCTTTATAGGAGTTATCAGTTAACCAAAGTTTGCTTGTGATGAATAAATCCTTTCGAGGCACGCCTGCCCGCTTGATTGCCCGGCCGACTGCTTCTTCATTGGCATAAGCTGCGGCGGTATCGATCAAGCGATAGCCGAGCTTGATGGCTTGATAAACGGACTTTTCGGCGACGTCAAGGTCAGTGACTTGGAACACGCCAAGACCAAGCATTGGCATTTCAACACCATTATTTAAGGTTACAGTTTGCATGAGTATTCTCCTTTATTATGAGCGTGCAGTGTCAGGGTCGAATTGCATCCCATCCCGCCGGCGTAAGGGACTGTTTCAATCGCAGCCATTTCGTCAGCCGTCAATTCGAAATCGAAAATTTCAAGATTTGTTGCCATAGGATCAGGGTTCAATGCCTTAGGAAGCGGTACGATGCCCTTTTGTAAGAGCCAACGTAAAACGACTTGACCCGCATTCTTATGGTGGTTAACCGCGATGGCATTGATTGTAGCGTCTTGCAGAACGTGGCTGCCAGGCCCACCAAATGGCGACCAAGCTTCAACGACAATATCATGTGCCTGTGCGTATTCTGCGGCTTCTTTTTGTGCGAAGCCAGGGTGATATTCGATTTGGTCGACCATTGGCTTGATGTCTGCCATTTCGATTAAGGCTTCCAAGTGATTTGCTAAGAAGTTGGAAACGCCGATTGATTTGATGCGCCCAGCCTTGTAAAGCTCTTCAAGAGCGCGCCAGGTGTCAGCGTTGAGCTGCTTCCAGTCGTCGTGCCACGTTGCATTTGCCGGCCAGTGGATCAGATATTGATCCACGTAATCAAGCCCAAGCTTATCCATGGATTCTTCAAAGGCCTGCCATGTACGTTCATAGCCGCGATGATCCCACCAGGCTTTGGTACTGATGAAAAGATCTTCGCGATGCAAGGTTGGATCTTCTGCTAACGCTTCACGGACCGCTTGGCCCACGCCCCGTTCGTTGCCGTGAATACCAGCGGTATCGATGTTGCGATAACCGGCTTTAATAGCAGCCTTGATTGCAGTTACTGTGGGTTCGCCGTCAGGGATAATGCTACCGAAACCAATGACAGGAAGTTGGTAGCCATTGTTTAATTCGTAAGTTGACTGTGCGTTCATATTTTTTGCTTCTTTAATTGTGTTCCTTGATTGCTTTGGAGGTTGGCAGTGATAGCTCAACAAATGCAATCAATCCGACAATGGTCAGTAGTGACTCAAGCATCTGCAAGACCTCCTAAGTCTGGTTGATTTTAGTTCGTAGGTAGTCGAGTTGCGCGATGCGTTCCTCGTTGTCATGAACAGTGGCCAGAGCAGTTTGGCGCAGACGCTTGAGTAATAGGCGTTGTTCACCGGCAGAGGCTTTGAGATACTGCTCGACATCAATTCCCATCGCTTGCATCGATGTAATATCGCAGTTTGAATACATGTTTCACCTCGTAAAGAAAAAGCACGTGTGAGGTCTCATGCCTCATCACGTGCTTTAGTATAGGTGCCATACATAATTATTGAAAATGCTTAGTTTGTAGGCTTAGCCATACAATTATTGTATGGCACGCAGCTCCTGAATAAATGCGTTTGTCGCTTTATTATGCAACTGCTGGCCGCGCCAAGCTATCACTGAGTGCAGCACGAGTTTCGGTGCTAACGGCACAAAGCGCAGCTTATCGAAGTGCTGATCAAGTTGCAGACAGATTACCACACCCGCATTTTGTTGGGCCAACATTGCTGCATTGTACAACAAGTTATAGCGGGCCCAGTTGCGCATTTCCTTTGCGAATTCGCCAGACCATTTCGCAAGTTCCTTTTGCACAACGGTATCAAGGATCGTGATCACTGGGGTGCCGACAAGGTCACCTGGCTTAATGGCATCATATTGCGCAAATGGTGAATCTACATGCGCTAAAATGCCCCAGACTTCTTCACCTGGTAAGGTCACGGATTCATAGCGAGTGGTGTCAACTGGCTCAAGCAGGAGTCCCAAATCAATTGTCCCTTGTTCAAGCCACGTGCGAATATCTTCATTATTGCCGCTGTGTAAAGCGAAGTGGACCAACGGATGTTGACGCTGAAACTCGCCCATTGCTTTGGCCAGAGCGCTCATGCTTTGAAGTTCGGAGCAGCCGATTGCAATTTCACCAGCGACTTCATCAGATTCTTGTAACTCGTCACGCGCACGGTTTGCCATGTCGACAATATCTTGTGCTCGCCGCCGGAACAATAGTCCTTCGTTGGTCAACGATACACTGTGGTGATGCCGTTCAAATAAGCTCACATCGAGTTCGGTTTCAAGCGCTTTGAGTTGGCGAGAAAGGGTGGGTTGAGTGAGATGTAGTAACTCGGCAGCTCTGGTGATGTTTTCTTCTCGTGCTGTTAGCAAGAAGTATTCTAGAACACGTACGTCCATAATTAACCTCGAAATGGAATTAATTTTTTTCAGTAGACGATTATGATGATGCAAACTCAATTGCTAGAACATTTGCACTGGTAAGCGGGATTTTGTTCGGTAGAATCTCGAAAAATTTGTCAGGTCCACTAGTCCGAACGTGGAGTGAATGATTATGGTTACGACTTACGGAGATTATTAGAACAAACGCCCGATGCCGTAGTGAATAATCATGGTGATGATGCCGATGATGATGTTGCGCACCACCGCGTTTTGCACAAAGCCGTGACCCAGACGAGCGGAAAACAGTCCTGTGAGACCAACGGCAATCACGGTCGCGATAATGGTCCCAATCCAGCGCCAGATGCCTGGCAGGAAGGTTAAGGCCGCTAATGGCAGGATGCCGCCGAGTGCGGCGCAAATCAATGATGCCAGAGCGGCCATCCAGGGGTTCATCAACTCGTCAGGATCCAGTTCATACTTAACGCCGACGACAGTCTTGAGCGCCTGCTTCTTCATTAGTTCGTCGGCAATCTGGGCAGCCGTTTCCTGACTAACGCCTCGTTGCGTGTAGTCGGCAACGACGGCCGCGCGTTCCGCGGCAAAGTTAGTTTTTAACAACTTGGCCTCAGTTTGCACCGCAGCAGCCTCAGTATCTTTTTGCGAACTAACACTGGCGTATTCACCGCCGGCCATTGAGAACGCAACGGCCAGCAGGTCGGCGAGTCCAGCAATGAACAAGGTGAATGAATCCGTTGTGACCGCGCCAACCGAAAACAGCACGCCGACAACGGTCAAAATACCATCATTGGCACCGAGCACACCGGCACGTAAGGTGTTGGCGCGCATAGCCAGCGATTGTTCTTTTTTAACTTCTTCCATGACTTAGCGCCTCCTTAACGGGCAAACAGGTGACCAACACCATAAGTGACCGCCATCGTAATCAGTCCGGCAACAATATTGCGCAACGTAGCCCTCCCAATTTTGGCGTTACCAAGACGTGCAGCCGCGGCACCCGTAATGGCAAGTGCAATGATGACCGCGACGATTGTGAGCGGGATTTTGAGTCGGTTGGGGGCAAAGGAGATCATGAGCATCGGTAGTGCAGAGCCCAAGGGGAAGGACAGCATCGAGATGATTGCCGCACCGACTGCACTGGTGGATTTGGTGGGGTCAATGTTGTAGCGCTCACGCACGGCCGTGTTCAGCGGCGAGACCGCGAACATCTCGGCAGTTGCTTTGTGCGCGAGTTCACGACTAATACCGGTCGCCACGTATTTGTCCTCGACGAACTGCTGCTCTGCGTCTGGATTCACATGCAGACGAACGGTTTCGTCGGCTACCGCCCGTTTTTCGGCATCACGCTGGGCGTGTACACTAACGTACTCACCCATGGCCATGGAAATCGTTCCCGCTAGCATGCCCGCCATGCCAGCCAGCAAAATTGTGGCAACGTTATTAGTGGCGGCGGCAACCCCGAGGACAATCGCGGCGACCGAGAGGATCCCGTCGTTGGCACCCATTACGCCGGCACGAATCAAATTAATCTGTTCGGCAAGGTTTAAACTGGACTTTTTTTCTGATGACATAAGCTACTCCTGACCAACTTATTTTCAGATAACACTCTAGCACACTTGTTCGATATTACAACTTAGGGGACACTAAAAAGACCGCCAAACGCGATGATGACGGCGTTTGGCGGTCCTAGTATGTTTAGGGAAGCCTTATTTCTTTTCGGGAAAACGCAGGTAGCTGGCCTGGACGTAGTGACCATCATCCAATTGGAACCAAACGCTCCCATCACTGAGTTGCAGACGTGCTGTGGTGTGCACGGAGAGGCCATTTTCGAGCGTTTCTGGCTGAATCTGGCCGTAAGGGGCGGCCCAGACGCGAGTACCAGTACTTGGGCCGTCCACGGTGGCAGTGGCGGTAAGCGCTGCAGTATCGGCCGTGAAACTTAGCTGCGGCGTCTCGAGCTTAGTCGGGGCGGGCAGGTAAGGATTTTGCTTGTGCGGGCGCGTGTGGGTTGCTGTAATCCACTGACTACCACCGAGGTTGAGCCACACTTGGTGGGTCACTTCCTCGCGAACGAGGCCGAACACTTGCCAAACGGTGCCTTCAGGCAGAAAGGCGGCGAGTGCATCATGACTGCGGGCACGCGCGAAAACCTGCTTATTGACTGTCACCTCAACGTACGCGGCCTCAGGCAGACTACCGTGTTCAATTCCTGCTTCCTTATAATTGAAGTGGACGGTTTGCGCTGCGGTAGAGAAGACGCCTTGCTGGCTAGGCGCACCGATGACATCGTCAGTGCGGTCGGGTAGCGCACTGACCGTAAAGGCCATATCCACCGTGCCGTAAATCAGTTCTGGTGGTGCTAGTAAGCGCCCAGCACTGCCGCGATGATAAACACTGACAGGTGCAGCGAGCACTTCCTGGTAGAAAAGGGTGATGGTGCTGGTGGCAGCGGTGAAGGTGTCCGTAAAATTCTCCGCGCGGGTAAACAAGCGGCCAGGAAAATGGCGCCAGTTCAGCTGCAAGGGGGCGCCCTCTAAGCCGTTAATGACATCCGGTTCGTGCAGGGGACTGTTGGTTGCCTGATCGATGAAACGAACGGTGACGCGCACTGGCTGTGCAGGGACGACGGGTGCGCGTGGGACTCTATGCGGGGTGGCAGCTGCCGGCGACTTTGCCGATTCATTTGGTTTGGATGCTGGTACTGCAGCCTTTGCAACAGTTGGCGTAGCTGCCGGTTGCCGCGGCTGCTTGCGCGGCCGTGGTTTAAGTAAACGGCCAATTAAACTCAGAAGACTCATAGTTATACCTCGACAAGATGACGGGTGGCAAACAAATAGGCCGGCAGCAGCCGACCCATCCGCATTTATTAATTAGTAGCTGCTTCAGAGGTACGCATCGTGACTTCTGCGAGGTGACGGGAGCGCAGTACTTTGACAGCGTCAATCCCCTTACCAGTTAGTTCCTTCAGGGCAAAATCAATTTCGCCATTCTGGATGTTCCGGCGCTCGTTGGTGAAGAGTACCTCTTGGTGGTGTGGCGATTCGGTGAAGACCACCGTCGTTTGCCCCAGGGAGTAGACTTGCACGAGCTGAGCGTTGGTGTTTGCTAACTGCTGCGAGACGAGGTGTGCATATGAGTTTGTGACATCGATTAGCCGCATCGTGTATCAGTCCTTTCAGTTCCTTATACTGATTATTATAAGGTAATGGGGGCCGCGATACCACCTCAATGTGAAAACGTTTTTGGAAAAAATGGCGTTAATTTTGGTCAAAAGCGGTTTACAACGGGCACGCGGGCCGCCTCAAAATTATAAAACACTTCTCAAAAAAGTGTGAGAAGCGCAAGTGCACGTGGGCAAACGCCAAAAAGCCCCTCGTTATTTCTGAGAATAACGAGGGGCTAAGATTAATTTTGACTTTTCAGCTTACTTGCTACTGCTTTTGGCGGCAGCTTCAGGAGCGTCAGCGCCGGTAATCACAATGTTACCATCACTAATGCGCGCCTCAAGATTGGTGCTGTTTGGGTGATCCAGGTAGTAGTCCGCAACGCGGTCTTCAATCTGCTCCTGAATGACCCGGCGCAGTGGCCGTGCACCCATCGCGGGATCGTAGCCGAGTTCGACTAACTTGTCCTTGACGGGCGCGGTGACGTGAATGCTCAGCCCTTGAGCTTCAATGTTGCTGTTGGTATCAGCAATCATCAGGTCAACAATCTTCAGCAAGTTTTCCTTGCTCAGCGTGCTGAATTCAATGATGTCATCGAAGCGGTTGAGGAATTCAGGCTTGAAGAAGTTGCCCAGCTGGCCCAAAACGCTATGGGTGGTACCGTTGATGGAAGCACCGAAACCAACGTTGGCTTCAGCGTCGGTGGCACCGGCGTTACTGGTCATGATGATGAGCGTGTCCTTGAAGGAAACGGTGCGGCCCTGACTATCAGTCAGGCGACCGTCATCCAGGATTTGCAGGAACATGTTCATGACATCTGGGTGGGCCTTTTCAATTTCGTCCAGCAGAATCAGGCTGTAAGGGTTCCGGCGCACCTTCTCGGTGAGCTGACCGGCTTCTTCATAACCGACATAGCCAGGAGGTGAACCGATGAGCTTAGACACGCTGTGCTTTTCCATGTACTCTGACATGTCAAAGCGAATCATCGCGTCCTCACTGCCGAAGAGTTCAAGTGCCAATTGCTTGGCAAGTTCAGTCTTCCCAACCCCAGTTGGGCCAACAAAGAGGAAGCTGCCAATTGGTCGGCCAGTCTTGTTGAAGCCAATGCGGTTACGGCGAATGGCGCGGGCAACCTTGTCAACGGCCGGGTTCTGACCAATGACGTGCTGTTCGAGGGAACCCGCGAGGTTCTTGAGCTGTTCTTGCTCCTGCTTCTTGAGTTCGCCGACTGGAATGTTGGTCTTCTCTTCGACAATCTGCTCCATGTCCTTAGCCGTAACTTGCGGCTGATCTTCATCGGGCAGGTTCTCTTGATCCTTCTTCATCTTTTCAAGCTTGGTGACCTGATCGCGATAGAAGGCGGCCTTTTCATAGTCTTCACTCTTGAGTGCGGCTTGCTTTTGCTGTTCGGCTTCCGTGACCTTCTTGTCGATGACGGCAGGGTCAACGGCGGTAATCGTCAGGTTCTTGCGGCTACCGGCTTCGTCCAGCAGGTCGATGGCCTTGTCAGGCAGGAAGCGATCCTGGATGTAGCGTGCGGAGAGCTGGACGGCGCTTTCGATGGCTTCATCCGTGTAGTGCACGTGGTGGTAAGCCTCATAGCGACCCTGAATCCCCTTCAGGATTGCAATGGTTTCGTCCGGACTTGGTTCATCCACAGTCACTGGCTGCAGACGACGGGCAAGAGCAGAGTCTTTTTCAATGGTTCTGAATTCATTATTAGTGGTTGCACCCACAAGCTGAAGTTCGCCGCGCGCAAGGGCAGGCTTCAAGACGTTACCGGCGTCCATACCGCCCTCGGCGTTACCAGCGCCGATGATTTCGTGGATTTCATCGATGAACAAAATGACGTCTTGGCGTTTCTTCAGTTCATCAAGTAATTGCTGCATCCGTTGTTCAAATTGCCCACGCATGCTAGTGCCTTGAACCAGGGACACAACGTCAAGCCGAACGACCTGGCGATCCTGGAGCTTCTGCGGCACGTCGCCGTTGGCAATCTTGAGGGCAAGCCCTTCAACAACAGCAGTTTTACCAACACCGGCCTCACCAATCAAAACAGGATTGTTCTTGGTGCGACGGTTGAGGATTTCGATGACGCGCGCGATTTCCTTGTCCCGACCGATGACGGGGTCAATTTCCCCGTTCTTGGCCTGTTCAGTAAGGTTGACACCATACTGAGAGAGAACGCCCCCGCGCTTACCGCCATTATTCCCGCCGGCTTGGGGCCGCCGTGCGGATGCTGCGTTATCAGCCTGATTCTCACCACCGGCCGCACCGCCACCCATTGCGCGGAAGATGTCGTCCAAACTGTTAAAGCCGAATGGATCGTTCGTCTTGCTCGTTGCGGGTTCAGCACTTCCGGCCTGATTCTTCAAGGTCTGATAGCAGCTCTGGCACAAATTAACTTCTTTGCGTTGTCCGTTAACGTTTGTGTAGAGGTGGATAGTTGCTGGATTTTGTTTGCAGTTTTCACACAGCAATATATGTCACTACCTTTCTTGACCGTTTTGGCGTACTTAAGGAAAAGTGGAAATTCTTTGACCTTATTTGACCATGCTTTGAGTATAGCGCGATTTGTGGAATTTGCAAGCACTCGTGGACACAGAGTGCTAACTGTCCTTCTTGCAAGCTAGTTTTGCAAAATCTGCGTTAACTCAAGAGACGGTGTGGTCTCTTCCTATAATAGGCGCTTGCCGACTTTCAATCTAGTGCTGGGGGACCACTTTGAGTGCAAATCCGCTTCTTGCGATGAAACCGATTACGTGATAAACTAGCATCTATTCTGTAAGGGAGGGCTAATAATGGCAACCGATTACGTGGAGTTAATGAACAAACTGCGAAGTGGTGAGCTAAGCGAATTGGTGATTAAACCAGAGGACTTCATGGCCTTTCGTGAGGCGTGGAGTAACTATCCAGGCCGTAAGGAAATCGTGGGGAGTGCAGAGCGTGGGGGCACAATTGTCTACCACTATGATGCACACTTTGGTTAAACATTTTTTGCGTTTTGCGAAACCGCATTCTAAAAGTCTTGTTAACTGCAAGTAAAAATGGTAACCTTTACAGGAATTAATTTTAACCAGCTTAAAGGAGAGATTTTTCATGGAAACTCGTGATTACAAAGTTATTGCTGCTAGTGGTATCCACGCACGTCCTGCTACACTTTTGGTACAGGCTGCAAGCAAGTTCACCTCTGACGTTAACCTTGAATACAAGGGCAAGTCAGTTAACCTCAAGTCCATCATGGGCGTTATGAGTCTTGGTGTAGGCCAGGGTGCCGACGTTACCATCAGTGCTGAAGGTGCCGACGAAGCAGATGCTATCGCCGCTATCGACGACACGATGAAGAAGGAAGGCTTGGCTGAGTAATGACCAAAGAACTCAAGGGGATTGCTGCGTCTGACGGCATTGCGGTCGCTAAGGCCTACATGCTCGTTCAGCCGGATCTTTCCTTCACAAAGAAGACGATTGACGACACCGATGCTGAAGTAAGTCGTTTCCAGAAGGCAATTGCGGCGTCCAACGCAGATCTCAAGTTGATCCGCGACAAGGCTGCTGCTTCTCTCGGTGAGGAAGAAGCTCAGGTTTTCGATGCCCACATGATGATTCTGGCAGACCCTGAGTTCACCGGTGCAATCGAGTCCAACATTAAGGACAACTCAGTTAATGCTGAGCAGGCTCTTCAGGACGTTTCATCCATGTTCATCTCTACTTTTGAAGCGATGACGGACAACGCCTACATGCAGGAACGTGCAGCGGACGTCCGCGACGTTTCCACCCGTGTGATGAGCCACTTGCTCGGCGTGCAGCTGCCTAACCCAGCGCTGATTGACGAAGAAGTCATCGTGGTTGCCCACGACCTGACACCTTCCGACACCGCTCAGCTGGATAAGAAGTACGTCAAGGCTTTTGTTACCGATATCGGTGGCCGGACAGCGCACTCTGCCATCATGGCACGTTCGCTCGAAATTCCTGCCGTTGTTGGGACTCAGGACGTGACGACTTCCGTTAAGAACGGGCAGCAGATTGCTGTTGATGGTCTGACGGGTCAGGTTGTTGTTGACCCGACTGACGAACAGACTGCCAAGTTTACCCAGGAAGCTAAGACCTACGCTGACCAGAAGGCAGAGTGGGCTAAGCTGAAGACTTCAGAAACCCTGACAGCAGATGGCAAGCACTTTGACATCGCAGCTAACATCGGGACACCTAAGGACCTTGATGGTGTTCTTGACAACGGGGCTGAAGCCATTGGTCTTTACCGGACCGAATTCTTGTACATGGACTCCTCTGAGCTTCCTACCGAAGACGATCAGTTTGAGGCCTACAAGAAGGTTCTTGAAACCATGTCTCCAAAGCCGGTTGTTGTCCGGACTATGGACATCGGTGGTGACAAGCACTTGCCTTACATGCCACTGCCAGAAGAAATGAACCCATTCTTGGGTTACCGTGCGATTCGCATTAGTTTGGACCGCCAGGAAATCTTCCGCACCCAGTTGCGCGCACTTCTGCGGGCTTCCGAATACGGTAAGCTGCGCATCATGTTCCCAATGATTGCTACAATCCAGGAATTCGAAGCTGCTAAGAAGATCTTCCTTGAAGAAAAGGACAAGCTGGTTGCTGACGGCGTTAAGGTTGCCAGTGACATCCAGCTCGGGATTATGATTGAGATCCCTGCTGCGGCTGTTCTTGCGGATCAGTTTGCTAAGCACGTTGACTTCTTCTCCATCGGGACGAACGACTTGATCCAGTACACGATGGCTGCTGACCGTGGTAACGAACATGTTTCTTACCTCTACCAGCCATACAACCCATCAATCCTGCGCCTTGTTAAGCACGTCATTGACTCTGCTCACAAGGAAGGCAAGTGGGTTGGCATGTGTGGTGAAGCTGCTGGTGACCCAATTATGGTGCCACTGCTGCTTGGCCTTGGCCTTGACGAATACTCCATGAGCGCAACCTCCGTACTGAAGGTTCGTAGCCTCATGAAGAAGCTGTCAACCGCCGACATGAAGGAACTTGCTGAAAAGGCGATCAACGAAAGCATCTCTAATGATGAGAACAAGGCTTTGGTTGAAAAGGCTGTTCACAACAAGTAAACCATTCAAAATGAGTCTCCCATGTGATTGGGAGGCTTTTTTGTATGGCTGACTGGGTGTGACACGAATAGTGCAAAAAGAAGCCCATCTCTTGACGGAGATGGGCTTCTTTTTATACGAAAATAATTAGTCTCGATATTCATGCGGTGCGAGGACCTTGTAGCCAATCTCGTGATAACCGCCGCTGTTGGCCGCACGTGTGGTAAACTGGCGCAGAGGGGTGAAAGCGGGCGTTTCTTTCATTGCGAAGAAATCCGTGCTGTGTTCCCAAGATGACAGGAGCAGGTATTGAATGCGGTCCGTCTTAGCGCGCGCAAGAATCATGCCACCGAGACCAGGGGCAATTTCACTACTGGTGAACAACTTGTCCATTTGGCTAGTGAAGACAGCCTCTTCGTCTTCCGTGATGTAAAAGTACATGCACTGGACAAACTCACCGGTCTTGACCGTCCCGACTTCCTTGCTAACGTTAAAACGCACGGGTGCGGAAAACTTGCCTTTCCCGGACAAATCAAGCAACATGCTGACTTGCTCTGGTGAAGACGGCTTGAGTAAGAACGCTGGTTCTGGTGTTTTCTTAATTAAACTGGCCAGGAGGCCCTGGCTTCCGAATACAGTTTGAATGAATTGCGTCATAATGAGCACCTCCGCTACTAGTATACCGCTTTCACCAGGAATATAATGAGCAAAAAGGATGATGAACATGCAATTACAGATTTTAGGTTATTACGGCGGTTATCCCGATCACGGTGTCGGGACGAGTGGTTACTTGCTAAGTAGTGGTGATTACCACCTCGCCATGGATTTTGGTAGTGGCAGTCTGTTGGCACTGGAAAAAATCATGGATCCACTGCAACTTGACGGGGTCCTGCTCACACACTACCACCACGACCACACCGCCGACGTGGGGCCACTGCAGTACTTGTGGCAGTTAAAACCCGGTGTCAAAAAAGAACCCACTTTACCACTGTACGGCCACACCAAGGATCCACTGAATTACGCCGCACTGACTTTTGGCGACTTCACTAAAGGCATGGGCTACACAGCTGACAGCGTGCTGAACGTGGGACCATTTAAGCTGAGTTTTCTGGAGACTGAACACCCAGTACCAGCATTTGCGGTACGTGTGGAGGAAACGACTACCGGTAAGGTGTTGGTCAACACGAGTGATACGCGCTACTTCGCCGATTTGGCAAAGCTTAGTGCAGGCGCGGACCTGCTCCTGGCGGACACGAACTTCCTGGCCGACAAGCCAAAGCCGCGGTGGCACTTAACGGCGCCCGAAGCAGGACAGATTGCGGCTGATGCTGGCGTGCAGAAGTTGCTATTGACCCATTTACCACAAACCGTTGATCTGGAACTACTCCGGCGGCAGGCGCAGGAGACTGCAGGCGCAATTCCCGTCGGTCTTGCTAGCGATGCAGCAAGCATCACAATTTGATTCGGATTTAATTAGTGTTACAATAAGCCTTCAACCGTCGATTCATTGTCGCTGTATTTTCAAGCTGTTATAATGAAGAGGCATGGACGGTACTGAAATGAACGGGGGTGACCGTATTGGAAATGGAGCGCATTAACAAGGACACAATTCGTGTCATGATGACGCTTGAAGAACTTAATGACCGCGGCATCAAGATGTTAGACTTGGTGCAGGATCACAAGCAAATTGAGGACTTCTTCTATTCGGTTCTTGATGAGGTCGATAGCACACACACATTCGTGAATAATGGTCCGGTGACATTCCAGGTGATGCCGAATGGTGGGGGACTTGAGATCTACATTTCACGTACTAATCAAGACGACACCGACGATGAGACGAATGAGGACGCCTTTCAGCTGGACGGCGATGACGCTGACGGCAATGATCAGAATCAGCCGCAGGGCGACCGGTTCACGCGCATTGCGCGCGACAAGCTCTCGCAGTTCTTTGGGGATGAGACAGGCACTGCAAACGACAAGCAGCCAGCCGCAAAGCAAAGTTTCTTCGGGGATCATGACCACGTGCGTAGTGTGGTGATTGCCCTCGACAGCTTTGAAGACCTGATTAGCCTCGCCCAGGAGCTGTACCTGAATGGCGGCAAGAGCGACCTGTACAAGTATCAGGACGCGTACTTCCTAGTGCTCACCTTTGACAAGGACTTTGTCGAAGACTTCGATGCGGAGCGGCAAGCGAACATTGCAGCTGAATACGGTCACTTGAGTCCGGTCGGCGCGGATGTTTTGAGCGAGTACGGCCAGCACCTGATTACCGATAGTGCGCTTGAAACTGCGCGGTACTACTTTAAGTAAATCGATAAAAAAGCGTCACCGTTCAGTCTTTTGACTGCGGTGACGTTCTTTTTGTGTGTTGCCGTTAGTTTACTTGTGGCCTTTAATCCAGTCCGCGTACATTTGGTCCAGTAAGGATGGCTTGAGAATGACGTGCACCTTGTCGGTTGCCACCTGCATCTGCAGCGGCAGACCGGTACTCGGGTCACCATCAATGCGGCTTTTCAACTTGGCGCCGGGACTCGTAATTGTCAGTTCATTGGTGGCAAAATACGTCATTCCAGGCAACTTGTCGAACTTGCCCGCCAGAAAGTAGGGAATTAGGAGAAGGGTGCGGCCCCAAGTCATTTTGGGGGCAACAAAAACATGGAATAAGCCGTCGTCGGGTTTGGCTTGGGGCGCGATGTTCAGAAAGCCGCCGACGGAATTCGTCATGGTAATCAGCAGGAACGCTGTGTCGCGGTGCCAAGTTTGGTTAGCGCCTTTAATTGTGAGTTGCCAGTGTTGGTTTTTGCTGAGGCTGCGCAAACCGCGCGTGAGAAACACTAGTGGGCCAAAGCGCTGTTTTTCTTTTTGCGAGATAGAAACCGTCGCGTTGGCAAGGACCCCCATGGTTAAGGTCGAGATCATCACCCGGTCGTTCACAAGGCCAATGTCGAGCGGCTGCGGCTGCCCTTCGAGCAGATTCATGACTGCGAATTCTGGCGTCATGGGGATGTGCAGAACTCGGGCAATGTTATTAACTGTGCCTTTTGGGATGATGCCCAGGAGGGGTGGCTCACGGCGCTGCACGAGTCCCTCGGCAACCTGATTAATGGTGCCATCACCGCCAATTGCGACTGCGACGTCCGCCTGCGTGGTGAAAGCAAGGGTAGTCGCATCGCCCGCTTTGGCTGTTGGCCGCAGAAATACCTTGTGTCCAGCGGCTGTCAAACGTTGTGCCACGTACTTAGCGACTTTGGCCGCACCCTTGTGGCCGGCCTTGGGATTGTATATCAGTGCGTAACTTGTCATGGTTTCCGCCTCCTGACGTTATTTGGCCTTATTTTACCATGCCTACATGCGACTGGGGAGAGGGGGCACATCCGGATTGTCACAATTTACCGTTAAATCTTCACGGATTCTTGGTGGATTCGGCCAGTTATTTTCAAAATGCGACGGCATACTGAGTTTATTCCAAATGAAAGAGGTTATGCCTATGTCTCACTTATCTGCAATCACCCTCGCTTCTGTATCTGCGGGCACCATCGCCGCCGTCGCGCTGGTCTTGCGCCACCGCCGTCGTCTTGTGAAGATGCCGAACTAAAAGTGGTCACGTCAGGTTTTGAACAAGCAAAAAGTCGCCCTTAGCAATCCGCAGGGATTGTTAAGGGCGACTTTTTAGATGCGCCTGGCTACATGAGAAAACGAATTAGAGCTAGGGTGGCAACGCCGACAATGGCAATGACGAGCAGCGAGCGGGTAATGATTGCGGCGAGCACGCTTGGTAATGCTGCGAGAATATTCGGAACATTGGGTTCAGGTAAATGGCCCAAGTGCTGGGTGAACATGTTGTCAAAGACCAGGGCGGCCATGATAGCAACGGGGACGAAACTGAGGAATTCTTGGAGTAGTTTCGGCATGTTGAACTTTTTCAAGATCACAAATGGCAGCACGCGGCACAACCAGGTGACCAGGCCGGTACCGAGGATAACAAGGAGCAAGTAATTAAAGCTTGGCATGGTGTTGCACCCCCATTCCGACGAAGCAGGCAATTAGCGTGACGACGAGCACCAGCAGGCTGGACGGGATGAAAATCATCCCGACGTAGGTCAAAACGAGTACCAATAAGACGACGCTCAGCTGTAAGCTGAGTTTAATGCCCTTATCACCAATGATTTGCAGGTAGAGCAGGCCGATGAACATCGCGACTAAGGCGTAATCGAGCCCGAATTTTTCCGGATTACTGATGAGATTGCCCAAGAGGTTGCCACCGAGTGAGGCAGCGGCCCAGGCGCTGTACGCGAAAATATTGGCCGCATTCAGCCAGGGATAGCTGAGCTGCTGCTGGGTGTAGTTGAGCTTACTCATGCTAAGCGCGAAGGTTTCATCTGTGAGTAGGGTGCCGAGCCAAATGTTGCGCACCATACTTTCGTTTTTGAAGTAGCGCGCGACGGTCATGCTGGTGAGAATCATGCGCGCGGACAGCATGAAGACCGAGAGCACGATGGAGATATACGGACTGTGGGCCGTCAACATGCTGACGATGACGAATTGAGCAGCCCCACTGTAAGTGATGAGTGCCATCAGCAGGGCGCCAATAGCGGGGATGCCAGCTGCGTAGCTGACGATGCCAAAAGCTAGTCCGATACCGATGTAGCCGAAGACGGTTGGCAGAGTATCCGCCAAGCCGGTTCGGAAGTCGAGTTCATTATTCAAAGGTTTCACCGCCTGCAAAATTTATGTAAAAAAAGACGAAATCGTCTGGATTTCGTCCGCTCAATGGCTAGCTTAGAGTGCAATCGGGTTATCGTAATCGACCAAGTGGGACAACTTGTCGGCCTGATTCCGAATATCTTCGGGGAGGCTTTGTGCAATCGTGAAAGTAGTCTGCATTTTGTGAGGATCAAAATCACCCGGAACACTGATGATGGTGTAGAACGTGTCGTCCTTGTTATCGGGAATCGATGACAGGGTATACGCGGCAAGCGCAGCCTCATCATCTGGCAGCTGGTTCAAGAAGTCTGCGAGAACCCTGTAGGAGTAGTACACAGCCTCGATGTAGGTTACACCGGACGCATAAAGCTGCGGGATGTTGAGGAACTCAATCGTATACCCACTCTTCGTCTTGGTGTTTTTGGCGACGAAGAAATACCGACGTCCTGTTTGTGCCATATCCATCCCTCCTCTACGCCCAACATTATAGCACGGTTAGAAAATGGCTACAAGCGGTGGACGTTTCTAATTTTTGCAACCTTAATAGTTTAACACTCAGCTTGCTATTTTGCCACACTTTTTGCCACAAATACGGCATCTACTATAATATAGACGTCATTGACTGCGTGCGGCGCAACCGGCATGCATTGTTAGCAGATTTTTATACTTCAATCTGGCGAAGATGCTTGGCAAGTAATTAAGGTTCGTGCTATACTAATTATCGTTCTGATGCGGTCGTAGTTTAGTGGTAAAACTTCAGCTTCCCAAGCTGATGTCGCGAGTTCGATTCTCGTCGACCGCTGTAGTACCTAATGAGAAGGAAGATCCGGAATGAAGTATTCCAGTGAGCCCCTTGTGGTGAGATGTGGGCATACCGATACCGGGGCGCGCCTTTGAGGGCAATTTAAAATGTGTGAGCGGGCGGTAACGCCAACTAGAGTGGTACCGCGGGCGTGGCTCGTCTCTTTCATTTCCATGAAAGCGGCGAGTTTTTTTGTATAAACAGGAGGAAAATACATGGATTTCAAACAATCAGTCGTCCAGGCACTTGCCGGTGTCTTAAAGGATGATCTTAATGAGGACCAGATTAACAAGTTGATCGAAACCCCTAAGTCAAGTGACCTGGGTGACTACGCCTTCCCGTGCTTCGCGCTTGCGAAGGTGCGGCACATGGCGCCAGCCAAAATTGCTGAAGAACTCGTCGGCGAAATTGACGCCACTGGTTTTGAGAAGGTTGTCGCTACTGGCGCCTACATCAACTTCTTCCTGGCAAAGACGACTTTTGCCACCGCCGTACTGGCAGAAATTGCCAGCAAGGGGAGTGCTTACGGTGACCAGCAGCTCGGTAGTGGTAACGTGCCAATCGACATGTCTTCACCTAACATTGCGAAGCCAATGTCCATGGGTCACTTGCGGTCAACAGTGATTGGGAATTCCATTGCCAAAATTCTCACTAAGATTGGTTACTCACCAATTAAGATTAACCACCTGGGCGACTGGGGTACGCAGTTCGGTAAGCTGATTGTGGCTTACAAGAAGTGGGGGAGTGAGGAAGCCGTTAAGGCCGACCCAATCAAGAACCTGCTTGAATACTACGTGCGCTTCCACGCAGAAGCTGAAACTCAGCCAGAACTGGACGATGAAGCACGTGCTTGGTTCAAGAAGCTTGAAGACGGCGATGAAGAAGCGCACAAGCTCTGGAGCTGGTTCCGCAGTGAAAGCCTGAAGGAATTCAAGCGCATCTATGACATTCTTGGGGTTGAGTTCGACAGTTTCAAGGGTGAGGCTTTCTACAACGACAAGATGGACGCCATCACCGACGAACTGGCTGCTAAGAACTTGTTGCAGGAAAGCCGCGGTGCCGAAATCGTGGATCTCAGCAAGTACAACTTGAACCCAGCGCTGATTCGCAAGAGTGATGGTGCCACGCTGTACATGACTCGTGATTTGGCAGCTGCAATCTATCGGTACAAGACTTATGACTTTGCCCAGAGCCTTTACGTGGTGGGGATGGAACAGACCGAACACTTCAAGCAGCTCAAGGCCGTTCTTAAGGAAATGGGTTACGACTGGGCCGATGACATCCACCACATTCCGTTTGGTCTGATCACTGCCAATGGTAAGAAGCTTTCCACACGTAAGGGGAACGTTATCTTGCTGGAGAAGGTGCTCCACGAAGCCGTTGACCTCGCTAAGGAACAGATTGCCGAAAAGCATCCTGACCTCAAGAACGCGGACGAAGTTGCGGAAGCAGTCGGTGTTGGCGCGGTGGTCTTCCATGACCTGAAGAATGAGCGGGTTGATAACTTCGACTTTAACTTGAGCGAAGTGGTCCGTTTTGAAGGTGAAACTGGGCCGTACGTGCAGTACACGAATGCGCGTGCCAACAGTATCCTGGGCAAGGCTGCAGTGAAGCCAGATGCCAGCGTTGCACTGGACGATGGCAGCGCCTGGGACGTCCTCAAAATGTTGGCGGACTACCCAGCAACGATTGCCCGGGCTGCGCGTGACTACGAACCTTCTGTGATTGCTAAGTACGCACTGAAGCTCGCCAAGACCTTCAACCAGTATTACGCGCACACCAAGATTCTCGTCGAAGACCAGCAATTGCCAGCACGTTTGGCACTCGTGCAGAGTGTGTCCGTCGTACTCACGTCTGCTCTTGATCTGCTCGGCGTTAAGGCCCCTAAGGAAATGTAGTCGCAGGAGGAGTTCCGAATGAAAAAGGCAGAACGACAAAAGATTCTCGCCCAGATTATCGGTTCGTCGGTAGTCCAGACGCAAGAACAGTTGCTTCAGGAGTTGAGTAAGTGTGGCATTCAAGCCACGCAGGCAACCATTTCCCGTGACATTCGGGAAATGCGGGTCGTGAAGACCAAGGACGGTGCGGGCGTCAGCCGCTACACCATTTTGAAGAGCATGGGGGATGACAAGCTCACCGACCGGCTCAACAACATGGTCAAAGAGGTTGGCGTCAGCATCACCCGGGTCATGTTCATGAACGTCATCAAAACGTTGCCGAGCAACGGTAATTTGCTCGCGGCGCTAATTGACGATGCGAATTTTCCGCAGGTTGTCGGGACGGTTGCGGGCCACGACACCATCGTGGTCATTGGACCAGACGTCGAGTCTGCAGAGTGGTTCTACTCCCAGTACCATGACGCGCTCATCAAGACTAAGAACAAGTAGCGTGCAAAACGCCCAAGCTGGTATATCCGGCCTGGGCGTTTTCGCTGTCCGTCAGCGTAAGTGTTTTGGCGACGAAGTCGCGCACGACCTCTGTGCCGTTTTCATATCGCCGCTAGGCGGTGAAGTCGGCAACTCCGGCGTGAGTGCGCTTGGGCTGCGCTCCGGAGAACTACGTCGGGCGGGACCGCTCCAGGCGGCTTCGCCGTCTTTCGCTGGCAGATTTGCCGCAAACCCGGCGTCAAATCCGCGCTCCTGAGATAATCTGCGGTGTACACCCGGCAAAATCAGCCGGGCATACACTGCAGATTATCTTGTCGCCCGACTCCGTTCCCTCCGCTCCGCCCAAGCACACTCACGCCTCCGTGGCCGACACATACTGAACAGAAAACACCACAGAGACCTGTGACAGCGCACTGAAATGCTGAGGTTGATGTTCGGCTGTACCCAGGCTGCGTAATTGGACAATTACGCAATTACTGTATGCCGCATGGTAAAAGTATTCGGGTGTTTGATCAGCCAATGAATCTCTCACGATGCCAGCATTATTCAATCACGTGTCCATTTTTGGCCGATATTCTCGCCATCGAAGCCTGAAACTTTCACCACCACAGTCATGTGAATGCGCGTCGGAACTGGGTCGGATTGGCGGCAGCGGACGGGAAGGGTGTGCGTGCCCACGAAAATGGCAGTGTATGTTTCGCACATGGACTTCGTGCGAAATGTACACCGCCATTTTCGTTAGGAGCGGGATTTTGCCGGCGGGTTTGCGGCAAAATCGCCAGTGGAAGACAGCGCAGCTGGCTGGAACGGTCCCACGCACACCCTTCCCGGGAGCGTAGCAAATCCGACCCAGTTCCGACCTTCGGTCTAACAGTAAATTTCAACCCGAGCATCCTTGCGGATGAAAGTTTTCCGACCTACGCTGACGGACAGCGACACACCAATTTAGAATTCAGGCGGACATTCAATCGCGAGTGGTTGCTCGCTGAATGGCCTCGTGAGCAACATGCGTGTTGCGTGCAGGTACAAGCGGTCGGCAGGGTGGTCGCCATACAGTGGGTCGCCAACGATGGGAAACCCGATGCTAGCCAGGTGAACGCGGATTTGGTGTGTGCGCCCCGTATCCAGGCGCAGTTCGACGCGGGCAGTATTGTCGTCGGCCGTGAGCCGTCGGTAATGCGTTCGCGCCGGTAATCCGTCTGCTGCAACGGTGCGCTTGCGGACATCGTCATCCGCATGGGCAATCGGCGCGTCGATGGTGCCACTAACAGGAATGCCCGCTGCAGTGAGTGCGGTGTACTCACGGCGCATGGCTTTGGTTGCGAGCTGGCGATTGATGATGGCCTGGGTCAGCGGATCTTTGGCAAATAAGAGTAGGCCGCTGGTTTCCATATCCAGACGGTGAGTGATGAAAACGGGACCGTCGAGATAAGCAGCAGCGCGGTTTACCGCCGTGTCAGTTTCATCAGCGCGGTTGGGGTGCGTTTTCAGTCCGGCGGGCTTGTTCACGACCAGCAACTGGGCGTCTTCGTACACGACTGGAAGTGGCTGGTAACTCGGGACGTAAGCTTGCGCGTCTGCGGTATAGTTTAAACTCACCTGGCTGTTAGCCGGTACCGCGGCGGAGACGGGCCGGTACTTACCGTCGATGAGGATACCGTGGCTCATCCGCAACGCCCCTTGGTAGTGCTTTGGTAGCAACCAAGCACGCATGAGCGCGCGTACGCTCGGAAAGGCATTGGGTACGACAATCTTTTGCTTAAAATCGGTCAATGGTCCCACTCCAAATCTGTGAAAAATATGTAAACTGTTATTAGTAAGTCTGGTATTCAACATGTTTGTGCTACAATGCCTGAAGCGATAACTATTCTAGTATAAAACACTTGCGACGCAAAACGGCGCGGAAGGAGCGGCATTTTTGAACAAGGAACAAGTGAAATCTGGCATCGCCCGCGCCGCTGGCGTTGCTGGGCACGCCATTGCGCGCTTTATGCGGCGCTTTCAAATTATTCGGTGGGGGATTTTGCTGGTCCTCCTTGTGATTCTTGGTTTTAGCAGTTATTTTACCTACAAGGCGAAGACGTCTGACGTGGAGAACATTAAGAGTTCACTGCAAACGAAGACGGTCATTCTGGATCACAATAATAAAGAAGCAGGCACCCTATACTCGCAGAAGGGGACTTACGTCGACATTGACAAAATTTCGGTCAATGTTCAAAACGCGGTTATTAGTACCGAAGACCGGACCTTCTACAAGAACTGGGGCTTTAGCATTAAGGGTATTCTCCGTTCAGTCGTGAATCTGATCATCCACCGCGGGGCCATCACTGGTGGGGGGAGTACGCTGACCCAGCAGTTAGCTAAGAATACTCTGCTCACGCAGAAACAAAGTTTTCTGCGTAAGGGCCAGGAAATTTTCATGGCGGTGCAGATTACCAAGGAGTACAGCAAGAAGGACATTCTGGCGATGTATCTGAATAATGCCTACTTCGGTAATGGGGTGTGGGGTGTTCAGGACGCCTCCCGCCGCTACTTCGGAAAGGATGCCAGTCAGCTCACCGTTGGTGAAGGCGCGACGCTTGCCGCGATGCTGCGGAACCCGAGCTTCTACAACCCGATTGACCACATGGACAATGCCATCTCGCGGCGTAATCTCGTGTTGCAGTTGGAAGTGGAAGCTGGGCATCTAACGAGCAGTCAGGAAGCCGCAGCCAAGCAAACCAGCCTGACGCTGAAAAATACCTACACTAACGACAATGCGGACAAGTACCCATCGTACTTTGACGCCGTGATTGATGAAGCCGTGAAGGATGGGGTGTCCGAAAACGATATTCTGAACAAGGGTTACAAGATCTATACGACGCTGAACACGACTTACCAGGACAAGATGGATGCCACCTTCCAGAAGAGTTGGCTGTTCCCGGCCAATGCTAGTGATGGCACGATTGCCCAGGCAGCGTCAGTTGCGGTGGATCCAAGTACCGGTGGTGTACTCGCAGTTGTGGGTAATCGCGGGAAGCACGTATACCGCGGTTTGAACTACGCCACGCAGTTATCCGGACGTTCGCCGGGATCAACGCTCAAGCCGCTGATGGTGTACACGCCGGCGATTGAAAATGGCTACCACTATGATTCCGAGCTTTCGGATGATAAGCAGAGTTTTGGCAAGAACAAGTACACACCGACGAACCCAACGGGTGCTTACCAGAGCAAGGTGCCAATGTACACCGCACTCGCGCAGAGTCTTAATGTGCCGGCCGTGTGGTTGCTCAACAAAATCGGGGTTCAAAAGGGTGTTAACAGTTTGGCGCGCTTTGGGATTGACCTGAAAAAGTCGGACCAGAACTTGTCCGCAGCGCTCGGGGGTGTCAGCACCAACATTACACCGCTCGAACTCGCGCGTGCTTATTCCAGCTTTGCGAATGGTGGCAGCCTGCCGCAGACACATTTCATCCGCAAAATTGTCGATGCCTCGGGCACGGTGGTTTACCAAAGCAACGCCAAAAGTCAGTCGATTATGACTAAGAGCGTGGCCAAGGAAATGACCAGTATGATGATTGGTACCTTCACCCACGGGACGGCGGTTAATGCTAAGCCAAGTAACTTCACGGTTGCCGGGAAGACCGGGAGTTCTGAAGTGCCGACCTCATGGGGTTATGGCACCAAGGACCAGTGGCTAGTGGGATACACGCCGGACGTGGTCATTGCAACCTGGACCGGTTTCGAATACACTGATAAAGATCATTACTTGTCAGGCACCAGTGAGGATGGGGTTTCCAAAATCTTCAAGGACGAAGCTGAGAACATTCTGCCGACAACACCGCAGACGAGTTTTAACACGCAGGATGCGCAGACGCTCGCCACCCAGCAGGGCACCGCGAATGCTAGTTCGAATGCAAGCAGCGCCTGGAGCGGTATCCAGAGTGGCGTGCAAAATGGGATTGATTCCGCGAAGAGTACCTTGAGTCAGTGGGCGGATAACATCAAGAGTTTCTTCAACAATTAAAGGAGAGTACACAATGGTTAACATTTACGACAACGCAAACGAAATGGCAGCAGCGCTCAAGAGCACTACGCAGTACCAGGAACTCAAGCAGGCATTTGACATGCTGAAGCTTGACGCCGTGGCATACGGGCTTTTTGAACAGTTCCAGACCAAGCAGGTTGCCCTGCAGCAGAAACAGGCTACTGGTCAGGAATTGCCACCAGAAGACCTCCAGGACTTGCAGAACGTTGGCGAGAAGATGCAGAAGATTACGGCCATCCAGGACCTGATCAAGAAGGAACAGGCCATGGCCGGCTTGATGGATGAATTGAACGCCATTGTGAGTCAGCCCATCGCTGAACTATACCGTCCAGAAAACGCCTAAATCAGTGAATAAAGGTCCCGACATCGTGGTGTCGGGACCTTTTATTTTGCGCCTTGCCTGCGCTAGGGTCACATTATGATGGTAATAAGGTCCCAAAATCGGTATGATGAAGGCAGAAGAATGATGGAGGTAACAGAGTTGGCAAAACGCTTATTTGAGTATCGGAACGGTGACGAGATGCAGTTGTCACTGCTTGTGAAATCCGCAGACACCCGCATTGCTAAGAACGGTAAGAAGTTCATTTCCTTTATTTTGCAAGACAAGAGTGGCCACTTGCCAGCCAAAATGTGGGACGCATCTGACGCTGCCATTGAGCAGTTTAAGTCTGGCGTCGTGGTGCGCATTACCGGCAAGCGCGAGCTCTACCACGACAACCCGCAAATTAAGCTTTACAGTATCCGCCTCGCCACCCAGGAAGAGGGCGACAACCCGAAGAACTTCCTGGAGCAAGCACCAGAGAAATCCACCCAGATGGAAGAAGAAATCGGCAGCTTCGTGTTCGATATTCTCAACCCGAACTGGAACCGCATTGTGCGCAAGTTGCTGGCTGATCACCACGATGCCTTCTTTAGTTACCCAGCGGCTAAGGCCAACCACCATGCCAACGGTGGCGGCCTGGCCTTCCACACGCTATCCATTTTGCGCCTTGCCAAGCAAATTGGAGAGCAGTACCCGAACATCAACGTGTCCTTACTATACGCAGGCGCAATTCTGCATGATATGGGCAAAACGATTGAACTAAGCGGGCCAGTCTCCACGGAATACACCGTGACGGGGAACCTGATTGGCCACATCGTGCTCATCGATGAAGAGATTATTCGCGCCTGCATCGAGCTGAACATCGATTCAACCAAGGAAGACGTGGTGATGCTTCGGCACACCGTCCTGGCGCACCACGGCCTGCTCGAATACGGCTCACCAGTGCGGCCACAGCTGCCCGAGGCGCAGATCCTGCACGACCTGGACGAACTAGACGCTTCCATCAACATGATGACCAACGCGGTTGCGCGCGCGGACGAAGGGGACTTCTCCGAACATCTCTTTGGGATGGACAACCGGCGCTTCTATAAGCCAGCCTCCATTCAGCACTACTCTGGGCGGGATAGTCAGAAATAAGCTCGACCATTTAGCGATTCGGATTTCCCGAACCGCTATTTTTTTTGCACTGCATTAATAAGCCAAGCGCAAAAAAAACCACCGCTATTCGGCGGTGGAAAATTATATTGGGGGGAATTTTTTTAGGGAGTGGGTAAAATGAATGAGTGGAAACCTGTCAATAAGGTAGCACTCATGTTGATAGGTATGGATATCATCTATCCATACACCTAATATAGCAGACCTATTTAAAAAGTGGACGCAGCATTTGAAAAGTAACGTTCTGTTTTTTGGAATAATTAGGCATAACTGATACTTGATTTAGTAATTTAGATGATTTTGTGCATAAATGCAGTCACAATCGACTTTGTCGGCCAATTTACTGTTGCCGCCAGCATTTTGGCAAAACAAAAAGGACCACGCTGCCGTGATCCTCAGTGTTACTTATTAGTTGCTGGTGGTTGTTGCAGTGCTGCTGGAAGAAGAGCTGCTGTCAAGGTAGGTTGACAGAACATCCTTCAGGTCGTTGTCCTTAATCTTGACGTCGGCCTTCTTGAGAACCTTGGCAATGACCTTGTTCATGACGGTCGTGTCGGATTCCCATGTGGTGTAAATCTGCTTCTTCAGTGCCTTCTGAACGGAGGCATCGCTGAGCTTACCCTTACCTGGGGTGCTGATCAGACGAATGACGTGGTAACCGTACTGCGTCTTAACAGGCGTTGTGGTGTACTGGCCATCCTTGGTCAGCTTGAAGGCAGCCTTCTTGAAGGTGGAATCAAGCTGAGTATCGGTGTTGTCAAAGGCGGTCAACTTACCACCGTTGCTCTTGGTACCAGTATCGGTGGAGTTCTTTTTAGCAAGCTTGGAGAAGTTTGCCGTGGTGTTCTTTTCCTTACCGAACTCGTCGATAATCTTCTGGGCCTGAGCCTTAGTCTTAACCAAGATGTGCTGAACAGTAATCTTTGGTTCGTAAGACTTGTACTGGCTAGCCAGCTTAGCCTTGCTAATCTTCTTTAAGTCCTTGAGGGCAACCTCGGACAGAAGGGAAGTGCGAATCTGATCCTTAAAGGAGGATTCGGTGTAACCGTTCTGGCTAAGAGTAGAAGCAAAACTTGAGCCGTATTGCGCCTTAACGGCGTTGAACTGCTTGGTCACTTTAGACTTGGAAACTTTGGAACCGTACTGCTGATCAAGTGCCTTGGCAACAATCATGCTGCGCAGGACCTGCTGGCCAGCAGAACTCTTCTTCATCTCTTTGTAGTAGTCGTCCTGGGAAATCTTAGCACCCTTCATACTTGCGACGGTGGAGCTAGAGCACCCTGCAAGCAAGACGGCAACGGCAAGTCCGGTGAAGCCGACGATCCATTTCTTCATTTTGACACATCCTAATCTATAGTATTATCCGCGCATGCGAATCTGGGTTCTAATATAACACAAGCGGCGCTTCTGTGCGCCGATTCACAGTATTTTCACAAATCCTTAGTGAAAAGGTCGTAGCAATTCCGTGCCCTTGACTGGGAAAATGAAAACTGCCACAAAATACAGGAGCATTGTCTTGATTTTTCAAAAAGAGCTTATAGTCCTGACCTATTTTGATAAATCAGTGTAGGTAATCAGCCACGACCCAAGTGCCGACTTAGCTTTCTTAATCTTGACGGTTACGGTGTCACCTTTTTTTACAGAGATTTTCGGATTCTCATCACTGATGAAGTTGAGATGTTTACCTGCCCACATCGTATGGCCGAGTGTTCCGTTTGGGACGACCTTTGCCACTTTGAAACTTACGGTTTTACCGTTAATGTTCTTTCCGGCATTGAGCGCAGACTCCGCTTTCGCAGCACTGGGATAGTCGGCCTGTTTTTGACCACACGCAACTAGGACAAGGCTGATTGAGAATAGGGTGAGAATGGTGGCGATGATTTTTTTCATTTAGTCGTCCTCGGTATTTGTTGTCTCTGGCAGGGCGTCGTTAATCCGTGTCATGCTGTCTTCAATTTTTGCCAAGTGCGGTGCCGTTTTGAAGTTAAACGCCTCGACGTCCTTTTGGATGCCGTCCAGTGCGGGCTCAAGATTCTCGACCTGCGCGGTTTGCAGCTTTTGCAGCGCAGTCTGCAGCTTAGTGATGCCATGGCGCAACTGCTGAACGTCTTGCATGGTGTCTTGACCCCATTTCTGGGCTGCAGCGCGGTTTTCACGGCCGCTGTGCTTGTTTGTGAGGGCACCGAGCACACCACCGAAAACGAGTCCGGCGACTAGTCCTTTACTAAAACTCATGCCTAGTCCTCCAGCTGCTGACGGATGCCGGCGGCGATGGCTTCCAGCTTGGCACTGTCATATTGGTCAGAGTGGTCACCAAAATGAATGGAGAAGTCATCATTGGCGCTGTAACGCGGGATGAGGTGAATGTGAGAATGGAAGACACTCTGGTAGGCAAGCTCACCATTGTTGTTGATGATGTTCATTGCTTTGATGTCGGGGTTGCTGGCCTTAATTGCCCGCGCAATTTTCGGCAGACGGGTGAAGACGCGGCTGGCTAGATCTTCGTCATAAGCGAAGATGTCGGCAACATGCTTCTTCGGCACGAGCAGTGTGTGGCCAGGCGTTGCTTGGCTCAAATCAAGGAAGGCCTTGACCTCGTCGTCTTCATAAATGGTCGTGCTGGGGATTTCCCCGCGAATAATTTTGCAAAAAATGCAGTCGTCCATGTGATTCCCTCTCTTCTTTAATTAATCCATATACCCGTATGTTATCATTTTGGTAGTCACAATTACAGATTGGAAGGTACGCTAAATATGAGTTTGGAAATTAAAAATCTGGTTGGCGGTTATGGGCAGTTGCCGGTCCTCCATGACCTGAGTTTCAGCGTTGCCGCTGGCGAAGTGGTCGGCTTAATCGGGCTTAACGGTGCGGGTAAGTCCACGACCATCAAACACATTATTGGTCTGCTGCGGCCGCAATCGGGCAGCATCACCGTCAATGGCGTTACGCTTAGCGAAAATGAGAATGCGTACCGCCAAGCGATTGCCTATGTTCCGGAGACGCCGGTGCTTTATCCCGACCTCACCTTACGTGAACATCTGGAGTTGAGCATGATGGCGTACGGACTGGACGAGCAGCTTGCTTGGCAGCGGCTCGACCCAATGCTCAGTAAGTTCCGCCTCGATAATAAACTGGACTGGTTTCCCGACAACTTCTCCAAGGGGATGAAGCAGAAGGTGATGATTGCGGCGGCCTTCATGAGTGATGCCCAGCTTTTCATCATCGACGAACCATTTACCGGTCTCGATCCAGTGGCGGTCCACGACCTGCTTGACCTGGTTGCGGCCAAAAAGCAGACGGGCGCCAGTGTACTCATGTCAACACACGTACTGGCGACAGCGCAGGACAACGCGGACCGCTTCGTACTTCTGGGCGATGGTCACCTGCGTGCCCAGGGGAGCCTCGCGCAGTTGCGGGCACAGATGCAACTGCCAGATGCCAGCTTGGATGACATCTATATGCGCATGATTCAGGAGGCCTAGCCGTGGACACATTATGGAGTAAACGGCGCGGCCGCCATTTGAAGCTGCAAAGCAAATACTTGCAGCGCGTCTTCAATGATCACTTCGTCCTCGTCCTGCTGATTCTGTTTGGGGCTGTACTATACGCGTACAGTCGTTTCGTGAAGAGTCTGCACGGCAGTTCCGCCTTGCTCATCGTCGCTGTCAGCGCCGCGTTGGCCTTGAGCTTAAGTATTGGCCGCCTAGCGACTTTAGTGCAAAAAGCAGATGCCGTCTTCTTGTTGCCCCAACTCGGCAAAATGCAGGCATACTTACGTGGGGCTTTTCGCTATAGTCTCGCCCTACCACTCACGGTGCAGTTGCTGGCGACTTTGGCTGTTTGGCCAATCATGCGCGGCGGCGCAGCTGTTCCCACTTATTGGGTGCTACTGCAGATGCTTGCCCAACTGGCTTGGAAACTGGCTGACATGTATTTGCAGGAACTTGGGCTGTTCTGGAGTGGACTGCAAACAAAGCGGGCGCGACTGGCACTGATGGTGCTTGCTTTTGGTCTGACGCTCGTGGGTTTGTCGACCAGTCCAGTTATTGCCTTAGCAGGCGCTGGGGCTGTTTTCGTCGCGATTCGTCTGCAAGCGCGGCGCATTCTGAGCGTTGCGAACGTGAACTTAGAGCTCATGATTAAGACGGAAGCCGCGCGGCAGGCGCGCATTTACCGTTTCTACAACCTTTTCACCGACGTCCCCGGATTGGGCGGGGGTACGTCGCGGCGGCGCTACATGGATGGCCCGCTGAAGCGAATTCAGCGCACGCAACAAAACAGCTGGCTGTACCTGTATGCCCGCGGGCTTGTGCGTAGTGATGAATATTTTGGCCTGACATTTCGCTTGGGTCTGGTTGGCGCCGTCCTCATCCTGATTGCGAACCAGTGGTGGCTTGTGCTCATTATTGGTTTGGCAATGCTATACCTGCTAGACGTGCAACTGGCACCACTGAGCAAACGCTATGACGAGATTGTATTCACCCACTTGTTCCCGATTGACCGCGCGCAGCGGGTGCCGGCTTGGCGCCAGGTGGCCATTGGCGCAACCTTAGCAGCAGCGCTGATTATGGCCGTAGCGGCAATTGTGCGCTTTCACGTCCTTGGCTTGGGCATTAGTGCGGCGTTCTTAGTTGCCGCGATAGTCATTCCGGGTGTGTTTGTGGTGGCGCGCGTGCGCAAGAATATGTAGAATATACTTCGGACTGAAAAAACTGCCGCGTATCGGTCCAGTGGACCCACGCGGCAGTTTTTATTCGTAGTAATGATGAATTAATAGAAAAGAAGAGGATTATTATATGCGTTTGCGCAACAAATCGTGGGCAAAGCCGCTGATTGCGGCTCACCCCGACATGATTAGCATTACCCCCAAGGGGATGCAAGGCAAGTGGCAGGAAAAATTTGCTACCGAGCAACCACTCATGCTGGAAGTGGGCTCCGGTAAGGGCCAATTTATCATTGGCATGGCCCAGGCATACCCAGAACGGAATTTCATCGCCCTGGAACTGCAGGAAGTGGCAATCGCGTACATTCTGCGGAAACAAGTTGAACTGCAGTTGCCGAACTTGCACCTGATTCTGGGTGACGGCGCGGACTTGAGTGAATACTTTGCACCGGAAGAAGTTGCCGGCTTGTTCTTAAACTTCTCTGACCCATGGCCAAAGACTCGCCACGAGAAGCGGCGCTTAACCTACAAGAGCTTCTTGGCGCAGTACGAGAACATCATGCAAAAGGGCGCCACCCTGCAGTTCAAGACGGATAACCAGGGCTTGTTTGAATACTCCCTGGTCAGCATGAACAATTACGGGATGCACTACGATTTGGTCAGCCTGGACTTGCACAAGGATGCGCGCGTTGAAGGCAACATCGAGACCGAATACGAGCAGAAATTTAGTGCTAAGGGCGGCCGCATCTATGAACTCAAGGCGCGCTTTAGCACGGCTGATTAGTCAAAAGTAATCACACCGGTGGCGATGTCCGCGGTGAAGCCGTGTGTGCGCCGCCCATTTTGGGTCGCAACAATGACGCCGCCGCGCATTTGCAGGCTATCGGTGTTGCCAGTAGGGATTTCCGTCATCCAGCCGCCAAGCACCGGCAGGCTTTGCATGTCTTTTGCAGCCTGCAAGAGTGACTTGATGCGGCGCGCGTGGACAATCTTGCTGCGCTGGACACTGGCAGCGGTCGCGATGGCAAGAAGACCGGTGGCAATTACTAGGCTGATTTTGGTAGATTTACGCATGGGGCGCCTCCTGTGAACTTGATTGATGCTTTCAGTATAACGCATCATTAGTTGGCGCCGGTAGCAGATTGAATTACGGGGTGTGCACGGCACACCGATTGGGAGGATATTATCACGATGTTGATTTCTAGTTACAACCACGCCGCACTTGGCGACGTACTCATCACCTTCGTTGCTGAGGACACAGACGCGCAAGTCAGCGAGAAGCGCGGTGATCTCGTGCAGATTAAGGACGCAAAGGGACAGCTGCTCGGTTACAACTTCTTTAACGTATCAAGTACACTGGGTCAGCTCGCTGATGGCCAAGTTTTCCTTGATCAGCAGCAGGTTGCCAAGCTTAACGAGCTCATTCAGGCTGCCGGCTTTGCTGAAGAATTGACCGCTGATGACGCACCAAAGTTCGTCATTGGGGTGGTCAGTGAGTTTGCGGCACATCCAGACTCTGATCACCTCCACGTGACGCAAGTTGATTTAGGCAACGGCCGGAGCGAACAGATTGTTTGCGGCGCACCGAATGCGGCGCTCAGTCAGCACGTTGTTGCGGCTTTGCCGGGTGCCATGATGCCAGACGGCAAAATGATCTGGCCGGGTGCACTGCGCGGCGTTGATAGTTACGGTATGCTCTGCTCCGCCCGGGAACTGGCGCTGCCGAACGCACCGCAGAAGCGCGGTATTCTGGTACTGCCTGACAGCATTCCTGCTGGGACCCCGTTTGATTTTGCCAAGGCTGCTAAGTTCCTGGCTAACGCGTAAATCCTAAATCGCAGCGACTAAAAACTTGTGCAAGTACCGGTGCATTTTTTTCACCTTGTGTATGTCATCACGGGTCTGGTCCGGACCAAATCTGTGCTATCATTGAACCACAGCTGAAGGAGGGATTGTCATGGCGCATTATGACGGACCGGCTTTTAACCGCGAAGGGCAAAAGCCTGATTCTCCGGCGCAAAAAGCGCAGGAACCAATCACGTATCACTCTGTTGATCCGATGTCCCAGTTTGTGACCCCACCAAGTGTGGCTTCACGGACGAGCAAGGCACCGGTGATTAACTACGCAGATATTACCGCCAAAATGCAGCGGCCGGATGATGCGGTGATTCTCATCGCCGGTGCTGATGATGCTGCGGTGGATGAGGATAGTGCCGAACCAGTTGCAGTAGCCCAGGTGGAGACGCCAGGTGCAACTGCAAAAGCACCAGAAACTACCAGTTCGGCGCAAGTAGACTCTGCGCACGTCGCTAAACGGACGCCGCGGGCTGTGCCGGTCGAGGACGAGTGGTGGCCGGTGGAACTGAACGCAGAGCCAGTGGTTTTGCGCGATGACTCACCAGCAGCGCAGCAGCACCGCAGCACGGTAAGTGCACTTACACCGAATTTTGCGCCGCTTCCGGATTGGAATGTGACGCATGACGCGGTGGCTGCATACTTGCGGCAAAAACAGCAGTAAGCTGACCAAACGAATATAGAAAGAAGAATTACTTCATGAGCGAAGAAACTGACTACTTCATTGGTATTAAGGGTTCCGGAATGAGCGCTTTGGCCCTCATTCTGCATGATTTAGGCCACAAGGTATTGGGCAGTGACATTACCCAGTTCACGTTCACACAGCGCGGTCTGGAAAAGGCAGGCATCGAGTGCTTGCCTTTTGACGCGGCTAACCTGAAGGAAGGCTACACCATCATTGCAGGGAACAGCTTCACGGATGAACATCCAGAAGTTGCCCGTGCCCGGGAAATGGGTCTCAAGGTCTACCGTTACCACGAATACCTTGGTAAGCTGATTGAAAACTACACCAGTATTGGCGTTGCCGGTGCGCACGGTAAGACCAGTACCACTGGTCTGCTGTCCCACACGCTCAGTGGCGTTGCCAAGACGAGTTACCTGATTGGTGACGGGACCGGTGTTGGCCAGAAGGATTCCCAGTTCTTCGTGTTTGAAGCGGACGAATACCGCCGGCACTTCTTGGCATACAGCCCAGACTACATCATCATGACCAACATCGACTTTGACCACCCGGATTACTACACCGGTATCGAAGACGTGTACGACGCATTCGAAACTGAAGCCAAGCAGGTTAAGAAGGGCATCTTCGCTTGGGGCGATGATCCTTGGTTGCGTAAACTCAAGGTTGATGTGCCGGTCTACTACTACGGGGTGAGTGATAAGGATGACTTTATCGCTAAGAACGTGGTGCGTTCAACTGAAGGTTCTGCCTTTGATGCTTACTACCATGACGAATTAATCGGTCACTTCATGGTGCCACTGTTTGGTGAACACAGCGTGCTCAACGCGCTGGCAGTGGTTGCGGTTGCGTACACTGAAAAGCTGGACCCTAGCTTCATCGCCCGGGAATTGGCCACCTTCAGTGGGGTTAAGCGCCGCTTCTCCGAAACTAAGGTTGCCGATATGACCATTATCGACGACTACGCACACCACCCAAACGAGATCAAGGCAACGCTGGATGCTGCTCGGCAGAAGTACCCAGACAAGAAGCTTGTGGCGGTATTCCAGCCACACACCTTTAGCCGCACGATTGCTTACCTTGACGAATTTGCGGAAACGCTCGACAAGGCCGATGAAGTTTACCTGACAGATATTTTCAGCTCCGCGCGAGAACAATCCGGCAGTGTCAGTGCCGAAGACCTTGGTGCCAAGATCAGTCATGGTGGCCGGGTGCTCAAACTCGACGACATGAGTCCACTACTCGAGGAGCAAAACGCGGTCGTTGTCTTCATGGGTGCCGGTGACATTCAGAAGTACGAGAACGCCTACGAAGATCTGCTCAAGCAGAAATCTGAGAAGTAATTCTGGAGTTGATGAAAAGACAGGGGGAACCGCTTAGGGGTGGTTACCACTGTCTTTTTTTGTTTTTTCAAAAGCTGTGTTTTCGCAAAATGTGACAACAGGCAGATTGCTGGCCATAAAGTTATTTATCGGTCTAAAGTCCGGTGGACGCAATCAGCATAAGTGTGTATACTTGCCTGTTAATAAGAGATATTTGAAAGGAATGATTAGATGCAAGAACGGCGTTCCGTCAGTGAGACGGGTATTGGTCAATTTTATGGCCACTTGTATGGCATGATGGGATTAGGTTTGTTGGTGACGGCAGCCGTTACTTACCTACTGGGGGTTGTCTTCCAGGCTCAGTACTTGGCATTCATCAGTACGAACCAGGTGTTCTACTACGTGGCGATGTTCCTGCCGTTTGTCTTTATGCTATTTGCTTCCAGCATGAAGTCAGCGCAGAATCCGGCCCGAGCGACCACGATGTTCTTGCTCATGGCGGCCAGTGAGGGGACGACCCTCTCCATCTTTATGATGATGTTCAAGAGCTCGACAGCCATCGCGGCACTTCTGGTGACCGCGGTGATCTTCGGCACCATGGCGCTGGTCGGGATTTACGGCAAACGGGATCTCAGCCGTGCCGGCAGTATCGCGACAATGTTCCTGATTGGAGCATTGGTCATGAGCTTCCTGAACTTCTTCATGCACTCCACTGGGATGGCGATGATTTTGAATTATGTTATCCTCGGGGTCTTCATCGTGCTGGTTGCCTATGATAACCAGCGCTTGAAGCAGATGTATTCCTACGCGGAAGCGGAAGGCGACGTTGCCGTTCGTTCTTTGGCAGTGCAGGGTGCCATCATGCTCTACCTGGACTTCCTCAACCTGTTCATCACCATTCTCCAAATTTTCGGAATTAGCGACAATCGTAACTAAAGTTAATTGCAAGAGCCCTGTGAGGGGCTCTTTTTTGTTGTTACTGCCCGTCAGCGTAAGTCCGCGCCCGCAAGGGTGCGACCTGCACTTTAAACAGCTTTCACAACGCCGCAAGGCGATGGGGTCGGCAACTCCGGTGGTGGTGCGCTTGGGCTGCGCTCCGGGAACTACGTCGGGCGGGGACCGCTTCAGCCCGCTATCGCGGTCTTCCACTGGCGGAGTTGCCGCAAGAACAGCGTCAACTCCGCGCTCCCGAGATGATTGTGTGCAGCCACGACGGCAAGTGCAGCCGTCCTGTCTCCAGACAATCATCTTTTCGCCCGACTCCGTTCCCTGCGCTTCGCCCAAGCGCACCACCATCTCCGTGGCCGACACGTTACTGAGTGGGGACAGTACGACTAACGATTGCGCGACGGGTACAAGTCAGATTGACTTCAATTAGAGATTGAAATCACGGTGACAGAAGGTGTTGGGTTATTGTCACTGTGTCTACCGGTTCGTTGATGTGTCACACCGCACATGATATGAAATCATCAGGTTAACGTCGTCCGGAAATAACAACACCACAGTATTGTGAATGCACTTAGGGTCTGGGGTGGATTGGTGTAGCGGGCAGGGACGGAGTTAGCGAAAATAAAATTGGCGGTGTATTCCCGACATGATTTTCGTCGGGGGTGCACCACCAATTTTATCGGGAGCGGGATATTGACGCTGGGCTTACGGCAATATCCCCAGTGGAAGACGGCGTAGCCGGCTGGAACGGTCCCCGCTAACGGAGTTCCTGCCCGCGAAGCCAATCCGCACCAGACCCGACCTTCGGTCTACCCCACTATTTTCAATTCCTGCATCCTTGCGGATGAAAGTTTCATGACTTATGCTGACGGACAGCGTTTGCCATCTTTGGTACAATAAGAGCAGACAAAACACAGGATAAAGAGAAACGAGGTAGCCTAGTGGCAGACACAGTATTGTTAATCGATGGTAACTCCATCACGTTCCGCGCGTTTTACGCAACGTACACTTCGCTAGATAGGTTTACCAACCACGCCGGCATTCACACCAACGCCATCTTCGGCTTCAACAACATGCTTGATATTTTGCTTAAGCGGATTGAACCCGATAAAGTGCTGGTGGCGTTTGATGCGGGCAAAACGACCTTCCGCACCAAGAAATACAGTGACTATAAGGGTGGTCGGCAGAAGACGCCTACCGAATTGCTCGAGCAGATTCCACTCATCAAGAAAATGCTCGCGGGTTACGGCATTACTAACTACGAACTGGCCGATTGGGAAGCTGACGACATTATTGGTACCTTGGCCAGGCAGGCTGAGGCTGCCGGTGATGACGTCATTGTCGTGACTGGGGACCGGGATCTCACCCAGCTGACCACTGATAAAGTGACGGTTGCGGTGACGGTGAAGGGTGTCCAAGACATTGAAGAATACACGCCAGCCCACGTTGAAGAAAAGCTGGGCGTCACGCCGCGTCAGATTATCGATTTGAAAGGCCTGATGGGAGATACTTCTGATAATTACCCCGGTGTAACTAAGGTCGGCGAAAAGACAGCCATTAAATTGGTCAAACAGTTTGGCTCGGTCGAAAACCTCTACGCCAACATCGACGAGCTCAAAAAGAGCAAGATGAAGGAAAATCTGATTAACGATAAGGACGCGGCCTTCATGAGTAAGGACCTGGCCACAATTCGCCAAGACGCGCCAATTACTGTGGGCTTAGCTGACATTGACTATGTAGGGCCAGATGTCCCGACTTTGCGCGAATTCTTTACTGACATGGATATGAAGACTGCAGTTGCGAAGCTGGGGGCTGATCCGAACGCGGCAGCACCCAAGGCCGACTACACCGTTTTGACACTGGACAATGTCGACGCATTGGCTCAGCTCAAGGCGCCAGTTGCCTTTGAACTGGAGATGCTCGGGGAAAATTATCACACTGAGGATGTGTTGGCGTTTGTGATTGGGGACGCCAAGCAGACTTTTGTCAGTCGCGACTTGTCGCTACTTGATGACCTTGAAGTGCACATGCGTCTTGAAGACGATGCGCTGGACATGACTGTGTTCGATGCGAAGCGCAACATTATCGCCGCTCGCCGTTTGGGCTTGAACATTGAGCCAAAATTCGATGCGCTCTTGGCCTCGTACCTCATCGATCCGGATGATAATAGCACGGATCTCGGGACGCTCACACGGGAACATGATTACCTGAACTTGCCGAGCGATGTGGATATTTATGGCAAAGGTGCCAAGCTGCATGAACCAGAAGAAGCCGAGTTGTTCAACCACTTGGCACTGAAGATCCAGGCATTGCTGGCGTTGCGGCCAAAATTGACTGCAGAGTTGGCGAAGCAGGAAGAAACCAGCCTGTTCACCGACCTTGAATTGCCACTGGCGCGGGTCCTTGCTGACATGGAGTACACCGGCATCACGCTGGATAGCGCGACGCTTGCCGAGATGGGCGATCAGTTTGCCGGCAGCATGGCCGTGCTTGAACAGAATATTTATCGAGAAGCTGGTCACGAGTTCAACCTGAACTCGCCAAAGCAGCTGGGCGTGATTTTGTTTGAAGAGCTCGGCCTGCCGGTCATCAAGAAAACCAAGACCGGCTACTCCACCAGTGTCGATGTGCTTGAGCAGCTGCGCAGTTCGCACCCCATGATCCAGATGATTCTGGACTGGCGGGCGTTGGCCAAAATTCAATCCACCTATGTTAAAGGCTTGCAGGCCGCTGTCCATGCGGATGGCAAGATTCATACCCGCTACCAGCAGACCTTGACCCAAACCGGCCGGCTGAGTTCGGTGGATCCAAACATGCAAAACATTCCAGCTCGTGATTTGGGTAAGCAGATTCGCCGCGCATTCGTTCCGAGCCACGACGATTGGGTCATCTTCAGTTCTGACTATTCGCAAATTGAATTACGGGTGCTTGCGCACATTTCCGGGGACGCCAACATGCAAGAAGCCTTCAAGGAAGGTCGCGATATTCATGCGAACACCGCGATGAAGATTTTCGGCTTGAAGGATGCCAGTGAGGTCACACCTGACATGCGGCGGCAGGCCAAGGCCACAAACTTCGGGATTGTGTACGGGATTAGTGACTTTGGTCTCGCCAAGAACATTGGCATCACCCGTAAACAGGCCAAGCAATTCATCGAGGGGTATTTTGCACAATACCCGCAGGTGCACGATTACATGGATAAAATGGTCAAACAGGCTAGTGAACAGGGCTTTGTTGAGACTCTGTTCCACCGGCGCCGCTACCTGCATGACATTAACAGCCGTAACTTTAACCTGCGTAGTTTTGCGGAGCGGACGGCGATGAACACCCCAATTCAGGGAAGTGCAGCCGACATCATTAAGATTGCCATGGTGCGCATGCAAAAGGCCTTAGCAGAGCAACATTTGCAGGCCAAAATGCTTCTGCAGGTGCATGACGAACTGATTTTTGAAGCACCGGCTAGTGAGTTGCCCGTCCTGGAGAAGCTTGTTCCCCAAGTGATGGACTCTGCCGTTAAGTTGGACGTGCCGCTGGTTGTTGAGAGTCACGCCGGCAAGACGTGGTACGAAGCCAAGTAGGAGGGATTAGATGCCTGAATTACCAGAAGTGGAAACCGTGCGGCGCACGCTCAGTGGGCTGATTACGGGCAAACAGATTGTGGCAATTGGGACCGACTGGGAAAAAATCATGAACGGCGGCCTCCAGTATTTCCAGGACCAACTGATTGGCCACCGGTTTACAGGTGTTGACCGCCGCGGGAAATACCTGCTGCTCCGATTGGATGGGGATCTGACCATCGTTAGTCACCTGCGGATGGAGGGCAAATACGCCCTCATGGTCAATAAGGACATGCCTTACGTCCGCTTTCAGCACGTTTGGTTCACTTTCAGTGATGACAGTGAGCTACGTTACTTTGATTCGCGCAAGTTCGGCCGGATGACGATTGTGAAGACCGGAACGGAAATGCAGGCTATTGGTGGTCTCAGCAAAATCGGCCCAGAACCGGTTGCCAGTGACTTTTTGGTCGCCGATTTCACTAAGAAGCTGGCGCGACACAAGAAGGCCATTAAGACGGTGATCTTGGATCAGTCAGTGGTTGCTGGGGTGGGCAACATCTATGCGGATGAGACCCTGTGGCTGAGTCGGATTCACCCGGAGCAGGCCGCCAACAGTTTAGACGTTGCTCAGATTCAGCGCTTGCATGATAACATCATTGACGAGCTTGCCGAGGCCATTCGCCTCAAAGGCACCACGGTGCATTCCTTCGTGGATGCTGAAGGAGAGTCAGGCGGTTTCCAGGATAAGCTGCAGGTATATGGCCGCAAGGGTGAGCCGTGCAGTCGTTGTGGGACGCCGATTGTCAAAATTAAAGTCGGTGGCCGCGGGACGCACTTTTGCCCACATTGTCAGGTGCGTACAGACCTGGCTGCAGATAGTGAGGATTAGGATATGACCTATAGATTAGGAATTACGGGCGGTATTGGTACGGGCAAGTCTAGTGTGCGCGCCGATTTTGCTGCCAATGGGGTGCTGACCATTGACGTCGACCAGATTGCGCGGGAGCTGATGCGTGCCGGTCAGCCGCTTCTTGAAGAAGTACGCAAGGCATTCGGGCCAATGATGATTAGTGGCGATGGTGAACTCAACCGCGGTGCACTGGCACGCGTGGTGTTTGCTGACCCCGCAAAACTAGCGAAGCTCAACGACATTGTGCAACCCGCCATTCGGGCTGCTTTTAACGCGCAGCTCCAGGCCGTGCCAGCAGACACCGACTTGGTCGCCTGCGAGGTGCCACTGCTGTTCGAACAGAACTACGATAGTTACTTTAACGGTGTGGCGGTTGCGGATTGCGACGCCCAGACGCAGTTGCAGCGCGTGATGGCGCGCGACGGTTTGACAGAGGTTGCGGCCCAGCGGCGCATTGATGCCCAGATGGACCAGGCGCAAAAGCGTAAGCGCGCCGACTTTTTAATCGATACCAATGGTCCCGAAGAACTGCGCAAGGTGCAGGTCATGCAGCTTGTGAGCCACTTGCGGGGTCTCTAGACAAGGCGGTAATTCGTCATTGACCGCAGCTTGCACCCGGCTTTTGTCACGGCGGCGTTTTCTGGTATAATTAAGCCACTTACTACGAGGAGGGATACCAGTGCAGTGTCCACATTGTCATCACAATAGTTCACGCGTTGTCGACTCACGGCCAACCGACGGCGGTGAGGCCATCCGCAGACGGCGGGAGTGTGAAAATTGCGGGTACCGCTTCACGACTTTTGAGCGCGTCGAGCAGACACCGCTGCTGGTCATCAAGAAGAACGGTACACGCGAAGAGTTTAACCGCGAGAAGATTCTGCGCGGTTTGATTCGGGCCGCCGAGAAACGGCCGGTCACCATGGAACAGATGCAGCAGATTGTTGAACAAGTTGAATCCAAGCTGCGTTCCATCGGCGAAAACGAAGTCTCTAGCCAGAGCATTGGCGAGCAAGTCATGAAACTGCTCGCCGACGTTGATGACGTGGCTTACATTCGCTTTGCCAGTGTTTACCGGCAGTTCAAGGACATGTCAGTGTTCATGAAGGAACTCAAAGAAATGATGAATCGCGAACAGAAAGATTAGGTTTGCGTGGTGGTCCGGGCCAGTTGCTAGCTGGGCGGGCCACTTTGTTTTTGTAGGGGGTAATGACGATGCAGCGACCGGCAGAATTAACACCACAGAGCGACTACCTGGTCACGCGTGCGCAGCTGATGAGTGACCTCGATCGGCAGACGCTGGTTTACCTATACCAACCGATTATTGGGCCACTGGCCACCGCGCTCTACCAGACGCTGTGGACGCAGGTGCGGACGTCGCCCCAGTTCACACGTGACCGCCAGCCGCACCGGCGCCTGATGCAAACGCTCGGCAGTGACATGGATGCGCTGTATGCAGCGCGCGTGCGCCTTGAGGCAGTCGGCTTAATTAAGAGCTATACGCAAGTCGACACCGTGCGCCATTACGTGTACGAATTGTACGCACCGATGCGGCCGCAGGATTTTCTGAAAGATGACCTGCTGAGTCTGGCATTGTACGACGTTCTCGGCAGTGCGGGCTTTGCCGAGGCCGCCGAACACTTTACAGTGACGCCAGTACGCCGCAGTGACATGACGGACGTGAGCAAGTCGTTCATGGACGTTTTTCACATCGCAAGCAGTCCGCTGAACCCACCTGCCGCAGTTGAAGAGCAGCGGCAGCGCAGTAGCGAAAAGGCCAACCCAATTCCCCGTGTTGATACGAGTTTAGTGGATTGGGAACTTCTCGGTCGCCTGCTGGAGAAGCAAAATCTGCGCAGCGACGAATTACTGCGCCAGCGCATGCCGATTGCCCAAATCAGTGGCTTTTACGGCATGAGTACCAGCGAGTTGGCCCGACTGTGTGCTCGGGCGATAGACACGCTTACTGGCCGCATTGATATCAAGGTGTTGCGTAATTTGGCGGAGCGCGATTTTGCCAAGCGGGATGTGGTTAAGAACGTCTTGAAGCGGGAAAATTCAACGCTGGCAACGACACCAACCACAAGCACCAACTCCCAAACTGCGTCGCAAGAATTCAGCGCAGCAGAGCGGGAGCTGCTCCAGAATGCGCGGCGCATGACGCCCCGTGAATTCTTGAATTACACCAAGAAGAAAAAGAGTCCGGACGCCTTCGCGGGCAAGAATGAGTTGTGGGCATTGCAGCAACTCGCCGGCCGGGATATTTTTACCAACGCAACCATTAACGTCCTGGTGGACTACCTTTTGCAGGAGCGCACCAGCATCAGTCAGTCCTACATGGATGCGGTAGCGAATTCGTGGCTTGAAGCGGGCGTGAACAGTCCGGAAAGCGCCTTGATGCAGATTAAGGCGTACCAGGCTGGCAAAACGAAGCGCACGCCCGTGCGACGCAATTATCAGCGCAATCGCGTAGTGGAACCGCAACCAGAATGGGCCAAGGAAGGCCATAAGGTTGCGGGGCGGGTGCTGAGCGCAAAGGAGCGGGCGGAATTGAACGCGAAACTCGCGAGCCTGCGCCAAAAAAAGGATGGTGACCAGTAATGCAGAATTTATCGAAGCAGCTGCAACAACTTATGAACCGCCGTGGGGCCAATGCGCAGTACGACAATCTGATGCGGATTGTCCTCGGTGACAAGCAGGTTTTGCAGTTTTTGAACGATCATGAATCCGAATTGGCAGAAAGTGCCGTTGACCGTGGTGCCGCGAAGCTGTACGAATACATGGTGCAGCGCGGCAAAGTCGAGCGTGGCGAGACGCCTTTTGCGCCTGGGTTTGAACCAACCTTAACGGTTAGCAATCACCAAATTGACGTTGAGTACCGGCCCACTGCGGCAAAGCTTGACGCGGATAAGTTGCGCGCTAAGAAGAACCTGGTGACCGCGCTCAACATGCCCAAGGACATCGCGGGTGCAACGCTCAACGGCTACGAGCAGACGACCGAGCGTATGGATGCGATTCTGGCCGCCACCGACTTCACGGTTGGCTTACGGGACGGTAAGCGGGTGACGGGGATGTACCTTTACGGCCCATTTGGTGTCGGCAAGACGTATTTACTTGGTGCCGTTGCCAATGAACTTGCTGATTGGCAGATTGCAACGACCCTCGTCCACGTGCCCACTTTTGCGGTGGAGATGAAGGCAGCGATTGGCAATAACAATGTGCTTGAGCAGGTGGATGCGATTAAGGCAGCTCCAGTTTTGATGCTTGATGACATCGGGGCCGAGTCCTTTTCGCCCTGGTTCAGAGATGAAGTGCTGGGGGTGATCTTGCAGTACCGGATGCAAGAGCAGCTGCCGACTTGCTTCAGTTCCAACAAGAGCATGAAGGAACTGCGTGACTACCTAGCTGGTATTGACCGCGGCAACGAAGAGGGGGTTAAGGCGGACCGCATTATGCAGCGGATTCGCTACCTGGCCAGCGAGATTGAACTGGGCGGTGCCAGTCGCCGCGAGCAGAACTAGCGAGTAGTTTTCTGCAAAATTTTGGCAGAATTCAGGAAATATGTTTGCGTACGGTGTGCAAGTGTGGTTTAATAATGGCATCGAAGACGGAACAAAAGGATTACCACCCAGCAGAGAGCGGAGCCATGGCTGTAAGCGACGCATTGAGTAACCCGCACCACTTCCCGAGATTGTCAGCAATGACCCTTACTCTGGTTACGAGTGTAGAAGAGGGCAGACGTGTCGTGCGTTTGCCAATCTGGGTGGAACCGCGATTTATGCAAATCGTCCCCGATACCAAGCAATTGGTACCGGGGATTTTTTGTGTTTCGTCTCCTAGATCAAATTGAGTTTGACGCCGCGCTTGCGGCTAAAATGAAAGGAAGAATTAGATATGTCATTATCCCTTACGTTCCCAGACGGTAGTGTTAAAGAATTCGCAGACGGTAGCAACTTCTTCGATGTTGCCAAGAGCATCAGTACTTCTCTTGCTAAGAAGGCCGTTGCCGCTAAGTTCAACGGCAAGTTGCTTGACCTTGCGGCAGCCGTGCCCGCTGACGGTGCCCTTGAAATTATCACCAAGGACAGCAAAGATGGTTTGAAGGTGCTGCGCCACACCGCCGCCTTCGTTCTTGCCGACGCATTGTCCCAGTTGTTCCCTGGTATTCGTTTCGGTCAGGGTGCCGCTACGGATGATGGCTTCTTCTACGACACTGATAAGGATGACGGCCAGGTTGCGGTGACCGACCTTGAAGCCATCAAGGCCAAAATGCAGGAAATCATCAAGTCTGGTGACAAGATTGAACTTGCCAGCATCAGTGCTGATGAAGCTAAAGCGATGTACAAGGACGACAAGTTCAAGAGTCAGCTTGCCGATGAAGCTGGCGACCAGATTTCTGGTCACAAGCTGGGCGATTTCTTCGATTTCGAAGAAGGCGCACTGCTGCCAGACTTCAAGCCACTCAAGCACTTCAGCTTGCTGAGCGTTGCCGGCGCATACTGGGAAGGTAAGTCCTCCAACCCAATGCTCCAGCGGATTTACGGGACGGCTTACTACAAGGAAGCTGACCTTGAAGAAGACGCTAAGCGCCGCCAGGAAGCTAAGGAACGTGACCACCGTGTCATTGGCCGTGACCTCGACCTGTTCTTCGTTGACCCAGAAGTTGGGGCAGGGATGCCTTACTGGATGCCAAATGGTGCCACGATTCGCCGCACGGTTGAGCGTTACATCGTTGACCGCGAAGTTGCTGACGGTTACGAACATGTTTACACACCAGTTGCTGCGAACCTGAACCTGTACAAGACTTCCGGTCACTGGCAGCACTACCGTGAAGACATGTTCCCACCAATGGACATGGGTGAAGGTGAAGAACTCGAACTGCGGCCAATGAACTGCCCAAGCCACATCCAGATTTACAAGCACCACATCCGTTCCTACCGTGACTTGCCACTGCGGATTGCTGAACTTGGTCTGATGCACCGTTACGAAAAGTCTGGTGCCCTCTCCGGTCTGCAGCGTGTTCGTGCCATGACGCTGAACGATGGTCACACCTTCGTCGCTCTGGATCAGGTGCAGGATGAATTCCAGAAGATTTTGAAGCTCATCATGAGCGTTTACGAAGATTTCGACATCACGGACTACAGCTTCCGTCTGTCCTACCGTGATCCTGCTAACACCGAAAAGTACTACGCTAACGATGAAATGTGGGACAAGAGCCAGACCATGCTGAAGGCAGCCATGGACAACCTTGGCCTTGACTACTACGAAGCCGAAGGTGAAGCCGCATTCTACGGTCCTAAGCTGGACATCCAGACCAAGACCGCACTGGGTAATGACGAAACGATGTCCACCATCCAACTTGACTTCATGTTGCCAGAACGCTTTGGCCTGACCTACGTTGGTTCCGATGGTGAAGAACACCAGCCAGTCATGATTCACCGTGGGATTGTTGGGACGATGGAACGCTTCATCGCTTACCTCATTGAACAGTACAAGGGTGCCTTCCCAACCTGGCTTGCACCACAGCAGGTTGTCATGATTCCAGTGAAGAACGAACTGCACCTTGATTACGTTAAGCAACTCAAGGAACAGATGGTTAAGGCTGGTCTGCGTGTCATCATCGATGATCGCAACGAAAAGATGGGCTACAAGATCCGTGAAGCCCAGACCAAGAAGATTCCATACACGGTTGTTGTCGGGGATGCTGAACTGAACGGTGGTAACGTCGCCGTTCGTCGTTACGGTGAAGAAAAGTCTTGGACTGAATCAGCCCAGATGTTCATCAACGCTGTTAAGGCGGACGTTGCGAACTACTCCCGTAAGGACGCTCGTCAGAAGTAATAACTGAACATGTCATTGTCAAAGCGGTCACGACCTCGTCGTGGCCGCTTTTGCTGTCCGTCAGCGTAAGCATGGAAAATTCCATCCGCAAGGATGGTGGAATTGAAAATAGTGGTTAGACCGAAGGTCGGAACTGGGCCGGATTAGCTTTGCTCCCAGGAAGGGCGTGCGTGGGACCGTTCCAGCCAGCTGCGCTGTCTTCCACTGGCGATTTTGACGCAAACCCAGCGTCAAAATCGCGCTCCTAACGAAAATGGCGGTGTACATTTCGCACGAAGTTCATGTGCGAAACATACACCGCCATTTTCGTGGACACGCACACCCTTCCCGTCCGCTATCGCCAATCCGGCCCAGTTCCGACGCGCATTCACATGACTGTGGTGGTGAATGTTTCGGGCTTCGGTGGCGAGAATGGCAGACAAAGATGAACACGAAATTAAGCAACTTTGGCATCGTGAGCGGTTCATCTAGCTGATCAAACACCTTGAATACTTTTACCATGCGGTATACAGGAATTTCATAATCGTCCAATTACACGGCCCATGTATAGTCGAACGTTGGTCTCAGCATTTCAGTGTCACAGCATGGACCTCTATCTGTAGTATTCTGCTCAGTAACGTGTCGGCCACGGAGGTGGTGGTGTGCTTGGGCGAAGTGCAGGGAACAGAGTCGGGCGAAAAGATGATTGTTTGGAGACAGGACGGCCGTATTTGCCGTCGTGGCTTCACACAATCATCTCGGGAGCGCGGAGTTGACGCCGTTCTTGCGTCAACTCCGCCAGCGGAAGACCGCGATAGCGGGCTGAAGCGGTCCCCGCCCGACGTAGTTCCCGGAGCGTAGCCCAAGCGCACACCACCGGAGTTGCCGACTCCACCGCCTAACGGCGTCATGAAAACACCAAAGAGGCCCAGCATGACTTCGTCACTGAAACACTTACGCTGACAGACAGCGTTCGCTTGAATCGGACATTTTGTAAAACGCTTATTATCGACTTAAGTGTTCAAGTAGTTATTGATACTCGTTATAAGTAGAAAATATAAGTTTTTGAATATGTGCCATAAACGCCGCCGTTACGGTATTTGTTAACTTTTGAAATGTATATGAACCGTTACAAAATTATTTGATAAGGGACTTGATTGTTGCTGGGATTGTTGTATTATAAGTGACGTGGAACAGGATTGAGTGATGGGGGTCACGTTGACATTCTGCTTCCGTTGTTGAATAGGTTAAGTACACATGGGAGTGTAGATTATGAAAACTAAATATTTGAGCGTTCTTGTTTCTTTTGGTGTCCTCTTGAGTGGGATTGCCGGGAGCTTCTCCGCAGTTGCACCAGCTGCTACGCAGACTGTTGCCGCTGCTAAGAAAGCGAAAGTGCAGCCTAAGGGAACCATTGCCTTCAGTGGTGTGACCGTTAAGGTGATTAAGGGTAACATGAAGGTAACGACAGCACCAAAGGGAAACCTTGCACAGACCTGGGGTGGTCAGACGAACTTGTCCGTAACGGATAAGCAGTCTACGCACATCATTGGTCACAACAACACCAGCTTCGGTAAGATTGTGAAGCTGAAGAAGGGTTCACCTGTGACTGTCCGTGATTCTAAGGGTCACAGCAAGACTTACCATGTTACCGCAGTTCGTAACGTTACTGACTACGGCATGATCCAAGGTACGAAGAAGGATGTTTGGAACCAGATTGTAAGTGCTAAGCAGGGCGAACAAGTTGTTCTGCAGACATGCCTGAGCAAGACGCTTAACCGCATCGTGTGGGCACGTTAATAAAGTTTTGGGGGGACCGGCTGGGGAGCCGGTCATTTTTTTTGCACTTTTTGAAAATGTAGTGCCTAGTTACTTGTTCGGTGAGTCAAATTCACGTTTATCCAGCTAGATCAATTGATTTAATTTGCAAAAACGAATTTATTTGAAAAAAATTGAAGAAATTTTGATTTGTGTAGATGCCTAATCAATCTAATAAGGTAAATCGAATTGATACGCGCGTAAAAGTAACGAAACCTATCAATACGGGGCTCAGAGGTGTTCTGATGAAACGGCTTTGGTCGAGCGAAACACGCGAAATAAACACTTATCTGAAAAAAGGTAAAAACGTGTTGACCGTAAACTAATAAGCAGTTATTGAATATTCGGATAAGAGATTTTTAATCGTTATTGTATGTGTCAAGAAAGGCTGCTACGTCGGTAAAATAATAAAACCATTTCGTTATCGCAAACGAATCTTGAAAACTTGCAATGCGATAGCGTTGCTGTATGATGTTGTTGAAAAGAGAAGCGGAGTGATGGGGGTCACGTTGAGGCAACTCTTAAACTAATATCGGGATTTAAGTTTAGGGAGCGGAATTATGAAAACCAAATACATTAATGTTCTTGTTGCTGCATCTGTGCTCGTGGGGGGCTCACTTGTCGGCGGAATGGTGTTGAACAATGCCAGTGCTACCGATGCGGAAGCAACGGGTTCAAGCTTGGTCAGTCGTGAAGCGAAGATTAGTAGCAAGCGCGTACCGACAGCTAAGAAAGTCGCAGAGAGTGCTTCTGCCAAGGGACACGCGGCCTCTTCATCCAAGCCAGCCGTAAGCAGTGCATCATCGAGCAAGGCGAGCGTTGCCGCAACTGCTGGCCAGTCTAGCCAGTCGGCCACAACGCAAAGCAGTCAGCAGAGTAGTCAAAACGCGCAGACAACGCAGCAGTCTGCACCTGCAGCAAGCGTGTCGGTCAGCTCTAGCACGCAGCAGCACCAGACAACGCAACGTAGTAGTAGCACACCGACACATGCGCGGAACACCATCAGTTTTCTCGGTGTAACTGTTCCAGTGATTCAGGGCAACATGAGCATTACGACCGCACCTTCTGGCAACCGGGCTCAGACCTGGGGCGGCCAGACACACCTTTCCGTCACCGATGGCCAATCAACGCACATCATCGGCCACAACACGACCAGCTTTGGGCAGATCATTGGCCTCGCCGTTGGTTCTGCGGTCAGCGTGACAGATGGCAATGGCAATACCAAGACTTACCATGTGACCAAGACCTTGAACGTAACGGATCAGGGGAAGGTTGAAGGAACCAACACGGACGTCTACAACCAGATTGTTAGTGCAAACCAAGGTGAGCAGGTTGTCCTGCAGACCTGCATTAGTTCCACCATTAACCGCCTCGTCTGGGCGCGTTAATCATAGCTTCATAGTTCTTGGGGGGATCGGCTGGGGAGCCGGTCTATTTTTTTGCGCAAAAGTGGTACGAAGTGAGTATTTTGTTAAAACTTGGGGAAGCTTAAGCCTGCACTTATTGCCAACATTACATAAATCATGTTATCCTTATATTGAAATTAATGCCGCTCTTATACATACGGAGGACAAATATATGGACAAAATCAGGTCAAACCAATGGCTCAAACTGGGCTTTATTACAGCGGCACTTGCCGTCATTGCGCTCAGCATCAACCTTTTCTTTGCGCCGCATGGCGTTGCTGCGGGGGGAGCTACGGGGCTCGCAATCATTGTGTACGAACTCGCCAAAATTCCTACTGCAATCACGACACTGGTCATTAACCTCCTTTTGCTCATTTTGTCCGCTTTTCTACTTCCTAGGGCAACAACACTGCGCATTGTCTATGGTAGTTTTATGCTTCCGGTGCTCATGGCGCTCATTCCTACGACTAAAATCGTGGCTGACCGCACGCTTGCCGTGATGGTGGGTAGTGTGGTAATCGCCTTGGGCTTCACCATGCTGTACGCTGTGGACGCGTCCAGTGGGGGAACAACGGTGCCACCACTCATTTTCAAACGTTATTGGAACGTGAAGACGGCCACTAGCTTGTTCGTCACAGACGTTGTGGTGTCGTCGCTGAACATTCCGGTATCAGGACTCGAAGCATTTATCCTTGCTATTTTCTCTTTGGGGATTACGAACGTGGCAATGAACTACATGCAAACCGGTTTGGATCGCAAGCGGATGCTCCACGTGTTCAGTCATCAGCGCCTTGGTGAAATCAATCGGAAATTGGCCGAGATTCCGGCGAGTCATGTGGAGACAATGCTGGTGTCCGGTACGGATGATGGGGCAGGCCAGGATATGTTGCTTGTTGTCATTGATCAGCAGTATTATAAGTACGCACTGCATGTCATTCGCGCACTAGATAAGCAGGCCATTATCGTCGCTGGGGAAGTAGCGGAAGTGCACGGCGTCAATTAATACTTGACGGGGGCCGGTCGGCAGTGTAAGCTATAAAAGTTGAGAAAAAGCAGAAGTTCCCACTTCTCGCCCAAGTCATTAGACCTCTAGGCTCATTATGTACGGATATATTTCGTGGTGGTGGGATTATGCTGAATGGCATCCTGCCACCACATTTTGTTTTTTCTCGGAAAATATCTGGAGGTGAATAACCATAGCAAAAGATATGTTGGTAAACGATGGTATTCGTGCTCGCGAAGTTCGGCTGATTGCCGCTGACGGTGAACAGCTCGGAATTAAGAGCAAGCAAGACGCCATTGCCCTTGCTGAAGCGGCTAACTTGGACGTTGTCCTCGTTGCGCCGACTGCAAAGCCGCCTGTCGCCCGCATCATGGACTACGGTAAATACCGTTTCGAACTGCAGAAAAAGCAGCGTGATGCTCGGAAGAAACAGAAAACCATCAATATCAAGGAAGTTCGCCTTAGTCCTACGATTGAGGATAACGACTTCCAGACCAAGCTTAACAACGCCGTTAAGTTCCTGAATAAGGGTGCCAAGGTTAAGGTATCCATCCGCTTCCGCGGGCGTGCCATCACGCATAAGGAAATTGGTCGCAAGGTGCTGCTCAAGTTGGCTGAGGCAACGAAAGATGTCGCAACCGTTGAGTCATCACCAAAGATGGATGGCCGCAGCATGTTCTTGCTGCTGGCACCAAAGGCTGACAAGGAAAACTAGTCAGTACTAAATGCTAGATGTAAATGCATCTGGAGATAATTTTTAGGAGGAATTCATTATGCCTAAGTTCAAGACACACCGTGCTTCCGCTAAGCGTTTCAAGCGGACTGCTAGTGGCCTGCTCAAGCGCGGTCACGCCTACACTTCCCACCGTTTCCACGGTAAGACCAAGAAGCAGCGTCGTCAGCTTCGTAAGTCCGGTGTAGTGCACGCAACGGATATGCGTCGTATCCGTCAGATGCTCACCTACATGAAGTAATTGCTGCGGCAATTACTATTCCGGCTTCATTAATGAAGCCACGTACGTTTTTTCTAATCTAGGAGGTTTTTACTATGCCACGTGTTAAGGGTGGAATTGTTACTCGCAAACGTCGTAAGAAGGTTCTGAAGCTCGCCAAGGGTTACCGCGGTTCTAAGCACCGTCTCTTCAAGTCCGCAAACACCCAGGTAATGGTATCTTACCGTTACGCTTTCCGGGACCGTCGTGCTAAGAAGCGCGAATACCGTTCTCTTTGGATCACCCGTATCAACGCTGCTGCACGTCTTAACGACATTTCCTACAGCAAGCTGATGCACGGTCTGAAGGTTGCCGGCATCGACATGAACCGTAAGATGCTCGCAGACCTCGCCGTTAACGATGCTGCTGCATTCACAGCACTCGCAGAAACAGCGAAGAAGGCAAACGCTTAAGTCGTGTTTACCATCTGAAAGCACCTCTGACCATACGCTCTTGAGCGTTTGGTCAGAGGTGTTTTTTTGCGTAACGCTGTTCGTCAGCGTGAGTGTTGAAAATTCCATCCGCAAGGATGATTTCTTTGAAAATCGACCGAAGGTCGGGCCCGGGGCGGATTAGCTTCGCGGGCAGGAACTCCGTTAGCGGGGACCGTTTCAGCCGGCTGCGCCGTCTTCCACTGGGGATATTGCCGCAAGCCCAGCGTCAATATCCCGCTCCCGATAAAATAGGCGGTGTACCCCCGACGAAAATCATGTCGGGAATACACCACCAATTTTATTTTCGCTAACTCCGTCCCTGCCCGCTACGCTAATCCACCCCAGGCCCTAAGTTCGTTCACGATACTTTGATGGTGATATTTTCTGGCGACGTTGAGTCGAAGATTTCATACCCTAGTACAGTGTGACACATCAACGATTCGACAAACACAGTGACAACAGATCGACGCCTCCTATTAGCGAAGCATCAATCTCATCCAGGCGTCAATATGACTCGGAACTGCCGCAAGATTGTTAATGGCACTGCCCCCACTGAGTAACGTGTCGGCCACGGAGGTGGTGGTGTGCTTGGGCGAAGCGCAGGGAACGGAGTAGGGCGAAAAGATGATTGGGTGAAGACAGGACGGCCGTATTTGCCGTCGTGGCTTCACCCAATCATCTCGGGAGTGCAGAGTTGACGCCGCTTTTTGCGGCGACTCTGCCAGTGAGAGACTTTAGGCTCGAACGGTCCCCGCCCGACGTAGTTCCCGGAGCGTAGCCCGAGCGCACCACCACCGGAGTTGCCGACCCACCGCCTTGCGGCGGTATGAAAACAGCTTAAAGTATAGAGCGCACCCTTGCGGGCACAAACTTACGCTGACGGACAGCGACAAGCAAAAACGCCCCAACGATGTCGGGGCGTTTGAACGATTATGCATGTTTGTAATCACGAGGGCGACCTAATTTAACCGTGTACGTGAGAATCCAGGAGATTGCGAGAATCACGACCGTTACAGCGTACGGAATGTGGTAGTTGATGTCGAGCAGTGATCCCGCCATGAGCGGCCCGACGATATTGCCAATGCTGGTGAGCGAGAGGTTGAGGCCGTTGATGATACCCTGATTTTGAGTTCCTTGCTTCGTCAGCAGGGTGGTAATGGCTGGCCGCAGCAGGTCAAAACTCGTGAAGACAATTAGTGTTGCGACCATGACTTCCCATTTTGTGTGCGCCAGCATAATCCAAGCAATTGAAACGAAACTGAGAAGGAAGGCGTAGCGGGTCAACTTGATTTCGCCCATGAATAGCACCATCCGGTCGAAGAAGACCACTTGAAAGATGAGCGAGATAATCCCGTTAAGGGTGAGAACAAGCGCAATATCGCCCAGGCTAAAGCCGAAAACTTCATTCACAAAAATGCTGTAGATACTTTCGAAACTTTGCAGGCCAAACGATGAAACCAGAATGAGCAGGAACAGCATGAGCATCGGACCGCCAAGGACCTTGCGCCAATCAGTCGTGCTGGTTGTGGTAGCTGCTGCAGCTTGCTTAGTTGGCGCTTTGTAGTGCGGCAGGAAGAACAGGGTTGCAAGCATTGCGAGTAGACCGAGCACCGCGGCCAGGTAGAAGGGCGTTTTGTAGCTGATTCCGGCGAGAATGCCACCAACACCTGGGCCCAGAATTAGGCCGCCACTCAGTGAGGCGGATAATAAACCGATAACGCGAGCACGCTGCTTGTGCGTGGTGATGTCGGCCGCCAAGGCCTGCGCAGTGGGAATGAACATACCCGCCGCAATCCCCCCGATGATCCGGGAGATGTCAAACATGACCAGGTAGTTCGTCACCGCGAAGAGTAGTTCTGAGACGGCAAAGAGTCCCAAGCCCACAATCAGTACGGGTCGCCGTCCGATTTTGTCGGACATGTGCCCAATAATAGGAGAGGAAACGAATTGTGCGAACGCGAACAGCGAGCTCATGATGCCCATGTCGGTAGCGGAAAGATGGAGCTCGTTTTTCAGGAAAGGCATCACTGGGAAAATGAGGCTCATACCGAGGCAAACTAAGAACTCGCTAAATACCAGAATGAAAATTGCACGTTTTGTGGTTTTGGACAAGACGTCAAACCTCCTCTACGAATTTGTGCCGATTTACTCAGTGTAGCATTTTGCCATCTGAATGGCAGTAGGGCGCTTCAAAGTCAGGGTGGACTAAATCCAAAAAACGTCCGTTATCAATACAGAACACTAGTTTGCTTAATTCAAATGCGCTACACTAAAATTATTCTGAGAAGTGGGGACGAAGCAATGGCAAAGAAGCGGCGCAAGACGAACAAAAGGTACGGGACGCAACTTGGCGGGATTATTGCCATCATTTTTGCCGCCGCACTTTATCTTTATCGTGGCGGCTATTTGGATGAATGGGTGCACCCGCAAGAAGGCGTGCAGATTAGTGCGCAGACCACCAGCGACAATCAACTGGATAAAAAGGCATACGCGGCACTAGCAAAGCTGAATTTTGCCAGTGGGGACAAGCCCATTGTGCAAGTGAATAACGGCAAGAGTACGCTAAGCACCGCCGCTTGGAAAACTGAGCGGATCGATTACGGCAACTTGGATCATTTGAATCGCACAACGACGGACACCGCCTATTTGTCGCGCAAGAATCTGGGCAAAAGCGATGGGCGCCCGAGCCAGGATTGGACGCCCACAGGCTGGCATTATAATCACGGCAGCGTGGATATCTACAATCGGGGACACCTCATTGCATATACCTTGACCTTCAACATTAATCAGGATGGCCAATACGAGCAAGGCACGGAAGGCTCATCGGATAATCCCAAGAATCTGGGGACACAATCTGCTTATTCGAACCAAGTGTTGATGCAGATTTACGAAGGTAAGGTGCGCAGCGCATTAGCAAGTGGCAAAAAAATGATTTATCAGGTAACCACGGTCTTTCGCGGCGATGAACTGATGCCACGTGGTTATTGGCTGCAGGGCCTCGCCACTGACTCAAGTGTGAATTTTAACGTTTATATTTTCAATGTGCAGCCTGGTTATCAATTTAATTATGCAAACGGCAGCAGTTCACGGGCTAGTGGTATGCACGTTGATGAATCCGATTTAGAGAATTAGCTCTTTCAATCTCGCTGCAAACGACCGATAATGAGTGTAATTATCAGGAGGTTTTAATATGGACTTTAAGAAAGTGCAATACGAGCGCCCTGAATTCTCGGCGTACAAAACGCAAATGACCCGTTGGTCGACGCAGTTGCGGGCGGCCGAAGATGCGCAGGCGGCAGTCACCGCTGCGGGCAAAATGCTGGATCTTTTCAACGCCGCGCAATCCCAAGCCATGATTGCGTCGATTCGGCATAGCATCGATGTTAACGACGCCTTCTACGCGGCTGAGGACGATTATTGGAATGAGTACGAACCGCAGTATGCTGACGCCGACACGCTGTTCCTAAGTGCCGTCGTGCAAAGCCCATTTCAGAAGGCGCTGGGGGAATTGTTCCCAGCACCGTGGATTGCGGCCGCTAAGAATCAGCTGCGCGTCAATGACCCGAGCGTGATTGAACTGCGGCAACGCGATAATCAACTCATTAGTCAGTACGGTCGTTTAATTGCGGAGGCGCAGGTGCCATTTGCTGGTGGGACATACACACTAGCCCAGTTGGGTACCAGTATGTCTTCAGCTGATCGCGACACGCGCCGTGCAGCAAGTGAGGCTTATTGGGGATTTTACGCTGATCACGAAGCAGAAATCGACAAAATCTATGATGAGATGGTCAAGGTCCGCACACAGATAGCGCACCAGCTGGGCTTTGCAGACTTTTCCGAGATGTCTTACGTCTTCATGGACCGCTTTGGCTACGATGAAAAAATGGTGGCTAATTACCGTGCCGAAATTCAGCAAAAAGTGGTGCCACTGGTACTTAAACAGCGCCAGAAGCAGGCCCGCCGTCTGGGCTTGGACAAACTCGCCTATTATGACTTGAATGTGCAGTTCAAGACGGGTAACGCAACGCCAAAAGGGACCGCAGATGAACTCGTCGCAACGGCGCAGCAAATGTATCATGAGCTGTCTGCTGAGACGGGACCATTCTTTGACCACATGATTGACAGCAACTTGTTGGATTTGCTCGCGAAGAGGGGCAAGCAAACTGGTGGGTATGCTGAATTCATTCCTAGCATCAGGTCGCCGTTTATTTTTGCGAACTTCAACGGGACGAGCGGAGATGTGGATGTGCTCACACACGAAGCGGGGCATGCCTTCCAGACGACGATGGCAAGCTGGATTAAACCTGGTGATGCGGTCTTTCCAACCAACGAAGCGGCTGAAATTTTCTCGATGAGCATGGAGTTCATTGCTTACCCGTGGATGAAGAATTTCTTCAAGGAAGATACAGATAAGTATTTGTACGCGCATCTGCAGTCGGCACTCGAATTTTTGCCGTACGGGATTTTGGTCGATCACTTCCAGCATGAGGTCTACACACACCCAGATTGGACGCCGGATGAACGCAAGGCATGCTGGCGGCGGCTGGAGAAACAGTACAATCCAGACAAAGATTACAGTGAAAATGCTGATCTTGACCGCGGCATTTACTGGATGCGGCAAGCACACATTTTTGAAGTGCCTTTCTACTACCTGGATTACACGATTGCGCAGGTTGTGGCTTACCAATTCTGGAAGCGATTCGATGTCGACCATGACGAAACTGCATGGGCCGATTACTTGCGGATGGCAAAAGCTGGCGGTAGTCAGACTCTACTTGAGTTGCTGAAAACTGGGCACATGCGCTCACCGTTTGAGCCGGGTGCACTCGATGACACACTGACTGCAATCGGTAGCGCACTTGATGCCGTCGATGATCAGGCACTTGACCGGTAACGATGTCCGTCAGCGTAAGTGTCCGTGCCCTGCACTTTAAGCCGTTTTCATACCGCTGCAAGGCGTGAGTGGGCAACTCCGGTGCGGGTGCGCTTGGATTCTGCGCTTTAGGGCGACGCGGCGGGGCCGGAGTTAGCGAATATAAAATAGGCTGTGTATTCTCGACATGATTTTTGTCGAGGGTACACAGCCTATTTTGTTGGGAGCGGAATTTTGACACCGATCTTGTGTCAAAATTTCCAGTGGAAGACGGCGGAGCCAGTCGACCTCGCGCTTTAGCGCCTAGTGAGACGGACACCGTAGGGCCGGCTGGAACGGTCCCCGCTAACGGAGTCCCTGTTCGCGAAGCTGATCCGCCCCAGACCCGACCTGTGGTCGATACTTACGCTAACGAACAGCAACGCTACTTGAAGACTTCGCCGGAAGTCTTAGCCGCCTTCACAATTTTAGCAGGGAGGGTAATGCCGAGTTTCTTGGCTTCGGTAGTGTTAATGACGTATACACCATGAGTCACGTGCTGAACAGCGTAGTTAGCGGTCTTCTTGCCCTTGAGGACGTTTGCGGCCATTTTGCCGGCAACGCGGCCGAGCTCAAACTGACTGATGGCGTAAGCAGCGATGCCGCCGTCTTTAACCATGGTGTCGGCAGCAGGGATAACTGGCACCTTCGCGCCGTTGGCAACGCCAACCAGGGTCTTCATGGAACTAGCAACAAGGTTATCTTGAGGAGCGTAGACAACATCACATTCACTGACCATTTGCTGGGCGACTTGCTCAACGTCATTGGTGTTGCTGATGGTGTAAAGCTTAACCTTCTGGCCGTCTGCTTCAGCCAACTTTGCGAACTTCTTGGCGTTGTATGTGCCGCCGTGATCGCTTGGACTGTAGATAATCCCGATTTGTTTTGCATTTGGCTTGATGGCCTTGACCACCTTCAAATCCATTGGCAGTGGAGCTTCACCTGAGGTCCCCGTAATGTTAGCGCCCGGCTTTTTTTCGGACTTAATGATGCCACTACCTGCGGGGTCGGTGATACCGGCAAGAATAACTGGGGTTTTGCCGTTGGCGGCACTGGCGAGTGACATTGCGGCAGGGGTTGCAATTCCGACGGTCAAGTCGTCGCCGTCAGAAATGAATTTCTCGCTCATACTCTTCAAGTTGCTCTGGTCGGCTTCAGCATTTTGCTGCTTAATCTTGAGGTTTTTGCCAACCTTGTAGCCGCCCTCGGCGAGGCCCTTGATCACGCCTTTGTTGATTTGGTCAAGCGCAGGGTGCTTCATAGTCTGCAGAATGCCGACAGTAACGGTTTTTGTTTTTGCAGTGCTCGTGTGTTTATTCTGTCCGAATACAAAGGCCCCGGCAATAATGACAATTAGGGCGGCAATAACTGCGTACATCTTCTTCATAACTAAACTCTCCTCATTTTCAAATCGTGATTTGGCAATAAAAAATGGCAAACCGACTGGTCGGTTTGCCATGGAGAGCTTGCCGGAACCTGTCGCGTCTATAAGCGCGCAGACTCCAATGTGGAAGAAGCCGGCGCGAATACGAACTGTTTGCCAGATCGCATTCGCACCTTACGAATACGACCGACTAGCGCCAGGCCTGCCAAGAATTGTTAAGCTGGAATGTGTTGGTCTTGGTCATGATATTCGTCTTCCCTTCGTAATTGATGTGCCAAGTATATTTGTAAAAAATGAGCGTGTCAATAGCTAAATTAAAAATAAATTAGTCTTTGCGAACGCGCTGATTTTCTTCGCGACTGCAAATGATCTTGCCCGCGGCGTGGTGGGTGCCCAATTCGACTTGCGCTTCCCGCACGCCAGCAAGAGTCATTGGGAACACGTCCGCAACGTTGAGCCAAAGGTCAGCCTTACTCCGCATTTCGTTTAGGAACGCGAAGGCGGCCGCAACGTCCGGCTTACCAGCCTCGCCGACAACGTGGAAATTGGGGTCGCTGGCCTGCGCTTCCGGTAAATCGTTCAAACTAACGTATGTGCCACCCGGTTTCAACATCCACAAGCCAGCATCGTCATCCTTGCCGCTGGTCGTCGCGTTCAGCACGTAATCGGCCTGGTCAGCGAACTTAGCACCGACGTTCTCGTGGTCGTAATGGCCCACAAAATCAGCACCTAGGCGCATCATGAGATCATGGTTCCGGGAGTTACCTAGCGCAATTACTTGCAGGCCATAGTACTTGGCAATTTGGACCACGATGCTGCCAACGCCACCGCTAGCTCCCTCGACGGCGATTGTTTTGCCTGCCTTGAGGTTCAGCAACTTGGCCGCTGCGTACGCCGCAACGCCGATTTGCGGGAAGCCGGCGGCAATAGTTAGAGGCACATCGTTGGCGATGACGCCCACCTTGCTAGCGCTCGCCGTCACGTACTCACTGTAACCGCCACGCGGGCGGTAATTCATGACGTGGTCACCGACCTTGATGTCCGTCACCTCTGCGCCGACAGCGGTGACAATCCCTGCAAGTTCAGTACCCGGCACAATCGGCATTTTGGCTTGGTCGGCGTGGGGGAGTTTACCCTGGCGCACCTTAATGTCGTATGCGTTGAGACCGAATGCGAGTACTTTGATCTGGACCTGTTGCGGTTTTGGTTCCGGAATTTCCGCCTCAATTGCGCGGAAAACCTCGGGCCCACCGTATTCATTGAAGCCAAAACGAATCATAATTTCCTCCTACGCGATAATCGCTAAATCAAGCAATGTTTCTGGACGGGTGAGCATGTACTCAGCACCGTGGAAACGACTCAGGTCGAAGGCGCCCCAGGTGGCGAGTGCAAAATCAATTCCGGCGTCGTGCGCGCTTTGCATGTCGTAGATGGAATCGCCGATGTAGAGCGTGTCATCAGGATTGGCCTTTAACTCGGTCATGGCCGCAACAATCTGGTCGCCAGATGGTTTGGGTTTGAGGCTGGCACTGGCCGTGATGATGACGTCAAAGTAATCATTGAGGCCAAAACGGTTAAACTCATTTTCCATCTCCACGTCATTCTTGGAGGTGATAATCCCCATCCGGACACCGCGGCTCTGCAAGTGGGCGAGAGTGCGACGCATGGTGGCGAACACGGTCACTTGCTTTTGCTTTAGTGCCAATCGCTCTGGCCAAACCTTGGCCACCTCAGCGCGCTGCGCATGCGGTAAGTGCAACTCATCCAGCGCTTCGGCACTCGGGATTCCCAGGGTGTAGCGCAGGTCGGCGTGGGTATATTCGCGGCCTGTTACTTGGGAAAGCGCCTCTTGCAAGGAAGAGATGATGACTTCTTCTGTATCGATGATGGTGCCATCGATGTCAAACAAAATTGTGGAAAACATAGGCGTACCTCCCAATCTAAACGGTTGTAACCGTTTTCTTAATCATACAATTTTGCCCGCAACTCGGCAATGGTAAAGCAGCTTTTCTTGTGAAAATTGTTCAAGCACTGTCTAAGGTAATCCGTGCAAAATAACGAACGCGACTTCCGCGCTACAGGTGTGGAAAGTGGAGCCAATCTCCTTTATAATTAGTGGGATAACTACACGCTAGGAGGCGCCATATTGGCACTTGTCACACCAAAGTGGATGGTCAAGGCCATCTACAATATTCGTCCGGCAACACTGAAACGGCTGGGAATCCAGGCCGTACTGACGGACTTAGATAATACATTAATTGCATGGAATAACCCCAACGGTACCGAGCAGTTGCGTGAATGGTTGGCAGAAATGCATACCGCTGGTATTACGGTGATGGTTGTTTCAAATAACAATCACAAACGGGTTGCCAAGGCGGTTGCGGGTTTTGACGTGCCGTTTACTGCCCGTGCGCTGAAGCCACTGGCCGTGGGAATTGACCGGGCGGTGCGGGAACTCAAACTGCCGAAAAAAGCCTGTATCATGGTGGGGGATCAGCTACTGACGGATGTCATCGCTGGGAACCTGGCTGGGGTACGGACCGTGTTGGTACAGCCACTCATTGAAACCGACCAGTGGAACACACTGCCGAACCGCTTCTTTGAGGGTTTTATCAAGCGCAACATGAAACGCAAGGGAACTTATCACTATTTGGAGGACATTGATGACGGAAATTGATAACGCGCTCTACTGTATCGGGTGCGGGGCAAAATTACAGACTGAAGATAAGACGGCGGCAGGATACCTGCCAGCTGGGAGTCTGAAAAAAGCGGCGGACGGTGAGAGCGAGGCGTATTGCCAGCGCTGCTTCCGTTTGCGCCACTATAACGAGATTCAGCCTGTCGGCTTAACTGATGATGACTTTTTGCGCCTGCTTAATCTGCTCGGCCAGACCGACGCTTTGATCGTGAACGTCATTGATATTTTTGACTTTAACGGCAGTCTGATTCCGGGTCTGCACCGCTTCGTCGGCAAAAACCCAATCTTGCTTGTTGGTAATAAAGCTGATGTGCTGCCCAAGTCACTGAAGCGACCGCGACTGCGCGATTGGCTTAGCCGTCAAGCACACGCGGCTGGTTTACAGCCGGTCGAAACGGTGCTGATGAGTGCCAAGAATGCGGACGATGTGGAGATGCTGCTCAGCAAAATCGAGAAGTATCGCAACGGCCGGGACGTGTACTTTGTTGGGGTAACCAACACGGGCAAGTCGACACTGATTAACGCCATTTTGAAACAGACGATGGGTGTCAGTGATTTGATTACCACTTCGCGTTTCCCAGGGACCACGCTCGACCGGATTCGCCTGGAATTGGATGATGGCGCCGGGCTTATCGACACGCCAGGGATTATCCACCGTAACCAAATGGCCCATTACCTGGATGCCAAGGACCTGCGGCTTGTCTCACCAACGAAGGTGATTCGGCCGAAGACCTACCAACTCCACGACCAGCAGACCTTGTTCCTGGCGGGCTTGGCACGATTTGACTACGTGCGCGGACCCAAGGCGGGCTTCACAATCTACGCGGATAACCAGCTACTGATTCACCGCACGAAGTTGGAGAACGCGGACGACTTTTACGACCGGCAGAAGGGCGATGTGCTGCAGCCACCACGCCAGGACACTTTGGCGGACTTTCCGGAATTGGTGCGGGTTGAATTCACCCCGCAAGAAGATTCTGACATTGTCTTTGCTGGCCTGGGTTGGATTAACGTGCCGGCTGGCGCTGTGGTCGCAGCGTACGCGCCTAAGGGTGTGGATGTGGCCATGCGGCCGGCGATGATTTAGGACCATTTTTTGGTCGTGCCTCACGTCAGCAGGTCAAGTGAAATGAATAACTTTGGATTAGCAATTAAGGAGAAATAAACATGTTAAGCGGTAAACAAAAGCGCTTGCTGCGCAGCAAAGCCATGACGCAGCGTGCCCTCATCAACTTGGGCAAGGGCGGCCTGACCCACAATTTTGTGCAGGGGGTTTATGACGCCCTCGATGCGCGCGAAATGATCAAAATCGCGTTGCTGCCAGCAGCTGCGGAGACGCCCAAGGAGGTGGGCGCGTACTTGCACGCTGAAATTCCGGAACTGGAAGTCGCCCAGACAATTGGCCGTAGCCTCGTGGTTTACATGCCTTCTACCAAGGAGGACAAGCAGAAGCTGTCCAAGCAGGTAGCGGCTTTGGCAAAGTAAAATGGACACGCGGACAGTGAGCCTGAAGCACCCGGTGCTCTCAACTGAACTGCGGGAACAGATACTGGGGCCGAACCACCGCCGGCAGGTCGGTTTGTACGGGGGAACGTTTAATCCTGTGCATACTGGCCACCTCGTGATGGCCGATCAGGTAGGCACCCAGTTGGGCCTCGAAAAAGTCTATTTCATGCCTGATGCGCAGCCGCCACATGTGGATGCGAAAAAGGCGGTACCGGCCAAATACCGGGTGGAAATGCTCGCAGCTGCAATTAGTGGTAACCCACTTTTTGCGCTGGAGCTGTGTGAAATCGAGCGCGGTGGTGTGAGCTATACTTACGACACCATGGTTTACCTGAAAAAGAAGCATCCGGACACGGATTACTATTTCATCATTGGTGCGGATATGGTGAACTACTTGCCGAAGTGGCACCGCATTGACGAACTAAGCAAACTCGTTACTTTCGTTGGCGTTAAGCGGCCTGGTTACGCCCCAAGCAGCCAGTACCCCGTTGTGTGGGTGGACGCGCCGCTACTGGAGATTAATTCCACGGGCATTCGCCAGCGGGTGGCTAATGATGAAAGCATTCGTTACTTGGTGCCCGATGCGGTGGCCGCGTACATCAAGAAAGAAGGCCTATACCGTGAATGATTATGAATATCCCTTAAACATGACCGGGGGTCATACCCGGACGCAATTACTGGCGCTCATGCATCAGCGCCTGGATGACGCACGCTTTGACCATTGCGTGCGTGTGGAGCAAACCAGCCGTGAGCTTGCTGCGCAGTACGGTGTGGATGTGGATCAGGCGGGGTTGGCCGGACTTTTGCATGATTACGCCAAGCAGGTGGCACCGGCTGATTTTGAGCGGGTCATCAAGGTGCAGGGGCTCGGCACTGAGTTGCTACAGTACAACCGTGGCGTGTGGCACGGCATGGTCGGGGTCTGGTTTCTGCAGGCCGAAACCGGCGTGAGTGACCCAGCCGTCCTGCAGGCCATCCGGCGGCACACCACCGGCGACCCGGAAATGACTAAGCTGGATATGGTTGTTTTCCTCGCGGACTTCATTGAGCCGGCGCGGGAACTAGACGTCGAGAAAAAGGCACGCCACGTGGCCAAGAAGAGTTTGACCGCGGCTTGTCTGGTGGAATTACAGTCCACATTGAGCTTTTTAGTCAGCAAGGGCGCACGGATTCACCCGCTCACGCTGGCAACCTACAACGCGCTCGTTGCGCGCAAAACCAAGTAAGCAACATTGACAGGGGATGCGACTGCAAGCTGGACTTGTGGTCGCGTACTCAATTAAAGGAGAAATATTAATGGCTTTAAGCAGCAAAGAAATTTTGGAAATCGCCGTACGCGCCGCTGATGAAAAGCGTGCTGAGGACATCGTCGCACTGGACATGCAGAACGTGAGTTTACTCGCGGACTACTTTGTGATTGCCAACGGTGGTTCAGAACGCCAGGTGCAGGCGATTGTTGATAACATCGAAGACAAGCTCGAAGAAGCTGGCGGCACGGTGAAATCCATCGAAGGTAAGAAGGGTTCCAAGTGGATTCTGATGGACCTCACGGACGTTGTTGTGCACGTCTTCACACCGGAAGAACGCGCCAACTACAACCTCGAACAGTTCTGGCAGGATGCACCGCTGGTTGATGTTAGTGGGTACGTTGCCGAATGATTTACTCAACCTTTGCGCAAGTCTACGACACCCTGATGGATCAGGACCTCTATGACGACTGGGCGCATTTTGTGACCGAACGGGTGCAGCCCAAAGGTACTAAGTTGCTAGAACTGGCCGGCGGCTCTGGTTCGCTGGCCGTAAAGTTGGCGCAGGCGGGCTACGATGTGACCTTGCTCGATTTGAGTGCTGAAATGTTGTCGCTGGCCATGAACAAGTTAACGGCAGCGAACTTGTCCTTGCCGATGATTCAGGCAGACATGCGTGATTTTGGGGTCATTGATCAGTTTGACGTCGTGACCTGCTTTGACGACTCGATTTGCTACATGAGCAATCTTGACGATGTGCGGGCCGTGTTTACCGAAGTGGCGGCGAATCTGAAGCAAGGCGGCCAATTCATGTTTGACGCACACTCGCTTTACCAGATGGACGAAGTTTTCCCTGGTTATATGTACAACTACCAGACTGAAGATTACGCCTTTCTCTGGAGTAGCTACGAGGGTGAGCAGCCGCATTCCGCTGAGCATGATTTGACCTTCTTCATCTATAATGAAGACATTGATGCATACAAGCCATTGATCGAACAGCACAAGGAGCGGACGTACCCAATCACGGACTTCGTGGCTGCGCTGGAAGATTGCGGCTTCACCGACGTCAAGGTCTCCGCAGATTTTGGGCAAAGCGATGTGCAGGCTGACAGCACGCGCTGGTTCTTTACGGCGGTTAAAAAGTAGTCGGCGGTGCAAGCGGGGGAATGACGATGAACGCTGTGGGCATGATTACCGAGTTTAATCCGCTGCATAACGGCCATGTCTACGCGATGCAGCAAGCACGCAAACTGAGCGGTGCCGACGCGCTGGTCATCGTCATGGCCGGCAACTTTGTGCAACGCGGGGAGCCGGCCATTTTGGACAAGTGGGCACGCACTGAGCTGGTACTTGCTGCCGGAGCGGACCTGGTCATTGAATTGCCCCTGAGTGCGGCCGTACAGTCCGCACGCGAATTTGCACAGGGCGGGGTGCAGCAGCTAGCGAGCCTGGGCGTTAGCACTCTGGCCTTTGGGACCGAGATGCCCCAGCTAGACTATGCCGGAATTGCGGTCAAGCAACTGGCTGAAGAGCGTTATGGTCGTGGCAATTTCACGGACTATACGCAAACTTATGCTAGTCAGCTGGCGAGCTTTTACGCACAACTAGGTTTAGGAAAAATTACCGCGCCAAACGCCATGCTTGGGCTCGCCTACGCGCAGGCGGTCGCCAGTTTATCACCTGATATGCGTTTACTGCCGCTGAACCGTTTGGGCGCGGCGCACGATTCTAGTACGGGTAGCGTGGCGTTTAGTAGTGGTAGCGCGATTCGTCAGCAAGTCCGTAACGGCGAAACTCCCAGCGCTGTACCACGGCGCACTGCAGATTTGTTGCAAAACCGGCCCAATTACTCTTGGGAGCAGTTGTGGCCGCTTTTGCAGTACCGTTTGCGGACAGCTGGACTGGATGAGTTGCGCCAAATCGACCAGATGAGTGAAGGCTTGGAGTACCGGCTCCGCGGAGCGGCCGCCGCGGGAAATTTTGCTGACTTCCTGAAGCAGGTCAAGTCCAAGCGTTACACCTATGCACGTTTGCGGCGCTTGAGCCTCAACGTGCTGTTAAATCTGCGTAATGGTGAGGTCCTGAATGCTCGCTGGCGTCCGGTTACGCACGTCCTCGGGTTTAACGCTCGTGGTCGTCAGTTGCTGCATGCGGTCAAAAAGGATGCGCGCCTGCCGATTGTGACGCGGGTGAGTCAAGACATGATTAAAGAGGACGGTGTGCTGGCCTTAACGCAGCGCGCTGATAGCCTCATCGAAATGCTGGGCGGTGGTCGTCAGAATTACGGGCGTCGACCGCTCATGGAGGATAATGAATGCTGAATTGGTCAATCAATACACTTAAACAGTACGCGCACCATCCGCTTGAGTTCGACGAAACGGTTGACATCAAAAAGGAACTCATGGAACGCAACCCCGACATCATCGACATGAGTCGGGTGCGCGCGCAGGGGACGATTTTGTACGTTCGCGGTGACTTCGCCGTGCACGCCAAGTTGACCGCGCAAGTGACCTTGCCATCAACGCGCAGCCTGGTACCAGTTGAGGTCCCAATTGACTTCGACTTTGCCGAAATCTACTTGGGTGCACCGGACCACGCGGAGGAATACGAAGATGATGAACTGCTCATTCCGCTTAAAAGTGAGTGGCTCGATTTGCTGCCAGCAGTGAAGGACAACTTACTCCTGGCACTGCCATTGCGGGTGCTGAGCCCGGAAGAACGCAATGCGCAGACCCTGCCCAGCGGAGATGACTGGTCGCTGATTACGGAGGAAGAGGCCAAGCCGCTCCCACCAGAAGAACGGGCGGACAATCCGTTTGCTGGACTCAAGGGCATGTTCGGGGATGACGATGATTCGACGGGGGACAAGAAGTAAGGCTTGCCGGTTGAATTATGCCTGAATTTTGCATAGTATTAACTTGTTAAGCACCGCTTTAGGCAGTGCCGCATTGTGTTTTTACGAACAATAAGAACAAAATATTGACGGAGGGTTTTACAGAATGGATAAACCACAAATTGGTGTTATCGGGATGGCTGTCATGGGCAAGAACCTCGCCCTGAACATTGAAAGCCGCGGTTACACCGTTGCCATCTTCAACCGGACCGGTTCTAAGACCGAAAAGGTGATGGAAGAGCACAGCGACAAGAAGCTCGTTGCCAGCTACAAGATTGAGGACTTTGTTGCCTCCCTTGAAAAGCCACGCCGCATCATCATGATGGTCAAGGCTGGTGCCGGCACGGATGCGGTTATTGCGCAGTTGCTGCCACTCCTGGACAAGGGGGATGTGCTCATTGATGGTGGGAACACCTTCTTCGAAGACACCATGCGCCGCAACGCTGAACTGGACAAGTCCGGTATCAACTTCATCGGTATGGGTGTTTCCGGTGGTGAACTGGGTGCCCTTCAGGGTCCTTCCATGATGCCTGGTGGCCAGAAGGAAGCTTACGACCTGGTTGCTCCAATTCTCAAGCAGATGGCGGCCAAGGCTGAAGACGGCGAACCTTGTGTTACCTACATCGGACCTAACGGTGCAGGTCACTACGTTAAGATGGTCCACAACGGGATTGAATACGGGGACATGGAACTTATCTCCGAAAGTTACAACCTGTTGCGGAACCTCGTTGGCCTGTCCGTTGACGAAATTGCCGACATCTTCAACGACTGGAAGCAGGGCGAACTGAGCTCTTACCTGATCGACATTACCGCCGACATTTTGACCCGCAAGGACGATCTTGGTTCTGGCAAGCCAATGGTTGACATGATTCTGGATGCCGCTGGTAACAAGGGGACCGGTAAGTGGAGTTCTCAGTCTGCTCTGGAACTTGGTGTTCCGCAGTCCGTCATTACCGAATCTGTTTACGCACGTTACATCTCCGCAATGAAGGACGAACGTGTCGCCGCAAGCAAGGTGTTGCCTAAGCCGGTTGGTAAGGTTGACTTCGACAAGAAGGAAGTCATCGAAATGATTCGCAAGGCGCTCTACTTCAGCAAGCTGATGAGCTATGCTCAGGGCTTCGAACAGATGCGTGTGGCTTCCGAACACTACGACTGGAACCTCCAGTACGGCGAACTTGCCAAAATCTGGCGTGAAGGTTGCATCATTCGTGCTAAGTTCCTCCAGAACATCACGGATGCCTTCGAGAAGAACCCAGAACTGTCCAACCTGCTGCTGGATGACTACTTCAAGGACATCGCCCGCAACTACCAGGAAGCTGTTCGTGACCTCGTAGCGCTTGCCGTTAAGGCTGGTGTGCCAGTGCCTGGTTTCTCCGGTGCTATCTCTTACTACGATAGCTACCGTAGTGAAGTGCTCCCTGCTAACCTGATTCAGGCGCAGCGTGACTACTTCGGTGCTCACACCTACCAGCGGACTGACCGCGAAGGGACCTTCCACTACACCTGGTACGAAGAACAATAAGCATTTTCAATGATGCAAAATAAAGCAGCGGTTCAATTTTCCATTGTCGGAAAATTGAACCGCTGCTTTTTTGCATGAACGACAGTCTGAGCAAGCAAACAAAAACACCCGCAAATTTTGCGAGTGTTTTGCGAATCTAAATCAAATTAGTCGTTCAGTGTGAACTGCAACTTCATCTGCGGTGCAGCGAGGGCGACCATCTGGCCGAGCAACTTGTTAGAGTTGTCGAAGCTGACGGCAGCCATCTTCTCGTTGACACTTTCGAGGTAAGCGGACAGATCCTTTGCGGACTGGGCCTCTTGGTCAGCGTGCATCTGCAGGTTGCGGCATGCACCGACTATCTTTTCTTCGAAGATATTTTCGAAGTCTTCGAACAGACCGAAGTTGGTGTCACCGAGCACGCCGAGCGTGCAGCTGAGCCAGTACATCTTGCTGATGTCGAAGTCCTTGGTGATGTCGCGGTAAACGGCAGGGGTGTCGTTGACATTGGCATAGAAAGGTACGACGGCGTTGAAGGTGTTAGGGCCAAAGGCCAACCAGTGAATGGCGGCAATTTCGGCGGGAACGTCATTACGAATCTGCAGAATGTGCAGTTCCTGGTTGCGGTTAATCCCGATTGGCCGGAATTGCTTCTTCTGGGCAGGGGTACCGGTACCGTATGGGTCGTAAGGCGTGTTTTCATAGTGGGAGCTGAGGACGAACTTCATGTCTTCGATGCTAATCTTGTGCGGTGTCCGGCAGATGAATGGCAGGTCCTGGTCGATTGGCGTCGTGTCGAATTCAGGGTTGAAGTACTTCTGGCCGTACCAAGCGCGCGCGTTGTTGTAACGGGTGTCCTTGATGGTGGCACTACCGAAAATATGACGGAAGTTGTAACCTTCTGGATCTGGGTTGAGGTGGTGCTTTGCAATCAGGTCAGGCAGGTCAGCCGCGTACATGTAGTCGGGAGAATCGAAGTCGAACCAGTCGATGTTCAGCCGGTTTGGTGCAACGACGTAGGCGTCGTCAGGAATACGCACAGCAGCCCAGTGGTGACCGGCGATGGATTCGAAGTACCAAGCTTCATCCTTGTCGGCAAAGCAGATTCCGTTTGTTTCGTAAGTCCCGTATTGTTCGAGCAGGCTACCCAGACGCTGGACACCTTCACGAGCAGAGTGGATGTAAGGGAGCACGATGGTTGGCATGTCTTCTTCGCCGAAGCCGTCGTCAACCAGCGGGTCAACACCCAAGATGCGGGAGTTGGTGGTGATGGTTTCAGTTGAGGACATCGCCACGTTTTCACTGTTAAAGCCCGCAGCGCCCCAGACACCTTCGGCCGGGTCGGCATTTGGTGTGGAGGTGTAGCGTAGCGGCTTGTCTGGCAGGTCAATGTTGAAGGTACTCAGAACGGACTGGTAATGCTTAGGCTGGTCCTCTGGCTTCACAACAATAAACTTCTGGGGAACAAGAGGGACGTTGCCATCTTCGTTCCGCGCAATAATAACTGATCCATCGATGCTGGCATCCTTACCCACCAACATGGTGGTGCAGGAACCTTTGACACGTTTAGACATTGCATTCATCTCTTTCAATTTATTCAGCGTTTAGGCCTTATGTACAAGTGTAGGTGAATTGCGGAAAAAAATCAGCCCTTTAGCCTGAGAAATTCAGCTTGCGACATAATTCTTGCGTAAAAGGTCACTTGGCGGGTCGCTTAATATTCCCCAATCAGGTTCTCATGGTGAAAGCCATGAGAGCCGCGACGGCAAAAAACGCGTCAACACGCGTCGATAGTGGCAAAATTAGCCTTTCTTAATCTTGTGTGTTAGTATTTTTAGGAACAATTATCTTGTATAATGAGAATCAATACGGCAAGGGTTAATGAATAAATTGCCGGGGACGACACGTTAATTAAGGAGTGACACAGTAATGAGTAAAATTTTGATTATTGAAGATGAAAAGAACTTGGCACGGTTTGTTGAGCTCGAACTGAAGCACGAAGGGGACGAAACCGCCGTTTACATGAACGGCCGCAAGGGTTTGGACGCTGCGCTTAACGAAGATTGGGACGCAATCCTGCTCGACCTCATGTTGCCAGACCTGAACGGTTTGGAAATTTGCCGCCGTGTGCGGCAGGTGAAGAACACGCCAATCATCATGATGACCGCGCGTGATTCCGTCATCGACCGCGTTTCTGGTCTTGATCACGGTGCCGACGACTACATTGTGAAGCCATTCGCGATTGAAGAATTGCTTGCACGTCTGCGCGCATTGCTGCGCCGCGTGAAGTCCATGGACGAAGGTAACAAGGCTAAGCAGACGACCATCAAGTACCGCGACCTCGTCATCGAAAAGGAAAACCGCATTGTGCGGCGCGGGGATGACATTATCGAACTCACCAAGCGTGAATACGAATTGCTCTTGACCCTGATGGAAAACATCAACGTGGTGCTTGCCCGCGACGTCTTGCTTAGCAAGGTTTGGGGCTACAACTCTGACGTTGAAACCAACGTTGTGGATGTTTACGTCCGTTATATCCGTAACAAGATTGACCGTCCAGGTGAACAAAGCTACATCCAGACCGTTCGGGGTACGGGCTACGTTATGCGTTCCTAATGGCCGAATCCGTTCAGGACAGTCCCAAACCGCGGCGCTTCGTTTCGCTGCGGTGGCGGTGGGCGGCAACTGTTGGCTTTGGGATATTCCTCACGTTCTTAGTGTTTTCCATTATCATCTATGGGGTGATGCGGCAAACGCTGATTGCGCAAGAAAAGAGCACGGTCACCGATACGGTGAACGCGGTGCGGTCCCGGCTAACCCCAGTCGCGGACAATCTTACGGTCAGTTCGGTGCGTCCACTGCTAGATTCAAGTTCCAACGAGAATTTTGATCAGTACATTCCTGGTGACACCACGCACCGGAGCATTTTTTTGGATACCACTTTTGAAAAAATGTCGCGTGAAGACATTAACGTCACGGTCTACGACAAGAAGGGTGCGTTGCTCTTTAACTCGCGGAGTACGCCGCAACGCTTTATCAAGTCACCGCACCTGACGATTAAAGCGGAACGCAACGGTCATTTTGATGGCCTTGTGGGCCGCACCACTGTCGTGAGTGATTCCACCGGGCGGCGCATCGGTTACATTCAAGTGGCTGATTCCATGACCAATTTCCACAAGACGATGAACCGCATCACGGGCACCATTTACGCCGTGAGCGTTGCCGCATTGCTCATCTCCGCGATGGTTGGTTTCTGGATGGCCGCACGCTTCCTGAAGCCGATTAAGCGGATCACCACGATGATTGACAAAATTAACTCGGAACCGCAAAGTGATTCCCGCATTGAACAGATTGATAGCAACGACGAGCTGAGTCACCTGATTAGTGAGTTCAACGCGATGTTGGACCGAATTCAGCGTTTCATCGACCAGCAATCTGACTTTGTCGGTGACGTCTCACACGAACTGCGGACGCCGGTCGCCGTCCTCGAAGGGCACCTGCAACTTCTGAACCGTTGGGGGAAAGATGACCCTGAGGTCCTTGATGAATCCCTGACTGCTTCCCTGCAGGAGGTGGCGCGGATGAAGAGTCTGATTCAGGAAATGCTTGATTTGACCCGTGCCGACCAGGTTGACACCCAGTTTCCAACGGCCGTCACCGACGTGCGGGCCGTTACCTCGCAGGTGGTTGGCGACATGCAGATGATTCACCCTGATTTCAACATCACGCTTGAAGATGAATTAACAGGCGAGACATGGGTGCAGATTTACCGCAACCACATGGAGCAGGTTCTGATCATCCTGATTGACAACGCGATTAAGTACTCACGCGACCGCAAGGAAGTGCACGTCTCAATTGCGTCTAGCCACAACGAGGTTGATTTGGCTATTCAGGATTTTGGTGAGGGGATTAGCCCCGAGAACGTGCAGCGGGTCTTCCACTGCTTCTACCGGGTGGATAAGGCGCGTAGCCGCGAGAAGGGCGGTAACGGGCTCGGACTCGCCATTGCTAAGCAGCTGATTGACGGCTACCACGGCGAGATTTCGCTCGATTCTGCCGTCGGGTCCGGTTCCGTCTTTCGCATCGCATTGCCACGTTTGACGCCAGAGCGACTCAAAGAGTTGCAAAAGTTGAACGAGGCCGATTCAGAAGATGCTGAAGCTGTGATCGGGCGTGACATCAAAAATTCTGAATTATAACTATTTGATCCTCCACGCTTATGTGTGGGGGATTTTTGCTGTCCGTCAGCGATAGCATTTCAGTGACGGAGTCGCGCCGGGCCTCTGCAGTGTTTTCATACCGCCGCTAGGCGGGTAAGTCGGCCACGGAGGTGTGCGTGCACTTGGGTTCCACGATTGAGGACTGCGCGGCGGGGACCGTTCAAGCCCTTTGGGCTTTCACTGGCGATTTTGCCGCAAACCCAGCGTCAAAATGCGCGCTCCCGCGAATCATGTACGAAGCTCCGGCAAAAACCGCCGGATCTCCAAACATGATTCGTTTCGCCGCTCCGTCCCCAATCGTTCCACCCAAGCGCCCCCTCACCTCCGTGGCCGACACATTACTGAGTGGCAAATATCATCAAATTTCAGACATCGCAGGAGTAATGACAAGAGCGGATCTACACGTGTGGTCGACTATTGGTCAAGCATCCTGCGGTGACGTAGCCACAGTTCCGCCTCAATTGCATAGTCGTGCTGAACGCATCGTTTATTGTATCAACCGTTGTAGCAGAAAAATATCATCTCTAAAGTGACGTAGGTGCACGTAGGGACTGGGACGGCTTAGCGTAACGAGCGCGGACAGATGACGCGAAAAGAGCGCAGAGCACCAGGACAACCGGCGTTAGCCGTTTTGTCCTGGCGCTTTGGGCTCGGGGTAAAGCTTGTTGACGGGGTTTTCGGCAACAAGTTTAGCGGCAGCCTGGCTTGCCAGGCGTGAGCGACCCCGCGTCATCTGTCCGCGAACGTGAAGCTAAGCTGTCCCAGACCCGACCTTCGGTCGATTTTCACAGAAGCCATCCTTGCGGATGGTATTTTCAATCCTTACGCTGAGGGACAGCAACAAAAAGGCCGCCTGGATATCCAGGCGACCTCGTGTTGTCTTCAAATGTTATTCGCGGTGTTGCTTGCCCTTGTTACGCGCGCGCAGGTCATCCGCAGTAGGTGTTGCTGATTCGGAGCTGGAAGTTTCACCATCGCTGGCTGCTTCGTTACCTGCCGCGAAGCCTTGCATCTGTGCAAAGCTGCTGGCAACCGGTGCACGGTCGGTGATGCGACCGTCTTCATCAAACATGTCCGGGGACACGACGATGACAGGTGGTTCCTTCTCGTACTCGGCGTCCAGACGCTTGCGGATGCTTGGCACGATAGCGTAGCTGATGATGGCTTGCTGCACGACCATGATAATCCCGGTGCCCAGGAAGTACAGGCCAAGACCGGCAGAAGAAATCATGGAAATCCAGAAGGTCATGATTGGACCGACCCACATCATCGTGGACATCGACTTGCGCTGATCAGGGGTCGCACTCTGCAGACTCATCCAGGCCTGAATGGCGTAGAAGATTGTCGCAACGATGGTGATGACAATACTTGGCTTTCCCAGCTGAATCCCAAAGAAGGTACTTGCGGACATTTCTTTGGAGTACGCAACTGCCTGGTACAAACCAGACAGAATTGGCAGCTGGATGATGAGCGTCAAGCACCCCATAGATGGAATCATGCTGCTGCCGTTCTTCTTGTAGACATCCTGCATGAGGCCGTTGATGCGCATGGTGTCATTCTGGTCACTGCTGAGCTTGGCCGCCTTTTGCAGGAGATCAAGCTGTGGCTTCAGAATTTTGGCCTTTTCTTGCTGTTCAGTCATCTTGCGCTGGTTCTTCAGCATGCTTGGCATCAGAATGAGGCGGATGATGATGGTGAACACCAGGATGGCAATCCCGTACGCCGTGCCGGCGCCGCCGAGCACGCCAGCGAACCATTCGAGCAAGCGCTGCATTGGGTGGCCCAGAACGTTGTACAACCAGGCGTATGGCCCGTGAGTTGGGGCGGTCATGACACCTTGTGCGGTTTTACGACCACAGGCTGCTAGGAAGAGCAGCATCGTGCTCAGACTCGCTGCGGTAACAATTCTTTTCTTATTCTTCATTTAATTGTGAATCCCTTTCGCGATTATCTAGTCAATCTTACTTTAAGCCCCATGCGCTTTCAAGCGATAACCGTGAATCTGTCATAGTTGGGGAGGGGGAGGATACGTTCCTCCTCATAAGTGGAGACGCGGCTGTACGGACTGGGGCCCTTTTTGACGGCCGCCTTGAACTTAGCCATGGTGTCTTCATCGGTTTGCACGTGAATTTCGACCGAACCATCCGCCATATTGGCAACAGTACCGTGCACGCCCAGTTGGTCGGCCACCATTTTGGTTGCCCAGCGGAAACCGACACCTTGAACGAGTCCACTGACCCGAATTTTGTAAGCAACTTGTGTCATGAATACTACCTCCTGCTGCAGGTGCAAAATGAGCACCATTTATCTATCTACAATATTAGCACAGCCGGGGGCGTGGCTATGCTATACTTTGCAACGGAGGGTTTGAATATGGAAACCATTACATCACCAAAGAACGACCACATCAAGTTGGCTAAGAAGCTGACTGTTAAAAAATACCAGAAGGATTACGACCGTTACCTACTTGAAGGTCCGCACCAGGTGCACGATGCCTTGGCTGCCGGCGCACAGCCAGACCGTCTGTACGTCACCAGCAAGTATGCGCAGGATCGCGAATTCAAGGAATACTACAACCGCATGACCGAAATCACCGCGGATGTTGAGCAGCACCTCAGCTCCACCCAGTCGCCGCAAGGGGTGTTTGGGGTCTTCCCGCTGCCGCACAACCAGTTGCCTAAGCAACTGCACGGGAGTTTCTTGTTGCTAGACGGCATCCAGGATCCCGGCAATGTTGGGACCATGGTCCGGACCGCGGACGCAGCCGGCGTGCAAAATGTAGTGCTTGGTAAGCAAACTGCCGATGCCTTCTCACCAAAGGTGCTCCGCGCGATGCAGGGGAGCCAGTTCCACGTGAACATTGTGAGTGCTGATCTGACCAAGTTGGTCCCACAGTTGCAGCGTAGTGGTGTGCCGGTTTACGGGACCGAACTGAACGATCAGGCAAAACCTTATGCCTCAATTGCCAAGACCGATAACTTCGCCTTGATCATGGGGAATGAAGGGAACGGCATGCGTCCAGAACTGCTTGCACGGACTGACGTTAACATTTACATTCCAATGCGTGGGAACGCGGAGTCACTGAATGTCGGCGTTGCAGCCGGTGTGGTGCTGTTCCACCTGCTTTCCTAGAGCTAAGCAGCGCATTTTTTACTAAAGCCTTTTCACTGTTATGTGAGGGGCTTTTTTTATTTTCATTAAGTTTATTTTGCAAAATCGCTGACCGCCTGTTGTTGAAGCATTTATTACATTTCTTTTTCTTATCTGAAGGCGATTGTGGCGCCTGCTTAGACCTGTTATAATGGCGACAACAAAGCAAAGGAAGGTTAGTTGATGGAGAAATATCGCGCTTGGCAACATGATGAAGAGTACCTTGCACTTGTCGGTGATTTGCTGGCAAAGCCCGAAGTTCAGCGCCTTGCGGACTTCACGCAGCACCACTTCTCAAACCGCCTCGAACATTCGATTCGTGTTTCGTATACCAGCTACTTAATCGCCAAGAAGATGCACCTGGACGTGCGCTCGACCGCGCGTGCGGGATTGCTCCACGACCTCTTCTACTACGACTGGCGCACAACCAAGTTTGATCTTGGGACACACGCATACGTGCATCCCCGGATTGCCTTGCACAACGCTGAGCACCTGACCGAGCTGAATGCGAAGGAACGGGACATCATCATTAAGCACATGTGGGGCGCGACCCTGGCACTGCCTCGTTACGCCGAGAGTTACATTGTATCGCTTGTTGATGATTACGCTGCAACCGCTGAAGTCGTGCACCCATGGCGCATGCGGATGATTGAGAAGGTAGCGGGTAAGGCCGCTAACTAAACTGACAATGATTACTCAAGGCCAATTGACGAGAAACCCCGTCAGTTGGCCTTTTTGACTGCAATAACAGCGGCTAACTGCCAAGGCTTTTGCAAAATGTCGCTAACTATTAATAAGTTACCCTTGCGTTATCGCGGTAGTAAGGTATACTAATCCTAAGATTACTTTCAATTCGTAAGCAAATGTGAGGGATAAATTATGCAAGCGACAACGACAACACCTTGTACACAGAGTACAAGCAAAACGATTTGCCCGCATTTTCAGCGGACATTCATGATTTTGGGTAAGAAGTGGAATGGCCTCATTCTTGAGGTGCTCATGGACGGCCCACATCGCTTCAAGGATATCGCCTCAGCCGTGACCAAATGCTCTGACCGTGTCCTTGTTGAACGCCTGAAGGAGCTCGAAGCGGATGGGTTGGTGCAACGTGTGACCCACGAAGATTCAGAACTGATTGAATACCGCTTGACACCGAAGGGTGAAGGCTTGTCTGACGTCTTGGCCGACGCACATGCGTGGGGTGATGTTTGGCTCAGCGACGAAGAATGTGTTGACTAGACGCACTATTGCGGCTAGACTAGTCACTGACAAACAAAGGCGTTGAAGAAAACGCAGGTGCAATATCCGCAAGGAAGTGGGACCCACTGACTGGAAGGTTCCTCGGAGAAAAGTGCCCGTATTCATTTTCTGAGCTGACTTACTAGCTGCGGCGGTAAGCTCCGGTAGCACCGTTACTGCTTGAATGAAGTGCACAGTAGTGTGAACAAGGGTGGTACCGCGGCTCAGCTCGTCCCTAATCGTCGATTGACGGTTAGGGACTTTTTTTGTGTCCCGGGAACACACACGAAAGGAATTAGACAGATGGATTTACAGGATAAGCTTCTGGCGCTGCTTAGCGAGAACCAGAAGAAGATTGAGGACACCAGTGAACTGGCTGATCTGGACAAAATTCGGGTCAACCTGCTTGGTAAGAAGGGGCCAATTACCGAAGTATTGCGCGGCATGAAGAACCTGGAAGCGAGCGAACGTCCTAAGGTCGGCTCTTTTGCCAACAAGGTCCGTGATGACCTGCAGGCGGCCATTGACGCTCGCCGCGGTGACTTACGTGCGGATGCGATTAACCGCAAGCTGGAAAAGGAAACCGTTGACGTCACGTTGCCAGGGACACCAACGCGTGTTGGTACGCCGCACATTTTGCAGCAGGTCATCGATGACCTGTCCGACCTGTTCCTCGGCATGGGCTACCAGATTGTCGACAGTTACGAAGTCGAAGAAGATCACTACAACTTCGAAATGCTGAACATTCCAGCTGATCACCCAGCGCGCGACATGCAGGACACCTTCTACATCACTAAGGAACTGCTGATGCGGACCCAGACCTCCGCTGCCCAGGCGCGGACGCTGGAACGCCACGACTTCAGCAAGGGGCCACTCAAGATGGTTTCCCCAGGTCGCGTTTACCGCCGCGATACTGATGATGCGACCCATAGCCACCAGTTCCACCAGATGGAAGGGCTCGTCATCGACAAGCACACCACCATGGCAGACCTTAAGGGCACACTGCTGGCAATGGCTCAGCACGTCTTCGGGGCTGAACGTAAAATTCGCCTGCGCCCGTCCTACTTCCCATTCACGGAACCAAGTGTTGAAGTCGATGTTTCCTGCTTCCGTTGCGGTGGTAAGGGCTGTGCCGTCTGCAAGTACAGCGGCTGGATTGAAGTGCTCGGTGCCGGCATGGTGCACCCGAATGTGCTGACCGCAGCTGGGGTGGACCCAGAAGTTTACGGCGGTTTTGCCTTCGGGGTAGGGCCAGACCGACTTGCAATGTTGAAGTATGGGGTCGATGACATCCGTAGTTTCTACACGGATGACGTCCGGTTCCTTGAACAGTTCCACACGGAGGGTTAAGCACAAATGGATGTTTCATACGCATGGTTGAAAGAATTGGTCGACGTTCCCGTAACGCCACAGGAGTTGGCCGATAAGGTATCCGTTACCGGTATTGAAGTACCCAGCGTCACCTACCGTGGTGCGGGGATGAAGAAGATTGTGATTGGCCACGTTGAGAGTGTTGAAAAGCACCCTGACTCCGATCACCTGCAGATCTGCCAAGTTGACGTGGGCGAGAACGAACTGCGCCAGATTGTCTGCGGCGCGTCTAACGTCGCGGCCGGTCAGACCGTCATTGCGGCCCTGCCCGGTGCACGCATTGGCGACAACAACAAAATTAAGCGCGGCAAGATTCGCGGTGTTGTCAGTGACGGCATGCTCTGCGCACTGCAGGAAATTGGTTTCTCCGATAGTATTGCGCCTCACAAGTACGCAGACGGCATCTACGTATTCAGCGATGCCATCAAGCCAGGGACGGATGCCCTTGAAGTGCTCGGCATGAATGACGCCATTCTCGATTTCGACATCACCCCTAACCGTGCCGACACGCTCGGCATGCGCGGTGTGGCTTGGGAAGTTGGTGCCACGTACGGCAACAAGCCGCATTTTGAAGACAAACCGCTGGTTGAAGGCACAACCGATGTGAACAGCCTGCTCAGTGCCGAAGTGGAAGACCCAAAGGATGCGCCTAGCTACAATCTGCGTGTTGTGACGGGCGTGACCGTCAAGGAAAGCCCACTATGGTTGCAAAAGCGGCTCTGGAATGCCGGCATCAAACCTCACAACAACATTGTCGACATTACCAACTACATCATGATTTACTTCGGCCAGCCACTGCACGCCTTTGATTACGACAAGATCAAGAGTCACAAAATTGTGGTGCGCCGTGCACATGCTGGTGAACAGCTGCAGACGCTGGATGGTGAAAACCGCGAACTGGTTGCCGAAGACATCGTCATCACCGATGGCGACCGTCCGCGTAACCTCGCCGGTGTCATGGGTGGCTTTGACTCTGAGATTACAGACGACACCACGAACGTCATCATCGAATCCGCACTGTTCAATCACGCCAACATTCGCAAGACTGCGCAGCGTTACAACCTGCGTAGCCAGGCATCGTCCCGCTTTGAGAAGGGGATTGATGAAGCCAGCATCAACCTGGCGCTCGACCAGGCGGCCCGCATGGCTAATGAACTCGGCGGTGGGGATGTTGCCAAGGGTACCGTCACGCCAACGAGCGTCAGCGGTGCCGACACCAACATCGACATTACCCTTAGCAAAATTAACGGCGTGCTTGGCACCACCATCTCTGCAGATGAAGTGGCCACAATTTTTGACAACCTCGGCTTTGGTGTTCAGACCAAGACGACGGACGATGACACAACCTTTAGCGTTGCGGTACCAGCTCGGCGTTGGGATATTGCCATTGTGCCGGACCTGATTGAAGAAGTGGCCCGCCTTTACGGTTACGACCGGATGCCAAGCACCCTGCCGACCACCAGCCAGACGGTTGGGAAGTTGACCAGCGTGCAGTCGCGCATCAAGCGCAGTCGCAAATTGCTGGAATCTTTGGGTCTTTCCCAAGCCATCACCTACGCGCTGCGTCGTGAAGATGACAACCAGCACTTCACGCTGGAAGCTGGCAGTGAAACCACGCTGGCATGGCCAATGACGCAGGATCACCAGGATTTGCGGCAGAACATGATTTCCGGCTTGCTGGATGCCATCAAGTACAACGTTGCGCGCGGTAACCACGATATTTTCCTGTACGAACAGGGCCGTGTCTTTGTCCGTGAACAAAATGAGCAGCGGCCTTCCGAACACGAATACATTGGTGGTGTGCTGACCGGTAACATGCAGGCGCAGAGCTGGAATGAAGCGGCTCAGCCCGTTGACTTCTTCGCTGTGAAGGGGATTGTTGAAACACTGCTGGCAGACTTTGATTTTGCCGGCAAGCTGACTTTTTCCGCTCAGGACCTGGATTCTGCGATGCACCCTGGTCAGAGCGCATCTATCTACTTGGATGACCAGCGTATTGGGCTGATTGGGCGCTTGCACCCAGCGTTCGAACAGCAGCAAGGCCTGCCCCAAACCTTCATCTTCGAACTCAACTTGGAGCCACTCTTTGACGCGCAGCGCGGCGACAAGACGGCCATTCCAGCACCGAAGTTCCCAAGTGTGACCCGCGACATCGCGCTGCTGGTGGCTGACAACGTCACGAGTCAGCAGGTCGAGGACATCATCTGGGAGAATGCCGGTAAGTACTTGGTTGACGTGACAGTATTTGACCTGTACCAGGGGCCAAAGCTGCCTGCCCACAGTAAGAGTTTGGCCTACACGTTGACCTACTTGAACCGGGAAGAGACGCTCACTGAAGACGTGGTTGAAAAGGCCTTCGCCAAGGTGAAATCCGGGCTTGAGGAAAAGCTTAATGCAGTTATCCGCTAAGCCTATCGCATTTTTAGCCGTCATTCGCTATACTAATGTGGATATTAAAACACATGTGGGGGTCTAACGGTGGCTGAAAACAACAGAGACACAAACCAAAAGCGGGTCATGCGCAAAACGCAGGCCGGCGTGGTTCACCGCATCGTTTTATGGGTGGTCGGCATTATTGTCGTCCTCCTGCTGATTGTTGGCTTCATGGGCGTACGCTACGTGAAGTCTTCTTTCGGCGCTGTAGATGCAAAATCAACCGAGACGATTAACGTCAAAATTCCAATTGGATCAACGAACAAGGATATCGCCGCACTTTTGGCCAGCAAAAAGGTCATTAAGAGCGCAATGGTCTTTGATTACTACGTGAAGTCCAAGAACTATACCGACTTCCAGGCGGGGGTATACCAACTGAAGCCATCTATGAATCTGCAGCAGGTGATTTCAACGCTGCGGACGGATGACGGCGCGGTTGCCCGGCCGGTTGCACACGTTTTGGTGCGTGAAGGGGTGACGGCGGAGACCATTGCGTCCAGCATGCACAAGTACACCAAGAAGGACAAGAACCTGACTAAAAAGTCCTTCATGGCTGTAATGAAGGATAAGACCTTCTTCAAGCGTATGGCAGTCAAGTACCCTGAATTACTTGACTCTGCAAGTAAGGCCAAGCATGTTCGTTACCGGCTTGAGGGTTACCTTTTCCCAGCAACCTACGACGTTTCCAAGAACATGTCGGCTGAATCACTGGTTGAATCCATGCTCGCCAAAACGGATGAGACATTGAGCCCGCTTTACAAGACCATCAAGTCGAAGGGCTACACGGTGCAGGAAGTTATGACTCTGGCGTCGCTGGTTGAACGTGAAGGGGTCACGAACTCAAGCCGCAAGAAGATTGCCGGTGTCTTCTTCAACCGTATCGACGCGAAGATGCCACTGCAGTCTGACCTGACGGTAATGTATGCTCTGAACACGCACAAGAAGAATCTGACGAATAAGGATACGTCCGTTGATTCGCCGTACAACTTGTACATTCACACGGGTTACGGACCTGGTCCGTACAACCAGCCTAGTTTGGAATCCATCCAGGCAGTGCTCAATCCAAGTGATCGTAGCGCTGGGTACTTGTACTTTGTTGCCAACATGAAGACCGGGAAGATTCTCTTCGGCCGGACATTGGCAGAACAGAATGCAAACATCGCAGCCATTGGTTCTGACAACAACTAAGGCATTCGGGGGATAGCGTGACAGAATTACAAAAACCGATTGTAATCGGGATTACTGGTGGCTCTGCCTCCGGTAAGACGACGGTTGCACACGAAATATTTGAACACTTCTCTGGTAACAGCTCGATTCTACTGATTCAGCAGGATTCGTATTATAAGGCGAGTGACCTGCCGTTTGAACAGCGGAAGCTGATCAACTACGACCACCCCCTGGCATTTGATACGAAATTACTCGTTGACTCACTTAAGAAGCTGCTTAATCGGGAGCCCATTGACAAACCGGTTTACGATTACAAAATCCATAACCGGAGTAGCGAAACAATCCGGGTTGAGCCAAAGGACGTCATCATTATTGAGGGCATTCTTATTCTCGCGGATGAAGATTTACGTAATTTGATGGATATTAAGGTGTTTGTGGACACTGATGACGATATTCGTTTGATGCGGCGCATCCAGCGTGATATGGTAGAACGCGGACGTTCTCTGGACAACATCATGGCGCAGTATATGGGCACCGTGAAGCCGATGTATCACGAATTCATCGAGCCAACCAAGCGCTACGCTGACCTGATTGTGCCAGAGGGTGGCGAAAACCACGTGGCAATCGATCTACTGGTTACCAAAATTAAATCTATCCTCGCTGAGCGTGGTCTCGCTTAACGGGTGCTAAGGAGTATTGACTATGGCAGAAAAAAACTACCCAATGACAGCTGACGGTAAGGTCAAGCTGGAAGAGGAACTTGAAAACCTGAAGACGGTTAAGCGTCCCGAAGTAATCGACCGCATCAAGATTGCGCGGTCATTCGGTGACTTGTCCGAAAACTCAGAATACGAAAGTGCCAAGGACGAACAGTCTTCACTGGAAACCCGCATTGCGCAGGTTGAAACAATGTTGCGTTACGCGCAGATCATTGACAGTGACGCCGTTGCCAAGGACGAAATTGCGGTCGGCAAGACCGTGACCTTCCTTGAAGATGGTGAAGACGAAGACGAAACCTACACCATCGTGGGTGCCGCTGAAGCCGATCCTTTTGAAGGCAAAATCAGCAACGAATCACCAATTGCTGAAGCCTTGATTGGTAAGCACAAGGGCGACCACGTTGCCATCCAGACCCCGGGTGGCGAGATGCAGGTCAAGATTACCGACGTTAAGTAACAAAAAACCACTCCGGGTTTCCGGAGTGGTTTTTTGTTACTGTCCGTCAGCGTGAGTCGGGAAACTTTCATCCGCAAGGATGATCGGTTTGAAAATAGTGGTTAGACCGAAGGTCGGGACTGGGACGGCTTGGTTACGTGCCCTCAGGCAGGTGGCGCGGGGTCGCTCACGCCTGGCAGGCCAGGCTAATGCTAAACTTTTTGCCGAAGCCCACGTCAAAAAGATTTACCCCGAGCACAAATAGCCCACACAAAACGGCTTTCGCCGGTTGTGTGGGCTATTCGTGCTCTTTGCGCGCCACCTACCTGCGTTCACTCCACCAAGCCGCCCCAGTCCC
>NZ_RHNR01000039.1 GCF_003946025.1 Lacticaseibacillus songhuajiangensis | reverse complement strand
AACTCCGCCAGCGGAAGACCGCGATAGCGGGCTGAAGCGGTCCCCGCCCGACGTAGTTCCCGGAGCGTAGCCCAAGCGCACCACCACCGGAGTTGCCGACTCCACCGCCTAACGGCGTCATGAAAACACCAAAGAGGCCCAGCGTGACTTCGTCACTGAAACGCTATCGCTGACGGACAGTAACCGCGCACTGCGGTACAATACGTGAAGGAAAGGAGGTGCGCAAATGGCTACTAACCGGATTGGTGTGCGGGAACTCGTTGAGTTCACCGTGCGGACTGGTGACCTGAATCCAGCGTCCTCGCCGAGCGCCAACACTGCGGCGCTCGGCAGTCGGATTCACCGCCAAGTGCAGGATGCTCACGACGAAGAAGAATACGAAAGTGAAGTTTACCTTAAAAGTACCGAAACCGTCGCCGGCCAAGAGTACACCATCGACGGCCGTGCCGATGGTGTGCTGACCGCGCCTGATGGCGTTTTGCTGGAAGAAATCAAAACCAGCGCTCGCGAGTACGCAAAGTTGCCGCAAAACACCACCGACCGTTACTGGGCACAAGCCAAAGTCTACGGTCATTACCTGTGTAGCCAGCGCGACCTCCCTGGACTGACAATCGACCTCATTTATTTTGACACCCGCCACCGTGAGGCTGAACACCATCAAGAAGAATTTTCGGCGGATGAACTGGCTGAATTCTACCGCCAACTTATTGCCTCGTTTGCGACCTGGATCCAGATGCGCAGCGATATTATCAATCTGCGCAATGAAACTGCCCGCAAAATGGACTTTCCTTTTCCGCAGTTTCGCACGGGTCAGCATGAGTTCGCCGGCAACGTCTACAAAACCATCTACAGTGGTTCACGACTCTTTGTCGAAGCCCCTACTGGTACTGGTAAAACCATCTCCACCCTGTTTCCCACCATCAAGGCTATGGGGGCCGGGCTCATTAACCGCGCCTTCTATTTGACCGCCAAAACGGCGACGCGCATGGTGGCGGAGCAGGCCATGGCGCTCATGTTTGGTGCGGGGCTGCACGCTAAGAGCATCACCCTCACCGCGCGGGACGCCATTACTTTTGATGATGAACCTGACGACGCCACCATTAACCCCTACATGCTGGGGTACTACGATCGCCTGCAACCGGCGCTGGCCGACATGCTCAGTCACGCTGACCTCATCAGCCGCAGCGTTATCGAAGACTACGCCCACAAGTACACGCTGGACCCCTTCGAGTTCTCACTCGACGCCAGCTTGTTTTGCGACGTCATTATTTGCGACTACAACTACCTCTTTGACCCGCGCGTGTTTCTGCAGCGCTTCTTTGCTGAAAGCGATGAGGGCAACTTCTTTCTGATTGACGAAGCACACAACCTCATCGACCGGGCCCGCAACATGTACTCCGCCGGGGTGAATCGCGACGCGTTCGCGGAATGTCTCGACGGCTTGCGCGGGCAAACGGGTGCAAAAATCACCCGCCTGCGCAAAAGCATCCGCGAGGTCCTCGACACTTTCGACGTCTTAGACGTGAACCTGAAGGAACACGAACATTTTCAGCCCGATGCCATCGAGGAGATGCGTACCAGTCTGGATACTTTTGCCAATCAATTCCATGACTGGCTGGAAATGGAGCCCACTGACCAGAGCAAGGCCGTCATCGACGCCTGCCTGGACACTTTCTTCCTGGCAAACGCCTACCTGAAGATCAGCGAACTCTACGACGACACCTTCGTCAGCAAGGTCGCACGCGACGGCCGTGACCTCAGTTGCAAAATTATGTGTCTGAATCCCAGCGAATTCCTCGATGCCAGCATGAAGAAAGGGCGCGGGGCGGTCCTTTTCTCAGCCACACTCAGTCCGATGAATTACTACCGCGAAATGCTCGGCGGCCTGGAGAACAGCATCTGGACAACGCTGCCCTCACCGTTTCCACCCGACAACCAACAGGTGATTATCGCCGGCAACGTGCAGACCACTTACGCACAGCGCAGCCGTAGCTTGCCCACGATTACCGCCTGCCTGACAGCGATGGTGGCTGCGCAACCTGGTAACTACCTCGTGTTCGCGCCGTCTTACGCCTACCTGGACAGCGTGCGCACCGCCTTTTGTGCGGCTAATCCGGATTTGCGCGTCTTGGCGCAACAATCCGGGATGTTGGCTGACGAGCGGCGCACCTTCCTGGATGCATTCGGCGATGGGCAGCCCGTCGTCGGTTTTGCGGTGCTGGGCGGAAGCTTTGCGGAGGGTATCGACCTGCGGGGCAAAAGTCTGCTCGGTGCCGCCATTGTGTCGGTCGGCTTGCCTGGCTTGTCAGGTGAGACCGATCAGCTCCGGGATTACTACCAGGCGCGCAACGGCCAAGGCTTCGCGTATGCTTACCAGCTGCCCGGCTTCAACAACGTCCTGCAGGCGGCCGGGCGCGTCATCCGTGGCGCCAAGGACGTCGGCGTCGTGCTCCTACTGGACGAGCGTTTCGGCGCCCGCCGCTACACTGAGCTCTTCCCACAGCACTGGCAAAATTACCGCGTCACACGCAACACCCGCGCTTTGGCAGAAACGCTCACTCAGTTCTGGGACGCACACCCAAATCACAATTAAACTGGTATTGTGCTAGCCCTTAAAGCAACAAAAATAGCCCCGCCGCGACGCTCATTTTGCATGTGCGTTGCGGCGGGTCCTTCTTATGTAATAAAAAAACCACCGTATAGCGGTGGAAAAGTCTTGGGGGGAACTTTATTTGGGGGGTTAAGTTTAGGTGTGTAGGTTTGTTCTCGCTTCCTACATTTATTATGATACGCTGCTTTCAAAAATTATGCGTGCAGATACGTATAGATTAATTTATTGTTTTTCGAAATAAATTTAGCTTTGACTTATAGTTCAATTATTAATAATTAGATTCTTTTCGTAACTGGCAGTTCTAAGAAGGTGTTATTCACACGCAAAAAAGCCTTGCCTGCCGGTTGCGTGCAAATTGCCAAACACCCATAAAATCGGCAACATGCCGTTTACCGCCTTTTAACGTTCAAAATCGTCAGAACATATATTAGTTATAACTAATTACCAATCTACAGTTTATTTTTCGATTCGCAATTGTAAAACTAGTCATTCTGCGCCAATTCGTTAAAATCCTCGTTTAACGACCGGCGCCACCGCTACCCCTTATTTTTGATCCGCCGAACAATTTTTTTGCCTAAAATGCCACATATTTTGGTCTAGCCCTGTTGACAGCTTGGAGGCACATGCTATAATTGGACTATACCAATAAAGATGACGGTTTACAAAAGGAGAAGAATACAATGCAAGTACGCGTATTTAAGGATAAGGATGCCGCTAGCGAAGCCGCATTCGACATTATCAAGGACAGCATGGCAAACGGCGCTAAGGTTTTGGGCCTTGCCACCGGTAGTTCACCCGTTACGCTCTACGACAAGATGACTGCCAGCGACCTCGACTTCTCAAACATGACCAGCGTTAACCTGGACGAATACGTCGGCCTTTCCGGCGACAACGACCAGAGCTACCGTTACTTCATGAACAGCCACCTGTTCAACAAGAAGCCATTCAAGGAAACCTTCGTGCCTAACGGTCTCGCAACTGACGCCGACAACGAACCTGCACGCTACGACCAGGTTATCGCTAACCACCCAATCGATGTGCAACTGCTCGGTATTGGCCGCAACGGTCACATCGGTTTCAACGAACCAGGTTCCCCACTTGATGGCGGCACCCAGAAGATCAAGCTCACCCAGTCCACGATTGACGCCAACGCCCGTTTCTTCGCTGACGAAAAGGACGTGCCAACCTACGCTTACTCCATGGGTATCGGCTCCATCATGAAGGGCAAGAAGATCATCCTCCTCGCCTTTGGTGAAGACAAGGCTGACGCCATCAAGGCTACGGTTGAAGGCCCCGTTACAACGGACTGCCCTGCATCCGTCCTGCAGAACCACAAGGATGCCATCATCCTTGTTGACGAAGCAGCCGCAAGCAAGCTCAGCAAGTAATTAAAGAGCTGCGCCAAAAGGCGTGGTCATATACGGACCAGGTGCCACTTTCCAAACTGGAAAGTGCCCTGGCCCGTTTTTTGTTGCTTAAATATGCCTAATTCCGCGCCATATCCCGTTTATGCAAATATGAATCTACGTTATATTTGAAAATTAATGAAATTTTTCATTAGCAGAATTCAGGCCGCTTTCCGGATATTTTACACAGTTTTGGTCAAAACATCCCCCGAATTCCAAACAGGAGATGATGAAGACGTTGCTTAGTTCGTTCTTCGCTTCGTGAGTAGAAATACCGCGTCAAAAATCGCGCTGTGCCAACGTTAACGAGTGTTAGAACTATCCTTTAACGTGTTGACCTGTGCTGCAAACAAGGTCATGATGAGGACGACAGCTAATCAGATCGGTCATGGGGGGTGACAATCAGTGTTAGGGAAAGCGGCCGCAACTTTGTTTGTGGTCATCACTAGTGTGCTCGGCTTCGCCGGCGTTTATAACCAAATTGACGCGGGCACCAAGCAGCGCATGGTGCGCAGTAAAAATCTAACGGCGTTTGGCAGTAACGCCCCTCTTGTCATCTACATCAGTGCCATTTTGATTCTCTTGCGCTGGCTTAGCATCAGCAATCCCAATCAGCAATGGCTATTTACCAATATCCTCGCTGTGATTCTGGTTTACAGTAACCTGCTTGCCCAAAATATTGCCAGTTTCGTGGTCATTCAACTGGTGGGCACACTCCTGATTTTCGGCACCGGTGCAGCGAGCCTCACCGCCCTGCCACTCTATCTTTTCGCCTGCTTGACTGTGTTCGCAGAACGTTGGTACGGGCCGAAATTAACCAAGAGTCACTTCATCTACATCGCACCGTCACTGATTGTGGGCGCGACATTCTGGACGTACGTCTACGTTCACCACAGTAGCCTCAGTCTGCTCACCGCACTCGTAAACTTTGTTGCCTTTGTCTGGGCCTACCTGGCATTGTGGGACTACGACCAGTACCAACGCCGCGACCAGCAAGTCGTCGCCCGCCTCACCCACGAAGTTGAGTACGACGGCCTGACGCAAGCGCGCAACTGGGTGACCTTCCAGCGCGACTTCACTAATCACTACGAAAAAATGGGTGATCAGCCGCTCGGTCTAATAGTGTTAGACATCGACCACTTCAAGGACGTTAACGACAGCTATGGTCACTTGGTTGGTAACCGGACGCTCATGACTGTGGCCTCTGCCCTGATGCAATCGCTGCACACCTGCGACGTGCATTACGAGCTCTACCGCACCGGCGGCGAAGAGTTCGCCATCCTCCTGCCGAATACAGATCAGGAGAAGGCCAGCGCCATTGTGCATGATTGCCAAAAGAAACTACGCGGCCTGCCGATTCATTCCGGCAACGGCTCACTGAACATTACCGCCTCATTTGGGGTCGCAATGGCCAGCAAGGAAGACGGCAGCTCAACGGCTGTATTCAAGCGTGCGGACCACTACCTCTATGAATCCAAGCGTGCTGGCCGTGACCGGGTGACGGTGGAATAGACGTTCTGCCGGGTCTGGGGTGAATTGGCTCCACAAACGGCGGCAGGTTGGCGGGGACCGTTCGAGCCCTGCGGTCTCTCACTGGGTATTTTGCCTCTATGAGTCAAAATACCACTCCCGCTAAAAATGAGGCGCACTACGGCATAAACCCGCCGCAGTGCGCCTCATTTTTAGTTTCGCCAATCTACCGTCGTTTGCTCCGCCAATTCACCCTAGTCCCTTTGCGCACTCACCTTAGTCAACCTTAAGTTGAGCACCTTGATCACAATTCAAAAGGCAACCCAGATAGATGCTGCAGTCTACCTGAGTTGCCTTTTTGATTGAATTGATTTTATCAGCTGCTCTTAGCGAACTAGCGCCTAGAGCTTAATTTTGGTTGTCCTCATTGTGCCAGTGGCCCTCGATGTCGTTACGATCGAGCGCGTCGTGGGTCTTCTTCAAGGTTCCGCGAGCGTCTTTTTCAGCCTGCTCTAAAAGCTTATCATTATCGTCTTTACCCTGCTTGTATTCGTCGCGGTCTTTCTTTGTTTCTTCAAGTTTTTCATTAAGATCTTTAATATCGTTTCGCTGGTTTCCTGTTTCAATCTGAAGTTCACGAACCTGATCTTCAGCTTTCTTCTTATCTGCCCTCAACTGGTTAATAGTTATTGTGTACGCATCATTATCAGCCTGCAGCTTTTCAATCTGCCCCTTTAAATCTTTAACCTTGGCATCGTTCGCCAGCTTATCGCTGGCAAGCTGATCCTGCAACCGATTGTTGGCATTAGTAATCTGAGTTATTTTAAGATGCAGAAACGCAATTTCATTCTCGTTTTTCTTCAGTAATTCCTGCTTTTCTGTCAATTCCTTCTCTAGTTTTGCATTGTTCGTATTTGCCTTTTCCAGCGCTGCTTTAGTGTTCTTGAGCTCTACATTCCGCTGGTGCAAATTTCCACTCAGCAAATCAATATTGTGGTTAATCTCTTCCACTGCCTCGTGGCCGCCCCAAAATTCATCGGCCGCCGTCTTCACACCGTAACCCGCAAACAGGAGCACGACCAAACTCAGAACGCCCACGCATACCTTCTGCCAAGTTTTACTAATCTTCATTACCTTCACCTCAAAAATAATCGTTCGTTATCTAAAATTAGTTGTTGATACCAACAAAACTTTTATAAGCCTGTAAATGCGCTGTTTACAAACTTTCCGGTACACGAACTTGGCCCAGCTCATGCACGTCAACGATTATCCTTGTTATTATTCGTGGACGCAAAAACTGCCGCGGTCATTTCGACCACGGCAGTTCTCAAACGCCCAGTTCATGGGCTTTCGTTGCAATAAAGCGGCCTGCAATGCAGCTGCATCCTCTGTTTTGCAGAATAATATCGGCATTTTAGTGAAGTGAATTTACTACATTTTGCATTAGGCCTGCGCGTCAGCGAACAGTTCGGCACTACCGGCGGGCACGTGGATCAGGTCGCGTTTGACCAGTTCCTCAGCAATCTGGACGGCATTCCACGCAGCACCCTTCAGCAGATTGTCGGCGACAACCCACATGTGGTAGCTACCTGGGTTTTCGACATCGGCCCGGATGCGGCCAACAAAAGTCTCGCGCTTGCCTTCAGCGTTGATTGGCTGCGGGTAAAGCTGCGTGGCTGGGTCGTCTTCTACAACAACACCAGGGGCGGTAGCCAACAATTGCTTCAATTCGGCCGGGGTTGGTTCCTGCGCCGTTTCGAAGTAGACGGTCTCACCGTGACCAATCGGCACGGGCACACGCACGCAGGTCGCGGTGACCTTAATGTCCTTAGCAAACTTGTCGCCGAGCATGATCTTCTTGGTTTCGCGAATCATCTTCCACTCTTCGTGAGTGTAATCCGCTTCTTCGAAGACATCGATTTGCGGCAAGAGGTTGAAGGCCAGTGGGTAGTGCTTCTTGTCACCCTTTACCGGCAAGATTTCCGCCTGCATAGGCTTGCCATCCAGCTTCGCCTGGGCTTCAGTGTACAGCTCGTTAATCGCGGACTGGCCCGCACCGCCGGCCGCCTGGTAAGTGGAGACAATCACCTGCTTGAGGCCATACTGCTTACGGATTGGTTCGAGCGCCACCACCATCTGAATCGTGGAGCAGTTCGGGTTGGCGATGATGCCGTGATGCTGGGCCATGGCATCCGGGTTCACCTCAGGTACAACCAGCGGCACGTTGTCGTTCATCCGGAATAAGGAAGTGTTGTCGACGCACACAGCCCCGCGCTTGACGGCTTCAGGCAAAAGACGGCCGGAAACGCCACCGCCAGCGGAGGCCAGCACCAAGTCAACGCCGTTAAAGGAATCGGGCACGGCCTCTTCGATGACCACGTCCTGCCCCTTGAACTGCAAGGTTTTGCCGGCGGAACGCTTCGATGCCAGCAGGTGAATCTCGCCCACCGGAATCGTGCTCTGCTCGAGCTGCTCGATCATGCGCGTGCCCACCGCACCGGTGGCACCAAGAATTGCGACTGTGTACTTTCTATCACTCATTATTCTTCCTCTTTCCTCTTCCTCTAGTTCGCCTGGCAAAAGGCCTGAATGCGCCGGAGTGCTTCTGTCAAACGGTCGGTCGCCGCTGCGTAAGACAAGCGCAAGTAGCCGCGGCCGCCGGGACCAAACACGGAACCCGGTACCAGTCCGACCTTGGCTTCATTGGCCAGACGCAGGTTAAACGCCACGTCGTCATCCCCAAAGCGCGCCGGCATTTTGGCGAAAACGTAGAACGCCCCGCCCGGAGTTGCCACTGTAAAGCCTGCGGCGGACAGCCCCGCCACGACCAGGTCGCGGCGCTGCTTATAAGTGGCGCGCATCGGTAGCGGATCAGCGCCACCGTCACGCAATGCGGCCAGGGCCGCCATCTGCATCGGACTGGCCACCGTCGTCACCATGTACTGGTGCATTTTGCCAATCTGCGCTGTGAGGGCCGCGGGACCTGCCACGTAACCGACCCGGTAGCCAGTCATCGCGTGCGACTTGCTCAAGCCGCTAATCAGCACCGTCTGTGCGGGCAAAAGCTGACCGAGGCTCAAGTGTTCTTCGTTGTAGGTGAGTTCCGCGTAAATCTCGTCGGACAGTAGCAGCAAATTCGTCTGCGCCACCGCCGCCGCCAATGCGCGGATCTGCGCCTGCGTGTAAGTCACACCCGTGGGATTACCGGGGTAGTTGACTACCATCGCCTTAGCGTCAGGATGCGCGGCCAAGGTGTCGGCCAGTAGTTCCGGTGTCATGATGAAGGCCGGCGCGGTGCTGACCTCGACGACATTCAGGCCGCACTCCCGGCCAATCGCCGCGTACAGCGGGAAGGTTGGGGTGGGCACGATGAGCGTGTCGCCGGGGTTAAACAACGCGTGCAAGGTGGCCGCAATTGCTTCAGTGGCGCCGGTCGTCACGATAATTTCTTCCGGCGCGTAGTCTGCGTGCCAGCGCCGCCCCAAGTAATCCGCGACGGCTTGGCGCAACTCGGGATAACCCATTGAGGGGGCATAGTGCGAATAGTCGGCTTCAATAGCCGCGACCGTCGCCTGCTTCACGTGCTCGGGAACTGCAAAATCTGGTTCTCCCAGGGTCAGTTTGATGATGCCCGGAATTGGTGAAATCTGCTGGTCGACCGCGCGGATAGCGGAGGGGGCGACCTTTTGCAGCAGGTGGTTGCCGAGCTTAAGTCCTTGCTTCAATTCTGGCATCAGCGCATTCCTTTCTATAGCAGCGTGTCCAAGCCGATGGTGAGCGCATCTTGCAGGCCGTTCACACTCGCAATGGCAAGGTGGATGCCAGCCATGAAGGACGAGCGGTCAAACGAATCCTGACGAATCGTCAGCGCTTCACCGGGAGCACCGAAGATCACTTCTTCGCTGGCGTTAAAGCCGGGCAGACGCACCGCGTGCACCTGAACGTCATCAATACGGTCGCCGCGAGCAGCGGCATCAGACTTGGGTGTCAGCGGCTGAGCCTGACGCGCTGCAGAGATAATCTGCGCGGTTGCACGGGCGGTGCCGCTGGGCGCGTCGATTTTGTCTTGATGGTGGTATTCCAGCACCTCAGCATCCGGGAAGTAGGCTGCCGCCTTGGCGGCAAACTGCATGAGCAGGACCGCGGAGATGGAGAAGTTCGGCACGACCAGCAGGTGCCGGCCGTTGGCGCTGGCCAACTGACCCAAGCGCTGCGTGTCCGCCTTGCTCAAACCACTCGTGCCAATTACAGTGTCAAAGCCGTTGGCTAGGGCGAACTCCCCGTTAGCGCGCGCACCGTCGGGAGTGGTCATGTCCATCCACACGTCGGCATGCACGTCGATGGCATCGTAACTGGTGAACACGGGAAATGGTGCTTTTTCGGCGCCGAGGGGGCTAAATGCAGCCACGATTTCCAGGTCACTGCTGTCGTTGATCATCTGCGTGATGCGCTTGCCCATTTTGCCAAACGCCCCCGCCAGTAATACCGTTGTCGTCATTATTCAGCCTCCAAAATTTGCAAAATCTCTGCTTGCTCGTCCGCATTCAGTTCAATCAGCGGTAAGCGCACATCCGCACGGGTTTCGCCGCGCTGGGCCAGGAACATCTTCGTTGGCGCTGGCGATGGGCAAGCGAACAAAGCGTTCATCTTGGGCGTCAGCCAGGACATCAATTCATCCGCGCGAGCGGTGTCACCCGCCTTTTCAGCAGCTAAGCATTGCAGCATCTGCTTACCAAAGAAGTGGCTGGCCACGGAGATGACCCCCGCCGCCCCGGCGCGCACGGCGCCGAGCATCTCAGTGTCCTCACCGGTGAAGACCGTGAAGTCATCCGGCTTGTAGGCGGTCAGGTAGGCAATGTCTTCATTACTGGTGCACTGCTTGACTGCGTTAATGTTCGGGTGCTGTGCGAGCTTCAGCACCGATTCGTTCGTCAGGCGCACCACCGTCCGGCCGGGAATGTTGTAGAGCATGACGGGCACGGCACTAGCGTCGGCGATGGCCGTGAAGTGGGCAATCATCCCCGCCTGGCTCGGCTTGTTGTAGTAAGGCGTCACCGCCAGCAAGCCGTCGACGCCGTTAATTGCGCTGGCCGCCTTGGCGAGCGCCACGGATTCGGCGGTGTTGTTACTGCCAACATTGGCAATCACCAGTGCCTTATCGCGAGTGTGGGTGGCAAAATACTGGAACAGGGCGACCTTTTCCGCATTGGTCAGCGTTGGTGATTCGCCGGTGGTGCCGGCAACGATGAAGCCCTGCGTGCCTTCAGCGAGCAGGCGCGTCACCAGTTTATCCAGCGCTGGGTAATCAACATCCCCCGCCGCGTTGAAAGGCGTGATAATCGCCGTCATTAGTTCAACATTCTCGTACATTTGGACTCCTCCTTATTCTTTACTTCTGCATGCGGTGTTCCAAAAAGCGACTCAGCGCGTAAACACCAGGTGCAAGTGCCGCCTCGTCCGGACTCATTTTGCTACTGTGCAGTGGGTGCGCCGGATCACCGACGCCCAGCCACACCATCGCACCCGGAAACTGCTGCAACAGGAAACCAAAATCCTCGCCGGTCATTGCCGGTGGCACTTCGGCGTAATCTATCTGCGTATCATGACTCATGAAGTCGATGAGGTCCGCGGTCTGTTCCGGCGCGTTCTCGACCGGCATGTAGCCGCCCTGAATCAGCTGCAAATCCGCGGTGACGCCGTACGTGGCGGCAACCCCGTCCGCAATCTGGCGTACGCGCTTTTGCATCATCAGAATGTCCTCCTGACGAAAAGCGCGGATAGTCCCATCCAGATGGGCACTACCGGCAATCACGTTGCCGATGGTGCCGGCATGCAGCTGGCCAATGGTGACCACGCCGCCGCGGACTGGATCCACGTTGCGCGACACCACCGTCTGCACCTGCATCACGAAGGCGCTGGCCGCAACCAAAGCGTCAGTCGCCTTTTGCGGAAAAGCCGCGTGGCCGGAAACACCCGTGAAGGTCAGGTGAATCTCGGTCGTGCCGGCAAAAAGCGTGCCCATGCGGCAGGCAATTTGCCCCGCTGGCAGTGCCGGGTTATCGTGCATACCGAAGAATTCATCGGGCCGCCACTTGCCACTGAAGGCGCCAGCGTCATACACGCGCTTGCCGCCGAAGTCATTCTCCTCAGCCGGTTGGAAGAAGAAAATCAGGTTCGCGCGCGGTTGCTCGTGCAGGAAGTGCTGCAGAATTCCGAGCGCGACGGTCATGTGGACGTCGTGCCCGCAGGCGTGCATTTGGCCAGGAATCGTGCTGGCAAAATCTAGCCCGGTTTCCTCGGTCACCGGCAGGGCATCGATGTCGGTGCGGTAACCAATGGTGCGCTTGCCTTCCGTTCCGGCAAGACGCACCAGAATTGCAGTAGGCACTTCCGGAACGAGTTTGATTTCGCAGTAGTCCGTCTGCCAACTTTTGATCAGCTGGAGCAGGTAGGCCTGGGTGCGGGTCTCGTGGAGTGCCAGTTCGGGGATGCGGTGCAAGTCGCGGCGAATACTGCTGAGCTGGGCTGCCGTTAAATCTTCAGTCATGTCGCGCCTCCACTTAGATGTTCCGCAAATCCTCAATCAGGCCGGTCTTGGACTCGGTCTTGGCGTCCACGCGCTTAATCACCTTGGCGGGCACACCGGCAACCACTTCGCCGGGCGCCACGTCCTTGGTCACCACAGCACCAGCGGCCACAACCGCCCCAGCGCCAACGCGGACCCCTTCGAGCACCACGGCATTCGCACCAATCAACACGTTGTCTTCGATAATCACTGGTGTTGCGGAGGCGGGCTCCACGACCCCAGCAAGCACGGTGCCGGCACCAATATGGCAGTGTTTGCCGACGGTAGCGCGGCCACCCAGGATAGCGCCCATGTCAATCATGCTTTCATCGCCAATTACGGCGCCGATGTTGATGACGGCACCCATCATGATGACCGCCTTATCGCCAATTGCGACGTGTTCACGAATGATGGCACCCGGTTCAATGCGGGCGTTGAACTTACTAATGTCCAGCATTGGCACACCCGAGTTACGGGCACTGACTTCGGCGCGCTGCGCAGTGATAGCCGCACTATTGGCTGCTAGCCATGGTGCCAGTACGTCGTTATCGCCGTATAGCTGGGCGGTCTTGGTATCGATGAAGGCCTGCACCCCTTCAGGCACGGCGGTCAGTGCCGCCATGTCACCGGCGATAGTCAGGTGAACGGGCGTGCTCTTGGGAGCGTTCGCGATGTAAGCAATAATCTTTTCAGCGTCAAAAGTCTGGGTCATGTTTTTCTCCTTGGGTTTGTCTTTAGTCTTAACTTAGCAAGCGGGTGCGGCGTGGTCGCGATGAAGATAGGAAGAAAAGTCGATTTTTCCTTTACAATCTGCTTAAGTTCCATTTTTCACTGACGTAAAACGTGTTTACTTTGTGTAGACACATTAGGCTCTTGTCACAGCCCGGCATACTCTTCATCGTGGTCGATCAAATCCGCCCAAGTTTCGCGGCGAATGACTGTCTGACTCTTACCGTTCTCGGCGAACACCACGGCCGGCCGCGGATTACGGTTGTAAAGCGAGGCCATTGAGTAACCGTAAGCACCCGTTGAAAGGACTGCCAGGACATCCCCCGCCTGCACTCGTGGCAACTGTACGTCCGTAGCCAGAATGTCACCGGACTCACAGCACTTGCCCGCGATGGTCAGCGTTTCTTCCGGAGCAGCGGCTGGTTGCTTGGCCAAAAGCACATCGTACTTGGCTTGGTAAAGAGCGGGCCGAATGTTATCGCCCATGCCGCCATCAACGGTCTGGTAAGTGCGCACGCCCGGCACCACCTTGCGGCTGCCAGCAGTGTAGAGCGTGTAGCCCGCAGCGCCGACAACTGAGCGTCCTGGTTCAATCCAAATAGTGGGTACAGTCAGTCCGCGCTCAGCGCACGCTGCCTGCAGTGCCGGCGTCAACGCGTCGATAAAGGCGGTGGCGGGCAATGGTTGATCGTCATCCGTGTAGCGAATGCCAAAGCCACCGCCCAGGTCAATGATGTCGGGCTGGAAGTTACTGTCAGCGGAAACGGCCACTAACTTTTGCGCTTCGGCCACGAAGCCGCTGGTTTCAAAAATCTGGCTGCCAATGTGGGCATGCAAGCCGCGTAAGTTAACGCCGGGCAGTGCCTGCGCCTTAGCAATGGCCGCCACGGCCTGACCGCTTTCGACATCATAACCAAACTTGGAATCAACCTGCCCAGTCATGATGTATTCGTGCGTGTGCGCCGAAACCCCTGGGGTGACCCGCAGCAAAATGTCCTGCTGCTGGCCGCGCTGAACGGCCAAGTTGCTGAGGCGGTCGAGCTCGTAATCGTTGTCGACGATGACGGTGCCCAGGCCACTATCGAGGGCCAATTCCAGTTCGGCGTCTGTCTTGTTGTTCCCATTAAAAGAGACATTTTGCATGTTGAAACGCGCCTTGAGTGCGGTGGTGATTTCCCCGCCGGACACAACGTCCAGGTGCGCACCCTCACTGGCGGCGACTTGGAACATCGCGACGCTGGCGAACGCCTTGGCTGCGTAACTGATGCTGTAGTCAATTGGCTGGGTGGCAAAAGCCGCCTTGTACGCCCGAATCGCGTCGCGGATGACGCTGACGTCGTATACGTAAAGTGGTGTGCCGTACTGGCTGGCGAGCGTGCTTGCCGCCACGCCGCCAATAGTGAGTTCGCCCGCGGCGTTCGTTGTGTATGCCTGCATCATTTTGCCTCCTGTAAAACCCTGATTGAATGTTGTGTGCGTGCCTACTGCTGAGTCGCGCTCCCGTGGGCAGGCCCTCAACATGTAAGGCAGCCTAAAGTTAAATCCTAAGTTCGGGATTTAGCTTCAGACCACCTTACATGACCGGGCCTCTCCGATGTCCGTCTTACTAGTCGCTAAAGCGACAAGTGCGACTGGCTAACCGCCCACGTCCGCAGCCTTAAAATTTGGAACGAGTTCTCTTGCCAAGCGTTCCGTAAAGTTAATCGACAATTCCCATGGCGCCGTCCCGACGTAATCGGCCCAGTCGTCCAGCGTGATCTGCTTGTCACCGTCGCGTCCGAGCACCGTGACCTTCGTGCCCAATGGCAGCGGTCCTGGCAAACGAATCATCATCGCGTCCATTGCCAATTTGCCAACAATCTGGCATTCCTGTCCGTTGATGAGTACCTTAAAGCCGGTCAGGCGGCGGGTTAAGCCATCGCCATAGCCCAGCGGAATCGTGCCAATCCATTCGCCCTCTTTTGCCTCATAGATGTGCGCGTAGGAGATGCCGTCGCCGGCGTGCATCTGCTTGACGAAGATGAGCTCCGTTTCCAGGCGTTCAATCTGCTGCAGGTAGTTCGCCGGCCGCAATTCGCCTAGCGATGGCTCAATGCCATAAGCCACGGTCCCAGCGCGAATAACATCGGTGGGAATTTCATCGGCATGATACATGGCAGCACCAGAGTTAGCGACGTGCACCATCGCTGGCTTTTCGAGCGTGTCAGTCAATTCGTGCCAGCGCGCCAACTGCTTGTGGAAGTAGGCCACCTTCTCCGAATCGGATTGGGAGAAGTGGGTCATGAGGCCGTAGTAAGTGAACGCGGTGGCGTGTGCTTTCATGAAGGCGAGGCTGGCGTCAATCTCGCTGCGGTCACGGTAGCCGATGCGGCCCATGCCGGTATCCACGGCAACGGAAACGCGCAACGGCTGATTGCCCTTGAGGTAAGGGAGCGCCCGCTGCAGCCAATCGAGGCTCGCAACGGTCGCGATGCAATCGTTATCGATACACAACTGCGCGTACTCGGGTTGCACCAATGACATGATCAAAATGGGGGCGGTGATGCCTGCCTGCCGCAGCGCAATGGCTTCATCAATGACCGCAACGGCCAACCCGTCAGCGCCACCGTTCAGGGCGCCTCGACCCACTTCGGTTAGGCCGAAGCCGTACGCGTTGGCCTTCACTGCCAGAAACATGAAGTGGCAGTGAGACGCTTTACGCGTTTCTTCTAGGTTGTGGGCGAGCGCCGCTTGCGAGATGAGCAAGCGGGTCGGGCGGTGAATTGCGATGGGTGCTGGTGTCATGTGAAAACCTCCAATTGTAGGCTGCGGACGTGGGCGGTTATGTGCTGTGTTTCAATGTCCATGGTGCTGCGCGTCCGGGTTAAGTACCGCGTCACGCGCTCGTTGCCGAAGATGCAAAAAGGCCCCCCGCACCATGCACTTTCGCACGGTGCGGGGAGCCGAAGTTGACTGTATGCCAATAATCGAACTCACGTCCACGAGATGCGATAGCGCTCCGCCGCATATGCGGCGACAGTCCAGCATCTGTTCAACGCTGGCCCAAGTTCGAGTTTGTCATCACCCGGACTTTCGGCGGTCTCCCCTTTCGCACTGCCTCACAATTCCCCGACGGAATTCAGCTGTGTTACTCTTGTCGGCCGCAACCTCTATCTTTTTTGATATTGGCATTAGAATACGTCTCAATAATCAAACTGTCAAGAGTTGACAATTTTAATTTTAAAGGCTTAACTATGTGACAAATCTAATTTTGGAAAGCAGGACGATCATGAAGGTCATTAAATTCGGCGGCTCATCGCTCGCCAGCGGCACTCAGGTACAAAAGGCAATCAACATTATCGTCGCCGATCCGGCGCGGCGCATTGTGGTAGTTTCTGCACCCGGTAAACGCCGCAAGGGTGACATTAAGGTGACGGATTTGCTCCTCCAATTGGCCGCTGCGGTGCAAGCCGGCAGCGACACCAGCGCCATCCGCGACGAAATTCTAGCCCGCTACCGCGACATCGCCGATTACTTCAGCATGGGCGGCAGCGACATCATTGCCAAACTTCGCGCCCACCTTGAGGCACTGGAAGCGCGGCAGTACCCGAGCACCGAACACCTCTACGCCGCCTTCATGGCACAGGGCGAAAATATGAACGCCCGCCTGATTGCACGGGTCATGAGCCACTTGGGCTACCGGGCGCGCTTCGTGGATCCCAAAGACTTGGGGATGGTCGTCGATGGTGCACCGCGCAGCGCGAACTTGCTCGAAGGCAGCTATGCAACCATCGCCCACTACCGCCTGGAAGAAGGCGAAATCATCATCGTACCGGGCTTCTTTGCCTACGACAAGGATGGCAACTACGCCACTTTTGCCCGCGGCGGTAGCGACATCACCGGCTCCATTCTCGCCCGCGGTTTTGACGTCGACCTCTACGAAAACTTCACCGACGTCTCCGCCATTTACGCGGTCAACCCGGAGATTGTCGACCACCCGCGCGCCATCAACACGTTGACCTACCGTGAGATGCGCGAACTGTCTTACGCCGGCTTCTCCGTTTTCAACGATGAGGCCATCATTCCGGTCATCACCGCCGGTATTCGTGTCAACGTCAAGAACACCAACGACCCTGATGCCCCCGGCACGATGATTGCGCCGACTAAGGACGTCCGCCACCACCACCTAATTACGGGCGTGGCCGCCAGCAACGGCTTTACGGCCCTCTACCTGCACCGCTACCTGCTAAACAAGGAAGTCGGACTGACTCTCAAAATTCTGCAGGTGCTCTACAAGTACAAGGTCAGCTACGAACACATGCCCAGTGGGATTGACGACTTGACCATTATTTTCGACAAAAGTCAGCTGAACGCGACCCAGATGAGTGCGTTGACTGACGACATCCGCGAAGCCATCAACCCTGACAAAATGGAGTGGTTCGACGATTTCGCCATCATCATGGTTGTGGGCGAAGGCCTTTACGCCCGCGAAAATCTGATTGCTCAGGTGCTAGACCAATTAGCAAAAATTGGCATCGCACCGACAATGATCAACCAGGGTGCCTCGCAAATCAGCACGATGATTGGCGTCGACAGTAAGCGTGCCGACGAGGCCGTCCGCGTCATTTACCAACTTAGTTCCTGTGAGAAGCTACCACAGGCAGCGTTGTCGTAAAGCGTACTGATGTTAATCTGCTACACCGGAACTGGGCGGGGACGACTACGCAATTGCAAGTGGGGCAAGCGGGATCGCTACAGCCGGTCTTGCCGTCTTCCGCTAGCGATTTTGCCGTAAACCCAGCGGCAAAATACGCACTCCTACGAAAAAGAACCGTGCACACCTGACCAAACCCACGCCATGTGTGCACGGCTCTTTTTCTTCTCGCTTACCCCTCCGTCATTTCCACCCAGTCCCACAGTGGTTTTCACTACTCATCAACTAAATGACGGCAATCATGACATATACCAATCACCACAGTGCTCAAATTTGCTTCCTGTTCACCGCACTCGCTGAGGTAGCGAACTGAATCGGCGAAGTGGTGGAAGATGCAGCAGCGAAAAGAGGATTGTTTGGAGACGCGGTGGTTTCTCGCGGCTGCACACAATCCTCTCGGGAGCGTAGAGTTGACGCCGGGCTTGCGGCAACTCTACCAGTGAGAGACTTTAGGCTCGAGCGGTCCCCGCTGCGGAATCTTCCGCCACGGAGCCAATTCGGTTCGCTACCGGCTTCAAAACCAGAACACAACTGTGACAAAAATTAGACCAATATGGCACTTGACTGATAAGCTACTTAGGTCTAACATAAGCATCAACATTTAGTCACGATGACGAGATAAGTAACATCTTAGTTATGCTCAAAGAGAGCCGGGTTTGGTGCAAGCCGGTAGCGTAGCGGGTGTGAAGATGGTCTCCGAGTACTTCCTGTAGCGAGCAATCGTTAACTACAGGCGGGTGTCGCCCGTTAACGCGCAGCAGTATCGAGGTCTTCACATTCTGGAAACCTCCGTACTGAGTAAGTGTAGCGCGGTGACGCGTTGCAAAACACGGGTGGTAACACGATCATCGTCCCGCAATCCCATTTTGGGGTTGCGGGTTTTTTGTGTACAGAGCGAAGCGACCCGCTTAGAAGTTGAGCATTTACGAATTTTGAACGGAAACTTCTATGTCGCGCGCTCGACTGGAACAGGAGGAATTACGATATGTCTGCAGTGTGTATTCTCAGTGGTTTAACGCGGGATGCGGCGCCACAGCCGAACCCGCAAGCGCGCAACATTCTCATTTTGAACCTGATGCCCAACCGGGCCGTCACTGAGCAGCAATTCGCCCGCACTTTTGCCCGCGCCGGCGTTGACGTCAATCTCACCTTCATCTTGCCGGCAACGCACCATATTCGCCGCAACGAGACGGCGTTGCGACGTGCATACCGCAGCTTCCGTGATGTTGAGCGTGAGCAGTTCGATGCCCTCATCGTCACCGGCGCGCCGCTGGACCAGAAGCAGTTTGCGGACGTTGACTACTGGGACGAGTTGCAAACCATCTTGCAGTGGCGCCACGGCCACGTACACGGCAGCCTGTTTCTCTGCTGGGGCGCCCTGGCCGCGGGGCACATCGACGGCACGTTTGAAGGCGAACGCCTCGACCGCAAGATTTGCGGTGTATACCGCTGCGGACAGTACCTGATGCCCCAGTCGCGCTACTTCCGCATCCCCGCTGCGAACGTCACCTCCGGCAGCGTCCTAGCCGGTGACGACGCGCTCGGCGCCTGCATCATCAGCAATCCGGTCACGCACTCAACCTACGTCAGTGGCCACTTCGAATACCTGCCCGGCACGCTCGCCGCAGAATATCACCGCGACCGCCGGCAAAATGGCGCGGACGCTGCCACCCCGCAGCATTATTTTGACCGTGACATGCGAATTCGGGCCAACTGGCAACATGACGCCGCCAGCTTCTATCGCGACTGGCTGAACGCCATTCCGACGCAGCAACCTACTAAAGCCATTCAGGAGGCATAAAAACATGACTAAAATCAGCACGCAACTTGTTCAAGGCACTAACGGCACCGACGACGCCAACACTGGCGCCGTGGTCGCGCCGCTCTACTTCTCCACCGCGTTCCGGCACCCCGGTCTCGGCCAGTCCACCGGCTATGACTACTCGCGGCTGGAAGAGCCGACCCGCAGCCTCCTGGAAAAGCAGCTCGCCACCATCGAACACGGCACCGACGCCTTCGCGACTAGCTCCGGCATGGCGGCCATTGACCTCGTGTTCAGCGCGCTCACCCAATCCGGTGACCATTTCGTCTGTAGCGACGACCTCTACGGCGGCTCCTTCCGCTACTTCGACGAGCGCCAGGCCAAGTACAACATCAACTACGACAAGTGGAACGGCATTAATGTCGACGACTTGCTGCTCTTGCTGAAACCCGCAACCAAGCTCATCTGGATCGAATCACCTTCAAACCCGACGATGAAGGTGATTGATATTGAAGGTGTGAGTGCGGCGGTGCACGCGGTGCGACCCGACATTTTGATTATTGTCGACAACACCTTCCTCACGCCAATCTACCAGAACCCACTGGAACTGGGTGCCAACGTTGTTGTCCACTCCGTTACCAAGTACCTGGGCGGCCACAACGACATCCTCGGCGGTGCGGTCATCGTTAAGGACGCTAAACTCGCTGACTTATTGCAGGAAGAACTGACCACAACCGGCCAGACGCTTGACCCCTTCACCTCTTGGCTGCTCATTCGCTCGCTCAAAACACTCAGCGTCCGCATGGCGGCACACACCGCCAACGCGCGTTTCCTCGCTCAGCAGTTGCCAACACTCGCGGGCATCGACAAGGTGCTCTACGCCGGCGTCGGCGGGATGATTAGTTTCTACCTGGCAGATAATTGCGACGTCGACACGTTCCTGCGCGCCCTCAAGGTCTGCTCTTTTGCCGAGAGTCTGGGCGGGGTCGAAAGCCTGATTACCGTTCCTTACGTGCAGACGCACCACGACATGCCCGTCGGCGACCGGCTCGCGCTCGGCATCACGCCGCAGCTCATCCGGTTCTCTGTTGGCCTTGAAGATAAGGACGACCTCTGGGAAGATATTAAAAACGCCGTTGCTGCCAGCCAAACCAAGGAGGATTAACTCATGCACGATTGGACAACCATTATTAAGAAGACTACCGTCGCCGACAAGGAAAGCGGCGCCGTGAACACCCCGATTCAGCTCTCTTCGACTTTTAACCAGACCGATTTCGACCACTTCGGTGAATTCGACTACTCCCGCAGTGGTAACCCAACACGCAAGGTTGCCGAGGATGCCGTTGCCGCACTGGAAGGTGCCAAGTATGGCTTCCTCTACAGCACCGGGATGGCGGCTATTTCCTCCGTGCTGCTCACCTTCAGCCAGGGCGATCACCTCATCGTGTCTAAGTACGTCTACGGCGGCACCTTCCGTATTCTGGAAGAGGTCTTGAACCGCTTTGGCATCGACCACACCTTCGTGGATCTCGCCGACCTAGACGCCGTCCGCGCGGCCATCCAGCCCAACACCAAGGCCATTTACATCGAGACGCCTTCCAATCCAATTCTGGCCGTCACCGACATCCCCGCCATCGTTGCCATCGCTAAGGAAAAGAATCTGCTAACGATTGCCGACAACACCTTCATGTCCCCCGTGCTGCAAAAGCCACTAGAACTGGGCGTCGACATCGTCGTCCACTCCGCTACCAAGTTCCTGTCCGGTCACTCTGACATCGTTGCGGGCGCCGCCATCACCAAGGACAAGGCACTAGCTGACCGTATTTATTTTGTCCAAAATGCCGTGGGGGCGACCCTCGGTGTGACGGATTGCTGGCTACTGCTGCGGGGCATGAAGACTCTGGGCATTCGCATGCAGCAATCCAGTAGCTCCGCGCAAAAGATTGCCGAATGGCTCGAACAGCAGCCACAAGTCACCCGCGTGTGCTACCCAGGCTTGCCCAGCAACTCCGGCCACGACATTCAGTTGCGCCAAGCTAAGAATGGTGGCGCCGTATTGAGTTTTGACGTCGGCAGCGAAGCCAACGCCAAAATCGTGGCGGAAAACACCCAGATTCCCGAATTCTCCGTGTCTCTAGGCGGCGTGGAAACCATCCTCTCCTACCCGCCAAAGATGAGCCACGCCGAATTGAACGAGGAAGAACGCGCCGCCAGCGGCATCACGCCTGGCCTCCTGCGCTTCTCCGTCGGCATTGAAGATCCTGACGACCTGATTGCGGACCTCAAGCAGGCCTTCGCCAAAATCAAGTAGGGGGGCCGCATGGCAAAAATTAACATCGGATTGCTGGGTCTAGGCACCGTCGGCAGCGGCGTTGTCAGCATTTTGCGCCGCGCTCGCCCACAACTGGCCGCACTGGACCTGCACATTACCCGTGCGGCAGTGCGCAACCTCTACCCGCAGCGCCAGGAGAATTACCCCGACATCGCGCTAACAACTGACGCCGCCAGTATCGTCGCCGACCCGGACATCGACATTGTCGTCGAGGTCATGGGCGGCGTCCGCGACACCTACCCGCTGCTGCTCAGCGCGCTCAAACACGGCAAGCACGTCGTCTCCGCCAACAAGGACCTGCTCAGTGAGTACGGCCCCGAGCTGGCGGCGCTGGCGCGTAAGCAACACGTCGGCCTCTACTACGAAGCCGCGGTCACCGGCGCCATCCCCATCCTGCACACGCTCGCGCAGAGTTATGCGGGGGACAAAATTACGCGGGTGGCCGGCATCGTCAACGGTACCAGCAACTACATCCTCACGCAGATGGTGCGCGAGGGTCGCACTTACCAGCAGGCACTGGCCGCCGCCCAGGAGCTGGGATTTGCCGAAAGCAACCCCACTAATGATGTCGAAGGTTTCGACGCAGCGTTCAAGTTGCTCATCCTCAGCCGTTTCGCATTTGGTATGACGCCAAAACTGGCCGACATTAACCGTCAAGGCATCGCCGGCGTTACCAGCGGTGACTTCGCCGTTGCCCGCACGCTCGGTTACGTGATTAAGCCGCTGGCCGTTGCCGCACTGCACGATGGCGTGCTCGACTTGCGCGTCAGTCCAGCCCTCGTGGCCAGCACCCACGCGCTGAGTGCCGTCATTTACGAAAATAACGCGGTGCTCGTGGATTCCCTGAACACCAAGGAAATCATGATGACGGGGCCTGGTGCCGGGTCGCTGCCAACCGCCAACTCGGTCATCGCTGATCTGGTTACCATTGGCAGTGCCATTCAGGACCAGCGCGAACCAGCGCCTTTTACCAGCCTGGATGAGCCCACCCAGGTGGCTAAGGCAGATGCGCGTATCTGTGCGCGCCTGATTGCCGTCAAGCGTCCAGACACACTTGCCGCCGCGTTGCGCGAACGCATCGGCACCACCTACACGAAGCCAATCACCAAGGACGGGGTGACTTACATCCTGACCAAGGCCATCAGCGACGCACGCTTAGCACAAATTGAAGCCGATGTGAGTGACTTTGACGGCGCGGAGTTCGTGCACGCGCTGCCGGTGTTTGAGTAGAGAGCGAACCACAATGCGTTCAGCTTCCGAGCATTAGCGTAAATAAGTCCGAATTCCCTGGTCTTGGGAATTCGGACTTATTTGTGCTAAGCACAGGAAGTTGCATTGTGGTGCGCGTTTGCAGGCCGGATTCTCACCGTAACTCAGATTGGTCAGAAGCCATTTGCACTCATCGCTTTAGCGGTGTTAGTGCAATGGACACCGGAGGGCCGGCCGGCGTCGATCCAAATTATCACTTCGAAGCCGCAATCTTCTGCCCTTTTTTGCGCGACTGCGCAGTAACTACGGCGCGCCAAACACAAAAGCAGTTGCTCCTCGCGCCACCTTTTGCCAAAAATAAAGGCTAACTGCGTATTCACACTTCCTGCCCCGCTTGGTAACTTCGCCGGGCGGGGCCTTTTGGATTTTGTCATCCTTTTGTGCGCCAAAAAGGCCTACACTTGAGTTGGTACATAACTCCCACCCCACAGAAAGGATGATTCCATGTCAGTTCAATCAGAACTTATCCGCAAGCTCAAGGCCGCAGAGCCCGAGATGATTGCCATTCGGCGTTACCTGCACGAACACCCTGAGGTGTCCTTCCACGAAGAAGCGACCGCCGCCTACATCAAGGACTTTTACGTCCAAAACGGCATGACCCCCGTGCCTTATGGCGATGGCTACGGTTTCGCCATCAACATCGACTCCGGCAAGCCCGGCCGCACTTTGGCCCTGCGCGCCGACTTCGATGCACTCGCTGTCCAGGAAGACAACAACCTCTCCTTCCGTTCGCAAAATGCAGGCGTCATGCACGCGTGTGGTCACGATGGCCACACCGCCTACCTGATGATTCTGGCGCGTGAACTCAACAGCATCCGCACCTCTCTGAAGGGTCGCGTGCGCATCATTCACCAGCCCGCTGAGGAAGTCTCCCCCGGCGGCGCAAAAGGCATGATCGCCGCCGGCGTGCTCGATAACGTCGACAACATCATCGGTGTTCACGTCATGTCCAGCATGCCCGCCGGCAGTGTGAATTACCACCTGAACGAAACCCAGACTGGCCGTGCGAATTTTACCCTGACTTTTACGGGTCAGGGCGGACACGCATCGATGCCGCACCTTGCCAATGACGCGATTGTTGCAGGAAGCTACTTCGTCACCGCCTTGCAGACGGTGGTATCCCGGCGCATCGACCCCTTCGATACCGCCAGCGTCACCATCGGCTCTTTCGACGGCGTCGGCTCCTTCAACGCCATCAAGCAGGCCGTTACCCTGAAAGGTGATGTCCGCGTCATGAAGGAGAGCACTCGCAAAACCGTGCGCACGCAGATTGAGCAGCTGGTGCACGGCGTTGAAGTCATGTTCGGCGTGCAAGCCCAGCTCGATTACGACGATAACTACCCCGTCCTGGTCAACGATCCGCAGCTCACAACCCAAGTCATCGACAGCATTCGTAATGCCAAGCTGGACGTGGTCACCAGTATTAACGATTGCGGCCCGCAAGATCCGTCCGAGGACTTCGCCTACTTCGCGCAAGCCATCCCCGCGACCTTCTTCTACGTTGGCTGCGATATTGGCGATGGCAAAGCACATCCCCACCACAGTCCGGAGTTCATGATGGCTGAATCCGCACTCTTAGTAGCAGCTGAGGCAGCCGGCGTCGCAACGCTTGATTACCTGCAATAAGCTAAAATAAATAGCCTACACGGTATTTTGCAAAAACACCGTGTAGGCTATTTAATTACCGCTGACAACTAGTTCGTTGCCGCGTCGACAATTGTCCAGGTAATCTGGCTCTTGTAGTCGCCCAACTTCGCATCGCGGCTCGGTGCCGTGGTGATGGTGGGATCGGAAATGTTCTGGTTACTGAGCGTTTTGCCAGTAAAGACGTTAGTTGCAGCGCCATTATCGGTGATAGTCACCGGTGTCGTGCTGTCTCCAAGCTTGAAGCCGATGGAGACGTTACCGCCCGCGCCGTTCAAACCGAAGGAACTCATTTCGGCTTGAACGGTTTCATTCGTGTCACCAGGCAATGTGATCTGGAACTTACTGCCATTGGCCACCGTGCCAGGCTTACTCTTCAGGCCTGCAATCATGTCAGCAACACCAACAGTCCCGAAGTCAAAATCTGGTGCCGCGTCAAAACTGAGTGGCGGAATCTGTGGCCCTGGCAGTTCAACCTTGCCGGTCACAATCCCGTTGTCACCACCGACGGTACCGGAATTAACCGTCTCTGCGTCACCAACCGAAGTTGCTTCCACTGGTGCCAGAATTTTAAGCGTCTGCGCACCATCCATCTTCTTCAGACTACCAATATCGCTGATACGAATATCACGCGCAATGGTGACATTGGTGCCACTCACGGTAGCTGATTCTGTGGAAACGGGATCAGCATCAACAGTCGTTGTCTTGCCATCTTTGTCGGTGATTTTAACTGGCACTTTGCCATCACTATTAACAACAAAACCATAATGCGAGCCGGTCTGTAGGTCAGCAGCCAGATGATTTGAATCGCTGGCTGGCCAGTTCTGTTTACTGTTTGAGCCGTTATAGCTAACGGTATATTGTTGCTGGTACTGACGGCCCAAGTACGTTTTAGTCACGTCAGTGCTATCATCTTCAGCCATTAGCTTGGTATCAATACTGTTGTCGAGGATGCCGGGGATAGACTGAAATACAACGACACCATTTTCGTGCCGCTGACCAGTTGCACCGGTGAAACCCCAGGCAACCTTATTTGTACCGAAGTACTTTTGAATATCTGCCGCGGTCCAAGTAATGCTCTTTGATACCGCACTACCGGTTGTATCGTTTAGGTCAGTTGTGTAAGTCAACGTCCCGCCACCAGCGCCGTCTGTCTTGTAGTCAAGCGTGAGCAAATGCCAAGTATCGTCGGTCATCTTTCCACGAGGAACCAGTTGTGCTGCACCCATCCCATTGATATTGGTACCATTCCAATCGCTTGAATATCCCGATCGCGCATATTTTTGAGTTGGCCCTGAGAAAGCAATCGTACCCATACCAGCAGCATAACCTGTAGCACTTGGGAAAACATTTACCCACGCATATTGATTTGGCTGACTTGGGTAGCCGTAAGCAACGTACTGATTATACGCACCACTAGAATTTTTTGCGCCACTCAAGTAACCGCCACGAGACGGATAAGCAACATTATTCGTCGGTGGAAAAACAGACTGGAACGCACCGGTATCATAGTATGCATCCCCAAAAGTGCCGCCGTCATAAGTCCCAACATTCGAGTAAGTATCAAACACAATTGCGAAACTCTTTTGGAGAGCTGTTTTGTATGCATCTGTTGTGTATGTCTTCATGCTCTTAGACAAATCACCCCAGATACCAAGTCGGCCACCACCACCACCATTTAGAAGGGTACTTGGCCGACTTCCGGCCATAACGAATGCGAGTCCGTCGGCACTATCATCGTTCACGCCAAAATATAACTGCATTTGGGCATGAAAGTCCTTTGTTAGATCAAGTTCGTTTCCTGTAGTGTTCCAAATGGAACCCTGTTGGGCCTCATTTTTGTTACTAGTAACCTCAACCCCAATGTCAGCGTTACTGGTATTTGTTAACACACTGCTACCGGGAACTGTCGATGTATCACCACTCGCGAGCGCCGTAACTGGTGAAAACACATCATTAAACGGCACAAATCCGGGTGCGCCGTCAATATCAGGTGGCTGCGGATAATCATTGGCAGCTCCCTTATCGTTAGTCCCGTCCCATTTGTACCCAAAGAAATCGTCCAGCGTCTGTGGCGTTGCGGCCAACGCAAACTGAGACGGTGCAATTAGCACCATCGTCGCCATCGCTAATACTGTCTTAAATAGCTTCTTCTTCAGCATCATTGCACCTCTTCCACTGGCGCTCCACTAACGTTCCCCCACTGTCTATTATGGAACCACGTACCTCTAAAAGGAGCGCAGATTTCCTAAACTAAACTTTCAGTTTTTGGCAATAGCTAACAGTTTCAACTAACGCAAAACCTAAGTTTCACAATAACTTTTGTTTAGGTGGCTAGTCACCACAGGCGGGACTGCATTATAATGGCATCAACGAAATGGCGCGAATAAAAGGAGGAGTTATCATGGAAAAACAACTTTACACTTGCGTTAAGTGCGGCGGGCATTCTTACAGCCGTGATCAATTGCAGGCAACCGGCGGCACCTTCGCCAAGCTGATGGACGTGCAGAACAAGAAGTTCATGACCATCAGTTGCGATAACTGTGGCTACACCGAACTGTACAAAATGCAGACCAGCACCGGCATGAACATCCTCGACTTCCTGATGAGTAGTAACTAATGGGCATGCTTAAGGACAAACACGTCACCCTCTACGTCACCGGTAGCATTGCCGCTTACAAGTCCGCCCTGCTCACGCGCCTGTTAATCAAGGCTGGTGCCCAAGTGCAGGTGGTCATGACGGCCGCCGCCACTGACTTTGTGACGCCGCTGACCTTCCAGACGCTAAGTAAGCGGCCGGTACTGACCGACCTATTCACGGCAACGGAAGGCGACCCCATCAAGCACATCACCGTCGCCGACTGGACCGACATTGCCCTGGTGGCACCGGCGACCGCCAATATTTTGGCCAAAATGGCGCAGGGGCTGGCCGACGATGCGGCCAGCAGCACGCTGATTGCAACGGCCGCGCCGAAGTTCGTGGCCCCGGCCATGAACAAGAACATGTGGGCTAACCCCGCGACCCAGCGCAACGTGCAGCAACTACGCGCAGACGGCGTGCTCGTCATTGACCCCGCTGAAGGTTTCTTAGCTGAAGGCTACAGCGGCAGTGGTCGCCTGGCCGAACCAGCAACCATCGTGGCGGCACTGGAAGCCTACCTGCAGGACCACACCCCACAGCCCTTGCGCGGCAAACAGGTGCTGGTCACGGCGGGCGGCACGCGCGAAGCCATCGACCCCGTGCGCTACGTTGGCAACAAGTCCTCCGGCAAAATGGGTTACGCGCTCGCCCGCGCGGCCCGTGACCTCGGCGCTGAGGTCACGCTCATCAGTAGCGCAAGCCTCACGACGCCGCACAATGTTGACCTTGTGCCCGTGGTGTCCGCGGCCGAAATGGAAACGGCCGTGAACACGTATTTTGGCGCTAGCGACATTACCCTCATGGCGGCGGCCGTTGCCGATTTCCGGCCAGAAGCCATCGTTGATCACAAAATCAAGAAGCAAGATGACACAAGCACACTTGACCTGCACTTGGTGCGCACACCCGATATTCTGGCTGGCCTAGGCAAGCAGAAGCGTGCGGATCAGTTCCTGCTTGGTTTTGCGGCCGAGACCAACGACCTGCTGCAAAACGTGCAGAAGAAGCTGGTCGCCAAGGGGGCGGACATGATTGTGGCCAATGACGTGAGTGACACGGCTATTGGCTTCAACAGTGACGCCAACCGCGTCACGCTCCTCAAACGCGATGCCGAGCCTGAACAACTAGCAATGGCCAGCAAAGACGAGATTGCGCGTGAAATTCTGCTTCGTGTTTGTCAGCAGCTCCACCTCGCTTAAATCAGCACAATAAAAGCCACCGGATAATTGAAATCCGGTGGCTTTTACATATACATATAATAATCAACAGCTTTAGTTACGTTTTTCAATTATATTCCGCTCACGGCTTTTTCGAATTCAAGTGCACCCACGAGCCAAACCGGGGCCGCGTTAATTCTGACAGCAGTTGCGCGAGCATGAAGCCGACGGCAATGGCGCCCGCCACCATGATGACGCGCACGAGTAGTTCAATTGCCAGACTTTGCTGATTGCTGGCAAAAGCGCGCACGGCTTCATAGGCGGTGCCCCCAGGCACCAGCGGCACCAGGCCGGGAATGTTGAAGATAATCACCGGCATCTTTTGCCAGCGGGCGAACAACATGCCCGCAATCCCGATCAGAAAGGCGCCCGCAAGGTTCGCGAGCATCACCGACACGCCCAGACGCCAGAGCGCCCAGTAGGTGATCCAACCAATCATCCCGGCCAGACCCGCATAACCCAGGCCGCGGCGGGGAACGTTAATGCAGATGGCAAAAGCCACGGTGCTGAGGTAACTAAAAATCAGTTGAATGATAATCTGTAGGACAAGATTCATCGCAATCCCCCCTTAGGCGAACGAAATGACGACAGCAATGCCGAAACCGATGGCACTAGCGGTCAGAATGGCCTCCATCCCGCGCGCAATCCCCGTCAGCAAGTGCCCCGCCAGGAGGTCGCGGATGGAATTGGTAATCGCCACCCCCGGCACCAGCGGCATGACGGCCCCAATCAAAATGTTGTCGAGGTTGCGGCCAATGCCCAGCTTCACCCCAATCAGCGCGCACAAGGCGAGTGCGAACGACGCAGTTAACTCGCTGACAAACTTAATTTTGGTCAGATTATGAATGTAGCCCGCCACGACAAAACCGACAGCACCCGTAATGCCGGCCAGTGGAATATCGAACCAGTCATAGTGCTGGGTGAAAACCACCATCAGCAGCGCGGACACGACCGCCGCACCGCAGATCTGCATCCACATGGGGAAGTAAGGCACATTCCCGTCGAGATTGGCGAGCGCATCATGCAAGTGGGGCAAATCAATGTCGCCGGTCGCAAAGCGCCGCGAGAGCGTGTTGACGCGCGTGACCTTTTCCATGTCAATATCACGCGTCTGAATCTGGCGCAACTGGGTGTACGGTTCATTGCGAATGCTGCAAAAAATCCCGGTCGGCGTGGTGAAGATAATGGCGTCCGTCACGCCGGCATTGGCCGCGATCCGCTTCATCGTGTCCTCCACCCGGTACATTTCACTGCCGCCCTCAATCATGATGCGCCCCGCCAGCAGGCAAGTATCCAAGAGCTCGTTCTTATCCACTTCTACAGTCGTCTGCATCTCATCTGCCACGCTCAACACCCCCATTATTTCGCAAAATTTTACCTAAGCTCTATCTTACCCTCCGCGCGCCGCAAGTGAAACGGAAACTTTACTAGGAACAACAAAACACCAGCTGCCGCAGCAGCTGGTGTTTTGCCTACTATGCTAATCTGCAACTCGTGCGAGCACCTTTTCCAAATAGCGCCGGAGCTTTGGCTTCGGGTAAACGCCCGTCACCTTCTCCACCGCCTTGCCATTTTGAAAAATGACCATGGTTGGCACGGATTGCACTTTGAAACGGTCGGCAATGCTCTTGTCGTCATCAACGTTCTGTTTAATGACGGTTAGGCCCGGGAGCTCTTGCTCCAAATCAGCGAGCATGGGACTCAGAATTTTGCAGGGACCACACCAAGGTGCCCAGATGTCCATGACAACGGTGCCGGACTTGGTGAGTTCATCCAGATTCTCTGCGGTAACGGTCTGCGGCATTTTGCCACCTCCAATAATCAATGTACTTATTATATCAAAGTAAAACAAAATGTATATCCACACATCTCACCGTGTTTGCGCCAGCCAGTACTGCAGGGCCGCATCCGCCCAGCCGGCAATGGGTGAACGTAAGCCAAAACCCACGCCATGGCGACCCTGATGATACAAGCGCAGTTGCGCATGACCACCAGCAGCCGCGATGGCCTTGGCGAGTAGCACTGAGTTCTGATAAGGGACAATTCCATCTGTGCGACTCGCCGCAATGAACGTTGGCGGAAAATTAGCCGTGACGTGCCGTTCTGCCGAATGTGCGCGGATAGTTGGCTTTGCCGCCAGCATGCCCATAAGGCCCCAGCGCGTATAGCGATTCGTCGCCGCACCCATCGTCACCACTGGGTACAACAACGCGAGCGCCTTCGGTAGTGGCAGCCCGTGTGCACGTGCAGTGTTGCAATACTCACACGCAAGGTGGCCACCCGCTGACGCGCCCCAGATGCTCCAATTGCGGGTATCTACGTGCTTAGTGTCACGGCGCATAATCAGACGCACAGCCTTTTGTACGTCCGCCACTGGCCATGGGGCGCGGCCACGACTACGCAAGCGGTAACGAAGCACATACGCGTTGATTCCCTGCGCATTCAGGAAGCGTGCGATTGGCCGCCCTTCAGTGACGTTCATCCACCCCCAATAGCCACCGCCAGGAATGATCAACGCAAACGGCGCACCTTTCTTTACCCAATATGTATCTAAACGAAAACCACCGCGAATCATTAGCGTGTCCCCCCACCACAGCAAACAGGCCGCCAAGCGGCCTGCCGCAACTTAAAGATTGAATCAGGCTGATTACAATTTGTCCTTCAAATCATCTGCGAGCGCTGCGGCATCGTCTTTAAGATCCGCCGCTTTTTCCTTGGCCTTGCCAAGTAGCCCTTCAGCCTTTCCCTGCGTTTCGCGTGCCTTGTCACCGGTGAGTTTTCCTTCAACTTCTTTTGCCTTACCCACCAAGCGGTCCTTAGCACCGTCAACTCGAGAATTATCAGTCATATCTCACACCTCCTTTTGGCTTACCCTCATCATCGCAGGTTCACTATTCAAAATGCAAGCGTTTTACAAAACGGTAAATATAGTTCAATAATTTACTCATACTTCACAGCGCTTCGTTACAGCTTTGCCGCGCACCACACGATTGCGTAACAAAAAAGCACCTAGTCCAAAGACTAGATGCTTACTTAGAGCGCGGCGGCTTTCTACCCTCGCAGGCAGTTTCCC
>NZ_RHNR01000038.1 GCF_003946025.1 Lacticaseibacillus songhuajiangensis | reverse complement strand
AGTATTCGCAACGCTCCAAACGTTGCTTTCAGACCGGCCAGATGCGATTTCATGTCCCAAATACCGAGGTGAATAATCCAGGTTGAACGCATATTGAGTTCCTCCTTAATTGATGTGTGGGGACGCACGGAGACGGCAGACCGTTACGTGAGCGGTCCGGTCGCAGCGTCCCTAGGCAGCAGTGTTGTCGCCGCTGTCTGGGGTGGTCGTGGTGCCACTTTCCTCAGCGGGTGCTGGCGCACTCGCAACAGCGACGTCGAGCGTGGCGTCAGTGCTGATGGTGATCTTGGTCAGCGTCATGTTCGGCAACAGGAGCTTGAACTCTTCGCCAATGGCAGCCAGCTTATCTTCATCGGGATTCTCGACCAAGTTGTTCAGAATGTGGTTGTGCTTCGTCTGCTTAGGGTCGAGTGGATCCACGAAGGTGTAGATAACGGATGCACTTTCAAAAGTAATAGCCATGATGTTTCCTCCAAGTGAATTTGATTTTGGTAAGCTTGCGGCGCCGCGTGCTTACGTAAGAAACAAAGCAATTTCGGCCAGTTTTCGCCAATTATCAAAATAATTGTGGACAGGGAGGCGGCAACTACCATGAGCGGCCGTGGAGCTATTGCTAGGTGTAAAACGAGGGCAGAAATGACGTGTGCAGAAGTTGAATCGAATTGAAGTATTAATTAAATTTAGCGGGTAAGGCTATCGCCTAAACGACGTTGTTATTTCAAATTACATATATTTAGTTATTGAACTGTGCTTTTGCTTTTCCGAAGTAAGCCGTGAAAAGTTTATTGGGAGAAACCGAATCATGTAAACAATACGTTTAACTTTGCACGCATACTACACGTTTCGTGTACTAATCCGTGCTTTTACGAAACCTGTTGAGCAAATGTCGACAATTGCTCAATTCATTTGAACTTTGAAAATATATTTAATTGATACTTGCCAAGACAATACACATGGTGTTATATTCTGAACGAGGGTCGTAGTAAGCGCTGTCATTTATGTTTCGGGGGGAACAAACATGAAATCTGCTGAAGATGGATTTGCGTTGCTGCAACAGAATGAGCGTGTTGTGTGGGGTGTGCTGTCGAAATTAGGCATCCGGAAGCTGCGCACCGATTATGATGACTACTTACAAGACGGTCGTCTTGCATACGTCGAGTATTACTTAAGGTACCGCGATGGGGTCAGCACCAATCAAGAGCAAGTGAAATTCAACAAGTTGGTCTTTCACTACTTGTATAATGTGCTCCGCCGCAAGTTGTTAGAGCGCAATGGGGATGCACAGGCGCAATGCCTGGAGAACTTACTGTTGGTGGGCAAGGAACCAGCGCATCCGAATAGCTTGGAACTAGAACTGGAGGTGTGTGCGCAGCTAGCGCAACTTGCTGTGCAGTTAACACCGCGCGAGTTGGAAGTCTTATTACTGAAGTGTCATGGCTTTGAGTCTAACCGCTTAATTGCCATGGAGTTAGGAGTTGCCACGTCAACAGTCACAGCGGCCTACAAACGAATTCGGGCCAAGTTCAGTCAGAATGGGGGAAACCAAAATGATCAGGGTAAAACGACGCTTTACGCTGCAAAGCTTCAATAATGAACCATATGAGCCAAATCAGCTGGAACGCATTGACTACTTCAATCGGGATGTGGTGCTGGCAGCGGAGAACAGCTCGATTTGTACACAACTGTTAGCTGACGGGAGTGTGACCCACATTAATCACGGCATGAACACGCTCAAGAAACACACATTGATTAACGGGCAGTCTTATAACGCAATGCTGCAAAAGGTGATGCGGCAGGTTGGGGATAACTTGGATGATGACTTCCCGATGTTTGTGCTCGATAAAGACACGATGTTTATTCAGCTGAATCGTAGTCGCAGCAATCCGCAGATATGTATCAATTTGAGCTACTTACTGAATCTGGATTTGCAGAGTTACGGTTTGGCGAGCGCAGTGGTGACTACTGGACACGGGCGGATTGGGTTTGAGTTGCCAACAGTCTACACGCTACCTGAGATCCGCCATTATCGCGATAGTGCCGGTAAAATCAAGAAGTTGTTCCACCTGCAGTGCTTTGGCGAACGGATACTCATGCCTTCGTTCGTTGGTCGCAACAACTGGGACTTTCAGTATCCGGAATTCGCGGACTGAAACGGAACCGCCATCCGGCCAATTCGGCAAATGGTCGCAGCTACTCCCTTCCCGCTTGACACCCCGCGGCCTATAATGAGGGCGCACGAGCAAACGGATGGTGACAGAAGGGAGCTTATGATGACAGAACTGGCATTAATGGAAGAAAATCGGGAGTTGAAACGGACGCTAGCGCGCTTGCAGGTGAACCTGAACTACGCGCAGGCGTGCACGAACCGAGAGGCGATCCCCAGTAGTCAACGCTATCAGGTGATGCAGACACTTCACACGCAGCAGCACCTGCCACTCACGCAACTGAGTAGTGCAGCAGGAGTGAGCCGCCAAGCCTATTACCAGTGGCAACACCGCTCTTGAAAAGATAATAATATAATGATGCAACGTTCTACTTTACAGCATCATCCAGGATGGTGTTGGCCTGATCGAGGAGTCTAATCAGCTTGTTGAACTTCTTTTTGCCCAGTTCATCGCTCAACTTGCTCATTTGCGCGTGGTACTGTTCACCCAGCAGGCCATCGCAGAGCGCGCTACCGCTACGTGTCATGGCCAGGGTAAAGCTACGGCGGTCAGCCTTGTCGGGCACCTTTTGCACGTAGCCAGCACTAATCAGTACATTCGCGTTCTTGGTGATAAAGGGGCGCGTTTGGTGCATGTAGACGGCCAGTTCGCTGGGTTTGCGCGGCGCACTGTTGCTGGCGATGGTGAAGAGAATGTCGATTTGGGCAGCCGACAAGGGCGTGTCGAGGGTCGTTTCGGTGTTACGGCTGAATGCACGGGCGGCGCGCATGCCGCGGACGATGGCTTTCTTCATAGTGTACCTCCTAATGCGCTTTACTTAAGAATAGCGCGCCGGGGCGCCCTATTCAACGAAAGGGGGTATACTCGTTCCTATAGTAGATAAGGGAACGGAGACCTGATAATGATGAATGAAGAAACACTCACGCAGTTGCACGACTTCGCGGCCGGAATCCTCGGCGGTGATGGTAGCGGCCACGGTATGGATCACATTGACCGGGTAGTTGCGAACGCGCGGCGGATTATGCGCGACGTGGCTGAAGATGTGGACGAGTTGCTCGTGCTGGCGGCGTGCACGTTGCACGACAGCTACGATGATAAGTTGGTGACGGATGTTGCGGCCGGTCGAGTGGCTGCCGGTGATGCGTTGACGGCGGCTGGATTTGATGCGGCGCGAGCGGAACGCGCGTTGACCATTATCGATCGGATGTCTTTCCACTACAGTCTGGATCACCCGGATGTGAAACTGAGTCTGGAAGGACAGATTGTGCAGGACGCCGACCGGCTGGATGCGATTGGGGCGATTGGCATTGCGCGCGCCTTCGCGTATGGTGGCAACAAGTCGCGGCCACTGTACTCCAGTGAGGGGCCACGGACGGATTTGAATGGCGCCAACTATCGGCAGGGCGGCGACACCATTAACCACTTCTACGAGAAGTTGCTCGGATTGAGTGCCACCCTGAACACGGCCGCGGCGCGTGGCGTTGGTGAAGCGCGCACGGCGTACATGCGGGACTTCCTGGCTGAGTTTGGCGCTGAGGTGCAAGGGGAAGCTTAGCGGACTTTTGCTTGGCAATTGCATATTTAAGTATCGCGGCGTGCTTGCGGCGCGATTTTTTATTGCCTTTTGGGTGCAGCCAATGCAGATTGGAATAACACTTTTTGCTATATAGACCGATTTTGCTGGTCAGAAGTGTCCTGCTCTAGTGCGCATAGGGACTGACTTTGTTTACGTGTAGGTGACAATGTATACCGAATGTAAAAACAGAAACATTAGTTTATGAATCTCGCGTCAAATTCACCCGCTTCGTCCACTATACTTAAAAGAGGATGGAGGTGTAGACAATGGCGGACAAAGAGATTGGGGCAGCCTTTCGCGAATTACGCACGCAGAAGGGCTATACGCTCAAGTACGCAGCGCGCGGAGTCGTCTCCGTGCAGTTTCTTTCTCAGTTCGAACGCGGCCAGTCGTCCATTAGCTTAGCGCGATTGGCTGCGCTGCTCACGAACATTCACGTCAGCGTGGTGGAGCTGGCGTCGATGCCGGAACTGAGTGTGATTAACTGGCTCGACTTGTGGGCCTTCCAGTTGGATGCGGTGCGACGCGGGTTGGATGATGTGTATCTGGACGCGACGATTGCACCGGAACGTTTGCGGCCGGTGGTAGAACTAGTGAACCGGCTGGCCGTGGTGGCGCCGGATGAACGGCGCAACTTGCTGAATCGCGGCGAGGCCGGGCTGATTGCGCGGACAGTCACCGCCAGCAAGCATTACGGCGTGTACACCAACTTGGTGGTGCACTATGGTGCGTTCACCTTGGCCAGTTCGCTCCGAAGGGTTGCGGAGCAGCGATTGAGTGAGGTGAACCTCACCGCTGAGTTGCCGTACTTGCAGGCCGGCAGCACGTTCGGCGCGATGTCGTCACTGGTTGAAGTGGAGATTTATCTCGGGAATATTCAGCGCGCTGAGCAACTCTTGCGGCAGATGCGCTTGCGGCCGATGGCATCGGATACGGCGGCGCTCATAACGTTGCGGGTGCTGGAAGCCGAGCTAGCGCTACGCCGCGGTGATGAGGCAGCGGCTAACGGGCTACGTGATCGCTTGCTCGGGACGCTGCAGTTGTTAGGCAACCAAGCAGACTATAACCGCCAAGTGCGGTATTTTGACCGCGTTTGGCGAGAACTGGGGGTGCGTGCACATGGATGAAGCAAAGAGCAAACCAAGCTACGGCGGCACATTCCGGCACCTGCGGATGACTTTTGGCATTAAACAGAAGGATATGGCGGGCGCGGGCATTAGCATTCAGACGGTGTCGCGCTTTGAACACAACGACGCCGGACTGGAGATTCGTAACGCGGACACCTTGCTGGGCTTTCTGCCGGCGACGCTGTACGAGTACGTGCAGAGCAACGTGTGGTTGCCGCTCGACGGTTTCGACGGCTTCCTCAATTACATGGGCGTGCTGATGGTGCAGCCGAACGCGGCAAAGCTGATGGCCAAAGCCGCGCTCAACGCCCGAATCACCTACGCTCGGTGCGGCGAGGACAAGTACCTGTTTCGCGCGGTCATGTTCGCCGGGGCGACGGACGACGAGCGGCAAAGGCACAGGGAGCGCGCGGTCGTCATGCGCCACCTGCTGGCGGTGCGACAGTGGACCAACTATGAGTTCGTGCTCTTCCGGCGGGCGCTGAACGGGACGCTGGAACTAGATGACACGCGGCAGCTGTGGTCGAAACTTGTCGGTGTCGACAACCGGCGCACACGCTTGAACCAGCGGCGGCAGTTGTTGCAGGTGGACGCGTTGCTGACGGTATTGGCGCGCGCCATTGAGTGGGGCGACTACCGCTTGGCGCGACGGACGCTGGTCACGCTGCAGGAACTGGATGATATTGGCGGCGACACCTCACACCTGCTGCGGATGCGCGGGCTGGAGGCACAGCTAGCCATGCGCGATCCGCACGGTGATGCGGAAGCGGGACGGCAGCTGATGCGGCAGTTGATTGATGCCGCCGAGTTCCTGGGCGACAAGGCGATGGTGACGCGGCTGAGCAACAAGCTGGCGGCTGCGGAGCAGGAGCTGAAGTTGCGTAGTTAGTCGGTAGTCTGAACGGGGGGAAGACGATGGTTAGACAGGTTGAGGATTCGCGCGGGGCGCGGGTCCTTTTTTGGTGGGACAGTGCTCGCTGTTGGAGGGCGCTGCGCAGTCACGCAGTGAGAGGCTGACCCTAAGTATGTAAGGCAGTCTGAGCAGAAATCTTAAGCCCGGGATTTCCGCTCATAGTGACTGCTGTTGGAGGCTACAGCGGAGTCGCGCACCAAAAGGCTGACCCTAAGTATGTAAGGAGCTCCAGTCAGAAATCCTAAACCCGGGATTTCTATCCAGAGCGCATACTGTTGGAGGCTACTACGCAGTCGCGCACTGGGCGACAGACCCTAAGTATATAAGGCACTCTGAGCAGAAATCTTAAGCCCGAGATTTCCGCTCAGAGTGACTGCTGTTGGAGGCTACAGCGGAGTCGCGCACCAAAAGGCTGACCCTAAGTATGTAAGGAGCTCCAGTCAGAAATCCTAAACCCGGGATTTCTATCCAGAGCGCATACTGTTGGAGGCTACTACGCAGTCGCGCACTGGGCGACAGACCCTAAGTATATAAGGCACTCTGAGCAGAAATCTTAAGCCCGAGATTTCCGCTCAGAGTGACTGCTGTTGGAGGCTACAGCGGAGTCGCGCACCAAAAGGCTGACCCTAAGTATGTAAGGAGCTCCAGTCAGAAATCCTAAACCCGGGATTTCTATCCGGAGCGCATACTGTTGGAGGCTACTACGCAGTCGCGCACTGGGCGACAGACCCTAAGTATATAAGGCACTCTGAGCAGAAATCTTAAGCCCGAGATTTCCGCTCAGAGTGCCTTATATACCCGGGTCTGAACGTCGCCCAGTGCAGCCTACATTTTTTCTGTCACAAATTTCCTAAAAGGCCTTGTCAGAAACGCGGATTCATTGTATATTATCTAGGCAGTTGTTTTTCAGCAAACAACGTGAACATGCCGCTTTAGCTCAGTAGGTAGAGCGCATCCATGGTAAGGATGAGGTCGCTGGTTCGAATCCAGTAAGCGGCAGAAGTTGGTCATCACCGGCAGAGTGGTGGCTTTTTTTGTGCCGTTTTGCCGCGGTTGCGACGGAATCGAGTTTCTGTAATTGGGTCATGACATCAACAAAAAGCGCGCTGTCCAAATGGACAACGCGTTTTTAAGTAATCAGATAGATGGCGATCCAAGCTGCTGCGACCAGCAGCAAGGCAATTCGTCGTAAGTATTTACCCATCACACTACCTCTCGTTTCTAGCGTAAGTCGCTCGCATGCGGGGCTGGGGTGTTGCTGTGGTTGCCGGCACCGCGTGCTTAGTCCACTGTCTATCCTGATGTCCCGCAGTAAACCGCAGACGCCGGGGAAGAGAGCGCCTACGGTTCTGGGGACTTATCGGCGACTGCCACGCGTCCGCAGCAGTCATAATCAGGATATTCGAGGAGTGGAAGGGAAGTCTTTAAGTATTAGCTTTCCCTTACAAGATTTATTATAGCAAGCTTACTGGATTCAATGCAAGCGCTTTACTTAATTTGTTGTGCGGCGATTTTTGAGAGATGTGGCACCCTGCGGATTGCGAGTTCGGACAATTTTGTGGTCGCAAATCCGCGTATTTTGCGGTGAGCTTCCTTGTGTCTGTGCGGCGGTGATAGCGTAATCGCAACGAATCCTCGTGCAGTGGGGTTCACTAAATTTCGTGTTGACTGGTACGAGTAGCCGTCACGTATACTAATGCGTGCAGAAGCGATACGAGCGGTGGCCTCTATTCGAAAGAAGATGATGCGATGGTGCAAACCAAGTAGCGAATTCTGGAGAAAGGAGGTTAATTAGATGTTCTGGGCGGCAGTATGTCGCTAGTGTGCTGGATTGGCTTCGCGGCGCTGATAGTAAGTGTGGTGACATGCTTACTTGAAGACGTGACGAAGCTGATTGATGCGGCGGAGAAGCTGCACAGCACACTCCGGAAGTTAGTCCGGAAAATGCAGAGCAAACTAAAAAGCCGCTGATCCTTTGGCGAGGTGAATGCGGCTTTTAGTTTGCAGTAAGCTTGGCCACCGTTCTTAGAGCGGCTGCAAAGGGGCGTGTGTCAGCGCGCTCCTTTTTTGTACCTTCATTATAACACCTACTGTGAATGCGAAATTATCCGTTCAGTTAAACTGCGGTAGGACGGCAGCACACTTTAGCCTACAATGTTCATGGCACCGTTCATGGATAGTTTGGTTGTCTAATAGTTGCAGATAATGCAAATTTAAGTGGCCGTACTGCATTATTAGGATGATTACTGACGCTAAATCCGCACGGTTAGTGGTATTGTGACTTGCGGGTTTTGAGCTGCTATTGTCAGCGCGTATACTAATGCGTGCAGAAGCGATACGAGCGGTGGCCTCTATTCGAAAGAAGATGGTGCGATGGTGTAAACCGAGCAGCGAATTCTGGAGAAAGGAGGTTAATTGGGATGTTCTGGGCGGCAGTAATGTCGCTAGTGTGTTGGATTGGCTTAGCAGCGCTGATAGCGAGTGTGGTGACATGCTTACTTGAAGACGCAACGAAGCTGATTGTTGCGGCTGAGAAGCTGCACAGCACACTCCAGGAGTTAATTCGGAAAATACAGAGCAAACTAAAAAGCCGCTGACAACTTTGGCAGGTTCGACGCGGCTTTTAGCTTGTGAAAAAATCGGTCATCGTTCTTAAAGCTAATGCAGGAAGAGACGTGTGCTAGCGCGTCTCTTTTTTGTGCCTTCATTATAACACCGTGGCGTACTGTTGGCCTGAAACCGCAGCAAAACTGAGCCATCAATTTGTGTTGTTTTCCGTGGTCATTATTGACCGAATCAGCACGCGAAAAGAAGCGTTGCAACACTGATTGTGGGTGCAAGGCTGGCCTGACAGGAACGCTGCACGTCGAGGCTATAGTCGACGCGTACGAGCATGTACAATCAAGGTGGCACCGGCGTAAGCAAAAACCGCAGCCAAGTGACTGCGGTTAATGGTGGTGCTGATTCAAATGAAGCAAGCGACGAAGTTATTCAGGATGTGCAGTGCCATGCCGCTTCTGAGGTCGCGAGTGCGCGCGTAGGTAAGTCCGAGCCCGAGGCCAAGCAGTGCGTAGGTGGCAAAATCAAACAGGTTGGTCGGCACGTGCACCAGCGCGAAGGATACACTGCTGAGCACTAGGTTGAAAGCCTGCGTCGCGCGGTTGCGCTGCGCGAATGCCAGGTTCATCAGCAGGCCGCGGAACAACAACTCTTCAACGATGGGGCCGAACACGACGACAATCATCAGCATGACGACCTGGCTGGTGCCCAATGCTTGGTTGATGGCGTCCTCGTTGGCGGCCGGTGGCATTTTGCCCGTGGACACCACGTAAGCGGAGAGCACCTGAACGCCGACCATGATCAGCAGGCCGGGCACCATGTTACGCAGCTTGTCCACGGTGAAGGGCTGACGCTGGTCATCCGGCGGCGTCATGCTCACGCGCATTTTGCGGAAGCGACGCACCAGCCACCAGATGGTGAGGGCGAAACCGACAAGGGTGATGATGGGGCCGCTGATGGCGGCGCCGCGCCAGTGACTTTCGCCAGGCACGAGCGCGAGTGCTTCGACGACCTGGTAGAGCACCAGTCCGATGATGAAAATGGTCAGGTTCTTGATAATGTGCGGGCGCATGCGGGCTCCTTTCCGGACTTACTTGCGGCGAATGTTCAGAATCACGACCAGAATCGCGATGACAATGACTGTGATTAAGGCCAAGCCAAGGATGATGCCGATGACGGCCATAATGGTTTCTACCATTAATTATACCTCCGCCTTGGGCTGCGCGCTGGTGTGGGTATCCAGAAGGCCCTGCGCCGCGGCGGCCTGCAGTTGCGGCGCCGCTTCTGGACTGGCAATCAGTGTTAGTTCGTGCAGCGCGCGGGTCGCGGCGGTGTACAAAATGTCGCCGGCACCCTGACCGCCGTAGTTGGCGGCATTTGCCTGGTAGACGGTAACCGCGTCGAACTCGAGCCCTTTAGCTAGGTAAACCGGCAGAATCATCAGACCGGAGCCAAGCTCAATATCGTCTGCAGACAGCAGGCGCGCGTGCAGCTGCGGTGCGGTCGCGCTCAGCTGGGCGTACAGTCCGGCGGCGTCCTTGGCGGTGCGGGTGATGACGGCAACGCTGTGGTGCTGCGCGGCTTGTGCGGTCAACGTCTTGATGAGCGTGGGTTGCAGCTTCGATGGCGTGCAGACGAGCAGTTGCGGCTTTGCCCCGCCGCGCGCGAAGGCCTGAATTTTACCCCCGTCCGGCAGTAAGCTGCTGGCGAAATCGGTGATGGGCTGGCTGCTGCGGTAGGCGCGGTTCAGCTCAATCAGGCGGCTGGACATGTCCGGGAAGGCAGCCTTGATGGCTTCTACGTAGTCGCCGTCTTGGTAGGCGCTGGTGAAGACGTCCTGGGCGCGGTCGCCGAGCAGCGTCAGCGTGGCGTTCGGGAAGGCGTGGTGCAGGTACTGCAGCATGGCCGGCGAGTAGTCTTGCATTTCGTCGACAAAGACTGCACGCACGGCGTGGTTCTGGCCGCCGCCGGTGAGCATGTCGCGAATCATCATGATGGGTGCGGCATCCTCCAGACGCAACTTGTGCGCTTCGACGTCGGCGGAGAAGGCGCGTGCCATCTCGGCCCAGGCGGCCGGGGTGGCGCAATTCTGCTGACACTCGTCGAGGAACTGCCGGTATTCGGCGTAGGGGTCCACGAAGTAGTCGTCGTAGAGCGCGGTGTAAACCGGCGCGAACTTGCGCGCGACCACCGCGCGGGCGACAGTCGTCAGTTCGTCGCTGCTCTCTTCGAAGGTGGTGTTGCCAATGTAAGAGCGCACCTGCTGCTCGGAGAGGCCAGCGAGAATTTCGTCGACCCAGTCGGCGCTCGCTTCCATCTTGATACGCTGGTTGAGGCGGCGCATCAGCGTTTTGCGTACGGCCGCGAACTTGTCGGCGCTGGTTGCCGCCGCGGGCTGCTTGGCATAGATGGCGGCCATGGTCTCCTTACTGAAGAACACGCGCCCGTCCAGCTCGATGTCAATGAAGTGGAGTTGCTGCTGGCGCTTGGCGTACTGCTTGACCTGATCCATGAACGCGGTGCTCTCCTTATACGCGCGCATGTGGCCGGTCGCCTCGGGCAGGTTGCTGTGGTCGTCTTCGTAGCGGTCGAACAGGCTCTGCACCTGCAGGCCGGTGAAGCGTTTGGTCAGGAATTCGCTGAGCGTAGACTGCAACATGTTCTTTTCGCCCAGGCTGGGCAGCACCTGACTAATGTAGGTGGCGTAGAGGCGGTTGGGCGAGAACAGCAGTAGCTGCTCAGATTCCAGTGAGTGCTGGCTGTGGTAGAGCAGGTAGGCAATCCGTTGCAGGATGGCTGAGGTTTTGCCGGAGCCGGCCGCTCCTTGGACAATCAGGAGCTGGCTGCTGGTGTCGCGGATGATGGTATTTTGCTCGCGCTGGATGGTGGAAACGATGCTGCGCATGTACTCGTCGCTTTGGTCGCCGAGCACCGACTGCAACATCTCGTCGCCGATGGTTTCGGAGACGTCAAACATGTGCACAATCTGCCCGTCCTCGATGCGGAACTGGCGCTTGCGTACAAGGTCGACGGTCTGCTTGCCAGCGGGAGCGTCGTAACTGACATTGCCGAGCACCCCGTTGTAATAAATAGAAGCAATCGGCGCGCGCCAGTCGTAAACCAGGAACTGCCCGTCTGCGTCCTGAAGGCTACCGGTGCCGATGTAGAGCGTTTCGCGCTCGCCGTCGTCAATGTCGATCCGACCAAAATACGGTGCGGGTTCCAGCCGTTCGAGCACCTTGCGTTCGCGGCCGAGGATTTCTTCGTTCTCAACGGCGCGGGCAACCAGCTGCTTTTGCTGCTGGACGGCGGCGTTGGTTTCCATCCGGTCGTCGACTTCAGTGATGTTGACCTTGGTGCTTTCGCCGTAAGAACGTTCAATGCGCGTGGTTTCGGCGTGGGCACGGTCGATCTCGCCGTCCACTTCCGTGAGGCGCGCGGCAATGCGGGCGCGGGTGCGGTCAACGCGTTGCTGCTCGCTGGCACGGGTGATGGGGGCGAACCCAGTTTCGTTTGGCATGAATGACGACCTCCTTGTTGTTTTAAGTCTTACTAGTTTAGTGCAACATGTCCTGGGGTGCAAGTGTTCGGTTACGAATGCACGGCCGTAGGGCCGGCAACGGGGCACTGAGGCTCCGCGTGGGTGGACTCCGCCGGCGGGGACCACTCAAGCCTGGCTTTGCCAGTCTTTCGTTGGCAGATTTGCCGAAACCCACGTCAAATCTGCGCTCCCGAGATTGTTGTGTAAAGCCGCTGCGCGTCTTCAAACAACAATCTTTTCGCCGGCTCCGTTCACCCTCGCTCCGCCTCAGTGCCCCGTTACCTTAGTGGGTCAAACGTTACGCGCCACCAGAATGCAGGTTAGATTAATATCAATAGAAGAAAACTGTCGGGCATATTGCGTGACCAGGGGTTAATCATTGATTGCTTTCAAATGTAGTCATTGTAATTCGTTTCAGTATTCGGCGTGCCTGTGAAAGGGGGATGTCGGGATGGTGTGTTTGTTGAGCGCCCAAGCTGCGCGGTGCATTGTTGCCGGGGTGAATCGGCACGTGGTGGTGAGGCGCAAACGAATTGTTAACGCACAGCGGTGGCAAAAGGCGGATTGCGTCATTGTGACCCAGCGGCATGGGGCCGTTCTGTTGCCCGGACAATTGGTGAAGCGGCCGATGCAAAACGTACAACCGCAACCCGAATGGTATCGGTGGGTGATTGCGCGGTTGGCGGCGCTGCCGTGTGAGTGAAGTTGTTAACGCTGGGAATTGGCGAGGATGAATTTTGCCAATAAAAAAGGATTCACGCACAGTTGAACATGTGCTGTGAATCCTTTTTGTCATGTATGTAAGCTAGCGGGCTTACGATTGACGGCGAACCGCCAGTTATTCGGTTAGTAGCGCCCCCCGACGCTACCGACCACGGTTTGAACATTCATACCTACGCACATTGCCCGCCGAACGAATTCGGCGTCCCACCCCTGGGATGACAATGGGTCGACGGGCATACCCCCCGGTAAGCTCGTTTACATGTAGTAGCATAACTCTTTTTTCTAAAGAATGGAATACCCAAAATTAATTTTGTTTATTACTCGAAACTTATGGTTTGTACACGATACGAATGTTAAACTTTGCGAATCTGATTGTAAAAAATAGTTGAACGCTTTCAAACGCGCCGTGCTGGGAATTGTGGGTACAAAAAAAGCTCCGCAAACGCGAAGCTTCTATTAAAATACTTACCTTTTAGCGGACGGTGACGTAGTGCGCGTCGATGTACTGGTCGCCGCCGAGGTTGTAGTAAGTCTGTCCCTGGATGGTAGCCTTGCCGTAAACCTTCCAGTTGGTCTGACCTGGCAGCTTCTTGGCCGTACCATTCGGGTTCTTGACGGTGGTGTGCTTAGCCGTCCAGATCTGGATACCGTAGTGCTTGTTGTAGTTAACGTGGGCAGTGCCGGAACGGCGCAGGCTCACATCGCTGGCGCGGACGTAACTCTTGCCGCCAATGCAGTAGTAGGACGTACCGTCGATAACCGCAACTCGCGAAATTTTCCAGGCGGAGTTCTTCTTGAGGCTCTTCGCCTTGCTGAAGGTGTTGTCAGCCTTGCGTGTGTACATTGCGGCGGCGCGCTTCATCGTTGCCACGCCGGTGTAGGCGATGTCGGAGTTCACGACGCCGACCGTTGCAGTGTGGTAGTAGCTGAAGACGGTCTTTGGCAGGCCGACAGACGTCTTGTCGGGACCAGCGAGGTTGAAAAGATCGTAAACCTTGTCGCTACCAGGTTCGGTGGCGTCGTAGGAAATCTGGCCACCCTTACGGTTCCAGCCAATCCCGGTGATACCGCGAGCGTAGAGCAGGTTCGCGCGGTGGCCCCAGTGGCCAGCCTTACCAACAGGGTAAACGTTGTTGGATTCGTCGAACCACTGCATGACCATGGCGTAACCAATTTCCTGATCGGAATTACCATTAGGCATGAAGGCCAGGTTTTCGAAGAAACCGTCGGAACCATCGTGGCTGAGGCTGCCGCTCTTCTGGGCATCGGCCCGCTTTTGGGCGTAACCCATCATTGGGGCATCTGGTGCGGCAGAAGGGGCACCGTTCAACGCGGACAATTCGTTCAGGTACTGGTAGAAGTACTTGGTGATGTTGGTCCAGTTGCGGCTGTAGTTCTTCTTGTAAGGCACCTTGACGGTCTTGGTGCCGCTCGCCAGCCGGCTACCCGGCCAACTGTTCTTGTCGTAAGTGACGGTTTTGTCAATCACGGTCTTGGTGGTGGCGGCGTCTGCCACGTGGTTCTGCGTATCGGCAAGGGGTGCGGCCACTGCCAAAAGGCTAGTCGCTACTCCAGCCAGGCAGAGTTTCTTCCATAGATTAGTGTTGTGCATCTTCTTCAACTCCAAAGTAAACTATGCGCTCACGGTCCCATCCGTGAGCGTCCGCCACGCGGACGCAAGGGTAGTATAGCAAATGGGAAGGGGGCCTACATTACAATGGGGTAACAGTGAAGGCGGAGAAACAGGACTTTCCGAACACTTTGTATAACGGTAAGTGCTGGTGATGATAATTGTGATGTAAGTTTCAAACTTTGTAGTGTGAGTGCACAGTGAATTTGAGTTGGGGTGGCGGAGTGAGGGGGACTTCCTTGGCGAAAAACAAAAAAGCAGTGCATGCCTGGCTGAATTTTGCCAGGTGTGCACCGCTTTTTTGTTCGGGAGTGCGTATTTTGACGCCGGGTTTGCGGCAAAATCGCCAGTGGAAGCCTCCGACGGAGGCTGAAACGGTCCCCGCCAAGGAAGTCCCCCTCACAGAGCTGCCCCAACTCAAATTCACCATCTGCGATGAACGACTACTTTTTGTTCGTCGCACCGATGTACTGGTACTGACTGTTAGGCACGTACTGCATCCCCTTGATGGAGGTCTTGGTCAGGTGCGCGGAACCCCACTGGTAGATTGGGATGACACCCATGTCCTTGGTGATTAGCTTGGTGGCCTTTTGCAGATCGTTCCAACGCTTGGTCTTGCTGAGAACGTCCTTACCGGCAGCGTCAGCGATCAGCTTGTCGTATTCCTTGTTGTTCCAGGCACCGGCGAAATCGGCGGTGGTGCTGGTCCAGCGGTTCAGGAAGTTGGATGAGTCTGGGTAGTCAGCACCCCACAGGCCAATCATCATGCCGTAGTTGTGGGCATCGCCGAGTGCGAGCCAGGTCTTCTGCGGCACGGACTTAACGGTGACGTTGACGGTCAGTCCGTTGCCGGCAAGTTTGCTAAAGGCATTTTGCAGGTATTCAGACGTGCTCTTGTCGCTGGCGGAGTCTTGGGTGATTAGCGTGAAGTCGAGCTTGCTGCTACCCATTTCCTTCATGCCGGCCGCGAAGAGCTTCTTGGCCTTGGCGATGTTGTAGCTGGTGTATTCGGTGACGCCCTTAGCGGCTTCCTTGCCGAAGTCCTTGCCACTATCGGAGTACATCATGTTCGTTGGCACTGGCGTCTGTGCTGGCGTGGAGCCGTCGCCGAGAACCTTCTTGATGAATTCCTTACGGTTGATGGTCATGGACAGCGCTTGACGAACCTTAGTGTTCCCGAATTCAGGCACCTGCTTTTTGTTCATGCTCAGGTAGGTGACAAAATTCTGCTTCACGACGTTGTAACCAGCTTCGCTCTTGGACTGCTGGGCGTCGGAACCGGTGACGGATACGTCGTCGAGCTTGCCGCTTTCGTAGAGGTTAAGCGCGGTCGAGTTTTCCTTAACGACCTGGTACTTGAGTTTGGTCACGTGAACGTTCTTGGCGTTCCAGTACTTCGGGTTCTTCACTTCAGTCCAGGAGTTGTTGGCGCCGCTCCAGTTCTTGAGGATGTAAGGGCCGTTAAAGGTCATCTGCTTGGATGTGTTGGCGTACTTCTTGCCGTACTTGGTGACGGTCGATTTCTCCAGTGGGTCGAAGGTCTGCAGGCAGATCATGCTTTCAAAATATGGCATTGGCCTGTCCAGTTGCACCTGGAAGGTGTACTTGGAGGTGGCCTTCACGCCGAGGGTCTTGTAATCGGCCTTGCCGGCGAGGATGGCATCGGCATTCTTGATGCCGCTAAATATGTAGGCGTATGGAGATTTGGTCGCGGGGTTCACGACACGCTTCCAAGCGTATTCGAAGTCTTGTGCGGTGACGTTCTTGCCGTCCGACCACTTGGCATCTTTGCGCAGGTGGAAGGTATATGTTTTTTGATCTTTAGAAACGGTCGCCATGCTCTTGGCCATATCAGGTGTGAGCTTCTTGCCCTTGTAGCGGTAAAGGCCGGCCATGGTGTCGGTCAGCGCCTGGGACGACACGGAATCGGTGAACTGCGCCGAGTCCATAGTGGCGATGACGTCGTTGGTCATTTTGGAGATGGTCTGCGAACTACTGCTGGATGAACTCTTGCCACAAGCGGCGAGGGGGATGATGGCGATGGCAGCGGCTGCCATTGCCCAATACTTCTTCTTCATAGTGAGCACCTCTTTCTTATTTTCACGGCTAAGTCTAATTGATTTGTCATTTAACTGCAAGCGCAAAATCCAAAAATATTTGTAGCTGTGGCATAACGGATGTTTCTGAATGAATTGCCTACAGGCCATAGAAACGGGTGTGACGCGATGTTGCTGAACGTTGCGACGTGAAAATGTTGCCTAATGACGGAATGAGAAAATTGTGTGGAAAAAGCTTTTGCGGGGCGTATTAATCTGCTACAATCAAATCAAGATTAAAGGAGGATTAAACTCATGCAGATTACGCAGGTCACAGTGATTCCGCAGACCGTCAAATTACATAAGGTATTCAAGATTTCGTTCGACAGCATTTCCGAGTTGCAAACACTCATCGTGAAGGTGGAAACCGATGCGGGGGTGACCGGCTATGGTGAGTGCAGTCCCTACGAACCGGTGACTGGGGAGAACTTGGCAACCGAAACCGCTGCGCTCCAGACATACGCGGCGGCGCTCAAGGGTGTAGATCCGCAGCGGATTGAACACGTGCATGAAGTCCTCGACCAGACGATGCTGGGGCACACCGCGGCAAAAGCCGGGATCGACATGGCCTGCTACGATATTTTGGGTAAAGCCGCCGGAGTGCCAGTTTACAAACTGCTTGGTGGCTCCAGCAACCACTTGACCTCTGACATGACGATTGGCATTGATGATGTCGACGTGATGGCCGCCGACGCTAAGGCCTGGGTGTCCAAGGGCTTCAAGGAGCTCAAAATTAAGTGCGGGATCGACGATGCCCACGACATTGCGACCATTCGCGCTATTCGCGCGGCGGTTGGCCCCGACATCGACATTCGTATCGACGCCAACCAGGGCTGGACGGCCAAGCAGGCGGCGCGGATGATGGCGGCCTTGGGTAACGATGTCAGCGCGGTGGAGCAACCATTGCCTGCTGACCAACTGGCGGCGATGCCAGCGCTGCGACCACAAATCGCGCAGGAGGTGATGCTGGACGAGAGTGTTCACAACGCTGGTAACGCCATGCGCGCCGTTAGCACCGGCAGTGCCGACATCATCAACATCAAGTTGCAAAAGGCGGCCGGTCTCTACGGTGCCCAGCAAATCAACGCGGTTGCAGAAGCTGCGGGTGTGCCAACGATGCTTGGGTGCATGGTTGAAACGCGCTTGGGGATTGCCGCTGCTGCGCATTTTGTGGCGGCGCACCATAATGTGCACTACGCAGATTTGGACGCCTTCCTCGATTTCGAGGAACTGCCTGCAATCAGCGGCGGCTTCACCAATGAAGGCGGCGAGTACACCATTCTCGACAAACCGGGTTTGGGAATTGATTGCACACTGTAATTGTTAATGGATAGTAAACTAAATAGCCGTGCTTAAAGTGGCACGGCAGGTACATATGATTTAAGGAGATGCTTGGATGACTGAATTTGCTTTTTACCAGTCTGGTCTGGAATTTGGCCGCTTCCGCGCTGCGGATGGCGCCGTGCAGGTGCAGTGGGGCGACGAGACGACGTTCACGCCACTCACGGCCGCGCACAGCAAGGAACTTGCTGTGTACGGGAACATTGATTTTCTCGAAGTTCTCGGCCGCTGGCAGGAAGGCGCCTTTGATGGCCACGCAAACGACGATGCGTTCACGACCGATTGGGGTGCGCAGTACCAGCGCCGCAGTGAACACTATTGGGTTAACCGCGAGCACAAGTACCCACTGGATCTGATTGAAGATGCCGGCCAGATTGTGGGCTTCCAGGTGCCGTTTCGCGACGTGACCGCGGTGCTGGTGCAGCCGGAGTACGTTGGTCTAACGGCCATCAAGTTGTGGCAGGACGCTGGTTACAGCCAGCAGCCGCTCGCCATCGCCCAAAAGTTTGACGTGATGATTCCGCAACGTGATGGCGCCAAGCTGAGTGCCACCGTGCTGTTACCCGCAGGCGACGGCCCGTTCCACACGGTGATGCAGCGGACCCCTTATGGGCGTGAAACCTACGTGGCCATGTCGGAGCGCTACGTGAAGCGCGGTTACGCCGTTGTTTTGCAGGACGTGCGTGGCCGTGGTGATTCCGAGGGTGAATGGGTGCCCATGGTGCACGAAGAAGAAGACGGCAGCGACACGATTGACTGGATTGCGCAGCAGGACTGGAGCACCGGCCGGGTCGGCATGATTGGTGGCTCTTACGGGGGCTACGTCCAGTGGGCGGCGGCTGCCAGTGGTAACCCGCACCTGAACGCAATCGTTAGCATGGTAACCGCCGGGGGGCCATTCTCCGACACCTACTACCGGCAGGGGGCGCCGTTTGTTGCGCAAGTTGCCTGGTCTTTTGCCACCGACAGCCGGCACTTTGACGCCTCGCTGACGGATCGCGACGACTGGGACAAGCTCGACCAAATTCGCCCGCTCAAGGACATTCCAGTGGTTGGCCTCGGTCACGAGATTCCTGGCTTTTCCGCCTTCATGAAGCACAACCGTTACGACGACTTCATCGAACGCGGCGACTGGCACGCGCGCGCCGACAAAATTACGGTGCCCGCGTTCATCCAGAGCGGCTGGTATGACGATGACGGCATCGGCACGACCGAAGCGCTCGACGCCACTAAGGACTACGCGCGCGGCCAGCGCCGCATTTTGCTGGGACCGTGGCTGCACGGGGGTAACGCGCAGTACGACCTGGGGCCAACGCACCTTGGACCATACGCTGTGCGTGCCGACGTCGACTTGCTGCACCAGCAGTGGTTTGACCACTTCCTGGACGGCCAGGACAATGGCGTGAACGAAGGACCGCTGTGCGAATACTACACGGTGGGCGAAGAGGCTTGGCACATTGCCGACACCTTCCCACCAGCAGGCGCAACGCAGCGGTTGTTCTTGGATGCACCCGGTCAGTTGCGCGAAGTTGCCCCAACGGCAGCGGGAACCCGTAGCTACGACCACGATCCGGCTAACCCGGTACCGAAGCTGATTTCAGTCACCCAGAATGAATTCGAATTCCCCGCGGACTACTCGCAAGTTGAGCAACGCCCAGACGTGATTAGCTTCACGACCCCAGCACTACAAAAGGCACTGCGCATTGTTGGTCAGGTGCAGACAGACCTGTTTGCGTCATCCAGCGCGGTGGACTGTGACTGGGTCGTGCGGATTCTGGACGTCTTTCCTGACGGCCGGTCCGTGCAGATTGCTGACGGCTGTATGAACGCGAAGTTCCGTGATTCCTTGTCCAATCCCGAGTTGCTTAAACCAGGTGAGGTCTACCATTTCATTTTGAAATCACAGAAAACTTCCTATCAATTGGCAGCTGGTCACAAACTGCGCGTCGATGTGCAGAGCTCTGCCGATGGCTTCATCTTCCCGAACGACGGGACGGCGGATGGGTTTGCAACCACTGATTCCGTGATTGCCACGCAGACCGTCTACACGGGCGGCGAGCACGCTAGTTACATCAGCTTTACGAGTGATGAAGCCGTGAAATAGCTTTTCAGAAGGCACGTTGATTCGTCAGGAATGGCGAATTAGCGTGTTTTTTGTGTGGTGCATTGATTAGTATGCTTAACGAATTAGTGATTGCTGAAACAAGAAAAATGATGGCTGTGAAATAAAAAGGCGAAGCCAACAAATGCCGCTGTAGCAGCATTTGCTGGCTTTGTCGTATTCATCAGCGTTTCATTACCCGCGCAGGTATAATAGCGATAGGTCAAGCGATTGGGGTCGCTCCTCAATTTAATGGCCCAGCAGGTTTAAAGATGGTCCGCCACCCCTCAACAATCCCTGGGAACGGAGGTGGCAGCCATGGAATACTTGGAAGGACTGTGGGGTGAAGTTGGCGGTGATCAATTTCGCCGTGAGCGTGGTGTTGCTCGGTCGTGCGGCCTATTGGTTCGCACGTGCCGTTGCGGTACTAAAAAAGGCTAAGCATTAGCTTAGCCTAGCTCCACAGCCATCCTAGGTCTGCGTTTGAGGTCGTCGGGGCGAATCCGGCGGCCTCTTTTCAACGCCACTATTTTATCTGGAAATACAGATGGCGTCAACCGAGTGGCCTGAACAAGCATTTTGCTGCCCAGCGCTTCCTAATACTCGTGCTATAATAGAAACAATATGCGGCGCGCCCGCAAACACGAATAAAGGAAGTATCGCAAGACATGGCAAAGAAGATCATTTTGACCGGCGACCGGCCAACCGGTAAGCTGCACATTGGCCACTACATTGGTTCCCTGAAGAACCGCGTGGAACTGCAAAATTCTGGCAATTACGATTCCTACATCATGATTGCGGACCTGCAGGCACTGACTGACAATGCGCGCGACCCCGAAAAGATTCGGCGCTCACTGCACGAAGTTGCCCTCGACTACCTGGCCGTCGGGATTGACCCTGCCAAGTCGACCATCCTCGTTCAGTCCCAGATTCCGGCATTGTCTGAACTGACGATGTACTACCTGGATTTGGTATCCGTTTCGCGCTTGAACCGCAACCCAACCGTGAAGACCGAAATCAAGCAGAAGGCCTTCGGTGAATCTGTCCCTGCTGGCTTCCTGATTTACCCAGTCAGCCAGGCAGCGGACATCACTGCTTTCAAGGCCGACACTGTGCCAGTTGGCGATGACCAGGAACCAATGCTCGAACAGACTCGCGAAATCGTGCGGACCTTCAACCGTACCTACAACACGGACACCCTGGTTGAACCTGAAGGCTACTTCCCACCGAAGGGGAGCGGCCGCTTGCCTGGTATTGATGGTAACGCCAAGATGAGTAAGTCCCTGGGCAACGGGATTTACCTCTCCGATGACGCCGACACCGTGCAAAAGAAGATCATGAGCATGTACACTGACCCGAACCACATTCACATTGAAGATCCTGGTCAGATTGAAGGCAACGTGGTCTTCACATACCTGGACATGTTCGGGACTGACAAGGCGAAGATTGCCGAACTGAAGGAACACTACCAGGCTGGTGGCCTCGGTGACGTGAAGATCAAGCGCTACCTGGTTGACGTCATGGAAGCCGTTCTGGAACCAATCCGCACCCGCCGGATTGAGTACGCCAAGGACATGGCCAGTGTGACGGAAATGCTGAAGCAGGGTTCCGCCAAGGCGAATGAAGTCGCTGAACAGACCCTCGCTGAAGTCCGTGCCGCTATCGGTGTGAACTACTTCTAAACGCAAATATGTGCATTAAAATAGCAGCAAGCCTGATTACATCACAATCGGGTTTGCTGCTATTTCTTAACGAATAAATAAGCTGTAACTTCGTGCTTGCATTTGGATCGTCGACCAGTTACTATATAAATGTAAGCAGATGACAGATTTAGGACAATAGGAGGTAGCACTATGACAGAACTGAAGATGACTGACAAGGCAATCGCAAAGCTGCAGAAGCTCATGCCTGGTAAGACCATTTTGCTGGACATGGATGACGGTGTAGGACCATTCTCCGCTGTTGGGGTATGTTCTTTGAACACACACTTTAACATCGTGCTCGCAGCACCTAGCAAGGTTACCGCAGACTTCAACGTCGAATTGAGCTCTCCTGTTGGCCCTGTGCTGGTGAAGGACTACTCCACCGAGTACTTCGGCAACCAGCCTAAGCTTGACCTGGGGATGGGTGACATCTTCACGCTGAGTGACGAATCTGGTCTGCTTGACGGCGCCCTTGGCACCATTACCGTGGACGAAGACGCCGAAGTTGCAGCCGGCCAGAGCGGCCCTGCAGCTAACTGCTAGACGCAACTGAGCCGCGTGCCCAAAGGCAGAACCCTAACGTACAAGGCAGTGCCAACGGAAATCCTAAAATCGGGATTTTCGTCGTCACTACCTTGTACATCGGGTTCTAACCGCCCTTTGGCACAGCCTGAACTTAACTGAGAAAATTTTGCATCACGCTCCTCGTGAGCACCAACAACAATAGTGGAAGGCATCCCGTTCAGTGGCGGGGTGCCTTTTTGGTGTGAAGAGTGCACCAGAATGCGACTAGCCCTGAGCACTAACGTAAATCGCCAGCAATTCCCGTACTTTGGGAGTTGCTGGCGATTTGGGGTTTGGCGCAAGGAGCTGCATTCTGGTGCACGTTTGAGGGTCGACTCCTCACCGTAATTCCGATTGGTCAGGAGCCACTTGTACTCATCGCTTTAGCGATGTTAGTACAATGGACACCGAAGGGTCGGCCGATATTACTAATAATTGCTGCGGTAGGTTTGACCATGAACCGTGAACTGAGAGTAATCCTTGTTGAAACGCAGCCGCGTGCCATCGCTGGTGATGATCACCAGCCGGCCGTTCACAGTCTGCGACTTACTAATGTCGACCTGCGTTTTCATGCTGCGGGCAACGTAGTGCGCGAGGTAGTTATCGCGCACCACCTGCTTACGGCTGAACTTGGTGGTGCTCACGACATGGCCGGCCTTACCGGCATCAATGCCGACGCGGGTGACGGTCATGTAGTTTTTGCCAAAATGCAGCTGGGTGTTCACCAGCACGTGATCAACGCCGAGGGTGCTGGTCTTGGTGGTCGCCGCACTGGCGTTGACGTAATCCTTGCCGTAGACGGCGTTCGGGACCGGCGGCTTGCTGAAGGCGAGCACGCCCATATACGCCACGACCAGTGCGGCAATTCCCCACAGAATGTATTTGCCGATGCGCTTGGTCTGCCCCCAAGGGTTTGGTGTTGTCGTTTGCTGCATGTTGCCGCCTCCATCATGATGATGTCTCTAGTATACGGCATGCGTGCGGGCCGTTCACGAGGCTGACACGCAGATGAGGCAATCCACAGAATTCAGCTGTGAAACACGCATCCACAAGTTATTAACAGCCCGTGTGCACAAAATTGTGCACATTATCCACAAGTGCTTGTGGATATGGGGGACAATTCCACCAAATAAGCGGCAAATACACGTTCGCATGTGGATATCTAGGGTGAAGGGTGCTGTGGAACCAAAATGTGAGGTCAGCAAAATCAAGATGAGATAACGTGAGCTATTTAATCCCGTGTAGATGCGGCTAATGCTATAATTTGCGTAAGGTAAACGCTTACGGAGGATGGGCTAATGTTAATAGTGGACGTGAATGACCAAAAGGCGGTTGCGGATCACGTTGCGGCGCTGGGGGTGGTGCCGGCAGCGAATTACTTGGTGATGTACAAGCGCACGGCGGGCTGGATTGCGATGGTTGGGGCGCTCAATGCGCGCGACCCCAGTTTGCTGGACAAGCAACTAGCGGCGAATGAAGACATCTACTTGTTGGTGTTTGTCGACGGCAACCTGATTCTGCAGAATCTCGAGCAGCGGGCGGACAACGCGCCGCGGGAACTGGTTGGCGCTGATCTTAAGGATGTGGGCAGCGATGAACTGAAGGGCCAAATCCAGCTGCATTTTGTCCGCGGCAAGAAGCGTGAGAACTACTACATGTTCAAGAATGCCAAAACCCCGCGGTACCAAGATGATAACTGGGCGCATTTGCGCAGCACTCACTTTAATCATCTGGGGACGAGCAGCGGGGGGATGCGGCCGAACAGTTTGCGCCCCGCGACCCGCAAGATGCAAGGTGGGCAAGTGCCGGTATCGTCAGTTGGTAGTCGGGTCGCCGCCAAGCAGGCGACCGCAACGATGCAGACTCAGCAACCCTTGCCGGTGGTGCGCGGCGAAGACATTCCGGCGTCTGCCCGTCCCGAACGTGAATACCGAGGGCTATTTGGTGGCGGTCGCCGCCATCGGGATAAGACCGTGCGCGCGACCAAGGAGGAGACTTACCATGTGGATCCGCAGACGGGGGAGCGCCAAGTTTCTTGGCTGCGCCGCCGACTGGGCAAAATTCCCACCTGGCGCATTATTTTGTACATCGGCGTGTTTATCTTTCTGGGCGTGAGTTACACACTCGAGAACGTGGGGAGTCATGTGATTACGGGAACGGTCATTGCCAAACGTTTCGAGGCACACAGTCGGCGGCAGGATGACCGCTATGTGCGGGTGCAACTGGCCAATGGCAGGAAAATTGAAATCGAGAACAATGACACGATGATTCACGGCAAGTTCAATTCGGATGCGCTGCAGGCGAAGATTAAGAAGGGCTTGCGCTATCGGTTTGAGACGGTCGGAATTGCGAATAACGACTGGATCTCGTACAACATTGTGAAGATGAAATTGTTGAAGTAGACAAAAAGCACGCCCCGCATTTCGCGAGACGTGCTTTTCACTATGCCCGAATAATATTCCGGGTCGCTTCAATAATGCGGGCGGCCACTTCGGGGTTGTCCATGGTGTAGAGGTGGATGCCGTCAACGCCGCGGGAGAGCAGATCGACAATCTGGTCGATGGCGTAGGCGATGCCCGCATCACGCAGGGCTTCCGGCTTATCGTCGAACTTTGCGAGGACGCGCTGAAGTTTCTCTGGCAGGCGTACGCCGGCCATTTCTTCCATGCGCACTGCTTGCTTTGGGCTCATGATGGGCATAATGCCCGCTTCAATCGGTACGTTGATGCCGGCAAACCGGCAGCGGTCCTGGAACTTAAAGAAGGCGTCATTATCGAAGAACAACTGGGTGATCAGCTCGCTGGTGCCGGCGTCGACCTTGGTCTTGAGCGCCTGAATGTCGCTGAGCGCGTTCGGGGATTCCGGGTGACCTTCTGGGTAGCAGGCACCCAGCACGTTGAACGTGTCGCCGCGGCGCTTGATGTAAGCCGCGAGGTCACTGGCGTAGTGGAAGTCATCGCTGTAGCGGCCGCCCTTGGGGATGTCACCGCGCAGGGCGAGGATGTTCTCGATGCCGGCCGCCTCGGCTTCATCCAGGAAGACGTCGACCGCGTGCCTATCGAGTTGGGCGGCGGGCAGATGGACGACGGGTTCAACTTGGTAGCGGTCCTTGATGATTTTGGCGATGCCGATGGTCGCTTTGGGGGGCAGATGCGCCGCTACCGCGGTAGGTGACGGAAACGAAATCGGGATGCACTTCGCTCAGCACTTCCATGGTGGCGCAGACGCGCTTGCTGGCGCCGGCGGCTTCGATGTTGCGTGGGGGATACACTTCAAAAGAGAAGACGGGCCGGTCACGTTTAAAGAGTTCGCTAGTTTTCATGTTCAAGCTCCGCGCGGACGGTTTGGGCTGCCTTGGCGAGGTTAATCAGGCTAGCCTTAGCCTCCGGTTCCTCCCGGGTTTTCAGTCCGCAATCAGGGTTAATCCAGACATTGGCTGCCGGGATTTTGGCCAAAATTTTGTGAATCACGTCCACGATTTCCTGTTCAGATGGGACACGTGGGGAGTGGATGTCGTACACGCCAGGGCCGACTTCGGTTTCAAAGTGAGCAGCCTGCAGGGCGTCCAGCAGCGTCAGGTCGGCGCGGCTGGCTTCAAAAGAAATTACGTCAGCATCCAGCGCGTCGATTGCGGGGATGATGTCGTTGAATTCCGAGTAGCACATGTGGGTGTGAATCTGTGTCGTTGGTTGCACCTTGCTGGCAACGAGGCGGAAGGCCGGCACGGCCCAGTCGAGGTACTTGCTAAACCAGTCGGACTTGCGTAGTGGCAGCTTTTCGCGCAGCGCCGCTTCGTCAATCTGGATGATTTTGATGCCGTGCTTTTCGAGGTCGAGCACTTCGTCTTGCAGCGCGAGGGCAATCTGCTTGGTGGACAGTTCGCGGGTGATATCTTCACGGGGGAAGGACCAGTTAAGAATGGTTACGGGACCCGTCAGCATCCCCTTCATGATCTTCTTGGTCTGGCTCTGCGCGAAGACGGAAGTTGCGACTGTGATTGGTTCGCGGCGGGAAACGTCACCCCAGATGATGGGTGGCTTCACGGCGCGGGTACCGTAGGACTGCACCCAGGCGTTCTGTGTGAAGCGGAAGCCGTCGAGGTGTTCACCGAAGTATTCCACCATGTCGTTGCGTTCGAATTCACCATGGACGAGCACGTCGATGCCGATTTCTTCCTGGAACTTGATCCAGCGCTTGGTTTCCTCTTCGTTGAAGTGGTCGTACTGCTCACGGGTGATTTCGCCCTTGCGCAGCTGCCGGCGGTTCTTGCGCACGGCCGGAGACTGCGGGAAGCTACCGATGGTTGTGGTTGGCAGCAGTGGCAATTTGAACTCGTCCTTTTGAATGGCCAGGCGCTCCTTGCGTGCTGGCAAGCGGGTGTAATCCGCTTCCGTCAGTGCGGCAATCTTGGCGTTGAGCGTGGCGTTTTCTTCGTAACGCGGCTTGCTGAAGAGTTCAGTGTTGGCCGTGTAGAGCGGGTTGTGCAGGTCACTGTCCAGAATCTGCCGCAGTTCGCTCAGTTCAGTCAGCTTTTCTTCAGCGAAGGCCAGGTAGCGTTTCTCATTTGCAGCAAGCTTATCTTCAAAACGCAGGGTGTAAGGAACGTGCAACAGTGAGCAAGAGGTGCTGAGCACGATTGGGGCGTCTGTCCGCTTCTTGATACCGTCGATCGTGCTGAGGGCCTTGGCGTAGTGCGCCTTCCAGATGTTCTTCCCATTGATGACGCCGGCAAAGAGCGTCTTGTCGGCTGGAAACTTGACGTTCTCCAGCAGTTCAAGGTTCTTGCGGCCTTCCACGAAGTCCAGGCCAATCCCGTCAAAGTCGAGAGTAGTGACTAGGTCCAGGGAGTCGCGCAGGTCGCCAAAGTAAGTCTGCAGTAGCACCTTGAGCTCGCCTTTGCTTGCCAAAATGCCGTCGTAAAGCTGCTTGAAGAGCTTAAGGTCAGCAGGCGTCTGGTCGTAAACCAATGCGGGTTCGTCAATTTGAATCCAGTCGGCGCCGAGTGCAGCCAGCTTGCTCAGAATTTCACTGTAGGACTTGATGAGCGCAGCGGTGAAGTCGGCAGGCTTGGTGCCGTCGATAAAGCGGCCCAAGCGCAGCAAGGTGTAAGGACCGACAAGCACGGGGCGAGTCTGGATACCGAGCGCTTTAGCTTCCTGGTATTCGGCAAAAATCTTGTCGCCGTGCAGCTGAATCTTGGTGTCTTTTGTGAATTCAGGCACGATGTAGTGGTAGTTCGTGTTGAACCACTTCTTCATTGGTAGGGCCTTCACGTCACCATCGACGCCCTGGTAGCCGCGGGCAAGGGCAAAGTATTCGGCCAGAGCCGGCAAGTGCAAGTCTTGGTAGCGCTGGGGGATGATGTTTAGCAGGTAAGCGGCGTCGAGGGTTGTGTCAAAAAATGAGAAATCATTGCTTGGAATCTGATCGATGCCGGCGTCTTTAACAACTTGCCAGTGGCGGGCGCGTAATTCGCGGGCGGTCTGCTGTAAGTCAGCTTCCGTGATTTTGTTCTTAAAGTACTTCTGCGTGGCGAACTTGAGCTCACGTTTTTCACCAATACGGGGGTAACCAATAATTGTTGTCGTCATAATTCTGCTCCTTAAGTTTAATGTGGCGTGCAGTCGTATAATAGAAGAAACGGTGCGGTAGGATGAAAAAGCGCCCCTGACTCGCCATAGCGAGCCAAGGGCGCTTGTGCGCGGTACCACCTTGGTTGAGGCTGCGTCGTGGGGATGATCTGACCCGGTCAGCTAAGGCGTCGGCGGTAAGAATCCCAGTTTTAGGATTCTTGCCGCCGATGACTTAGATTTCTAGGGCCTGTCCTCAGACGCGCGACTATGAGGCTGCGACTGAGGGCGGTTTGGTTCCGATATACAAGGTGGAACCGGTGGAAATCCCGCACTTAGGATTTCTACCGGGGCCGCCTTGTATGTTAGGAACCAGCCCTCAGACGCGCGACTGCGAAGTAAGGTGAATGTACCGACACGTTACCCCGTAGCTGCCTCTCTCATGGACTGTAACAAAAGGCGTTTGGAGTGAAATCCTAACCGCCTTTTGTCACAGCCTCGCGCGATAATGGGCGCACCCATTCCGGCTTGGCTTGGCCTCACCGAATTGGCAATGTTCGGACCATCTTCGGGGGCGGCTGCTGCAAACTTGCAGCGCGTGGTTTGCTCTCTGAAAGCAGCCGGTTCCCTTACTCATCCGAACGCCGTTTCTTATGTTGCCATTACTATAAAGCGTCCCGAACGTCTGGTCAATGGATTCGGCTATCGCTAATTTAAGTGGCTAGCTATAGTTAACGCCTATATTAACGAACGGGGCGTTTATGCGGTGACTATTGCCGTAATGAAGAACAAATTCTTTTAGCACTCTAATGTGTGATTTGCTAAGCAGTGCATTAAAAGTTAACATAATCATGGAGACATTTCTAAAGGAAGTGCAGAACTAGTGCAGATTATTTCACTAAAAACGAATGCGAACGGTTTGCAGGCGCAAACAGAAATTGACGGTCAGCGGCAGGGAACAGAGCTTGACCTGCCTTTTGACCGTCAGGCGAGTCTGGCGACTAACTTAAAACCGTTGGCCAAATTGTGCGGTGCGGAGACTGCGGCGATTGTTGTGGAGAACCCGCTCCACTATGAAGCCAGCGACACGATTGTCGAGGCGGCAGGTCAGCGCTTTGACCTGGGCTTGCAGCTGATGGACATGCTGAATGTCCCCGTTCTGAGTCGTAGTGCGCTCAACCAAGCCGGTCTTCACGGCGCCGTAGTGCGCAAGCAAAATTATGCGTCCTGGCACCTTGATTACTTTGGGATGAGTCGCGGTAAGCGTAACCTCGGCCAAGAAGCAATGCTGACGGTTGGCAACGGCTTTATCGGTCTGCGCGGTGCCTATGTGGAGAGTCACGCGGATGATAACAATTATCCAGGCATGTACGTTGCCGGTGTTTACAACCAGACAACCACGCCCGTTGCTGGTCGCGACGTGACGAATGAGGACCTCGTCAATATGCCCAACGCCCAGTACCTGAGCTTCAGCCTGGATGACGGCCCAACTTTTGCCGCGGATCAGCAGTCGGTGCGCGACGTGTACCGGAGCCTGGATTTGCGGACCGGTCAGCTCACGACCAGCATGGTGGTGCAGCTCGCCGATGGCCGGCAGATGCGGGTGCGTAGCTTCAAGGCGGCGGACATGCAGCAGTGGCATCGTTTTGCGATTCGCTACGAGCTGACGCCGCTGAACTTCTCCGGTGAACTCACCGTGCATGCCGGCATCGACGGCAGTGTCATCAACGGTAACGTTGATCGCTACCAGCAGTTTGACCAGCACCACCTGGACCAGTTGACCTTTAGTGCCGACGGTAATCTGGGCTTGGTGCGTGGGCAGACACGGACTAGTCACGTGCAGTTTGCCATCGGTACCAAGCTTACCCAGACGGGGAGCGACTTGCGGCACGTGGTGGAAAACCAAATCGGCAGTGACCGGCTCGACCAGCTGGTGCACCTCGACGCCCAGCAAGGCGTGCCCTACACCTTTGAGAAGAGCGTGGCGGTTTACACGAGCTTAGAAACCCCAACGCAGCCGCTTGTCGACATGGTGCGGCGGGATCTGATGCGTTGCTCCTACAACGTGGCCTTTAGCCACAGCGCGGACTACTTCCGCAACGTGTGGGCGGAGTGCGACATCAAGATTGACGGCGACATGAACAGCCAGAAACTGACGCGCGTGAACATGTTCCACATCATGGTCTCCAGTCACGCACTGGGATCAGGCAAAATTGACGCGTCACTCGGTGCGCGCGGCCTGCACGGCGAAGCCTATCGGGGGCACGTGTTCTGGGATGAAATGTTTATTTTGCCATTTCTCAGCACGCACTACCCGCGTCTGGTGCGCGAGATGCTCAAGTACCGTTACCGGCGGCTGCCAGCTGCCCGTAAGGCGGCTAAAGCGGACGGCAAGCGCGGCGCGATGTTCCCGTGGCAGTCGGGCATGTATGGGGATGAGCAGGCGCAGCTGGTGCACCTGAACCCCATTACCCAGCAGTGGGATCCCGATAATAGCCACCTGCAGCGGCACGTGAGTCTAGCGGTGGCCTACAATGTCTGGTACTACTGCCACGTTACGGGCGATCAGCAATTCATGGAAGATTACGGTCTGGAGGTTCTGCTCGCCACCGCCCAGTTCTGGCTGAGTATGTGTGCGCAGGATGACGACGGCACGTACCACATTCGTGGCGTCATGGGCCCGGACGAGTTCCACGAGGCCTACCCAGGTAGTGATAAGTTGGGGCTGGACGACAACGCCTACACTAACATCATGGTGGCCTGGCTGTTCAAAATTTTGAAGCAGGAAATCAAAGTTGCCAAACCGCTGACGGTATCGCAACTGGACGACAAGCTGGGCATTGGTGGCAGTGACTTCAAGAAGATGGTTGCGGTCGCCCAGCATCTGAGTTTGCCGATGCAAGACGGCATTATTGGGCAGTTTGCGGGCTATTTTGACTTGGACCGCATCAACCTGTCGCACTACAAGAAGCAGTATGGCGACGTTTCGCGCCTCGACCGGATTCTGAAGGCTGAAGGCCGCACGCCAGACAGCTACCAGGTGGCTAAGCAGGCCGACGCCCTAATGGCTTTCTTTATTTTGAGCCGGCGTGATGTGAGCGGCATTATTAAGCAACTTGGTTACGACTTCAAGCCAACCGACGTGGCCAAGAACATTAAGTTCTACCTGGAGCGCACGACCCACGGTTCGACGCTCTCACGGGTGGTTTACGCGGCGCTGTGTGCCCGCAATGGCGACGAAAAAACGGCTTGGCGCTTGTTCCAGGAGGCGCTGGCATCGGATTATATCGACATTCAGGGTGGCACCACTGCCGAGGGAATTCATCTTGGCGTGATGGCGGCAACCCTGACCATCGAAACCCGCGTATTTGGCGGCTTCGATCCCCGCGGCGACCGAGTCACCTTGCGGCCGATGCTCCCCAAGCAATGGCAAAAGTTGAGCTTCAAGCAACGGGTGCGCGGCGTCGGTTATCAAGTGACAGTGACGCCGGGTGAGGTCGAGATTCGCACGGACCACGATGTGGCGGTCATGATGGGCGGCAAGGAAATTGACCTGATTGCCGGTGCGCGCAAGGTGCTTCCGATTTTGTATTAAATTGAATATTGATGACTAGATATTAGGAAAGTCTCGCTACACTAACGAAAGGATGGTTAGATGATTTCTTTTAGTAACATCAAAGGCTTTGTGTTTGATCTTGATGGTGTGATTACGGACACGGCGCGGTTTCACACGCAGGCGTGGCGGCAGGTAGCCCGCAAGGTTGGCGTCACTTGGACGCCGGAGCTGGCGGAAAAGCTAAAAGGTATCAGCCGCATGGCCTCGCTCGACTTGATTCTGCAGGCGGGCGGCAAACAGAACGATTACACAGAGGCACAAAAAGAGGCGCTGGCTGCCGAGAAGAATGCCAACTACCTAAAGTTGGTAGACACCTTAACGCCAGCCGATATTTTGCCGGGGATGGCACCGTTTTTGATTTCCGTGCACCGGCAGGGTTACAGAATGGCAATTGCTTCGGCATCGAAGAATGCGCCGCGGGTGCTACACAACTTGGGGATTAGTGCCTACTTCCCCAACATTGTTGACCCCAGCACTTTGAGCAAGGGCAAGCCGGATCCAGAAATCTTCCTGAAGGGGGCGGCCGAGATTGGGCTGCGGCCAGAGGCGTGCATTGGCGTTGAAGATGCGGCTGCCGGCGTGCAGGCTATCAAGGCTGCTGGCGAAACGGCGGTCGGCATCGGGGATGCGCACATTCTGCATGAAGCAGACATGGTGTTCCCAAGTACGAAGCAGTTGACCTTGAACAACATCATGTTGCGGATGGGCGGTCGGCTAAGTTTCAAATTGCGGCCACGGACGGCGGAATAACGCTGTTTGTCAGCGATAGCGTTGAAACTTTCATCCGCAAGGATGCTGGAATTGAAAATAGTGGGGTAGACCGAAGGTCGGGTCTGGTGCGGATTGGTTTCGCGGGCAGGAACTCCGTTAGCGGGGACCGTTCCGGCCGGCTACGCCGTCTTCCACTGGGGATATTGCCGCAAGCCCAGCGTCAATATCCCGCTCCCGATAAAATTGGCTGT
>NZ_RHNR01000037.1 GCF_003946025.1 Lacticaseibacillus songhuajiangensis | reverse complement strand
TGATTTTGCCGGGTGTACACCGCAGATTATCTCAGGAGCGCGGATTTGACGCCGGGTTTGCGGCAAATCTGCCAGCGGAAGACGGCAAAGCCGCCTGGAGCGGTCCCGCCCGACGTAGTTCTCCGGAGCGCAGCCCAAGTGCACTCACGCCGGAGTTGCCGACCTCACCGCCTAGCGGCGGTATGAAAACGGCACAGAGGCCGTGCGCGACTTCGTCGCCAAAACACTTATGCTGACGGACAGCAAAAATTTTTGCCGGTTTGGGCACGGTCTGCACATTTTATAGACATAAGTTCTTCGTATTTACCCGTGAAAATAGTCAGCATAGCAATGATGTGTTTCACAAATCATAATGCGCACCGCCAGTTGTGGTGCGCTGCGAAGGAGTCTTATCTATGAATTTTGCCAAACGAGCCTGGTTGAACCTGATTGGGCGCAAGGGACGCAGCATTCTGCTCGTGTTAGTGACGTCGGCAATTATGCTGTTCGTGCTCGCGGGGATTTTGCTGCGGGGAGCCGCTAACGAGGCGACGCAGAACGCCAAGGATAGTGTCGGCGCCTCGCTGACGCTGACTGCTAACCGGCAGGCGGCGTTCAAGAAGATGCGCAGCAGTAGCACGGGAACGCCGGGGACCAGCGGCACTAAGCCTAAGCTGACCATGTCGTCCGTCAAGTTGAGTGACGCCAAGAAGATTGACAAACTGAGCGACGTGAATGGCTACACCGTGAGTGTCAGCACTTCCGCTAACGCCAAGGGCTTCTCTGCGATTTCCACAAGTAGCAGTAGCAGCCAGGGCGGACCTGGTGGCATGATGCAGAGTAGTGGCGACATCTCCGTTAGTGGGGTTACCGGCACCGCAAGTAGCAGTAAGTTCAGCGATGGTACCTACAAAATTACCAGCGGGCGCAACTTGACTGCCAAAGACGCTGGCACCCAGAACGTTGTCATTGAAAGCGAACTGGCCAGTGAGAACAATCTCAAGGTCGGGAGCACCATTAAGCTGAAGGCCACTACCGGCACCAAGAAGACTTACACATTGAAGGTCGTCGGCATTTACAAGGCCAAGAGTAGCGCCAGCACCACGGGCATGCCGGGGCAGAGTGATCCGGCCAACACTGTGTTCACCAGTTATACTTTTGCCAACACTTTGAAGGGCAGCAAGTACAAGAACACTGCCGACAGCGTTGAGTTCACTGTAAGTGCACCCGGCAAGGTCAGCAGCGTGAAGGCTGCGGCCAAGAAGCTGATCAACACCAGCAAGTTTGCACTCGAAAGTGACGACGCCAACTATCGGATGGTTAAGCAGTCGATGAGTTCCGTGACGAGTTTTGCCAACAAGATTGTGTGGTTGGTCGCCATCGCCGGGACCATCATCCTGGCACTGATTGTCATTTTGATGATTCGCGAACGCCGCTACGAAATCGGTGTGCTGCTCTCACTGGGTGAGAAGCGCTGGAAAATTATTGCCCAGTTCTTCACCGAACTACTCGTGGTCCTGTTGATTGGGATTGGGGTGGCCGGTATCGGCGGCAAGTTTGTCGGTGACAAGCTTGGTGAATCCGTCATTTCCAGCCAGACCAGCACGTTTGGCACCGCCGCCAACAAGGCAACACTCGGCGGTATGCAGGGCGGCAAGACAGGTGGCCCAAGTGGACAGGCACCGAGTGGCGGCAGTCAGCAGATGCCGGGTTCGAGTTCTTCCGCGAAGTCGCAGCAGACAACTACTAAGGTCAAGACGCACGTGAGCGTGAAGTACATGCTCGAACTACTTGCGTTTGGGATTCTGATTATTTTGCTGGCCATCTTCGCTGGGGCCGGCAGCATCATGAGTCTGCAGCCGAAGAAAGTTCTGATTGGATAGGGGGCGTAACATGTTAAAAACAAAAGATTTGAGTTACTGGTACACCGACAAAAACGACGCCCTGTTCAAGGACGTGAACCTCGAGTTTGAGGCGGGCAAGTCCTACGCGATTGTCGGCCAGTCCGGATCCGGGAAGACGACCCTCGTGTCGCTGCTCGCTGGCCTCGACAAACCGCGCGCCGGTGCCATAGAGTTTGATGGTCAAGACATTGCCAAAATCGGCCTGCCGAACTTCCGCCGCCGCGACGTGTCCATCGTCTTCCAGGCCTACAACCTGTTCACATACATGACGGCGCTGGAAAACCTGATGAGCGCACTAGCCATCACCGGCGGTAAGCACAAGAACGACCGCGAATACGCCCGCAGCATGCTCCGCAAATTGGGCCTGACCGAAGAACAGATTGGCAAGAACGTGCAAAAGTTATCTGGTGGTCAGCAGCAACGTGTTGCCATTGCCCGCACGATGGTTTGCGACGCGCCACTCGTGGTCGCTGACGAACCAACTGGGAACCTCGACGAGGACAACACCAAGGAAGTCATTGGTTTGTTCCAGAACATTGCGCACGAGCAGAATAAGTGCGTGATCATCGTGACCCACGAACCGGACGTGGCGGCGCAATGCGACGTCGTCCTGCGTTTGGCACATCACGAATTTACGGTGGAAAAGTAATCGGGGAATGCGCACTGCAATCAGATTGACGGTGTTCAACGGAATGGGTGCTGGACCGGCAAGTCTGGTTCAGTTCTGAAAATAGTGTTCAAAACCAGGGCGGATTGGGCCGGGTTTTGAGCGCTATTTTTGTGATGAAAATGGCGCCTGAATAACTGTGGAGATGTGACCATTGGGTATGTTTAAACCAGAGAGGTGGTGGCTGGCTGTGCGGAGCGTTGGTGAACGGAGCGGCGTAAAAATTAGCGTTTGGAGACGCGCAGCGGCTGCACACACTAATTTCGGGAGCGCGTATTTTGACGCGAACCTTGCGGCAAAATCGCCAGCGAGAGACCCGTTAGGGGCTCGAGCGGTCCCCGCCGCGCAGTTCGCCAACGCGTAGCTCAGTCGGCCGCCACCGGAGTCAGATTGCACATTTGCAGGCCGGAATGCCGCTAAACCGGCAATGGCGAGTCGCGCGGGCAGTGGTCCGGGTGGTATAATGGCGCTTGATAAGTAAATGGACGGAGGAGACTTAATGCAGAATATTTTGAGCAGTCTGTTGACATGGTCAACCGTCACGAACCTGATTGATATTGCCGTTGTTTGGTGGGTGCTTTACCGCTTGATCATGCTGCTGCGGGGGACCAAAGCCGTGCAGCTGTTCCGTGGTGTGCTCGTCATCGCCGTCATTCGGATTATCGCGTGGTACTTGCAACTGCGCTCCGTGGCCTTCATCATCGACCAAGTGATTAACTGGTCGGTCGTTGCCATTGTGATTATTTTTCAGCCTGAAATCCGGCGCGGCTTGGAGCACATTGGGCGGGGGAGTTTCTTCCGGCATAACCGTGACAGTGCCCGCGAGCAGGAAGTCAGGATGGTTCGCGAAATTGACACTGCCGTGCAGTACATGAGCAAGCGCCGCATCGGGGCACTGATTACCATTCAAAAGAACACTGGACTCGAAGATTACATCGAAACCGGGATCAAAATGGATGCGGAAATCACCGGGGCACTGCTGATCAACACCTTCATCCCGAACACGCCGCTGCATGACGGGGCGGTCATCATTCGGGATAATCGCATCGCGGTTGCCGCCGCCTACCTGCCGTTGTCAGAATCCAGTGCGATTCCGAAGAACCTCGGCACGCGGCACCGCGCCGCCGTGGGGATCAGTGAAGTGACGGATGCCGTCACGGTCGTCGTCTCTGAAGAAACCGGTGGCGTCACCATCACGAACAACAACAACCTGATGATTGACCTGTCGCGTGAGGATTACCTCAAGTTCCTGAACGCGCAGCTCGTGTCACCCGAAGAAGAACCGGGGAACCCGTACCGCGAATTCTTCGAGAACATTTTCAAAAGGGGGGCCAAGAAATGAACAAATTCTGGGAAAGCCCCTGGGTTTACCGGGTTCTGTCCTTGGTCCTCGCGCTGGGTATTTTTGTCTACGTGAACCAGGAACGGCTGAATAATACCTTCCAAGGAAGCCGCAAGCAGGACACTGCACTTCTGGCGACTAAGACGCAAACATTGAGTGTGCCCCTGCAACTGAACGCGGATACCGACAAGTACTTCATTACTGGCTATCCCGCCAAGGTGAAGGTCAAACTGGAGGGGAGCGCGGCGCTGGTGACGGCCGTTGCCAACACGCAGAACTTCCGCGTGGTTGCTGACCTGCGTAAGCTCAGCGTTGGGGAGCACACCGTTAAGCTCCAGCAACAAGGTCTCAGCAAACAGCTTACCTATAGCATTAATCCGAAAACCATTAAAGTGAACATTCAGACTCGGATTAGCAAAACCTTGCCGATTCAGGTGCACTATAACAAGGACGCTATTGCCGATGGTTACCAGGTGGGGACGCCGCAACTGTCTTCAGACACCGTGCAGGTGACCGGAGCGCGCAGCGAGATTAACCGCATTTTTGAAATCTCTGCGAGTGTGACCCTGAACCGGAACACGGACGACTCGGTGACGCAGACCGTGATGTTGCAAGCCCTTGATAGCAACGGGCAAACGGTCAACGTGGTTACCACGCCCGAAACCGTGCGTGTGAAGTTGCCTGTGACCTTGCCAAGCAAGAAGGTGCCGATGACCTTTAAGCAGTCGGGGACTGCGGTCTCAGGCAAGGCCTATGCGCTGAGTGCGGACAACAATGAGGTCACCATCTACGGCAGCAAGGCGCAACTAAAGAAGATTGACAGCATCGAGGTTCCGGTGGATATTAGTGGTATCAGTAAAACCACTGATAAAACAGTTAAGCTTAATAACGTCGAAAAAGGCCTCAAGAGTGTTGATCCAAGCACAATTAAAGTGCACGTCAAGGTATCCGCGAAGAGCAATGATGCCGAGGCTGAGACGGTTAATTAACCCTGATAATGAATTGTAAAAGAGGAAATGGAGATAATCATGACTAAATATTTTGGAACTGATGGTGTGCGCGGTGTTGCAAACGAGGACTTGAGCCCAGAATTGGCTTTCCGTTTGGGCCGTGCGGGTGGTTACGTTTTGACCCAGCACCAGCAGGGCGACAAGGCACCACTGGTGCTCGTTGCACGCGATACCCGGATTTCCGGGCAGATGCTCGCTGACGCGCTCATTGCCGGCCTGCTCTCCGTCGGGATTGAAGTACTTTCGCTCGGCGTTATTACTACGCCCGCTGTTGCATACCTGATTAAGGTGCAGGGCGCCGCTGCCGGAATTCAGATTTCAGCCTCCCACAACCCAGCCCAGGATAACGGAATCAAGTTCTTCGGCCCTGATGGCTACAAGCTCTCCGACGAAACCGAAGAAGAAATCGAAACTTACCTGGACGCACCAGAAGACAAGTTGCCACGGCCAAGCGCAAAGGGTCTCGGGACCGTCGCTGATTACTCCGAAGGTGCACAGAAGTACACCCAGTTCCTTGAACAGACTGTCTCCGAAAACCTCGCGGGCATTCACGTGGTACTCGACGCCGCCAACGGTGCCACCAGCAAGCTCGTTAGCCGCATTTTCGCTGACCTGGACACGGATTTTGAAACCATGGCAACCAACCCAGACGGCATCAACATTAACGCCGGTGTGGGTTCAACCCACCCCGAACAGCTGGCCAAAATGGTCGTGGAAAAGGGTGCCCAGGTTGGGCTCGCCTTTGACGGCGACGGCGACCGGTGCATCGCGGTTGACGAACTCGGGAACATTGTCGATGGTGACAAGATTATGTTCATTCTGGGTAACTTCATGAAGTCTCAGGGTCGTCTCAAGCAGGACACCATCGTCACCACCGTCATGAGTAACCTCGGCCTCTACAAGGCCATCGAAGCCAATGGCATGCACTCCGTTCAGACTGCGGTGGGCGATCGCCACGTTGTCGAAGAAATGCGCGCTAAGGGTTACAACATCGGTGGGGAACAGAGCGGTCACGTGATTCTCTTTGACCACCACAACACTGGTGACGGCATGCTCACCGGGATCCAGTTGCTCTCCGTGATGGCCGCAACTGGCAAGAAGCTGTCCGAACTGGCCGCACCAGTTGTCGACTACCCACAGAAGCTCGTCAACGTGCCGGTTAGCGACAAGAATGCCTGGAAGAACTACCCAGCCATTACTGAAGTGATCAAGCAGGTTGAAGACAAGATGGCCGGCGACGGTCGTGTTCTCGTCCGCCCTAGCGGTACCGAAAGCTTGCTGCGGGTCATGGCTGAAGCCAAGACCGAAGAACTCGTGAGTGCTTACGTCGACGAAATTGTCGCCGTTGTTAAGCAGGAAATGGGTAACTAATTATTGAACGCCATGAAGAACTTCACCAATTCGGTGAAGTTCTTTTTTTGTGCAACGTTTGCATATTAAGCTGCTTTAACATTTCTTAATAAATTAAATTGGTATACATGGAATTATTAAGCCCGTATTTTCAACTTTGTTATCTACGCATAATGTCGCAGTTTCGCTACTGCCACTTGTGAATTAATCACGTTCGAACGTATACCAATTGTGAAAGGTACACTCAATATAAAAATAAAAAGATTGACACGGCGCCCGTGAAAGCATATTCTACAAACATCGACGCGGCGAATACCGGTTAATCGGCATAGCCCAATTAAGAAAGAGGTATAACTTATGTGTGGAATTGTTGGTGTAGTTGGCGCTGAAAACGCGACGGAAGTATTGCTGAGTGGTCTCAAGAAATTGGAATACCGGGGCTATGATTCCGCTGGTATCTACGTTAATTCTAAAACTGGTACACCCGAACTGATTAAGCGCGTTGGGCGGATCAAGAACCTGGAAGCCGCAATTCCCGCCGGTCTTGCGGGCACACAGGGAATCGGGCACACGCGCTGGGCAACTAATGGGGTGCCCAGTGTTGCCAATGCGCACCCGCACATTTCCAACGATGGTCGTTTCTACCTGGTGCACAATGGTGTGCTGACCAATGCCAAGCAGCTGGCTGCTGATTACCTGGCCGACGTTACTCTGTTGAGCGATACGGATACTGAGGTCGCCGTCCAGCTCATCGCGAAGTTCGTCCGTGATGGGGCGAGCGTCAAAGAGGCCCTGCGGCACGTGATGCAGCTGGTTGAAGGTTCTTACGCTTTTGCGCTGGCTGACCGCGATGACGTGGATACCCTCTACGTCGCAAAGAACAAGTCGCCGTTGCTGATTGCGAAGGGTGATGGCTTCAACGCCATTGCTTCTGATGCACTGGCATTGCTTGACCGCACGCATGACTTCATCGAACTGCACGATGAAGAACTGGTGGTACTGACCAAGGACAGTATCCACATTGAAAACTTGGCGGGCGCTGTGCAAGAACGTGCCAGCTACACGGTTGATGTTTCCGAAGGGGATGGCGACCTGGGTGCTTACCCGTTCTACATGCTGAAGGAAATTGACGAGCAGCCCGCTGTCATCCGCCGCTTACTGAGCAGCTATGTTGATGATCAGGGCCAGGTGCAGATGCCAGCTGACTTGCTGAAAACACTGGATGGTGCCGACCGCCTGTACTTTGTTGCCGCAGGGACGAGCTACCACGCCAGTCTCGCTGCAGCACCAATGTTCGAACAGCTTGCGGGCGTGCCGGTCTCCGTGCATTTTGCTAGTGAGTTCGGGTACCACATGCCGCTGCTCAGCAAGAAACCAATGTTCATTTTCCTCACCCAGAGCGGTGAGACCGCAGACATTCGCCAGGTGTTGGTTAAGGTTAAGACGATGCACCTGCCAACACTGACCATCACCAACGTGCCGACTTCTACATTAGCGCGCGAAGCGGACTACGCGCTGAGCCTGCACGCTGGTCCGGAAATCGCCGTTGCCTCCACCAAAGCCTACACCGCGCAGGTTGCCACCAGCGCACTGCTGGCCAAGGCTTTAGGGATGTTCAAGGGCACAGCCGCTGCCAAGAAGCTCGACATCAAGCACGAGCTCAGCATCGTTGCCACTGCTCAGCAGACGCTGGTCGACCAGAAGGACATGATTCACGAACTGGTTGGCAAAATGCTGAAGACCACGCGCAACGCCTTCTACATCGGCCGCGGCGGCGACTACTACGTTGCCCTGGAGGCCGCCCTGAAATTGAAGGAAATCTCCTATATTCAGGCGGAAGGTTTCGCAGCCGGCGAACTCAAGCACGGCACCATTGCCCTGATTGAAGAGGGCACCCCAGTCATCGCGCTCATCAGTGACCCCGTGACTGCGGCGCACACGCGCGCCAACGCTGGTGAAACCCAGGCGCGCGGGGCAAATGTTCTGCACATTGCAACCGCAGATCTCGCACAACCGGACGATGAACTCGTGGTGCCAAGCGTGAACGGCTTGCTGACACCACTGGCACTGATTGTGCCGGGCCAGCTCCTTGCGTACTACGCTAGCCTGGACCGCGGCTACGACGTGGACCGGCCGCGCAACCTGGCTAAGTCCGTCACCGTTGAATAGACAAGTTAAATAAGCCCGAAGAAATCTCCTGCGACCACGTGTCGCGGGAGATTTCTTGCGTCTAGGGTGCTATGCTAGTGAGCAGAATATTGACTATAGAAATGGAGTAAACGGATGCGTCAATGGATTCAGCGGAACGTGTGGTTGGTGGTTGCCCTAGTGGTGCTGCTGATTCTCTTCATTAGTAGCGCCATGACTTACAAGCAGCAAACGGTGGTGCCACTGCTGCACCATTTGCTAGCGGGAGAACCGGGCAAGCAGTGGCTAGCGGGCATCAACATTCATTATGCTGATGGCGAAGTCATCAGCCTTCAGCATAGTGGCTATTTCAAAATGATTGAGTTCTTCATCCGCAAGTTTGCGCATTTTGCGACTTACTTCGTGCTGGGACTGGGTATTTTTCTCGGCCTACGCGGGCGCGTCACCCCGAATTGGCTGCGGCTGCTACTGACGCCACTGACCGTTGGCGGTTTGGCGGCGCTGGATGAATTCCACCAGTCGCTGACGGGCGGCCGTTCGCCGATGGTGCAGGACGTCATTTTGGACATGTGCGGCGGACTGTGTGCGGTGCTGATTGCATTTTGTGTGGAAAAATTGCGTCAATCCCGACGGTAGACTTACTCCGAGCCCCTAGAGTGGAAAAAGAGACGTCGTTTTGTTCGAACGACGTTTTTTTATATGATTATTTCAGGTCAAAAAGTTATTTAACTAGTGCTATCCTTCTTTATTGAATTGCTTATATCTGTCATAACGTTGCCGCTATCCAACAAAGCGAAAACAAAATACTTGCTTACAAATGTTGCACTCAATTACAGATTGATTGGTGCTTTATCGACTGAGAACAGCATCATCATCCCGACATAACAACGCCTATGTGCAAATGATACAAAGCATGCGGCAGCACAGACGTAGGTAGCTTCCCCCTAGACGGAAATCAAAATAACGGCACAATTACCTAGACAATGTAAATTATAGGTATTTCGAATTGCATATCTGTTATAATTAAGGCAAATAACCAAAGCTTGAATCGTTATGCTTGGCTGAGGAGTGAATGTAATGGTTAAAAAATCGAGAAGAAGATTTTTACGAGCAGTTACGGAGAAGAAGACGCACTACAAGTTGTACAAGACACGCCGAAATTGGACTGTTGTGGGAATCACGGCCTTGTTTACCAGCGTAGTTTTCGCTCAACAAGCACGCGTAACATATGCGGATGATACGACGGACCAGGCGCCTGTAGCCAGTGCTGCGGCGACGAACGATACGGGTAATACGGTCAATTTGGCTAATAATCAGAAGGCTGCATCAATTGGAACACAGACGATTAGTGTTGGCGGCCAATTTAGCGTGCCTTCAGTACAGTTGGCTGCGAATGCCAGCGCAGCACAATGGACTTTAACCGATTTTGATTTTAGCGATGTGCACGTTGCGGTTCCTGGCACATACTCCGTGTCATTTAGTGCAGCTGGATTGGCTAAACTGCAGAATATTGTCGGTCAGGATGTCTCCCTAAATCAGGTGACGGCGGGTACCGTTGAAGTTGTGAAGGCTAAAGAGGAGATTTCCACGGAACAAGCGTCCGTAGATGTGGCCGAACCCAAAACGCAAACAGCAAAATCTACGGCTACATCCACGATGGCCGTTTCAAAAAAATCAACCGACGAAGAACAAACTAGCATTGCTACCAGTTCCACCGGTACTGACGAAAAAAGCACTGCCCAAAATATGACAACCAATTCGCGGTCCGCGGCCGACGTGAACGTGGCCGCTGCTAATTTGGTCGGCGGTGTCCAGAAAACGCAAGATCAGTTGGCAGCATATGTGCGTCAAGATGACGCGTTCGCAAACGCGAGTGCAACCGACACCATCGTCAACAACGATGCGCTACACGCTCTGCAAGCACATCAGAAGGTTGAAGCACAGCAGATCCAAGATTTCGTAGCATCGGCCCAAGCAAATAGCCAGGATAATTTGGATAATGCGCTGGCCCAAATTAGTAGTGCGGCTCAAATTTTGAACAACATGGACAATGAAGTTGTGCAAGCAGCGTCCATGCTTACGGAAGACAAGCAGGGTGCCGCTATGAACGCGCAAGCAACGGCACAAGCAGCTTTGGATGCTGCGACTTTGCCTGCGGGCACGACCGGTCAAGTGGATGCCTATGGCGATTTAATACTTTCCGCCGCAAATTCATCCGCTTTTCAGGATGCGGTTGCTGCACTGAAGCAACAAGCGGTGTTTAGCGCTTTTCGCCAGGTGGTCGACCCTAGTGGTGCCATCTCCTTCGTTGATTCTGAGGCAAAGGTTGTTGGTACATTGTCGAACAATCAAATTGGTTACGGACAAGACGGTTCTGGTGTTGTCATCAACCTGGGATTGACCCTCGAGGTTGGCGATACTATCGCGTTTACTATTCCAACTCAGGCGGTCACGATTGATGCCGTGTCACATACAACGTTGAATGCACAGACCGGGACTTGGGCAAGTAAAAAGAATGCCGATGGCAGTACAACTCTTACGCTAACAAGCACGATGACTGGACAGCTTCCCGTAGCATTGACCATCAAAACAGTTGGTAATAGCGCGAAAAAGGTTTTGAGTGCCAATCAGATTGGTGAAAGTTCATTTGCAATTACTTGGTCAGTGAATAGTATCGCTCAAGATCCGATGACCTTGTATCAAGATGTGGAGCCTTCCATTAGCATTACAAGCCCCACGCGAATTGCGCCAAGTACCAAAATTACCAGTGTGGGTGTAAAAACACCACTTGTCTACAAGATTGCCCCCTTAGAATCCAGCGGCTTTTTTAATGATGCAACACAGTCAGGTGCAACCCAGTACATCAATGGACTGGGGGCAAAAGTCACGATTCCAGTCCCCGCGGGTTTTCTTTTGGATGCCGATGCAACTGCCAAGAGTGTTTACAATTCGCAGTACACACTGCCAGCTGGCGTGACGATTACACAACCAAATGGGGCCGGCACGGACATCCTCATCAATTTTCCGGCTGGAGTAGGTGTGGGGAGTGGCGCTACCATTTCTTTCATTGGTCAATTTGATATTGACGCACCTGCCACCACAACCACCTACACAGCTCCGGGACCAACCACTTTTGAAGAGACCTTGGCCAATGGTACGGTCTTAACCGCTACCGGTACGGCATGGAGCGAGCAAATTGCGAGTGGAGATAGTTCCACTGTGATGATGGACATCACGCCTGGTGGGGCGACGCAGCTAATTGTTGATGATGATCCGACCAACGACCCCGAGAACATCAATACGTGGTACTTCAGTATGAACTCGACTAGTGCCGTGACTGACGGGACGTTTACCATTGACGTTCCAGACGGCATCGTGGCAACACAGATTGTGATTCCACATCGGTACACAGACTACCGTGCATACGTCACCGGAACGAATACATTTGCGTACACACTCACGCTCGCTGATGGTTCAACTCAGACCGGGACGGCCACTTTTGATGACACGATAACCGCAAATGGTGGTCAAGGATTCACACACGCAGAGATAACTGCCGACTACCTTGCACCGGGAGCCTTCGTGGGTTGGTGGATACCGTTCAACATTAAGGGAACCGTACAACAGAATTACACCAATGGTGATGCCCTCAAAGTCGGCGATAAGCTGGTTTGGCACTATGGCTTTAGTGCAACTACAGCAGATGGCACATACTACACGACGACCACGAACATGACACAAACAATTGCGGTGCCGACGGCCGTCATCGTTGCCTACACGACTAGCAGTGGCGATTCAGTTCCTGGTGATCGCGGTTATGTCGGTACGGTTACAGGTTCAAGAACTACGCGGTACATTTACGAGCCAATACTGTATTACGTGCTACTGAAGAATGTTGTCTACACAGGTTACTCGTTCGGAAATCTACATCCCGTGGTGACCACTTACACCACCGCCGATGGACGGACGGGTGTAAAGCTTGATTTCACCGGCACTGGCGAATCAATCGATACTAATACTTCCGCCGGTGGGTACCAAGTGAACTTTGCTATTCCCGAGGATGCAGTCGCAAGTGTCGGGACTGGCAATTCGTACTTCACCTCGCCGACGACTGCAATCGGGTCGGACCCTCAAATCAATCCGGTTAAGGATGTGTCCTTGACTGATGGAGATGCGAACGCCGTAACTATGATTAACGGGACTTATAAAGTAACAGTTAAAACTGTCGCTGCGCAGATTGCAGTTAGCATGGCCCAAGGTAATCAGAACGCTTATCCGGTAACGGCGGCGAACTCAGTCAAGGCCAGCTCAGATGCGCGTGGGGATCAGCTACTAACCTTTGATTATGCGATGGTAAACACAGCCGGTTCCAACACGAACAATTCAGCAGCCATTCTGAACTTGCCAACCGTTGGCGATGCCTTAAATTCCGGATATACCTTCAAATTGAACGGCCCAATCTCTGTGCCTACTAACTTCACAACGGGAAGTAGCGTCGGGGACAGTTTCTCACCCACGGTACTCTACTCAACCACGCTGTATACAGCCAACAAGACTGATACGACGTATGATACAACTGGCTTCGTACCGGCAGACCAGATTACTGACTGGTCTGCAGTTCGCTCTATTTTAATCGAAGTTGGGACGATTCCTGGAAATAGCACCACTGGTCGGTTTGTACTTTCAGGGACAACGGATGACTTCATTGCCCAGTCTAATCGAACTGCTCTTATGCAAGCGATGACCTATTTGAACGGGACAACGGTTGCGATTACAAACAAAGCAACAAGCGCGGCCAATATTACTATTAGTAGTAAATCTACTATCACCGCACGGTTCCACTACGTTGATGCAGCGGGTAATGATCAATATATCGCACTGAGTGATCTGACCAAGACACTCGTTGATAATAAAGATACGCTGACAATGAGTTTATCCGCTGAAGATACCGCCTTGATTCCGGCAGGGTATCAACAGGTGACCACTACTCCCACAACAGTGATTAATTCAGCAGTTACCGACTATGACGGTTTACCAAACGGTTTCGCCAGTTTAGGTGCAATTTCCCGTTATGATTTTGATGGTGATATTGTTCAGTTTGAACTCACACCGATTGACTATGGTTTGACAGTGCAGGCGGTTGACGAAGATGGCAATCCGGTTGCCGCTCCGCGCACAACGACAAAACGCGTCGGTGCAAGTTACGCAACCGTGCCGGCTGTAGTGCCCGCTTACGTTGTGGATACGACAAAGCTACCCGCCAATGCGAGTGGTGTCTTTGATACGCAGAATGTTACCGTAACCTACGTCTACCAGTCAGTGGGTCACTACATTATCAATGTGCCGACCACGAGCCCAGTGATTGTTGACTATCCGAATAATCCTGACGACGCAAGTAAAGTTACGACACCGACGACCGGAATTGTGCCATTCGTTGCTGGCTACACACCAATGGACGGCAATGGTGAGAGGCTCATCCCTGTGAATGCGGATAATCCCGAGGAAGGCTACTTACCGCCTGCTGTACCAGCGGATCCAACTGCCAATACAGAAATTAATTATGCCTTCAATGACTACGCGCTGACGGTTCGCTATGTCAATGAGTCTGGTAATTTACTTGAGTCACTGCCGGCCGTTACCAAACGCATGGGGGACAGTTACACAAGTAGTGCTAAAGTTATCAATGGCTTCGTGCTCGATAATAATCAGCTGCCTACAAACGCAAGTGGCGTCATCGGGACAGCTGATGTTGTGGTCACGTATCATTATCAGGCAGTGGGCCACTATATAATCAATGTTCCAAATGAAGTGCCAACTACCATTAATTATCCGAATGATCCGGACAATCCAAGTGCGGTTGCAACACCGACGACCGGAATTGTGCCTTACGTTGAGGGTTACACACCAACGGATGCATTAGGAAATGGATTGACACCGGTGAATGGTGATCACCCGCTTTTGGGGTACTTGCCACCAAGCGTACCAACAGACCCAACCCTTGATACGGTGATTGAATATGTGAAGAATGAACATCAACTCACGATTCGCTACGTTGATGGGAACGGTAACGTTTTGTCCGTGGATAGCGTCACCACGATTGCATTTGGTGACTCTTACAGCAGTTCAGCAGCGGTTATCACTGGCTATGTTCTTGATGGTACAAAGTTGCCACCAAACGCACAAGGCGTGTTTGGGGACAATGATGTAACGGTGACCTATGTTTATCAGCCAGTTGGCCAATATGTGATTAATGTTCCCAACGGTGCTGTTCAGAAGGTTGATTATCCCAATGACCCGGATGATCCAAGCAAAGTTATTACGCCCACAACTGCCATTGTGCCCGATATTCAGGGCTACACGCCGACAGATGGCGCTGGTAACAAATTAGTACCGCTAAATGAGAATGATTTGACGCAAGGTTACTTGCCGCCGAGTGTTCCTAATGACCCAACGATGGACACTGAGATTAATTATGTTCTTGATAGCCATGCGGTTACCGTACGTTTTGTTGATGAAAATGGAACACAATTAACGGCAAGTAAATTTGACAATAAGCGGGTTGGCGACAAGTATGTCGCTACTGCGAAAGTGATTGACGGTTATGTCCTAGATAAGAGCAAACTGCCGGCCAATGCTAGTGGGAGTGTGGCAGATTCGGATATTGTAGTGACTTATGTTTACCAGACGGTAGGTCAGTACGTTATTAATGTCCCGACAGGCGCGCCAATTACGGTGAAATATCCTAATGACCCCGATGATCCTGGTAAGGTGACAACACCAACAACAGCCGTTGTTCCGTATGTTGTCACATATGTGCCAGTGACTACAGATGGAGTGAAATTAGTACCCGTGGATAGCGATAATCCAAGTGCTGGTTACTTGCCGCCGGCGATACCTACTGACCCAACGGAAAATACAATGATTAACTACGTTCGCGATGAGCATTTGCTCACGATTCGTTATGTGGATGAGTCAGGGCATGTTTTGGGAATCGAAAGTGGGGTGACCAAACAGGTCGGTGAGGCTTACTCGACATCCGCCAAGCTGATAACTGGATACGTACTGGATACAACTAAACTACCGGTTAATGCCAGCGGCGATATGGCTGATGGTGACGTTGAAGTAACCTATGTATATCAACGCGTGGGTCATTACATTATCAACGTTCCGGGTATTGTTCCGTTGACAATCGACTATCCAAATAATCCTGACAATCCGAGCCTGGTTCTCACACCAACAACCGGAATTGTGCTTTTTGTACAGGGATACACACCTGTCGATGAGATGGGCACTGTGCTGAAACTGGTTAATACAGATGACCCACACCAAGGTTACTTGCCGCCTGCCACGCCAGCTGACCCAACGCAAAATACCGCCGTTTCTTACATGAAGAATGCACCAACGACGGCTACGGATACGGTCACAAAGACGGTGCAGTATCGGGATGCTGACGGCAACAGTCTGGCACCGGATTATGCTGTCTCCGCGGACTTTACTTCATCTACGGATGCGGTTACGGGACAGGTAAGCTATAACCCAGAACGTGCCGTTCTTGGTTATCAGCAGAACCCGGTCGTTAAGGGGTACCACGTCGTTACAAGTCCCGAAGGTGCAAGCTCGGAACAAACTGTCAAGTTCGGCGATGCGGACGAATTATACACGGTTGTCTACGTCAAAGATGCACCAATTGTGACAATGGATACCGTTACGAAGACAGTGCACTACACAGACCAGGAGGGTAACACACTGGCGCCCGATTACACGGTACGCGTTACCTTCACCGAGAGTGCTGATCCAGTAACGGGTGTGAAAACCTACAGTCCCGCAAGCGGAATCCTTGGATACCAGAGAAATCCGCTTATCGCCGGATTCCATGTAAGCAGCAGTGCTTCGGAAGCGACCTCTGAACAGACAGCGCGGTTCGGGGATGACGATGCTGTGTACATCGTCGTTTACACAAGGGACAATCCGATCGTTCAACCGGATGATGGAAGTTCTAAAAATGGTGGATCTCAAGGGCAAGACGTGGGTGATAACACACTCGAACCTGGTCAAGAAGGTCAACCTGAGGATTCATCACACATGCTGCCCGATACGCAGTCAACGGTTATCGCTGTTAAGAAGGTGCCGAATACGCAGAGCGAAACAAAGGCGAAGACACAGAAAGTGAGTGGAACTAATACTGAGCTGCCAACGACCGGTGATCGCAACGATTCGTTACTTGCATGGGTGGGTCTTGCGATGATGAGTTTATTCGGTATGCTGGGACTTCGGCGCAAGCACAACTAGCCAGGCGTTAAAGGTAAAGAAAACATGCTGACTCTTCCGCGAACATTCCAGACAAAATCGTGCCGCAAACGGTCCCGAAAGCGTTGAAGCAGGCGCCCAGGTTTGCTATAATATTAACGATTTTGTGAATATCACATTAAACGAAAGAGGGTTTATCATGTCAGGACATTCCAAGTGGCACAACATCCAAGGCCGTAAGAACGCGCAGGATGCTAAGCGTGGGAAGATCTTCCAGAAGATCTCCCGTGAGCTTTTCATGGCAGCAAAAGCAGGTGGTCCTGACCCAAGCGGTAACCCAGGCCTCCGTCTGATGATGGACAAGGCACGTGCAGCTAACATGCCTAAGGACGTTATGAACCGTGCCATCAAGAAGGCTGAAGACGGCGACAAGACGAGTTATGATGAAGTGACTTACGAAGGTTACGGGCCAAACGGGATTGGTATTCTCGTTGAAGCCATGACCGACAACAAGAACCGGACCAGTTCCGATGTTCGTGTTGCGATTACTCGTCACGGCGGCACCATGGCTGGTGCCGGCGCGGTTTCCTTCATGTTTGACCGCAAGGGTAAGATTGTCATTGATCGTGAAGATCTTGACACAACTGAAGACGAGATGCTTGATGCAGCTTTGGAGGCCGGTGCTGACGACCTGCAGACGACGGATGAAGACTTCGTTGTTCTCACAGATCCTAAGGAATTCACCGCGGTTCGTGACGCACTCAAGGAAGCAGGATTCAACTTTACCTCTGCTGACCTTGCAATGATTCCACAGAACACCATCGAAGTTCCCGAAGATAAGGCTGAAACATTCCAGAACATGCTGGATGCACTCGACGAAAACGATGACGTTACCGACGTGTACACCAGTGCCAGCTGGCCTGAAGACGCTGAATAACATAAAAACCTCCCGATTTAATCGGGAGGTTTTTGTTTGCAACAATATATATTAGTGTTGAAGTTGAATAGTAATTTGGACAGTAGCTGGCAACGTGCCTAAGTTAAGCGTGATGCCGCTTAGACTGCCGTACTCAGCGAGTGGTTGGTTGGTGTTTGGCGCCGCGAGTGGTGCGGCTTCCTGCGACGCCCCATCAACGGTGACGCGTAGTGCGGCGGTATCCGTAACGCCTGCGATGAATACTTGAGTTGGAAAGTCGGCTGCAGCGCCTGCGTAACTACCGGTAGTGGCGCCAATGTGTAGCTTGTCCGCGGCGTCATCATGGGTCCAAGTGATACGGCAGTGCGTCTGGGCACCTTCTTGCCACTCGAGTGTGTTGCCGTCATCATCAACGAGCGTGAGTGCGCCGCTGCCGCCGGGGTACCAATCAAACTGGCGGGCACTGCTCCGCTCTGTTGGCGTTAGGTGCGCCGTTGTGCGCGGCAGAACGCTTCCTGCACGAATGAAGAGCGGACTTTGCGTGAAGGGGGCGGAGACGTTGCTGAGTGTCGTGTTACCGGACAACAGTTCACCGGTCCAAAAGTTGAACCACCGGCCTGCTGGCAGGTAGACGTGCGGGCGCGCGCCGTCGCCGTTGGCCTGCAGCTGGTAGGGTGTGGTAACGGGTGCGAGCAAGATGGCGTCGCCAAGTAGCAATTCATCTTCACAGTCTGTGGTGTGGGCGTAGGCGTCTTCAGGATCACGCCACCAGACAGGGCGCATAATTGGCGCACCGGTGGTGTTTGCCTCTGCTGCTAGTGCCTTGAAGTAAGGCAACAAACTAGTGTGGTAAGCCAGGTACGCGCGGTTAATGTTGCCAAAGCGCGCCGGTAAGTCCATACCAAGCCATTTTGCCCGGCTGCCCCAGCCGTCCATCGCCAGCAGGTGCGGCGTGAACGCCTTCCACTGCAAGTCGCGGGTTTGGATGATCGGGTCACAGCCCGCGTAGATTCCGTCCACGTCGCTGGCAACGTGCGGATTGCCGGACAGGCCGGTGCTGAGATAGCTGGCGATGTGCGTCTTGATGTTACCCCAATTGCTACCGGACTGGTCACCGGTCCAGATAATGGCGCTGCGCTGGGAGCCTGCCCAACCGTCCAACGAGATGATGGCTGGCCGCGCATTGACCGCCGCAAGTTGTGCGGCGGCTTTTTGCGTGGCGTTGAGGCCGAAGGTGTAACCTTCGCCGACCCAAGCAACGTCAGTTTTCAGACCGCGGATGCCGTCCGCAATCTCCGCGTGCAAGTCGCGCTCGCCCTTTTGCGGGTGCGCTGGGTCGGCGGGCTGCAAAGTTTGCTGGGTCCATAGAGCGGTGGCAATGCCGCGTTGCGCGGCGTAAGCGGCAAACTGGCGCAAATTGGCCAGGTCGCCGGCAAAGCCGTCTGTTTGGCCATAACCAGCGCCGTAACCATCATTGGGAAGAATCCAGCCCAGTGGCAGGCCATTGCGCCGGTAGCGGTCGATGACAGCGCGCGCGGAAAACTGGTAGTCATGTTCACCGTTGAGCGATTCGTGAATTGCCCAGGACGGCTCACCGTCAGGTCCCGCATTGGTGAAGCTGACGTGCCCGCCGCCAACGTTCGGTAGCAGGGTTTGGTCTTGCACGTGAATCGCCCCAGCGCGGTAGCCGGTGTTGAAGGTTTCTTTTTTGACGGGCTGGTATTCCTTGTAGAATTGCCCGTCCTCGAACCGCACGGCGCCGGCAGAGTCTGCTGTCACCGGGACCCAGTAATCGCGGTTGTAGGCGTTGAGGTGGGCGGGGTAGTACGTGAAGTCCGGCACGGTTGCAGGCGCGCCGGTGAGCTGGTGATAGCCATGAATGAGCCCCGCTGGGGTGGGTGCAAGCAAAATGTAGAGGTCACACACCGAATCAGCATGGCTCAACAAAACGCCGCGGTGGGGCTCCGAGAAGTCGTATTCACCGGGGGTGAAGCTGTTGACCAGAATGCCGTAACCATCGGTACTCCATAAGAAAGGCACGGGGCTGGAGACGCCGCCCAGCGACCAGCGATTCTCATTTTTGATTTGAATGAGGCGGTCGTTCAAACTGACAATGCCGTTTTGGGTGCCACCGCCGTAAAAACGGCTCTGCGGCGTGCCGACAACGCGGCCGTGCCAAGCATGAGCTGTGAGCTGCGGTAGCGCAAAACGGGTGAGCTGCTGACCGTGGCGGGCGATTTGCAGTCCGTCCGCCGATACGGTAACGCTGCAGTCGCCATAGTTCACTTGGTCGTGAGTGAGGGTTAGTGCTGTCGTGCTCGCGTCCACGATAATTGGCTGGGTGTACTGCTGGCCGCTGCCGCCGCTGGCTATCGTTTCGTCGGCGTGCTTTTCAATTGCCGGTTGAGCAGGCACGGTTGGCAGCAGTGGCCAGTGCGCGTCCGCGGTGACGGTCAGGCGTAGTGCCGCGGTCGCAGCACTACCGCTAAGGCGTGCGTGCCAGCCGTGGTAATCAAAATAAACGTCACGGCCGAACGCGTGTAAATTCGTGATGGTATTCGGGTTTGCTTGCATGGAAATCTCCTCTACTGGTACGCGCTATTTTGCCGCAAGTGCGGCGCGCCCGTTGATTGTGTCGCAGTTTAATGGACAGGTGTGTGTGACTCGTGAAATAAAATTAAAAATAAGTGAGTAAATAACGTGATTCACTGTGATTCTAATGATATAATACAACAATCAATAGGAGGTGTCGTGATGTTGAAGAAGAAAGTTGTGCTCGCAGCAGTGACACTCGGCTCGGTAGCGGTCCTAGCCGGTTGTGGTGGCAGTAAGCAATCCGCAAGTAAGCAGCAAAGCTTTAAGATTATGGAATCCGACGTCATTCAGACAATGGATCCGGCACTGGCGACCGACATTATTTCCGGTCAGACCATGCTTAATACTTATGCTGGTCTCTACCGCTATGATGGCAAGAAACTGAAGCCAGATATGGCGGCCAAAATGGCAAAGGTTACGAACAATAACTTGACCTACACCTTCACCTTGCGCAAGGGCGCCAAGTGGTCCGACGGCAAGACGGTCACGGCACAGGATTTCGCTTACGCGTGGAAGCGGGCGGTTGACCCAGCCACTAAGTCCCAGTATGCCTATATCTACAGTGGCATTAAGAACGCAGACGCCATCATGGCGGGCAAGAAACCCGCCAGCAGCCTCGGCGTGAAGGCGATTGGCAAGTACACTTTCCAGGTCAACCTGGAGAAGCCAATTCCATATTTTGAATCGATGATTACGCTCCAGACTTTTGACCCGGTTGAAAAGAGCCAGGTCGACAAGTACGGTGACAAGTACGGGACTAAGTCGAGCACGCTGACTTTCAACGGACCCTACATTCTGAAGAACTGGACCGGTGCGAATAACACCTGGACCGTGACGAAGAACCCGAAGTACTGGAATGCCAAGAACGTGCACATTAGTAAGATTACAACGCAGGTAGTGAAGGAAGCCACAACCGCGCTGAATCTCTTCCAGGACGGCAAGCTGGATGACATCAAGTTGAGCGGGAATGCGGCAACGCAGAATTCTAATTCTTCCGAATTCCACAACGTCAAGCAGACTGGGGTGTTCTACTTGGAGCCAAACGCCAACAAGGTGCCTGAGTTCAAGAACATCAAAATTCGGCAGGCGCTTTCGCTCGCCATCAACCGCAAGCAGTTCATCAAGAAGGTGCTGGGCAATGGCTCACAGCCGGCTCAGTCTGTCGTTGCGGCGAACATGATGTTCAACAGCAAGGGCACCGATTACGTGACTGCTCTTGGCAGCAAGGCCCGTTCCTACAACGACTACGACCTGACTAAGGCCCGCAAGCTGTTTAAGGAAGGCATGGCCGAACTGGGTGAGAAGAGCTTTAGCTTCGAGCTGACCGGTGATGACACCGACGGCGCCAAGGCAACACAGGAGTACCTGCAAAATGCCTTCGAAAAGTTGAGCAGCAGCGACGCTAAGTTGACGGTTAAGGCCCGGTCCGTTCCGTTCAAGCAGCGCGTTGCCCTCGGGGCGGCGCACAACTTCCAGATGCTGATTACCGCTTGGGCACCTGACTTCCCAGACGCAATCAGCTTCCTGGACCTGTTCCGCGGCGACAACAAGACCAACGACGCGCAGTGGCAGAATGCTGACTTCGACGCCGCATTGAAGCAGGCGGGCACGACTTACGTTGCCGATCCTGCCAAGCGCTGGACCGCTCTGGTGGACGCTGGCCGCATCTTCGCGAAGAACGTCGGCGCCATCCCGCTGTACCAGGTGGGTGACTCGCACATGACCAAGAAGACGGTCAAGAACCTGCAGTACACACCAGCCGGCATGGTTGACTATATCGGTGCAAGCAATAAGACTAGCAAGTAAGGGCGCTAAGCACTACGATGACTTGCATCACAAAATTTATGCCCCCCCGCGTTTCGGCGCGGGGGTTTTTGTGTATTTTGCAGAATGTATTAGCGTGGGGGTGATGAGGACGAACATCGATAGCATTATCAAAACTGCGCTCAAACGCGGGGCCAGTGACATTTATTTATTTCCGCAACGGCGGGGGTATCGCCTGCGCATTCGTTATCCAGAAGGCATTGAAACACTGGCGGAGGTGGTGGCGACTGAACGGGCGACGGTGTGGATTAATTTGCTCAAGTATCGCGCCGGAATGAATTTGTCCGAGCACCGCCGCGTGCAGCAGGGTGCCGTGTACCTGGATGCCGCACATTGCTATTTGCGTCTTAGTGCAGCTGGAGATTTTCAGGACAGTGAGTCCATGGTCATCCGGCTGATTGCGGCGGTGCCGCCTGTTACCGCAAGTGGTGAAGCTGGGATGCAACTGCTGCAACAGCTCGCCGAGCAGCGCGGGCTCTTGACGGTGTGCGGACCGACTGGTGCCGGCAAAACGACGCTTCTGTATCAGCTCGCGCAGCGCTTGGCGGATGAGCGCATTGTGATGACGATTGAGGATCCGGTCGAAATTACCGAGCCACAGTTTTTGCAGCTGCAGGTCAACGTAGCGGCGGGGATGACTTACGCCAGTTTGCTGAAGGCGACCTTGCGTCACCGGCCGGACGTGGTCATTATTGGCGAGCTGCGTGATGCCGAAACGGCGCGGGCGGCTTGCGAGGCCGCACTTGCCGGCCGCATTGTGATGGCAACGGTGCACACTAAGTCGCCGCAAGACGTTCCCTTGCGCTTGATCGGGATGGGCGTGCCCGCGGAACTGGTCTATGGCGCACTGGCCGTTTCCGCCCAAGTCAGGTTGCAATTCGGTCAATAAATCACCCCGCAACTAGAAATCTGGCGCTGGCAACATGGCAAGGGCGCGCGGCTGACCGCAACGCTTAGTCAGGAGGCATCCGATGAAGGTTAAACGGATGCCCCTGAAAGTGCAGGCCAAGTGTTGCCGGACACTGGCGTCACTGCTGGATTCCGGTTTCACTCTGCCGCAAGCACTCCAGTTTGCGCTGGTGCAGTATCCACGGCAAAAGGACCAATTTACCGCATTGCAAACAATTCTGGCCGCGGGCGGTGCACTTAGCAACGCCTTCACTGCCGGGGGCTTCATGCCCGTGGTGTGTACGCAGGTTGGCTTGTCGGGACAGCACGGGAATTTGGCCGGCACCTTGGCGGAATTGGCATATTACCTCACGCTCCTAGCAGAATCACGGGGCCGGGTTGGCGCGCTCTTGGCGTATCCATGTACCTTATTGGTGTTGCTGACCATTTTGCAGGCAGGCATCGTCTATTGGGTGTTGCCACAGCTGACCCTTAAACCTGCCGGGGCGATGTTACCGCAGCTAATTTTGTGCGCCGTGGTGCTGATTGTGGCCCTCCTGGTGATACTGACGGTGAAGGGGATGACTGCAGAATCACGTTACCGCTTGCTGCGCCACATTCCGATTGTTGGCGGGATGCTGCAAAAGTACTATCAATACGAATTTGTGCTCGGCGCCGCCAGTTTCTTAGGCGTGGGCCGCGACCTGGGCTCGTACTGTGATTACCTGGCAGAAACGGGTAACGGACCGCTTGCAGCCTTGGGCGATCAGGTTGGTGAGCAAATTGAACGCGGTGTGAGTCTGCCCATGGCTTTAGACGATGCACTGGTGCCCAGCGGTTTTGTGCAACTAGTGGAAATGGGGCAAGAGCCACACCTATTTGCCCGGTCGGTCGGTGCATATGCGCGCGGCCTGTTTACGGAACTGCAGGCGCAGATGGGGCGTATTCTCGCTTTCGTGCAGCCCGTGATGTTTATCGTTTTGGGTGTGCAAATCGTGGTGATGTACGCCCGTTTATTGTTGCCACTTTATTCAGTGATTGGGGGATATTAAGTATGCAGAAGTTCATGAAGAAACGACGTCCGGCGTTTACACTCATTGAAGTCCTAGCCGCGCTGGCAATTATTGTGGTGCTCACGTTGGCACTCATTCTGACGGTGAAGGGGCAAGTGGAACAGGCGCACCAAAAGGACGTGGGCCTAATGGTCAGCACCGTGAATGCCCAAGTCGAGGTGCAATCGACCGATATGGAGAGCAGTAAGTTAAGTGCAATCAATGACGTGAAGGGCTTGCTCGATGCCGGCTTGATCAGTACCCAACAATATCAGGAATTGCAAAAAGACCACGTAAAGGTGCAGCAGAGCAACGGCCGGCCGACCCTGAGCACCAGTAAGTAGTGCGCCGTGCAGGTTTCACCATGCTGGAGGTGACCGCGGCATTGGTGGTAGTGACAGGAATGCTGCTGCTGGGCATTGTTGTGGGCAAACGCTACGTGCAAACGCAGCGCGAAGAACTCTTCCTCGACCGGGTGCAAACGGAGTGGAGTGCACTGCAGGAACGATCACGGCTGAATTTGACTGCGGGCGGCCTGCAGTTTATGGGTCCACAGCACATTGCGCACTTCGAAGTGAAGTACAAGGATGGTTGGCGCGCAAATGACATTCCGATGCCGGATACAATTCAGATGCTGGACAAGATGGACAACACGCGCGTTGAGCAGAGTTCAGGCGGCAAAATGTTTGCTCAGCCCAAGACATTAAAGCTCAACTCCACGCTTGGTTACCATTACGAGCTGACCTTCGAAATGGGGTGGGGACGATTAATCATCAAAAAGGTCGCCGGAGTGGCGGGATAATGGTGGAGCACCTTGCAGCTATCGTGGTCATTGCGCTGGCCGTGAGTACTGTCGTGATGATTAGCCGTTACCACAGTGAGTTGGTTGAACCGGCGCGGCTGGACGCGCTGGCGCAGCAAGCCGCGCTGAATGCTGCACGCATGCAGCACGCTGATGGCACGACGGCAACGGTTGAACATTTGGGTGCGTACCAGTTCAAAACGCGGGTACAAGGGCAGGAGGTGACGGTTAAGCTTGAGGCGTTGCATAAATCATGGCACTACCAGGCCGGCGTTCACGCTCATTGAATGCACAGCGGCGCTGGCGGTGTTTGCCTTTATTATTCTGCTCTGGCGACCGGTGGTACAAAGTGCGCAGGGTCTGCGTACCCACGATGAGGCCTTGGTTCAAGCACTGGTCGCCAATCGCGGCTTGGAGGAGAAAGCAGCAGGTGGTTATGTGCGCGTGAAAGAAGTTAATAAAGACGTGCTTGAACACGGCCAGAAGAAGAAGGTCACCGAGCGCAGGTTAGTGATTGGGAAAGCCGGTGCACCCACGTATGAGGTGAGCTTTTTCCACTCAGAGGTTAATGGGGATGTGGTCCGCGTCACAACTGGGTCTGGTGGGTACATGCCGCTTTTCATGAAAGCAAAACAATTTGACGTGACCACAATCGCCGAAGGGACGGTGCACTACACCGTGATTTTGACGGATGGTCAGGAATTTTCGGGGGTTTTGACGAGCGATGTTAAACCGGTGGCAGTTAAGTGAAAGACGGCAGGCAAGCGCACTCGTGAGTGCGCTTGTTTTGCTGATTGTTGTTACAATGATCTGTTTTGCATTGGTACTGCAATTTGCCCGTTGGCAAGGTGAATACAGGGATGAACGCTTGAAAACGGAACAGTTAATGGTACAGCTGCACGCAAATAAAAACAGTGCTGAGAATTCTAAGAAAGCGCGTCCTTAGTGAGTTTGGTGCTTTAACAAACCGCTATTCATTCATAAGACAGCGCTTAATGAAAATAAAAGCTCTTGAAATTGTGCCGTTTTCTGAGTAAACTGTACTCATTGAAAACGAGGAGGCGGCATTTTGGCCAAAGAACACCTGGAAGCATTATTTAAGGTAATGGATCAAGCTACGTCGCTGCTGGATGGCGTGTTGCACACCAGCATGATTGATGCCCTGATTGAAATCGGTGAGGACATGCACGCGCGGGACATCCAGCAGGAAGACGGTGTGCCGGATGCCGCAACGACAGCAAAACTGAAAGAACTTTTTGCTTCGGTTGATCTGAGCAGTTATTCTGCCGATGAAATTCGGCAGGCGCTGCAGCTGGTCATGGTGAAAGCAGCCGAGCACGACCAGTTGGAACCTAATCAGCAGATTACGCCGGATGCGCTGGCGACACTGGCCAGCTTCCTGATTAGTACCATGACCCCGACGATGCCGGCAACTTACCGCATTGGGGACATTGCGGCGGGGAGCGGGAATTTGCTCTACGCGGTCATGAACCAACTGACCGCGGCACGCGACACGCAGGTGCACGGGTACGCCGTCGATAACAACGAAAACCTGCTCGCACTGGCCAGCATGAGCGCCGCGCTGCAGGACATTAATGTCGATCTGTATCACCAAGATGCCATCGACAACTTGCCGTTTAAGGATTTGGACGCCATTGTTTCCGACTTACCGGTTGGTTACTACCCAATTGACGAACGAGCAAAAGGGTTTGAGACAGCCGCCAAGAGTGGTCATTCTTACGCTCACCACTTGCTGATGGAGCAAGCCCTGCCCGCGCTGCGTCCCGGCGGGCTCGGCCTGTTCTTCGTGCCGACTGAAGTCTTTAAGTCGGACGAGTCCAAAGGACTGACCACTTGGCTTGCCCAGCACGCCCACTTCCAAGGTCTGCTCGGCATGCCAACTGATTTCTTTAGCTCCAAAGCAGCTGAGAAGTCACTGCTACTTTTGCAAAAGCCGGGTGCCGGCAGTAAGCAGGCAACTCAGGTATTGCTCGGACAGTTCCCAGACCTGAGCGACCGGAAGGCTTTCCAGGAATTCATCACGGATGTCCGGACTTGGTACCAGCAGAACATTAACTAAGCAAAGAGGAGAACCTAATCGTGGCTAAAATTCTTGCAGTCAATACTGGTAGCTCAACCCTGAAATGGAAATTGTTCCTGATGCCCGAAGAAAAGTTGGTGGCGGGGGGCATGGTGGACCGACTCGGTTTGCCGCGTTCCAAGTTCATCATCAACTACAACAACGGCGAACGTTACGAACTGCACTGTGAGATCAAGAGTGCCGATGATGCGGTGGACTTGCTACTCAAGAAGCTTCTGGAGTTAAAAATCATCAATGACTACAGCGAAATCAGTGGTGTTGGCCACCGTGTTGTTGCTGGGGGCGAAATTTTTAACTGCTCGACCCTGATTGATGACGAAAAGCTGCATCAGATTCAGAAGTTAGGCGAGCTTGCCCCACTGCATAACCCAGTTGAGGCCCGCGGGATTGCTGCCTTTATGCACGTGTTGCCTGGCGTACCCGAGGTGGGTGTGTTTGACACTTCCTTCCACACCTCTTTGGACCCGGTGAACTACCTCTACAGCATTCCCACCAAGTACTACAAGCAGTTTGGTCTGCGCAAGTACGGTGCCCACGGGACTAGTGTCCGCTTTGTGGCGAGTCGGGCGGCGGAAATGCTCGGCAAGGACATCCAAGACCTGAACATGGTTGTGCTCCACATGGGTAGCGGGGTTTCCATTACCGCAGTGAAGAACGGCAAGAGTTACGATACCTCGATGGGTTACACGCCAGTCTCTGGGGTCACGATGAGCACCCGCAGTGGGGACATCGACCCTTCACTGGTGGCGATGCTGATGAAGAAACTGGATTTCACCGATCCCGATGACGTCATCAAAATTTTGAACACTGAATCTGGTGTCTACGGGATTTCGGGTTTATCCCCAGATATGCGCGAAGTGGAGAACACCCGTGAAAGTCGTCCCGAGTCCCAGCTAGCGATTGATATTTTTGTTAACCGCATTGTGAAATACGTGGCAGGGTACATCGCCGAAATGGGCGGGACCGATGCGCTTGTCTTCACGGCGGGGATGGGCGAGGCCGACAGTGCGATGCGTCAGCGGATTGTTGACGGTCTGCAGGTTTTCGGCGTGCACCTAGACGCAAGCAAGAACGACGGTGCTAAGGGCGACACCGATATGACCGCGGTTGGCTCGCCAATCAGCGTGCTGATGGTGCCGACCAACGAGGAACTGATGATTGCGCGCGACGTCTGGACGGTCAGCCAATGAGTTTATTAGACTGGACGTACATGTTGGTGCTGGCAGTGGCCGTTGTGGTGACGCTTTTTGTCGCGAACACAGTCAAAATTCCGGCACGGGTTAGTTGGGTGCGGGTCATCTTTTTCCTCGCCATTGCGGCGGTGACTACGTTCGTGACGGTGCAGTACGCGGGCTCGCTGCACACACGGATGACGGGAATTTTTATTGCCGGCATGATGCTGGTTTTTGGTTTTTGGCGCAAGGGCTTGGCTACTTGGGCCGTGGTAGCCGGCTTAGGATCCATCCGTATTTGGTCGGCACTGACCAAGGCAGATGTCATTGTGAATAAGAATGGCACCGTCGTTGAAGCATTCGTTGGTTCCATTCGGGTGAGTCGCCTGCATTTCAACCGGAGCGCGGACGAACTCGGGCGTTTTTTGGAGCAGCACATGCGCCCTGGGGCAGTGAACATCATTAGATGATAAGAGAGTCGGCGGTAGCCGGCTTTTTTTTTGCAGACGCAAAAAACCACCGCAGTCGTGCTGCGGTGGTTTTTCTCGTTTACGCCTGACTGTTCTTGTCAGCCGCTTCGTTTGTTTTCTTAGGTGCGGTGTCTTCATCAGGGAAGGTGACCGTGAAGGTCGTGCCCTTACCCTCAGTGCTATCGACTTTAATGGTTCCGCCGTGCACTTGGACGAGCTGGTGCACGATGGCCATCCCGAGTCCGGATTCACCGTACTTTGTGTTCTTACGGGAAGGATCTGCCTTGTAGTAGCGTTCCCAGATGTTCTTGACCTGCTCTTCAGTCATCCCAATCCCAGTATCACTAATTACGAATTCGGACTGGTGATAAGCACGCCGCCCGGTAACCGTGATTGATCCGTTCTGGGTGAACTGAATCGCGTTTTGCATGATGTTGAAGATGACCTGGACGAAACGGTCGTGGTCCGCGTAGACGGGTAATTCAGCTGGCGTATTGACCGTGATGGTGTCGCCGGCTTCATCCGCCTTCTTTTGCAGCTGGCTGGCCACGTTATTGAGGTCGTCGCTGGCGTTGAAGGTGTTACGCATCAAGACAATCTGGTTGCTACGAATCTTTTCGTAGTCCAGGTTTTCATTCACGAGGCGAATGAGGCGGTTGGTCTCACTGCGCATCAGTTCGATACTCTTGGCGCGCATGTCTTCAGGAATCGCATCGTAGGCGAGACCCTCGAGCAAACCGTTGATAGTGGTTAGCGGGGTGCGCATTTCGTGCGCGGCGTCGGCCATGAACTGGCGGCGCCGGTCTTCTTGCCGTTTGATTTCCTCTTGGCTTTCTTGCAAAGAGGTGGTCATTTCGCCGAAGTCATTGGCGAGTTCGCTGATTTCGTCGTTCCCGGTCTTCTTAATCTTCACGTCATAATTGCCTTGAGCGATTTCATGTGTCGCACGGCGCAGGCGGTTAATTTTGCGTACTTGGTACTGGGCCAGGAAGTAGCTCAGTATAATGGCGGCGATGGCGGAAATCACGAACCCGATGAACACGTTGCGCTCCGTCTTGTTGATGGAGGCCTGGATGGTGTCAACGGGGGAGAGCGCGCCAATTACATAGGCCAGCTTACCGGAGTAGAAAATTGGCCGGTAGTAAATGGTCATGTTTTGGGTGCGCCAGGTGCCTTTACCATTGCGATCCGGCACCCGGACGGAGGTGCGCAGGTTTACGTCTTCGCCTTTTTTGAGTTTTTTCCAGTAGGTACTGGAGATACCCTGACTAGAAGTTTGGGGGTAGCGGGTCCAGTTCTTGGAATCGTAAATGACGAACTGAATGCGCTGGCCAGACAGGATTTGCTCACTGTTATCGAGGAAGGCGTTGTTCATTGTGCCGTCGCTGAGGATGGCGTTTTGTTCAATGGTGGTGGTGTAATTGGCGAGCTGGCGAAAATTATTCTCCCAGGCGTTGTTACTGGTGGTTTGAATAAATAGCAGGGACACAACGGAGAGGGCAACAATAATCATCGCCAGGAAACTCAGCATTTGCTGATAAATAAGCTTCATTTATTTATCGAGCTCCGAATCATCGAACTTGTAACCGACACCCCAAACGGTTTGGATGACCTGAGGGCCGGCTTTTTCGATCTTTTGCCGCAGCTTTTTGATGTGGGCGTCCACCGTACGCTCGTCACCATAGTATTCGTATTCCCAGACCAGCTGGAGTAGTTGTTCACGCGAGAAGACCTGCTTGGGGTTGCGGGCGAGGGTGCGCAAAAGGTCAAATTCCTTTGGTGTCAGCCCTTCAATCTGCTGATCATCCAAGTAAGCCTCCCGGGTCTTGGTGCTGAGCCGGAAGTGCTTGGTGCTAACATCAAAGTCGTCATCGGCCTCTTCTGCAGCTGCTGCGGGTACTTCTTGAATGTCCACGCGCCGGTGCAGAGCCTTGATGCGGGCAATCAGGGTCATTGGGGAGAAGGGCTTGGTGACGTAATCGTCAGCCCCAATGTCCAGCCCCAGCACTTGATCGCTTTCACTATCACGGGCGGTCAGCATGATCAGTGGCACTGTCCGGCTAATTTCACGGATGTGGCGGGCGACTTCCATGCCGTCCATCTTGGGTAGGTTCAGGTCCAGTGTGATGATGTCCCAATCGTCGGGTGCTTCCTTGAATTGGGCGAGGCCATCTTCACCGTCGTAAGCATTGGCGTACTCCCATTTTTCCTTCTGGAAGAACATGCCCATCATTTGGGCAACGGACTGGTTATCTTCAATCATCAGAATTTTCAAAAAAAACCTTCCTTTTTTCGCTGTAATCGCGATATTACTCTCCAAGTAGAAAAATGTTAACGCAGAATGCGACCTTTGCTCTCATTGTAGCGCCTACAACGCTTTTGACAAAGCGAAAAATTGATGCTAATGTATGGTTTGCACATTGTCGGGGGTGTAATGGTCTCGACATCGGCATCCACGCATGTGGTGCACTCCGGAGGGCTCGGCTTCGTCATCAACGGCACAGTTTATTAACTGCAAAGAACGAAAACTCTTACGCCCTCGCTGCCTAATAAGTAGCTAAGCGTGATCCAACCGATTTCGCCCAAGGGTCGGACCTGGGTCTCAAATTAATTGGGCTACGGTTAGTGCCAGCCACCTGAGGTGCTAACAAGAGCTAATCAGGTTCGCACCGTGGGGTTAGCCTTGCTACCCGGCGCGCCCACCGTGCTAAATCCAAATAGGGCAACTATGAGTGTAGATCTGCGTGTTGGTGGGGTCGGTGGACAGGGGTTCGATTCCCCTCACCTCCATACCAGCACTAGTGAAGCGTTGAATATTCAGCGCTTCTTTTTTTGGCCAAAATTCATTCCGGGACTTTAGCCGGCCTGATCCGTTTCCAGCAGTTCTGGTGCCGCAGCGAACGCGCGTCCCGGATGATCGCGAATCAGGGTGTCGTCGCTTGTGAACAGCAGTACGCTGATACCAAGATGCTGCGCGGTTTCGCCGAAGTCTGTCAGCAGTTTGTTGACGGTAGCGCGCGTCATCGCGTGCAGTAAGTCCGCAATCACGATGTAGCGCTTGCCGCCGAGAACATTGCGGTAGAACTCGACGTACAAGCGGCCAACAGGCGTGAGTGCACGAGAATTCTGCCCAAGAAACAGGGGGTCGTCCAGCATGAAGCGCGGCAGAATATCGAGGTCGTGCTCGCGCCCCTGGATGAACAGGTTCGCCTTCACGTTGAGATACGGGACGAGTGCGGAATTGCTGCTGATATAGCCGAAATTATGGCCGATTTCGGTCTGGCCGAGCGTGCGCCCGTAGGTACGAATCTGTTTTTCGGCAGTCTCAGCATTGGGTGCGGCCACAAAGTAGACGCCCGGTTCATTGAAGGCGGTGTTAATGCGACCACCACCAAGGGTTTTTGCTTTAAAGAACATAACGAGCGTCTCCTTTCTTGACCAGAGGTTAAAAAGCTAAAGTGATTTTTGAATGCGGTAGGTGTGCATGAACGCAATGAAGAAGTGAATGAGGAGCACCGCGGCACATCCGAACGCGAAGGTCACCGTGTACCCGCTCAGACCATCAAGCAAGTGATCGGCTTGACCGCGACCATACAGCAAACCATGAAGGTTAAAGTCGGTAATTTTGCCCGTGAACAGCTTTGTGAGCTGCTTGCTGGCGGCTTTCAGCTTTAAGCCGTCAAGTGCAACAAACTTGCGGGCGAACGCCTGCCGATTTAAATGCGCAATCAGATTTGAGAAGTAGTTAGTGTGAATGAGGCTCAGCAAGGTGGTCGCGGAAAACCCGACAACGAATGCAATGAGCGACTCGAGCGCTGACTGCAGTGAAATATCAGTCTTGGTCCGGTCGGCTAGCAGGTAGGCGGTTGCTTCGCCGCGACGGGTCTTCATCATGGTGATGGCAATGATGATGGTGAGCACGATGAAGACAGCCAGTGCAATCCAGAAGCCCAGCATGTACGCTTGTTGCTGCAGACGGTGGGCATTGGTTACAGCCTTGCTCGCCCGACTGACCGCACTGACGGCTTGCGGCGAGAATTGATTCAGATGTTTTGAGAAGTTGCTCGCGCTGAGGTTTTCGAGCCGCAGGTTGGTTTGGAAAAACAGACCGGCTGCGGTGAAAAGAATCGCGCTAAGCAGGGTAAGCAGGTGAACACGCTTGTGATAACCCAAACCCATGATAATTCGTTCAATAAAACGCATTTTGTCACCCCGTTGTTAAACAGTATAGAAGCCAATTTTGAACAAACTATGAATTATAAATGCGAAAGCCGCGCCGCTGCGCACCTTTTGCCCAAAATTATCGTCATATTCATTGGTGCACACTGCTAATCAAATGTGACAGGCAGATTACTCAATATAATAACCTAAACGTTCGAGGCCACGCTACTGTCGCTGTCCGTCAGTGTAAGTCCGCGCCCGCAAGGGCGCGCTTTGCACTTTAAGCCGTTTTCATACCGCCGTAAGGCGGTGGTTGGCAACTCCGGCGCGGGTGCGCTTGGATTCCGCGATTGAGGGCTACGCG
>NZ_RHNR01000036.1 GCF_003946025.1 Lacticaseibacillus songhuajiangensis | reverse complement strand
GTGGTCATGGCGAATTTGGAAAATCTTCTCGCAGTTTTAAGTAGACCAATTTCGATTACTGCCAAAAAGAATAAGACTGCGGTGAAGATTGATTACAAAGTTATCGCGGATTTGCCTGAAAGTTAGGGCTAATTCACCAGCCACTATAATAGAAGCAGAGATTATGGTTATGTACGAAATAATAATTAGCATTGGGGCGATATAAGATGTCTGGGTTGTTGAAGTATTCAGATTTTGAAAACTGGCGTGAAGTTGATAACGTTGTCGCAATGGCCGAAAAAGATGTGATTAAGGACGTGCGGCGGCTGAGTCACGTGACCTACTGGGGTAACCGCGACAAGTTGAATGTGTTCAAAGAAGCACACCCAACGTTCTTTGAGACGAATTTTCGGACGCTGACTTACGATGAAGCCTGCAAGTTTTATGAAGAGCATAACGAAAGTGCTGTGAGTGAATACTTGGATCTGAACTTGATGCTGCGGGTAACCAAGCTGCTTTACCGGCGGAGTCAATTCGAAACCTTGCTGGATCGGGTCTTCTACGCAGTGAGCTATATTCAGTCATGGGGCTACGAATTGCGTAGCATTTACTTGTCACCAATTTCCGAAGCGGTTTTCCTGGGCGTTGAGGGCTCGCAGTTTGAGCGTTTCAGCCAGGAATTCGCGGATCAGGCCGACATGAGCCGGGTGAAGGAACCCAAATTTGGTCCGGAACTGCCTTTTGTCGTGCGGATTAGCACGAGTGGGGATATTCCTGGTATTCCTGAAGCCGGAATTCGTTACAGCAAGCCATTTGACGTGGACCTCGACGTGACCCGCTGGGTGCCAATGCCACCAGAACTGCTGATTTACCATGATCAGGATGGTAAGGAAATGCGTTCGTCCAGCCCTGCGGCGGCGAAGACGGCGCGGCAGGCGCGTGACGCCAAGAACACGGTGCTCCGCTACAAGCTGGGGCTTGCGCAGTAGTTATTGCGAATAAATGAAAGAACGACACTCCCTTTATTTTAGGAGTGTCGTTCTTTCGTTTATTCTTAGAGTTGAATCTGTTGAATTTCATTCGGAAAAAGTCTTGAGATGCAATAAAATGAAAACCAACCAATGATGCAGCCAGCGGTGTTGAGAAATAAATCGCTCATGTCGAAGATGCGATTACCCAGATAAAAGAAATTCATCGCTAACTGTGTTGACTCAATGGTTAACGATAGTAGCAATCCCGTAAATGTGATTTTGCCTAGCGAGCTAAATCTCTGCGATAGAATTGGCAACAAAAATCCTAAGGGAACTAGTAAAAGGATGTTACCGACAGATTGTAATAAGTCGTATTTTGCCCAAGCCAATGGTGATAGGTTGACGACGTTGGTTTGCATGCCGAATGGTAGGTTGTGGATGGCATTACTCGGTGTGAAAATGTTAATCGGAAACAGTGTGAGGCTAAATGTGCAACCGAGGTATATTAAAAATAGCAAGTAGACGACTTTGCGGGCAAATGGCCATTCTTTACGTGGGCCTATCGTTAGAAAAACTAATGTGCTAATGAATACCAAGGCAAGTAATGTCGACCCCTTTAAAAGGTATTCGGGAGCAAAGGCTTGACCACCAGGTAAATTAATCATGGATGGCTCCTCGAATTCGCTGAGTCGTATTCGCGTTGCCACCAAAGAAAATTAAGTAGTACTGACCTGAATCTATATTTGTTTTCGTGCCAAAGGTGTGTGACCCCACACTCGCACGGACGGTGCCGTACTCACTATCTAGGAATGTTTTGTTTCGGTAAAGTGTAACCTTACCGATTCCAGCCCCGCTCCTAGAGCTGATTTTCAAGGTTACTTTACGTTTGCTGGCAAAATGGTGCCAGATACCATTGCGTTTGCCACTAGAAATTCCGTGTCCTGAGCCATATGTTTTGTAAGACACGTTGACCGACTGATAATTTGTGGCGGCAAAAGCTAGGTTGGTTGTGGCTCCTAGCAGAGTAGTGAACATGATAATTGAAGTTAAGAACAGATTGCGTTGTTTCATTTTTCAATTCCTCCAAAGATTGTTTGCACCCGGATAGTTAAAAAAGTGACCGCCAGGCGCTAGCGAATAGAAACGAAATAGACAATGAACAAAAAAAGATGTTAACATTAAAAGCGAATAATTACAGTAAATTTATTTTTTAACTGCATAATTTATTTTGTACCGGGTTAACTATTTTCGCGACGAATTTGGCGAAAATAGGAAACTAATATTCAGATTTTTATTGAACTTTATGGTGCCTCTTATTGTGTATGTGACACCGTTGGTTGAATGAAATGCAGTTTGGAAGATGCGGATTGTAAGTACTCCACGGTTGCTACCAACATGTTTTTCTTTGTCAAACGCTAATATTTGGTAAAATTCGTGCTTCCAATGGTGAGGCCCAGGACGGTATGATTAAGATAGGCTTTAAGCGGGGAGTGTTACCGACATTATTCCCGTCTTTGTCATAATTTAGTCACATATTCCCGTTATTATAAAATCATCAAGATAACTGATAGAGAGGGGGACGGAGGGCCGTCTTGAGGTACTAGCGGCTGCGTAGACAGACGCGGAAACCTTTTGTCACAGCCCGATTCGTCATGGATAACGATAAGAATGGCTTCACGCAGGAACCAACACCAAACCCACAACCACAAAAGCCGAACAGTGGCTTGAAACAGACCGCGATTGTCACGATTGTTGCGGCGCTCGTAGGTGGTGGTGTCGGTGGGGGTGCAGTTTACTACGGCATGAACCACAATAGCACCGCAGGCCTCACGACAACCAGCAACACGTCCGGGACCACCAAGGTGTCCAACGTTTCCGTTAAGCAGTCTGATGCCAGCCAGAAGGCTTTTGCGAAGGTCTCCGGCGCGGTTGTCTCCGTGATTAACCTGCAAAAGCAGCAGAGCACCAGCGGCATGGACAGTATCTTCGGCTCTAGCAGTTCGGATAGCGCCGACAGCTCTAACTCCTCCAGCAGTTCTTCTGATCTGACCGAATACTCAGAAGGTTCTGGGGTGGTTTACAAGAAGGCAGACGGCTACGCGTACATCGTCACCAACAACCACGTGGTCTCTGGCTCTGACAAGCTGGAAGTTATTTTGGGCGACGGCACTAAGTTGACCGCTACCAAGGTGGGGACGGACTCCGTGACTGACCTGGCAGTACTCAAAATTAAGGCAGACAAGGTCAAGTCCGTTGCCACCTTCGGCGATTCCAGTGCCATTTCCGCCGGGCAGACGGTGCTGGCCATTGGCTCGCCGCTGGGCACGGCTTACGCGACCTCCGTTACTCAGGGGATTGTGTCTGCTAAGAGCCGGACGGTTGATACAACTGATGAAAACGGCCAGACCACAGGTCAAGCAACGGTTATCCAGACCGATGCCGCGATTAACAGTGGGAACTCTGGTGGTCCGCTGATTAACCTCGCCGGGCAGGTTATCGGGATTAACTCGATGAAGTTGTCTGGTTCCTCCAGCTCCTCCAGCGATGGCGCCAGCATTGAGGGGATGGGCTTCTCCATTCCAAGTAATGAAGTCGTTTCCATCATCAACCAGCTGGTTGCCAACGGGAAGGTTGTGCGCCCTGCGCTTGGCATTTCCGCTATCGACCTGGACCAGGTTTCCTCGGACCAGCAGTCATCCATTCTGAAGCTGCCTAGCACCGTTACCGGTGGGGTTGTGGTTGCCGGCTACACGACAACCAGCATCGCCAAGAAGGCGGGCATCAAGAAGTACGACGTGATTGTCGCCATCGATGGGACCAAGGTCAAGAACATGGCCGAACTGCACACCGAACTGTACAAGCACAGCGTCGGCGATACCGTGAAGGTGACCTACTACCACGGCAGCACGAAGAAGACCGTTTCAATCAAGCTGACCCAGACTACAGATCAGTTGCAAAGTAGTAGTAGTAGTAACTAGCAGTCGAAAAGGCGCTTAGTAACAAATAGTTAGCAAATTGGGAACAAAAACGACCGTTAAGTCGTTCTTGTTCCCTTTTTCTTAACCTTATTTAACAAAAATACGTTAATGTTCGAGATTCCCAGATACCCCTGGGGATTACCCGTGGGGACAAATAATATACAGCCTGTGGATAAGTCTGTGGATTGTGTTTATAAAGGCATTCGTGGAGTTATCCACCACGAATACAAAACTGTGGACAAAAATAATTTTGGTGAAAGTTAACGGCTGCAAGCGTTGGTATTACAGGCTTTTGACCCCGCTTACAAGGGCTTAACCGAATATTAAGAGCTTGTGGATAAGCGGAAATTTTGGAAAAAACCTTGCTTTTTGCTGCCACCAAATATGCCGCCGAACAGATGCTTCACCACAATATTTGGGTATAAGTCTGTGGACGGTGTGGATAAATAGTGGGGACAAGCTGTGGCCGTCTGTAGATTAGTGGGGATAGCAGCAACCTAGCGATTCAGCACCAAGATCGCTCAAAATTGGTATAGCTATAATATATATGCTTGAATTGATTAAATAATTAATTTGACCGTGATTTTGACTATTTGAGCCATTCTTATCATCGTCAGACTATACTTTAGGTGTTGATAGTCATGATTTGTGAAAGGACGGATGATGATGGTGAATAGCTTGGTTCCACACGGCGATTGGTTGGCTGATCCCTTCTTTGATCAGGTGGGTCGGCACATGCTTGGCGACGTTTTGCCGAGCAAGACCATGAAGACGGACATTAAGGAAACGGAGAAGGAATATCGTGTCAGCGTGGACGTTCCCGGCACCAAGAAGGAGAACGTCAAGTTGCACTACAGCGACGACCTGCTCGACGTGACGGTGCGCCAGAATAATTTCGAGGACCACACGGATAACAAGGGCAACTTGCTGATGAGTGAGCGTTCGGCCGGCCAGATGAGCCGCCAGTACCGCTTGCCGTACGTTGAGAAGGACAAAATTAAGGCGTCGCTCAAAGACGGCGTGCTTACAATCGTGCTACCAAAGCTGGCCGAGGGGCACGTTCTTGAAGGCGACATCCCGATTGATTAGCCAGAGGATGGATTAGAGTACTAAAAGCAAACAGCCACCAGTTCCCGATTTTAGGGAATTGGTGGCTGTTTTTGATGCGAGGTATGTGCAAAAAGCGTGCAATTGCGTTGCAGCCCTTGCAAGGCGACCTTACTTGCGCAAACTACTCAGATAGGCTGCCGCTTCGATGAGTGCCAGATAGACGCTCACCGGTAAATTGGTCCAGTAGGCAAGTAGTAGCGCGAGCCACATGCCGCCGAGAGCCAAACTGACAGCGATGATGAGCATCTGCCGCACTGTGCGGCCGCGCCGCAGCGCGACGCCGGCGGGTAAGGTCACGAGAATGAAGATGAGTAGGGCACCCACGGCCTGGGCACTGATGGCAACGACTGTGGCAATCAGGACGGTGAACGCCATGCCGAGCAGGCGAAAATGCGGCAGGGTGTACGCAGCAGTATCAGCGTCGAAGGCGTAGTGCTTGAGCGGTCGCAGGAGGGCGCCGCAGAGCAGCAAGATCACGCCGGATAGGCCAATGAGCAGGTGCGTGTCACCGCGCGTGAGGCTGAACACGGAACCAAACATGATACTCATGGCGCCGCTGCTACTTTTGCCGGACAAGGTGAGGAAGGCAACACCCAGGCCAATTGCAATCGCGCTGACGGCCGCGGTGATCATGTCGGTGCGCTTTTCTTTGGCTTCTAGTTGACCAATAGTGAGCGAGGAGACGGTGTTGAACAGCAGCATCCCAGCAAGTGGCGGCCAGCCGGCAAACAGGCCGAAGGCGGCGCCGGCAAAGCCGATTTCACTCAGGACGTGGGTCATAAAAGTCTCACCCTTGGCGACCGCGAAGACGCCGACGACCCCAGCAACGATGGCGACGGCGCTGCCGGCCAGGAACGCATTTTGCATGAATTCAAACTGCCACATGGTCGCCGCCCCCAATCGTTGCGTTCGTGAGTGCCGTAATCGGCGCGGCCGTGCCGCCGTCTGCCGTCAGCAGTAGATAATCGTCGGCATATTCGCGCACGAGCGGGATGTCGTGGCTAATCATGAGCACGCTCGCCTGGTGCTGGCGCTGATAGGTTTGGATGACCTGCATCATCTGCTTCTTGCTGACGGGATCCATGTTCGCGGTGGCTTCGTCCAAAATCAGCAGTTGGGGCTGCCGCAGCAGTGCCTGCGCCAGGTAGGCACGCTGGCGTTCACCGCCGCTAGCCGCAGCGATGCGGTTATCCGCGATTGAACTGAGCACGCAGGCCGCCAGTACTTCATCGAGTGCTTGTTTCTCCGCGGCAGTTAGCCACGGGCGCCAACCAGAATCGAAGCTGAGGGCCACAAAGGCGCGGATGCTGAGGCCGAATTGGGTGGCACTCGTCCGCCCTTGCGGCACGTAAGCGTAGCGCGGCTGCCCCTGCGGCCACAGCACTTGCCCGCCGCTTGGGCGCAGGCGGCCGAGGATAATCCGCACGAGGGTGGTTTTGCCCACGCCGTTTTCACCCAGCAGTGCGTGGGTTTTACCGGCGTGCAACTGCCAGTTGACGCCTTTGTACAGGGTGCGCTTGTCAAAAGTCATGCTGATATTTTGGAGCTCTAGGAGTGGCATCATGGCCTCCTTTCTAGTGTTACACGTGCAGACGACTGGTCATGACGGTGAGAAACTTGTCAATGGTATCGAGCTCAGCGGCGTCAAAGTCGGCGAGGACGTCCGCGTAGGCGGTGATGGTTTCCTGGTGTGCGGCGGCGTGCTTAGCTGCCAGCTGCACACCCATGGGGGTCAGCGTCCAGCGGTTGATGCGGGCGTCGTGTGCATCGGGGACGGGTGACAGCAGGACGGGGTCCGCGAGGCGCAGGCCGCGCATGGCCTTGGTGACGGCGGCAGGGCTGACGTCGAGTGCCGTGGCTAGTTCGCCATTGCTGAGGGGGCCAGACTGCGCGAGCAGCATCAGGACGTGGCCCTGAGTGCCGCCGATAGTGGCGTCTTCGCCATCAAGCAAAATTTCGCGCTGGTTTTCCGGCATCCGCCGTTTAACGGCATCGAGGAACGTGGCGACTTCGTGAGCGACGGTCAAATTAGTAATTGCAGACATAGTTAGTTTCCTTTCGTAGTTGACGCAGTGGCACGGATGACAGCGCGCAACTGCCGGCTTTGCCACTGAATGTAGTTCTCGCCATTGGGCATGGTTTCGGTGATGGTGACAATCGGTACCTTGTGTTTCTTAGCGTTCTGAATAGCGTTGCGGACGAGCTTACTGGAATTCTGCGGGTTGTTCACCACGAAGGCAACACTGCGTCGTGCTGTTGCGCGTTGCCAGGTACGCAGCTGCGCGGTGGTCGGGTCGTTACCTTCGTCAACCGCACGGGCAAAGCCGCCGTTAAGCTGCTTGGCACCCAGTGCGAGGAGGGTGTTGTCATAAACAGGTTCGGTTGCCATGTAACGCTTGCCTGCCAGTGCGGTTTGGGCACGCTTTTGCAGGGTGCTCAGGGCATTCAAATTAGTAAGGTAAGCGTCACGCCGCTTTTCAAAATACGCCCGGTGCTTAGGCGCCAATGTACTCAACTCCGTGCACAGCTTGCGGGCAAGTGTCGCCGCCATCGCTGGTTTGTACCAGAGGTGCTCGTTAGTGCCGTTTTGCCACTTGAGTAAGTGGGCGACCGTGATGCTTTTGGCGCTGGCATTTTGCTTGGCGTAATGCTGACTCCAGCTATCATAACCAGCACCGTTGCTGATGATGAGCTGGGCCCGCGCGTATTCCTTCGCGTTGGCCGCGCTAGGTTCGTAGTCGTGCGGATCAATTGATGCTTTATTAATGATACTGGTGACCTGGACGTGCTTGCCACCGACGGCCTTGGCAATATCGCCGTAGAAGTTCAGGCTGCTGACTACTTGGACCTTGTTGCGGGCGGTCTGCTGCGACTGACTGCAGGCGGCGAGGGTGAAAGCGAGTGTTAGTGAAAAGACTGCAATGAGGATGGCTTTAAAGTGACGCATGGGATCTCCTTTTGCTAAAAAACGGAAGTGACGATAAATGATTAACCGGTTAATTAACCAGTTAAGGATATGCCGGCACTTATTATTTGTCAACAGGCAAAATAAAAACCACGCGTGCGTCCTGCCATTGAGGATGTGTGCGTGGTTTCTGATGATTTGCGCTTAAGCGCCGGTAGCTACAGGTTCGCCTTGAATGGGCAATAGTTCCGGCCGTGCCAGGTAGTAACCTTGCACGATGTCACACGGGTACTGGTTGCGAACAACGTCGAGATCTTCGGCGTTCTCAATGCCCTCGATTGCGAGCGTTTTGTTTTTCTCGCGGGCTAGGGACCACCAGAAGGCGACCTTATCCTGAATTTCGCTAATGTGCGTGAAGGGGCGGAAGTTCTGCAAGGCGAACTTGTACTCGTCGATGTAAGCATCAACGTTCATGACGAATTCCGGCGTGTTGTCGCCGGTGCCCACGTCGTCGATGCAGACCAGCAAGCCGTGTTCGTGGAAGTTACGCGCTGCGGCGTACAAGGCGTCTTCGGAAACGTTCGGGTCAGTGCGCTCAGTTAATTCGGTGTAAATTTGGATCGGCGTTTGCGCCTGGACACGCGCCACGGCGTCGCAAAAGTCGGGGTCAATAAACTGAGACTGCTCAAGATTGAAGGATACGATTTTGATGTGCGTTGGCATCATCGCGATGGTACGTGAAAGTAAATCGGCAATTTCATCCGCAGTGCTGCTAGTGAAATCCGCTGGCAGAACCCACTTGTCGCCCTGGCGTTCACGCATGAACAATTCGTAACCAATGGGCGCCTTGTCTTCGGCGTTGAGGTCAAATTTGGCCTGACCATAAAATCTGAGCATCACACTGCACCTCCTTTTTGGGCGGCACTGTCATGTTACAACGTTCACTACCACCCTGATTATATATGTCCAGTTTACCCGAAAGCGTGCTAATACGCAATTTAAGAATTGATGGAATAATAACTATTTTTAGTTATGAAATGCCTGGGTAGCAGCCACTGCCCGCCGCCAACCGGCGTAGAGTGCGTCACTCTTTTCAGGCTTCATTTTGCTTGTAAAGCTGGTGCCGCTGCCTGTTATTGCGCGCAACTCATCCGTATTCTTCCAGAAGCCAATGGCCAGGCCGGCCATGAACGCGACCCCGCGCGCAGTCGTCTCCAGGATTGCCGCCCGTTCGATGGGTTTGTTCAAAATATCGGCTTGGAATTGCATCAAGTAATCGTTGCGCGCTGCGCCGCCGTCAACACGCAGACGTGGAATGGGGATGCCGGTGTCTGATTCCATCGTGGCTACCACGTCGCGAGTTTGGTAGGCCAGTGATTGCAAAGTGGCCTTAATGAAGTCATCGCGCGTCGTCCCGCGGGTGATGCCAAAGACCGCCCCGCGTGCATCAGGATCCCAGTAGGGTGCCCCCAAACCGGTGAAGGCAGGCACGACGTACACTTCGTCCTCACTCTTGCTGCGCTTGGCGGCCGCTTCGGAGTCGCTGGCGTGTTCCACGAGCTGCATGGCGTCGCGCAGCCACTGAATGGCAGAACCGGCAACGAAGACGGATCCCTCTAATGCGTAGTTAACCTTGCCGTCGATGCCGTAAGCGATGGTGGTGAGCAGGCGGTTATTGGACTTGATTGGCTTGGTGCCGGTGTTCATGACGATGAAGCTCCCGGTGCCGTAAGTGTTCTTGACCTCGCCATCGCTGAGCGCGAGTTGGCCGAACAGCGCGGCCTGCTGGTCCCCGGCGAGCCCGGCAATTGGTACCTGCGAGCCGTAGAAGTGGTAACTGGCGGTGTTGCCGTATACGCGGTCGTTCGGCCGCACCGTTGGCAGCATGATCTTGGGGATGTTCAGCAGTTGCAAAATGTCGTCGTCCCATTCCAGCGTGTGGATGTTGAACAGCGCCGTGCGGCTGGCGTTCGTGTAGTCGGTGACGTGAATGGCGCCGCCGGAGAGCTTCCAGGTCAGCCAGGTGTCGATGGTACCAAAGAGCAACTCGCCGCGTTCGGCGCGTTCCTGCGCCCCCGGCACTTGGTCGAGAATCCAGCGAATTTTGGTGGCCGAGAAGTAAGGGTCCAAGATCAGCCCCGTCTTGTCCTGAAACATCTGCCCGTACCCGTCTGCCTCGAGACGTTCGGCGATGTCCGTGGTCTGGCGGGACTGCCAAACGATGGCGTGGTAGATGGGCAGGCCGGTCTGCTTGTCCCAGATGACGGTGGTTTCCCGCTGGTTAGTAATCCCGATGGCCGCAACCTGGTTGGGGTGGATGCCGCTGCCGATGAAAATGTCGGCGATGGTGGCCTGCACGGCGTTCCAGATTTCGTTGGCGTCGTGTTCGACCCAACCGGGCTGCGGGAAGTGCTGGGTGAATTCGTGTTGCGCGTCCGCGATGGTCTTGCCCGCGTGGTCAAACACGATGGCGCGAGTACTGGTTGTGCCTTCATCGAGTGCCATGATGTATTTCTGCAAAGTAATGTCCTCCTGGCCGCGGGCAGGATGGTGCACCCGCGCGATTTAGTAGCGCTTACAACGATATTTTACACCGGCCGCGGGTAAAAACCTAGGTGTGAAGAGGCAGGCCTGGGCTTGCTTCCGAACGTTCGGCTTTAAGAGCCTAAACACGAACGATAATAATTGGTAACGTATGTAATGTTAAGAAAATAACTTGAAAGGGCAAAACACACGTGGTAGACTCAAGCCAACAAAACGAAAAGAGGAATCAGCATGACCAAGGTGGCAGTTGTGATGGGATCGACTTCGGATTGGCCAACGATGCAGGGGGCAGCGCAAACATTGCTAAAACTCGGCATCGCGCATGACAACAAGGTTATTTCGGCGCACCGGATGCCCGATGAACTCAGCACTTTTGCGAAGCATGCGCGCCAAAATGGCTACGACGTGATTATCGCGGGTGCCGGTGGTGCGGCGCACTTACCAGGGATGCTGGCGGCCAACACGACTGTCCCTGTCATCGGTGTTCCGGTTAAAACCCGAACATTAAACGGTGTCGACTCCTTACTCTCGATTGTGCAGATGCCCAGCGGCGTTCCAGTCGGTACGGTGGCCGTTGGTGATGCCGGAGCGACGAACGCGGCGTTGTACGCCGCCGAAATGCTCGCGATTCGCGACGACGCGCTTGTTCAGAAGTTGCAGACTTACCGCCAGGCGCAAACGCAGCGCGCAATCGAAAGTGAGGCCAAGCTCGATGACTGAGGAAATTTTGCCGCCCGCAACGATTGGCATCGTGGGCGGTGGCCAGTTGGGCCGCATGATTGCCATCGCGGCCAAAGCGATGGGCTATCGCGTCGGGACCCTAGAACCCACACCAGATTCGCCGACCGGGCAGGTGGCTGATTTTCAGATTACCGCACCTTATGAGGACCGTGCGGCGATTATGGAACTGGCGCGGCGCAGCGATGTGCTCACCTATGAGTTTGAGAACGTGGATCTCGATGCGCTTGAAGAGGCTGCGACCGTTTGCGCCGTACCGCAGGGAACCGAACTGCTCGCCATCAGCCGCGACCGCATTCGGGAGAAAAGCTTCCTGAAGTCGCTGGGAGTGCCGGTGACGGCATTTGCCGGTGTCAGTGACGGCGCGGAGCTGGCCGACGCCATTGGCAGCATCGGTTACCCCAGCATCCTCAAGACAACCACTGGCGGCTACGATGGACACGGCCAGCAGGATTTGAATTCACCAGCTGACCTGGCTGCGGCAGCTCAGTTGTTGCAGCACGGACCCTGCATTTTGGAGCAGCGGCAGGCGTTTACCCGCGAGCTTTCCGTGATGGTAACCCGCGCGGCCGACGGCACTGTGCGCGTGTTCCCAACCGTCGAGAACCGGCACCAGCAGCACATTTTGCACACGACGATCGCGCCGGCGCCGAACCTGGCGCCGCAGCTAGACGCACAGATTAAGTCGCTGGCGACCAAAATTGCCACGGCACTCGAATTGCGCGGAGTTTTGGGCATCGAGATGTTTGCGACCGCGGATGGCATCCTGGTGAACGAACTGGCACCGCGGCCGCATAATTCCGGCCACTATAGCATTGAGGCCTGCAATGTTTCCCAATTCGCTGCCCACGTGCTCAGTATTTGCGGCCTGCCCATTCCGCCAATTCGGCTGGAAGAGCGCGCGGTGATGCGCAACCTGCTCGGTGCTGATTTACCGAACGCCCTGGCGCAGTGGCACCAGCACCCTGAGTGGCACGTGCATGATTACGGCAAGGCGGCAGTGCGACCGGGCCGGAAGATGGGGCACATCACGGTGACAAGCAACGATGCCAACGAAGATTTACTGACGGCGGTTGAATTAACCGCAAAGGAGAACTGATGACTGAGAAAACAGATCTGTTGTACCAGGGTAAGGCCAAGAGCGTGTACGCAACTGATGACCCTGAGTTGCTCTGGGTAGTTTACAAGGACCAGGCGACCGCGTTGAACGGCAAACGCAAGGAACAGATTCCCGGCAAGGGCCGCCTGAACCTGCAGATTTCTACCTTACTGTTTAAAGAAATCACGGCCGCGGGCGTACCGACGCATTATGTGAGCGACCCCGACGCCGACAGCATGCTGTGCAAGCGCGCAACGATGCTGCCGCTGGAGGCAGTGCTCCGCAACTACGCGTCCGGTCATTTTGTGACGAAGTTTCACGTGGAACAAATGCAGCATTTTGTCCCCGCGATTCACGAGTATTACTACAAGTCCGACGCGCTCGATGATCCCTTTATCAACGACGACCAAATTATCGCGCTGGACATCGCCGACGCGGCGACCTTGGCCAAGGTGCGCAGCCTCACCGACACGGTGAACGACTGGCTGACTGCCCGGTTCGCAAAATGTGGCATCACGCTCGTTGATTTCAAATTGGAATTTGGGTTTCTCGCCGATGGTAGTCTGGTGCTGGCCGATGAGTTGTCCCCTGATAACTTCCGCCTGGTTGACCAGACGAGCGGTGAATCGCTTGATAAAGACGTGTTCCGCAAGCACGAAGGCGAATTGACCCCCGTATACGCCGAAGTGCTTAGTCGTTTGCAGCAAAGTGCCCAGTAGTCATTAAACCCACTCAGTCGGAGGAGAAAAACATGTATAAAGCCCGCATCTACGTGAATTACAAGCCATCCGTCCTGGACCCCAAGGCGGAAGTCATCAAGAACACGCTCGCCCGCACCGGTCAGGATAACGTGCAGTCCGTGCTTTACGGCAAGTATTTTGAACTCGAGCTCGCTGCTGCGGACAAGGATGCCGCTGCTAAGCAGGTCGACAATATCTGCGACCAGATGCTGGCCAATGTGAACATGGAAACTTACCGCTTCGACATTGTCGAGGAGGCCCGCGCATGAAGGCGGCCGTACTGAGTTTTCCCGGCTCCAATTGTGATCAGGACTTGCTTTGGGCATTAAGCGATATTGCGGGCATTCCTGCCGACCTAGTGCCGGCGAGTGCGACTGACCTGAGCGGTTACGACCTCGTCTGCGTGCCCGGCGGTTTTTCCTACGGCGACTATCTGCGTAGTGGGGCCATCGCGAATTTTGCACCCGTGATGGCGGCGCTCAAAAAGCATGCGGCAAACGGTGGCCTGGTGCTGGGTATCTGCAATGGGTTCCAGATTCTGTGTGAAGCCGGGTTACTGCCAGGCGCCTTGCAGTTTAACGAGAGCCTGAACTTCATTTGTGAAAGTGAGCCACTGACGGTGGTGAACACGAACACCGCCTTTAGCGGTGACTACCAGCCGGATGAGACAATTCACTTGCCCATCGCGCACGGGGAGGGCAACTATTACGCTGACCCAGAGACGCTGGCTGCAATTGAGGCCAAGCAACAGGTGGTGTTCCGCTACGCTGCCAACCCGAACGGTAGCCTGAACGACATTGCCGGGCTGACCAACGCCGCCGGCAATGTGCTCGGAATGATGCCGCACCCAGAGCGCGCCGTTGAAACTCTGCTGGGCGGCCGCGATGGTCTAGCAATGTTCACCGCCTTGAAGAAACAGATGGAAGGAGCCGCTTATGCCACGCGTCGAGCTTAGTCCCAAGGATATTGCCATTAAGAAGCCTTACCTCGATTGGGGGCTGACCGAGTACGAATACGACCGCTTCCGCACTAAGCTCGGCCGGCTGCCGAACTACACCGAGATTGGCTTGGCCAGCGGCATGTGGAGTGAACACTGTGCCTACAAGTACAGCAAGCCCGTGCTCAAGCAGTTCTGGACCAAGAACGAGCGTGTGCTGATGGGACCAGGTGAAGGGGCCGGGGTCATTGATATTGGTAGCGGTAAGGCGGTGGTGTTCAAGGCCGAAAGCCACAACCACCCGAGTGCCGTGGAACCATACGAAGGTGCCGCAACCGGTGTCGGCGGCATTATCCGCGACATTTTCTCCATTGGGGCTGAGCCCGTGGCGCTGCTCGACTCACTCGCATTTGGCGAGCTGGACGAGGCGCACACCCAGCATTTGCTGGACCAGATTGTGGCCGGGATTGGCGGCTACGGGAATGCGATTGGCATCCCAACCATCGGTGGTGAGACGAATTTTGACCCGACTTACGCGCGCAACCCGCTTGTGAACGCCATGTGCATCGGTGTGATGGACAAGGACGCCATTCAGCGTGGCCGTGCGGCCGGGGTGGGCAACGCCATTATCTACGTGGGGGCCAAAACTGGCCGCGACGGGATTAATGGCGCTAGTTTTGCCTCCGCTGAGTTCTCCGATGCTGAGCAGGCCGACCGCGCCGCCGTGCAGGTAGGTGATCCCTTCATGGAAAAATTGCTGACGGATGCCTGCCTCGAAGTGACACGTGACCACCAGGAAGCACTGGTTGGCATGCAGGACATGGGGGCGGCGGGGCTGATTAGTTCCAGCGTCGAAATGGCCGACAAGGCAGACGCGGGGATGACAATTAACCTCGACCTAATTCCGCAGCGCGAAAGCGGCATGATTCCGTTTGAGATTATGCTTTCTGAATCCCAAGAACGGATGCTGCTGTGCGTGGCCGCGGGTCATGAACAAGAGATCATTGACGTCTTCCAAAAGTACGACCTCGACGCCGTCGTCTGCGGGCAGGTTACCGCTGGTCACCGCTACCAGTTGACCTTTAAGAATGAGACCGTGTGTGATGTGCCCGTGAGCCTGTTGACTAGTGATGCGCCGGTGTACCACCAAAAGGGTCAGCGGCCAGCACGTTTGGACCAGCCGGCTACTGATTTTGCACCAGAAATCACTGATTTGCATGACACCTGGTTGCGGCTCCTGGGCCAGCCAACCATCGCCTCCAAGAAGAGCATTTACCGCCGCTACGACGCACAGGTGAAGACCAATACTGTGGTGACACCGGGCAGCGACGCCGGCGTGATCCGCGTGCGCGGCACCAAGAGCGCGCTCGCGGCCACCACCGACAGCAATGGCCGTTACCTCTACCTGGATCCTGAACGCGGCGGTGCTTTAATCGTCGCCGAAGCCGCCCGCAACCTGGTGGCTAGTGGCACTGAGCCCATCGGCATTACAGACTGCCTGAACTACGGCGATCCAACCAAGCCGGAAATCTTCTATGAACTCGAAGAATCCGCGCACGGCATCACGGCCGCCTGCAAGGCCCTGAACACGCCGGTGATTTCTGGGAACGTGTCCTTGTACAACGAAACCAACGGTATCGCCATCTACCCGACCCCGATGATTGGGATGGTCGGTCTGACTGAAGATTTACACAGCATCACCACACTGGATTTCAAGCGCCCTGGGGACCTCGTGTACCTGCTGGGCCGCACCGGTGCGGACTTCAACGGCACGGAGCTGCAGAAGTTGCTCACCGGCGGCATCGCCGGGCGCCTCTTTGATTTTGACCTCGATGAAGAAGTAACCGTGCAAAAGTTAGCGCTGAACGCCATTCGTCGCGGCTTCGTTACCGCGGCCCACGACCTGTCTGTTGGCGGGTTTGCCGCCGCACTAAGCGAGATGGCTCTAGCCGGTCAGCTCGGCGCCGACCTGCAGTGGGATGTGCCAGCTAGTTATGCTTTTGCCGAGAGCGCCGGTCGTTTTCTGATGACGGTGCCGGCCGCCAAGCAGGCTGAATTTGAGGCGCTGCTGGGCAGTCGTGCTCGCCTTTTGGGGAAGGTCACGGCGGCTGACCAGTTGCACATTCAGATGCAGGATGCGGACGTGCAGTTGACCATGGCTGAACTGACGCAGGCCTATGAGGAGGGAATTCCATGCCGCATGAAATAAAGGGACTCAACGAAGAGTGCGGTGTGTTTGGCGTCTGGGGCAACGATAACGCCGCCGAAATCACGCATCTCGGTCTGCACACTTTGCAGCACCGCGGCCAGGAGGGCGCCGGCATTGTCGGTCTCACAACCGACGGGCTGCGCCGCCACTATGGTTTGGGGCTGCTGAGTGAGGTGTTTACCAAGCCGATGCAGCTGCAGGCGCTCCACGGCCGCGCCGCGCTGGGACACGTACGTTACTCCACGGCGGGCGGCCGTGTGCTAGAGAACATCCAGCCGCTACTCTTTCGCTTCAGCGATGAGGCGATTGCACTAGCGCACAACGGGAACCTGACCAATGCCATCAGCCTACGCAAACGCCTCGAACAAAATGGCGCCATTTTCCAATCGACCTCTGATACCGAGGTACTCATGCACCTGATTCGCCGCAGCGTGGCGCCGGATTTTGATGGTCAGCTACGTGCCGCGCTCAACATTGTGCATGGCGGCTTCGCCTTCATGTTGCTGACGGAGCACGCGCTCTATGCTGCTAGTGATCCGAATGGTTTTCGGCCGCTGGTCATTGGTAAGCTACCTGATGGCGGCACCGTCATTTGCAGCGAAACCGCCGCGCTAACGGCCGTCGGGGCGACGTTTGTCCGCGACGTGAAGCCGGGCGAGATGCTGCGGGTCGATGATAAGGGCGTGCATGCCCAGCAGTACACAACGAACACACAACTGGCGGTGTGCTCGATGGAGTTTATCTACTTCGCTCGACCAGATTCCACGATTCATGGGGTTAACGTGCACCAGGCGCGTGTGCGCCTGGGCGAACAGCTCGCCCGCGAGCAACCCGTTGCCGCCGACATGGTGTGCGGGGTGCCGAACTCTTCACTGTCCGCGGCGATTGGTTACGCCCGCGAAAGTGGCATTCCCTACGAAATGGGGCTGGTTAAAAGTCAGTACGTTGCGCGCACCTTTATTCAGCCCACGCAGGAGTTACGCGAACGCAGCGTGCGCATGAAACTCAGTGCCATTCCCGAAGTGGTGCGCGGCAAGCGGGTTATCCTGGTTGATGACTCCATCGTCCGCGGCACCACCTCGATGCAGATTGTGAAGTTGCTGCGCGACGCTGGTGCCAAGGAAGTGCACCTGCGCATCAGCTCGCCACCACTGCGTTTTCCGTGCTTCTACGGCATCGACATTCAGTCGATGAACGAACTGATGGCGGCGAACCACTCCGTTGCGCAGATGCGCGAAATGCTCAACGTGGACTCGCTTGGTTTCCTGTCTGTGCAGGGGTTGGAGGAAGGCGTTGGTCTCGACACAGACGCGCCGCACCACGGTCTGTGCACCGCCTACTTCACGGGTGAGTACCCCACGGCGCTGGATGATTACGCAAAGACGCTGCATCAGGAATTGGCTCGTCGGCAAATTGACGTTCAGGAGGTGAGTGCATCGTGAGTATTGACTATAAGGCTGCCGGCGTCGATATTGATGCCGGTAACGCTGCAGCGAGTGCCTACGCACCACTGGCCGCTGCCACCCAAAATGCAAATGTACTCAGTAAACTAGGCGGTTTTGCGGCGGCCTACGCGCTGCCCGCAGTGCCGGACCCCGTGCTCTTGGCGGCTACCGACGGGGTGGGCACCAAGCTACTGCTCGCTAAAGAATGCCAGCAGCACGACACGATTGGCATCGACCTGGTGGCCATGGTCGCCAATGATTTGCTGGCAGATGGGGCTCAGCCGCTCTTCTTCCTGGATTACCTGGCAACCGATCAGCTCGAACCTCAGCTCGCCGCCACGGTGGTCAAAGGCATCGCGACTGGTTGCCAGCAGGCCGGCATGGCCTTAATTGGCGGCGAAACTGCCGAGATGCCGGGCATGTATCCCGCTGGGCATTACGACCTGGCGGGCTTTGCCGTCGGTCTGGCTAGTCGCAGCAGAATTCTGCCGCAAAACGTCAGCGCGGGGGATGTGCTGATTGGCCTGCCGAGCTCGGGCGTGCATTCAAACGGCTTCTCGCTGGTGCGCAAACTGCTGGCAGAGACCGAGTTAGGCGCGACACCGCTGGCTGATGGTCGCGACGTCCGGCAGGCACTACTCACACCAACACGGATTTACGTGCAGGAAGTTTTGCCACTCGTGCAGGCCGGTCAGATCCACGGCATCGCCCACATTACCGGCGGCGGCTTCGCGGACAACGTGCCGCGGATGTTGCCTGATGACCTGGCAGCGGTGTTTGCTGCGAATGCCTGGCAGTGGCCGGAACTGTTCACCCGCATTCAAACTTGCGGTGAACTAGATTTTGCCGCGATGCGGCGCACCTTCAACCTGGGCATTGGCTTGGTCATGGCGGTTGCCGCTTCTGAAGTGGCAACGGTACAGGCAGCCATTCCGGACGCCCTGGTTATCGGCCGCGTGGCAAAACGCGGCGCTGGTGCGGCTGCTGTGCAGTGGGAGGAAGCAGAATGAAGAACATTGCTATCTTTGCATCCGGCACCGGCAGTAATTTTGCCGCCCTGCAGGCTGCCTTCGCCGATCCGGCGCGCGGTGTCCACATTAGCGTGCTGGTTTGTGACCACGCCCACGCGGCCGTGGTCGCTAAGGCCCGTACTGCGGGGGTGCCCGTGGTGCTGGTGAACTACAAACAGTGCGGTAGTAAAGCTGCCGCCGAACAGTATATTATTAGTAAACTACCTACTATTGATTTAATTGTTCTCGCCGGTTTCATGCGTATCCTGGGACCCGATTTGTTGGCGGCCTATCCGCGCAAAATCATTAACCTGCACCCAGCACTACTGCCAAGCTTTCCCGGGCGCACCGGGATTGCGGACGCCTATGAATATGGTGTGAAGGTCACCGGGGTTACCGTGCACTATGTTGACGCCGGTGTCGATTCTGGGGAGATCATTGCTCAAGAGCCCGTCCGCATCACAGCGGGGGAGAGCCTTGATGAACTAGAAACCGCCATTCACGCGGTGGAACATGTTTTATTGCCGAATGCCGTCACTGAGCTAATTAAAGAAGGAGCGATTTAATTTTGAAACGTGCACTGCTAAGCGTGTCTGATAAGTCTGGTCTGGTTGAATTCGCACAGGGACTCGTTGCCCGCGATTTCCAAATTGTTTCTACTGGTGGTACCCAAAAGGTATTGGCGGACGCTGGCGTACCTGTCACTAGCGTCGAGGAAGTCACTGATTTTCCGGAAATGCTCGACGGGCGGGTGAAGACCCTGCACCCCCGCATTCACGCCGGAATTCTGGCCCGGCGCGATTTGCCCACTCACATGGCGGCACTTGAAGAGCAGGACATCACGCCGGTCGACCTGGTGTGCGTCAACCTGTATCCTTTTGCCGAAACCATCCACCGCGCCGGGGTTACCCATCCTGAGGCGATTGAACAAATCGATATTGGCGGTCCATCCGCTTTGCGCGCCGCCGCCAAGAACGCGGCCAGTGTCTGGGCTGTGGTGGATCCTGCTGACTACCCAGCTGTGCTCAGCGGCTTGGATGATGATGACGCGACGCTGCGCCAGCGCCTGGCTGCCAAGGTGTTCCGCACCACTGCGGCTTATGATGCGCAGATTGCCGCTTACCTGACTGAAGACGAATTCCCGGCAACCTACACGCCAACTTATGTCCACAAGCAGGACCTGCGCTACGGGGAAAACAGCCATCAGAGTGCCGCTTTTTACGCCGAACCATACGCGCCAACGGACAGCATCGCTGCCGCCAAGCAGTTGCATGGTAAAGAGCTGTCGTACAACAACATCAAGGACGCTGATGCGGCGCTACTGACGCTGGCTGACTTCTCCGGTCCAACCGTCGTGGCGATGAAGCACATGAATCCGTGTGGCATCGGTCAGGGTGCGAACATTGAAGAAGCTTGGGATAAAGCCTTCGCGGCGGACCCCGTCTCCATTTTCGGCGGAATAATCGCCCTCAACCAGGAAGTCGACGCGGCAACCGCCACCAAAATGCACAAGCTCTTTCTGGAAATTATCATCGCGCCAAGTTACAGTCCTGAAGCCCTAGAAATTTTGACGACGAAGAAAAAGAACATGCGCCTGCTGACGGTGGACATGACGCCGGTTGAATCTGGGGCTAAGCGCTTTGAGACGGTCGCCGTGAATGGTGGTTTACTGATTCAAGAACGCGACCAGCAGGTGGAAACCGCGGCTGATCTGACCGTGGTGACCGACTTGCAGCCAACGCAGGAACAGATTGACGCCATGTTGTTTGCTCAGACTGTGGTGAAGCACGTGAAGAGCAACGCGATCGTCGTGGCGAAGAAGGGCCAGACACTCGGAATTGGTGCCGGCCAGATGAATCGGGTTGGCTCCGTTGAATTGGCCATCGCCGAAGCTCAGCAAAACGCCAACTTCGCGGGCGCGGTGCTCGCCAGTGACGCTTTCTTCCCAATGGGCGACTCCGTGGACTATGCGGCCAAGCACGGCATCCGCGCCATCATCCAGCCCGGCGGCAGCATTCGCGACCAGGAGTCAATTGATAAGGCGAATGAATACGGCATTACGATGGTGACGACAGGGGTACGGCACTTCCGGCATTAGAGCACAGAGCGGAGCCGAACGGGTTGATTTTGAGCATTAGCGTAACTTTGACGGAGGGCGCTTAGCCCGCAGGCAAAGTTGTGCTAAGCGCAGAAATCAGTTCGGCGCAGCTCGACTAAACACAGAGCGGAGCGACCCGGGTAGAAGTTGAGGATTAACGGGCTTTCCAATAAGGGCGGTTTTTGCCCTTGTTGGAAAGCATGTTAACCGCAGACTTCTGGGTCGCGCAGCTCGACTAGAACACAGAGCGAAGCGACCCGGGTAGAAGTTGAGGATTAACGGGCTTTTCAATAAGGGCGGTTTTGGCCTTTGTTGGAAAGCATGTTAACCGCAGACTTCTGGGTCGCGCAGCTCGACTACGGATTCCCCCACGGGAATCCCCTACATAAAACTCAAGGAGGACAGCAACATGGCAAACGTACTGGTTGTGGGCAGTGGTGCCCGTGAGGCCGCGATTGGCGCAAAATTCCTAGCATCACCCCAGGTGGACGCGGTGTTCGTGGCCCCGGGAAACGATGGCATGGAGCTGCTGGGGCTGACCCCCATCAATCTTGATGTGCTGGACTTCGAAGGCTTGATTGATTTTGCTAAGGCGCATGTTGACCTGACCTTCGTGGGTCCGGAGCAGCCGCTGGTTGCCGGTATTGTGGACGCCTTTGAAGCTGCTGGCCAAACCGTCTTTGGCGCGGATCGAGACCTCGCTCAACTTGAGGGCAGCAAAACTTTTGCCAAGCAGTTCATGCAGCGACATAACCTGCCCACAGCTAAGGCGCAACACGTTGAATCGCTGGCGGCCGCCAAGCAGGTGCTCGCGGATTGGGGCGCACCGATTGTTGTGAAGGCGGACGGCCTGGCTGCGGGGAAAGGCGTCGTGGTGGCGCAGACAGTGCAGACTGCCCAGAGCGCACTTGAGCACTTGTATACGCAAGATGCGCATGCTCCAGCCTTGATTGAGGAGTGCCTCAGTGGCCAAGAAGCGTCAGTTATGGCCTTCTTCGCCGGCACGCAGTCGGTCATTTTGCCCTTGTCGCAGGACCACAAGCGCCGCTTTAACGCGGATCGCGGGCCGAACACCGGCGGCATGGGCGCCATCAGTCCTGCCAGTCAGTTCAGCACCGAGCAGGCAGCGGCCGCGCGGAAGCTGATGCTACAAACAGTCGCCGCTCTCGAGGACGAGGGGATGCACGGCTGCGGCGTCATCTACATGGGCCTGATGTTCACGGCGGCCGGACCCAAAATTCTGGAGTACAACATGCGCCTGGGCGATCCGGAAACGCAGGTACTGTTGCCACAGATTGATAATGATTTCTACGATCTGATTCAGAATCTGCTTGCAGGTAAGCAGCAAGACCTGCGTTTGAACGGCCAAACTTATGTTGGCGTTGTCCTGACACATCCTGCCTACCCAGCGGCCAGCAAACCGGCGCTGCCCGTCTTAGTGCCGACTGAGCAACTGCTTGCTGGTGGTGAATGGATTCCGGCTGCTGTTCGTAATGAGAATGGCAAGTTACTGAGTAGTGGCGGACGCGTGCTGACGCTGGTTGCAGCGGGAACAACGCCGCAGTCAGCGCGCACGGCGGCGTATGAGCTGGTGCGGGAGTACGCGGGCGAATTGGCATACCGTGATGATATCGGGGTGCACAGTTTGGAATAAACATAAAAATAAGCAAGTGAGCCAGTCTGGCTCACTTGCCTATTTGGTTTCAACACATTATTTCCCGGGTAATGAAACGACTTACTTTGCCCCGACGAGTTGTTCCTTGGCGTGCACCATCTGCGTCAGCAGGGCACAGTATGGCGTTGCAATGCCGTACTGCTTCCCCTTACGTGCAACCGCACCGTTAATGAATTCAATTTCAGTGAGGCGGTGGTGCTGATTCAGATCCTGGTACATGGATGGGTAGTGATCCGCGATGTCAGCCGTGAAGGTGGCCGCAACGTGCTGGTAAACTTCCTCAGTGTCCAGCTTGATGCCTTCCTTCGCAGCCACAGCCGCGAATTCGGCGATGATGGTGTGCAGCAGGTCGGGTGCTGGCGTTGTTTTGCCAAGCTCACCGATGTTGCAATCCAGAAGCGCGCACAGGCAGTTCAACGTGCCGTTAACGCAAGCCTTACGCCAGATTGAGTACTTCACGTTCTCGCTGTAGTGCGGGTTGAGGCCGGCACCCTTGAAGATGTCGACAACCTGTAGCGCGAAGTCCTTGCCGCTGGGGGCAAAATTCTGGAGCTCAACTTCACCGTCGCCGAGCAATTCAACTTGGCCAGGGCCGGTCATGCCGGCGGTCCACATGGTGATGCCCAGAATCAGGTGGTCCTTAGCAACGTACTTTTCCAGCACGTCTTCGTGGCCAATCCCGTTGAGCAGACACAGCACGTAGGTGTTCGGGTCAATCAGGGACTGCACTTGGTCGAACATGGTGGTCAGCTGGTTGGACTTCAGGAACACGACGACCAGGTCGGCCTGGACATCACCTGCAGCGATTTCGGCAGGGGTGTAAACGGGCATTTTGGCCGCAACCTGCTTGCCGTTGAAGTTGGCCTGAATCCCGTTTGCGCGGATGGCGTCAACGTTTGCCTGCCAGCCATCGACCAGCGTCACGTCGTTGCCGGCTTGGTGCAACATCAAGGCGAAGCGGCTACCCATGCCACCGACACCTAAAACAGTAATTTTCACTATGAACATCTCCTTGCTTCCATGATACCGCGAGCGGCGGCGGGGCAAAAGGGATTCGGGGACTTATTCGGTATCTGGCGAGAAATCACGATATGCAAAATCCGCGGACTAGGCCTACAATGCGGGTAACGGCTCGTCAATTGGTGACGACAAAGACAACAGGAGGTTTTCACATGACAACAAGCAAAATCGCATTCGCAATGCCCAAGTTCGGTCTTGGTACCAACAAAGTCGGTGGCCATAACCTTTTTCCGAACCTTAAGGATGAGGATGGCTACGCGGTCATTCGGCAGGCACTGGATTCTGGTGTGCAGTTGCTGGACACGGCCTTCATGTACGGGAAAGGTCGCTCTGAGGAGATTATCGGCGATGTGCTGCAGGATTATGACCGTTCGCAGGTCATTATTGCCACCAAGGGGACCCAGGATCCGGCGCGCGGCTTCAAGCCCAATAATTCACCAGCGTTCTTGACCCAGGCCGTTGACGACGCGCTGCAGCGTCTGCGGACGGATTACCTGGACATCTTCTACATTCATTTTCCAGATGCTGACACGCCCAAGAACGAGGCGGTTGCGGCATTGCAGAAGCTAAAGCAAGCGGGCAAAATTCGCGCAATTGGGGTCTCCAATTTCTCCCTTGACCAGATTAAAGAGGCCAACCAGGACGGCTATGTGGACATCGTGGAGGACAATTACAGCCTCGTCCACCGCGGACTGGAGAAGACGACCCTGCCTTACCTGCAGGCGCAGGGCATTGGCTTTGTGCCGTACTTCCCACTAGCTTCAGGCCTGCTGACGGGCAAATACAGCGCCGAGGACGGTGCCAAGTTCAAGCAGTTTAGTGCGGCGCAATATCAGCAGATTATGACGGCACTGGTGCAAGTGCGGACAATTGCGACCGCGCATGAGGCAACCGTTGCCCAGGTCATCTTGGCTTGGTACATGCGCAACCCAGCTATTACTACGGTTATTCCAGGTGCTCGTGTGCCGGAGCAGGTTGTGGCGAACGCCGCAGCACGGGATGTGGCGCTGTCCGCTGCGGAGTACGCGCAGATTGACCAGTTGTTCGGGGAATTTTAGAGTACATTTCCCGGGAAATATTATTCTCAAATGACTAAAGCATTAAACTGCGGTATATCACACTTTTATGCGCAGATGGATTCAATAATATTAAATAATACACCGTTGGATTGTGCCACGGATGTGCCACCTTCAAAATACAGATATAGAGCCTAATACGCTGACAAATCACTAGCGTATTAGGCTCTATATCTTTTATCACAGGTATCTTTGCCCCATACATGCTAGAGGCAAATACAAGAAGATCACTATTAATTCTCCATCTCTTTGTCGCAAGCACACATACGCTCTTACTGTACGCATCCATGATATTTACCGTGTTTGAGATTCACCGATTCATACAAATATTTCTTACTTACTGTCTTTGTCGAAACGATGAAGCTTCACACTATCTAAATGTATATTTCGCATACACACCTCAATCTTAATAACTTCATGCTTACTTAAGCAATGATCAGCCTTAGCAGTTAAGCACTTACAAATTGGCTATTTAAGAATTGTACAACAAAGTGTGAGACTTAATTTTCAGCGAAACAATCTTGAATTAATTACTTTTTATTCGCATTGATCTCAGATCTAATTCGATAAATGGTATTGTTTGAAACGCCTAATTCGCGATGTATTTGTGAAATGGTCCATCCGTTGCATAAGTATTCAACTATCTCATTATAAGCATGTCGATACTTAGAATTGCGACTATTAGCACAGTACAAAACAGGGCGGCCATGGTAAACACCGCGTTCTTTTGCTAGTTTGATACCTTGTGCCTGTCGCTCCCTAATTGCCTGTCGCTCTTGTTCAGCGAGATATTGGCATACAGTTAAAACAATATTAGTCAACATGTTACGCAAATTTTCGTCAGGAACAGCACTAAAATCAGGCAAATCCAATGACTGAAAATTTGCACCTGCATCTTTAATTCGCTGCAGAATTAAAGAAAGGTCTTTTGAGTTGCGCCCAAGCCGGTCTAATGACTGAACGTATACGGTGTCTGACTCACGAATAAATTTTAGCATCTTAACCAACTGAAGGCGATTCGCAATCTTTGCACCAGATTCCTTTTCTCGAAAAATCTTCTCGACACCCGCTTTAGATAGAGCCTCAATTTGTCTAGCTAGGTTTTGATCAGTTGTTGAAACACGTGCATATCCAATCTTCATATACTGCCACCTCTAAACGTAGTTTCAATTTATACATCAATATTCATTTCTTATTTTGAATTAAAAACGACCCAAAAAGGAAGCTGAAACTGCATTTAAATCGCCTGTCTCTGCTTTTTTTTGGGGTGTACCCCAAAAAAAGCTCAATCTATCAATTCGAGTAGTGAACGCATCTTGCCAATAGGAAATTCTGGGCAACGTGCTAGCAATAAGTTCGTCGTTGGATCTCTGCGCCCGCCCTCGCATCTAAACTTACTGTCGTCACGGTTGAAGAAGAACGGTTTGTAAACGACACCCTCGGTCTCATCGACGGCAACGGCAAGAACAGCTGCTATTGCGGCAAAGTGACTTGCTTTAGGAGATCGCCAATATTTCATCGTACCTAATGCATTTCTTTTTGGAATTTTTCCAGGTATTCTACATCCGGATTTGAAAACGATATTTTAAAACGTCAACTTTTGTGGTACACTTCTAAAGTGTTATGGGTGGAAATTTATACATTGAGTGACTCTAAATTTTACCCGCCTATTTCAAGTATCAAGATATTGTAATGATGAGGAAAGTCAGCTCTATTCCAACCGCAGTTTACGCGGACGCAAATAGTATGGTGATGTTCTTAATTATATTGGACAGTGAATTTTTGGGAGGCTATAAGTTATGAAAAAAAGGAGATTACTTCAGAAGACGTACTCTTGTATTCTGATATTATTGCTCTTCTTACAATCATCAGCCCAAGTTGTGGGAGCTGTTACATCCACATCCAGTGCGGCCGGTGACGCTACTGAGGTTCAACTTCTGGGGGCAACCCAGGAAACTGCTGGTTCACGGAACATTGATTTGAAACTTTCATTAAACAATTCGACGGATGAAAGTATTCATAAGGATGTTTCCGTATCTTTTTCTAACAATCAGCAACTGAAAGAGACGAGCAATTCTAATATTCTTGATGCTAATCAAAAAGTTGTCGGAAAATATACCTATTCGGCCAACAAATTACAGTTAGAGGTTTTAGGCAATATTTCTGGAACAGCAACGATCCAACTAGGCCTCACAGATACTTCATCCTTAGAAGGATCTGTCAATTTCTCAACGGATGGTCAAAACGTTACTGCAAAACTGTCTGATACTACTTCAGTAGCAAAATCTGATAAACCTTCAGCCAATGTTAGCAGCAAGGCTGCATCTAGTGTTGCGTCGAAGAGCCAAACCGCAAAGACAATTTCTGAGAGTGCTGAGGGCAATGATATCTCACAATATTTGCCAGATGACTCCAAAGGAACAATCATTACCGGAGCAAATATTGAATTCACAGATAGCAAAGGTAATACTGTTGATCCCACACAAGTGATAAAAGATACCAATCTTAATTTTCAATATACGTGGGCAATTCCGGATGAGCTGAAAGACGGATACCAAGTAAAAGATGGTGACTATTTCTCATTTAAGTTACCTGAAGGAGTTACCTATAAACCAGGTACGGGAACCCTCGGTGACTATGGAACTTATAGCATAGCTGCTGATGGCACAGTTAAGTTCACCTTTAACAGTGATGTTGAAAACGTGAACCACATTGAAGGGACATTTAGTTATACTTCTACCATCAGCAGTGACTCATCGTCTGGCAAAGAAGGCATTGTCATTGACACGACTACTGGACCGGTAACGATACCAATCGTTGTTCAGCCATCAGGTGGTAACGACATCGCAAAGACTGGTCAACTAACTGGCGCTAACACATCTGGAAATAATCCAACCGGGATTACGTGGAACGTCACAATTAATACCAATGGTCAAGAGCTAAAGAATGCAACAATTTCTGACCCAATGCCAAGTGATACTACCAACACTGTGCCAACCACGCTGAAATCGGTTAGTGTATATCCCTTGACAGTTGATCTGAATGGGAATGTGACTAAAACTGGCGATCCTCTTAAAGAAGGTACAGATTACAAGGTTGAAGATGGAAAAATCACGTTTATTGGTGCATATGCAGATACCTATCAGGCTTTTAAGGTTGAATACACTAGCGATATTGATTCGAGTAAATTGCCAGATAATGGTGGAAAATTAACCTTTACGAACAACGCTACCTTAACTAACGGTGATAAAAACTATCCAGCTAGTGCGACAGTAAACGCTAACTACGGAAAACTTTTAACCAAGAGTTTTGACGGTCAGGATAATAATGGTAGTCAAAAGTATAATTGGCATATTGACTACAATTATGGTGAAAAGGCACTTCCCGCCAACACCAAATTGGTAGATACGTTATCGGAGGGTCAAACATTCCCTGTTGACGACAAACAACCTTCATTAACTGATGAGGCTGGCGTGCCTATCGGTACTGATCAGTATAAAGTGACTTACAACACTGATAGAACGGAAATGACTATTACTTTCCCCAATGGTTTGAACAAGGGAGTCAAAATTTCGTATCAGTCACAAGTAACAGACCCAATTGGTGATAAAGGCCAAAAGATTAGTAACTCGGTAGATAGCAACGGCCAAAAATCGAATTCTGGAGATCATTCAGTCGGACAGCAGGGGCTAACTAAGTCTCTAGGGGCCGTTGATTACAACACCAAGAATGTTACGTGGAACTTTGATATCAATATGGCTCGGCAAGATATGAGCAATTGGTCAATGACCGATCCAGTCCCGAATGGGCTGACCGTAGACTATGATTCCTTTATTTTAAAGGATAAAGATCATAATACAACTCTCAGTGAAGGAACGGACTATGTGATTAGCAAGCAGGGAAACGGGTTTACCATATCCTTTGCTAATGCTTTAAAGGAACATGCCACAAGTTGGTATACACTAAGTTATAAAACTGCCTTTGAAACGAATAGCCTCCCAGATGGGGGCAAGTGGACTAACACTGCGACGGCAACTTGGACTGACAAAGACGGTCACGATCATACAAACAAGGGACAGGCAGATTTCACTCCTAAGACTGACTTTAAAAATGATGGCAGCAAATCAGGAAGTTACAACGCCGTTTCGAAGACAATTACTTGGACCGTGGTTGCTAACTATAATCAACGTCAACTTAGCAACGCTTCCATCACTGATCCAATCATTGGTGACCAAGACTATGTAGCAGATAGTGCCAAGTTGTATGAGGCTTCTATTAACAAAGATGGCTCATATGTTTTGGGGACACAAGTTGCTTCCGCTAATATTTCCTTTGACAGTGCTAAGAAACAACTTACTGCGAAATTACCAGACAATAGTTCTAAAGCTTATGTATTGAGTTACCAGACTAGCCTCTCTGGTAAGGTCATTGATCAAAAATCGTATGACAATACAGCAATCTATACAAACAACCAAGAGTCCAGTAATTTAACAGCTCAAGTGTCGGTACCTTATAGCGGCAATGTTTTAGATAAGACTGGCGAACAGGATCCAACTAACTCTGCTTATGCGTTATGGACAATATGGGTCAATAAAGCACAGTCAACTTTCAGCAATGCAGTTGTTACCGATGAGCCTTCTGACAATCAGATTATTGATCAGAGTTCTATTGTGATCTATCCAGGGAAGGTAGATCCTAATGGTGAATTTACCGAAGATAAGAGCAAGCCATTAGTACTTGGTAAGGATTACTCTGTGGATTTGCAGACTGATAATGCAACTGGTAAGCAAACGATGAAGATTTCCTTTACAAATGAAATCAGCTCGGCTTACTCGATACACTATCGCTCACTGATCAATTCGTCAAAGATTAATGATACGCTGACAAATACAGCTTCAATATCAGGAAAAGGCGAAAAAGATGTTGATAACAATACCAGTGGATCGACGGCAGTAGTAAACAATAGCGGGTCGGCAACTGGTAAGAACACCAATCTTGTTCTCACCAAGAGTGATGCAGATACCAAAAAGTCAATTGCTGGAGCTTCTTTTGAACTTTGGTCTGATGTTTCTGGACAAAAGGGACAGTTGCTTCGCAAAGGCACAACAGATGCATCTGGCAGTATTACTTGGAACAATCTTAAATCTGGGAAGTATATTTTAGTTGAAACAAAGGCCCCAGATGGGTATGTAATCTCTACCATTTTGGCCAATGGTAAGGAAATTAACCTTCAGTATAGTGATGCAAACGATGATAATAACGTTTCTATTTCGGAAACTAATCAAAAAGGAAAAGTTACGGTTGAGAAGTCTGATGCTGATGGCTCAGGCCCTTTAGCTGGAGCGGTATTTGATCTTTACAAGAAAGATGGGACTAAGGTTGCTTCAGATCTTAAGACAGAATCAGATGGCACTGTAAGTTACACTGGTCTTAATTCTGGTGACTATTATGTTATTGAGACAAAGGCACCTGCTGGATATAAGCTAGATGCAACACAGCATGCTTTTACTATCGATGGAAACAATATCCAAGTAAAGGTTTCAATAACGGATGAGAAAGCATTGGGAAGCGTTCTTCTAACAAAGACCGATGGTGATACAGGTAAAGCCCTGGCGGGCGCTGTGTTTGATCTTCATAAGAAGGACGGGACGAAGGTTGCTAGTGGCTTGACCACCGATGCCAAGGGTCAGATTAAAGTTGTTGACCTGAAGCCAGGCGACTACTACTTTGTTGAAACTGCCGCCCCTGCTGGTTATGAACTAAATGACAGTCAGCTGAGCTTCACGGTTGAACTACAAACAACTACCAAGGTCGCGACCGTCTCGGCCACAAATGCCGAAAAGACCGGTTCCGTTGTTCTGAATAAGACGGACGGTGATACAGGTAAAGCCCTGGCGGGCGCCGTGTTCAATCTGTATAAGAAGGACGGGACGAAGGTTGCCAGTGGCTTGACCACCGATGCCAAGGGTCAGATTAAAGTTGATGACCTGAAGCCAGGCGACTACTACTTTGTTGAAACTGCTGCCCCTGCTGGTTATGAATTGAATGACAGCCAGCTGAGCTTCACGGTTGAATTGCAAACAACCACCAAAGTTGCGACCGTTTCAGCTACGAACGCCCAAAAGACCGGTTCCGTTGTCCTGAATAAGACCGACGGTGATACAGGTAAAGCCCTGGCGGGCGCTGTGTTTGATCTTCATAAGAAGGACGGGACGAAGGTTGCTAGTGGCTTGACCACCGATGCCAAGGGTCAGATTAAAGTTGTTGACCTGAAGCCAGGCGACTACTACTTTGTTGAAACTGCCGCCCCTGCTGGTTATGAACTAAATGACAGTCAGCTGA
>NZ_RHNR01000035.1 GCF_003946025.1 Lacticaseibacillus songhuajiangensis | reverse complement strand
CAGGTAAAGCCCTGGCGGGCGCCGTGTTCAATCTGTATAAGAAGGACGGGACGAAGGTTGCCAGTGGCTTGACCACCAATGCCAAGGGTCGGATTAAAGTTGCTGACCTGAAGCCAGGCGACTACTACTTTGTTGAAACTGCTGCCCCTGCTGGTTATGAATTGAATGATGGTAAGCTTTCATTTACTATCGACCTACAAGTTAGTGGCAAACAGTCTGTAGTTACGGCTAAGAATTTTAAGAAGAGTTCATCACAAAGTAACAACGATAAGCACAAAGGCGACCAAAACATGCCTGCTACAGGAGATGGCAATAGTTTAGTAACGACACTGATGGGAGTGGCTTTGTTGCTCAGTATGTTCACCTACAGTCTTTTCAATCTTTACAGACGAGAACGCCAGTAGAGATAGAAAATAAGGGCCTCCGGTGCTGAAGGATTGTTTTAGTGAAGTAAAAGAACTGCGACTCAAATTTTTAGAGCGTCAGTAAACCGCTAACAATTAGTAATCACCTAATATTCGACCATACGAAGGAACCCCACAAACTTGTTTTTTGAGATTGTGGCTCTTCGTCAAGTAGAGTTGATAATTTTTTTATGAAGCACTTGGGCCTTAACTGGTCTAGGTGCTTTTCTTATGCCCTTTCATTCGTAAGCACCCAATAACTGACCGCATATGAATCCCGCTCGTAAGGTAGGCACCTAGTAATCGACCGCTGAAATAGGCCCGCAATCTCGTCTTTTGAGATTGCGGGCCTTCGTATTCTTTAAACGATTGATTCTACGTTTGAACTGTTAGTCTTTAAATTCCATGGCAAACACGCCTCCAACGATTCCGTTTTTGCGAATGTTGGTAGCTGTGAGACAATCTCTAACAGTTGTGTGATGTAGTTCCGCGGATCGATCCCATTGGCTTTCGCGGTTTCAACCACGGTCATCCAGATGGCGTTGGCTTCGGCACCTTTTGGACTAGTGCTAAACAGCCAGTTTTTCCGGCCAATCACATAACTCTTCATGTTGCGCTCAGAAGCGTTATTACTTAAATCGATTTCCCCAAATTCTAGGACGCGATTTAATGCGACACGTTGCCCCTGCGCATACGCCAATGCTTTACCTAGACGATCTTTTGGTAAAGTCTCGACATGATCACACCACTCCCAAAAGTGCTCGATCAACGGTTTAAGCACCACTTGACGCTTTTCCAGGCGTGATGCGCTATCTAAGCCTGCCCAATTCCGTTCGAGTTCAAACATCTGATTGAGTAGCTTCAAGCCCAGCGTCATCTTCTTAGTGTTCTTGAAATCATCGAAGAACTTACGCCGTACATGCGCCCAACAACCAACGCGAGTGATTGAATCATCCAGAAGATTGTAGCCGGCGTAGCCGTCGCATTGTAGGACACCAGGAAAGCCACTGTATAAGTTCTGAGCGAATTTCCCGGAGCGAGTATTCGCATAGGCATACATGACGACTGGCGTTTCGCACCGCGTGATACTACGGGCTACCCAAATATACGACTTGCTCTGCGCCGACTTGCCAGGCTCTTGAAGTACCTGATAAGGGGTCTCATCGCCTTGGAGAAAACCTTGGCTCATCAAGTGGCTACGCATCAGGTCATAAACTGGCTTCACTAACTCGGCACACTTGATGACCCAATTTGAGATTGTGGTCTCACTTAATAAGACGCCTGCACGCTGCCAATCCTTTAATTGGCGATAGAGCGGTGTCCCGAGAATGCATTTTTGATGCAAAATCGACGCGATCAACGAAGGCGTCGCAATGCTGTGGGCAATTAATGCCTTCGGCGCGTTACCACGATAGATATGACTACATCCATCTTCAAGTTCGCAAGTCGAGCACTTGTAGGTCTTCTCATAGATTTTCTCGACAAACAAACGCCCTGGGATTCGATGAACGACCTCGCGAACAAAGTGAGTGCCTACCAATTTCAATTCATGACCATGTTCACTGTGTTCATCGGTTTTGGAAACAAAGGTGGTTCTTACCGGTAGATCATTCGCCAACAACTGCTGCCGAGTAGATTTCGGCTTTCTTAGCTGCTGCGGTTCATCATCTGTTACTGCTTCGCTTTGTTGCCCAGTTTGCGACAATATCACCGATATTGTCGTCCGAATCCCCAACATCAATGTAGTTGACAGCGTTGTCCACCGATATAAAGGCATTACCGATTGCTTGCTCCATGTTCCCTTTTCCACAAATCGTAATTTTAGTCATTATACTTCGTCTCTTTCTTTTAGTGAGTTAGGAATATCCTGATTGGCTTATTTAGTCAAGGCGATATTTCGTCAACACCCAAACAACTAGCTTGGAAATTAAATCAATAAGAAGATTTCAGAAGGCTTCGAATTTCCGGCAACAAGTAGTTGTGGCGTCATACCTTAATTGCCTTACATTGGGCCTCACAATACAAATAGCGGGTCTTCCATATGCTTGCCAAATCCTTAATAGTCTGAACTTGAACGGACCTAGGTTGACCTCAACAGCGTCAAATCCGTGATCCGAATCTCTGGTCACTGACTAGAGCAGATAAAGAACGCCGAGCACTTGTTACGAAAAGTGGTAGTAATAAAGCCTTTTAATCCATGTTATTCACTTCGAATGCGTTATAGGACTTACATTCCGTGTATATGTAAGCAGAAATTTGAATTGGCATAAATCGGAATTGCTTACGAGGTGTTCTACAAAGACGGTTAGTGACTTGGTGATTAGTGGAGGCTCAGAATTTTTGAGGAGCGTAAAGTGCCTTAAATATTAGGAAACCATTACATTTCAGAGCTTTGGTTTCAAATACGCTGTAAAAGCTGTCTGTATATGGTGAGAGCAAAAGTTCTCAAATCTTTTTGAAAGGAGGTAGCCTTGCCGCCGTGCGCGGCGTGCAGCGCGAAAGCCGCTAGCGCGAGCGGCGGCGGTCGGCGTTAGCCGACCGCCATCAGCC
>NZ_RHNR01000034.1 GCF_003946025.1 Lacticaseibacillus songhuajiangensis | reverse complement strand
CAAGAATAGGTCTTCATGACCTTTTTGTGCAAATTGGTCTGCTTTATCAGGTGTTGCACTTCGATTTTAAACCAGGGCAATTATTCCGCTTAAAAAGGAGACTCATTATGGCAAAGAAGGATTACGGTCGAATTGGTGCCCGCATTCTTAAGGATGTTGGGGGCAAAGATAATGTTAATAGTTTGGTCCATTGTGCCACCAGACTGCGATTTAAGTTGAAGGACGAATCAGTTGCCGATGAAGACGATCTCAATCAAATGGATGCAGTGGTGCAGGTCGTTAAAAGCGGAGGCCAATACCAAGTTGTTATTGGTAATGAGGTTGGTGACGTTTACGATGAAATTATGCCTAAGCTAGGTTTAACGTTAAGTACGGACGAAGAAGAGACGCCACAAGGGAATATTTTGAATCGTGCAATTGATTTAATTTCCGGAATCTTCACCCCCGTTTTGCCTGCACTTATCGGGGCTGGGATGCTAAAAGGTCTGTTGATGCTCGCAACAACTTTTGGGTTAAGCGAAAAATCAGGTACGTATGTTATCTGGTATGCTATGGCCGATGCGACCTTCTACTTTCTTCCGTTTTTGCTCGCAATGTCCTCTGCCAAGAAATTTAAAACGAGTGAGTATCTAGGAATTGTTGTTGCGGGTGCGATGCTGTATCCAACAATTATCGCGGCTTTCAGTAAAGGTAATCTCGATTTCTTGGGGATTCCAGTAATAAGTGCAACATATACGTCATCAGTATTACCAATTATTTTTGCGGTGTACCTAATGTCTAAGGTGGATCATCTATGCAAGCATATTAATGCGAATGTACGCAATATTTTAACTCCTGTAATTGATATTGCAGTCACAGTTCCAATTGCCTTTTGGATTATCGGCCCGGTGATGTCGACAGTTGGTAGCTTAGTTGCAAAAGGATACATGGCAATTTATGGATTAAGTCCAATTCTAACTGGTGTTGTTTTTGGATTTGCTTGGGAAATTCTGATTGTTTTTGGTGTTCATTGGGGACTTGTTCCAGTAATTACGCAAAACATTACTCAATTTGGACGCGACACAATTGTGGGTGTTACTGGACCGGCTAATTTTGCCCAAACGGGTGCTGCGTTTGGGGTATTTCTAAAAACCAAACAGCGCAAAGTGCGTCAAGTCGCGCTATCTGCTGCTATTACTGGGTTATTCAGTATTACCGAACCTGCAATTTATGGTGTTAATCTGAAATACAAGAAACCATTTTATATCGCTTGTGTGATGGGGGGTATTGCTGGTGGTATCGCAGGATTCGCTGGTAGTGGTGCAATGGCCGCAATACCAGTTGGTATTCTCAGTCTACCTGTGTTTATTGGGAAAGGTTTCGTGGCGTTCTTAATAGCCTGCGCGATTGCGTTTGTGGGTAGTGCGTCACTCACATACTTGTTCGGGTATTCGGATGAAGCACAGCCAGTGGAGGTACCTGAACAGGTTGTTGTTCAGAATTCTGAAGTCATCGCGGCTCCTGTAAACGGTACTAGTTTTGAACTGACTAGCGTTAAAGACGAAACTTTTTCAACGTTGGCACTCGGCGAAGGGGTCGCTTTCAATAGTAGCGATGGCAGGGTGTACGCACCAACTGACGGTATTATTCGTGTGGCATATCCGACTGGACACGCTATTGGTATTGCTACTGATGACGGTGCAGAACTGCTTATTCATATTGGAATTAATACGGTCGAGTTAAATGGTGAACATTTTACAACCCACATTAAACAAGGAATGAAGGTTCATGCCGGTGACCTGCTAGTTGAATTTGATCAAGAGGCCATTAAACAAGCGGGTTATGATACAACCGTAATGATGATTTTAACCAACACAAATGATTATGAAGCTGCACTGCCAACTTCGTATGGTAACGTAAAAGTAGGTGACGCAGCACTAGAACTTTCGGTTAAGAGTGTTGCAACTGTCGCGGCAGTTTAAATAGTTAATGAAACACGGTTTATTCCATGTATTAAGGGATAAATCGTGTTTTTATATTTGTGAAATATAATTATTTCGTAAATCAAGCGTCAAGCACACCAACATTCTTCTCGTAAAATTCTGCAACCCGCGCGCACTCCGCCACTATCTGTGTCCGCATGCGTGTATCTACGGGGGTCCACATTTTGAAATGGAAGTCGATTTGTTTGGCGCTATGTTGCGCCGACCAAGTGCCGCTAATCTGGCCATCAATAATGACGTAAGGGTTGAGAATACCATTGCGTGTCCACAGTTTGTCTGGTGTAGTGGCAAGCCAGTTCTTGTCCGCGTATGCGGTGAGCGTAGCGTCAAAGCCGCTAATCAAAATAACGCGTTGCGCCAGTACATCGGCGGGAATGGGCGTTGTTTCCGCAACGTATAAAGTTTCATCAGCGTAGTTGACGGGTTGCCAATCTGGGACGCAGGCTGCCCAAGTGGACCGGGCATGCGTGACGCTAATGCCAGCCCACTTGCAGAAATCTTTGAGCTGAACCGGCCCGAAGCCGCGGACAAAACGGCGCATTAGTGTTTGCATTGCCTCGGTAGTCGCCATGGCGGGCACAGCCATACGCTGCGGATTGTCGGTCAGTGGGTTGAAGGCAAAGTGCCCGTGGTGCCGCAACGACTTGCAAAATGGCGTAGCGCAGATTGTTGCTGACGGGCGTGGCACTGCTGTCTGCACGCAAGGTCGCGACCGCGTCTCGACTCAGACTGGCGTGCTGGTGTAATTCGTCCGTGAGTACTTTCGCCAGCGCTAGAACGCGGCCTTTTTCCTTGAGAAAGTAAGCATTAGGAAGCCGTTCATCACGGCGCGCGGCGATAGCTAGCGCCCAGTCGCTGTGGGTGAACAGTTGATAAGTCCAACGCTGTGCCCAACTGCGGACAATTGCGCCACTCACATAGGTTGCTTGCAAATTGGAGTAGTGGAGGCCATGGCTGCGCAAGGCGATGCTGCTTTCGGCTTGCCGCAGTTGCTGCGCCTGCAAACCAACGGTCGTGCTTAGAGTAGCGGTAAGCTGTGCGGTTGGTGTTAATAATCCTTGGTGATGCAGCCGGGTGCGGAATAATTCGGCGCACGTCATCGTTATCATAAACACACACTTTCTTGTCCAATCGGTGCACGGTGCATCAACTCAGGACGCCAATTTTGAATCGCGGCAAAGTGGGGCTGCTTGTAATTGTGCCAAAATGTAAAGAATTACTAATGCGAATGGCTTGTTTTGTGATTTTTATTGCCAAATATAAAATGAAGCTGGATACTATGGCGACGGTGTTAATCCGATATACCACGTTAACGTTTATTAACTAATTCAGCATATTTAATTCACAAGTATCGCCAAAATTAAACATATGTTTTTGACATGCTATTGCCAACATCATAGGAGGTGGACAATATGAAAAAAGTCACTGGTTTTATTGTCTCATTGATAGTTTTGATTGCAATTATTTTAGATGGATTTTGGTTATTTTTCAAAAACAAAAACGCACAGACGGAAACGAGTACGACTTCTGGTACTCAGCAGACGGCCAGTGCGGATAGTACTGGTGCGACGAGTAGTACTAGCAGTTCGAGTAGCTCGAGCAGTTCTAACTCGGCGTCGAGTAGTTCCAGTAGCCTCAAGGATGGCAGTTATACCGGCGCTGCAACCAGCACCCAATGGGGTGATGTGCAGGTGCAGGCCGTGGTCAGTGGTGGCAAGTTGACCAAGGTGAACGTGCTGGAGTACCCAAATGATAACGGTCACGACCAGAAAGTGAATAGTCAGGCGCTGCCGGTATACAAAAAAGAGGCCATTAGCGCGCAGGGCGCAGACATTCAGCTCGTTTCTGGGGCAAGTGAAACTTACAAAGGCTTCACCGGATCACTTCAGGATGCGTTGAACCAGGCAAAGGAGGGCAGCAGCGATGCCACAACAACAAACTAAATTGATTCAGGCAATGGGGATGCCCTTCACTGTCATTGCGATTGACGCAGATACCGCTGCATTTCAGCTTGCAACGCAACAGATTGAGGCTTTCTTGCAGCAAGTGGACCGCGACTTTTCACCGTTTAAGAGTGATTCCCTGGTTTCTCGTTTCCAGCGAGATGAATTGTTACTCACTGATTGGACGCCGGAGTTCCAGACCGTCTACGGGTTAGCAGCACGTGCACAAACGGCAACTGGCGGCGCGTTTAATCCGTATTTTCGCGGCGTCTGGGACCCAACTGGTGTGACCAAGGGGTGGTCAATTCAGGAAGCGTACAACCGCTACTTAACGCCGCTACTGCAACGCGGCGCAACGGCGGTGGCGCTGAACGGTGCGGGCGACATGCAGATGGGTGTGGCTGCGGGGAGTGACTGGCACTGGGGCGTGGGTATCGAAGATCCGCAAAGCTCGCAGCGCCTGCTCTACCGCTATGAATTGCAGAATGCGGCCGTTGCGACTTCAGGATTTTCGAAGCGCGGCGACCACATTAAAATTACTGACGCCACGCACTCGCTCGTGCAAGCCACGATTTTGGCGTCGACTCTAATCGAAGCTGACGTGTGGGCGACCGCTGCCCTTGCCATGGGCCGCGTGGCATTCACACGTGCGTATCACGGCCAGGCACTATTAGTGGACGCGCAGCAGCGACTCATTACGCTTGGAGGTGAGGCAGTTGCTTAAACGGTGGCCATACGCCATGGGGCTGGTGTGGGGAGTTGTCTTGTTTGTGCTCCCGCTGCCTCTCATTCAAACGCTTGCCGCCGGCTTGCCCAGTATATACGCCAGCGAGGCACTGGCCGTCCAAGTCGGGTCAATCGCCTACGTGTGGTTTTTAACATCAATTTACCTCGCCACGCGACCGCACTGGTTGGACCGTCTGATTGGTTTGCCGAGCATTTACATGGTGCACGGGATGCTCAGCTTGCTGGCAATTTTGCTCGCTTACCTGCACAAAAGCGGCACGAGTTCAGCCGGGTGGATTAAAACGACCGGTGACTGGGCATTTGACTTGTTCTTGTTCCTGATGGTTTACAGCCTGGTGTTCATGGCCGGCTGGTTGACCAGTCGCGTGCCACCACTCGCAGCGCTCAAACGCTGGTTAGAGAAGCTGTTCAAGCACGAGTTGTCAGTGTGGTTGCACCGCTTGAATCTACTTGCGGTGGCGCTGGTATTCATTCACGTGCAACTGATTAGCTACATCACCGCGATTCACCCCTTTATGTGGTTCTTTGATGGCTATACCGCTGTGGTTGCGGCCATTTACCTTTGGGCAAAATGGCAGAATTGGCAGGTACCAAGCGGCAAACTCATCGCCAAACGCGAGCTTGCGCCAAACTTCTACGAATTCACGGTGCGCTTGCCGCGCCGTTACCGCAACAATATCGCGCCTGGTGACTATATTTTCATCAAGTTCCCAGATATTGCCGGACTAAAGGAACTGCATCCTTTCTCTGTTGTGAACCAAGTGAGGGCGGGCGAAGTGGTGCTGGCAATTCGTGGTGATGGGGACTTCACGCGGGCCATTCAGCAACTCGACGTTGGCGCGCGCGTCGGGCTAACCAGCGGCTACGGCCGTTTTGCGCCGCTGGTGCAGGAACACCCAGACGCGCGCCTGGTACTGATTGCGGGTGGTTCAGGAATGGTGCCAATGGTAGCACTCGCCCAAGCCTATGACGACCGGCCCGTAACCATGTACTACGCCGCACACCGGCAGCAAGACTTGATCTACCTGCCAGAACTCAAAGAGTTGGCGGCGCAGCATCCGCAGCTGGAAGTGCACGCCCAGGCGGGCCGTTTTGACGTAACGCAAGTGGCCGCGACTGAAGCAGATGCGGATACCATTTATCTTTTGTCGGGGCCAAGTACGCTGGGACGAGCCTGGCAACGCGCGCTCCGGCAAGCAGGTGTTACTGACGCGCAGATGTATTATGAGGAATTTAGCTGGTAATCAGAAACGCAATCACCGCCGCAAACAGGCGGTGATTTTTTGTGCGGCAGACAAATTTCCTGGGAAATACTGTGCAAGGACGAACAAATAACACTTGTATCTCAATCAATTTATGAAATTACTGTTCAAACTATTGAAGACTTACAATATAAAGGTCAAAATGGGGTTATGAATATAGGGTGTACGTTTATAATTACTGTTTCTTGGGGAGAAGCAGCGCTGCCGGAACGTGAATTTTGCAGTTGCCGACAACAATAACACGTGTGCACCACGCTAATGGGGGAACGAGATGCTAGTCAATACAGTTACCACGACATTTTGGACGGTGTTTGCCGCACTGGGATTTGCGGCACTGTTTAACATGCTCGAGAATTTAGGAAGACGGTACGCAAGCAAGACCCGGCAGCTCGGCGTTTTCCGGCGCGAACTGCCAATGGTGTTCGTCATCAGTGCATTGATGCTGGTGATGCGGATGATTAATGCCAGCATGTCGCATTCAGATATGTACTGGCTGATGATTAATATTCAGCTGATTTTTATGATTTACACCGATCTGATGCTCGAGAGCACTTGGTCGTTCTTGATTATCAAAATATTCGGGATTTTGTCGATTGCCGACACGGGTGGCCTGAATCCAGTGACCTGGGCGCTGTTTCTTGGTTCTGGGCTGGCCATTTTTCTGGAATCGCACTATAGTCGCAACTGGTCTCCGGATAATCCAGTTCTCTTCGCATTGCCACCGATTGCGATTGATACACTCTTTTGGCTCGCAATGTACGTGGGCTACCGACCATCAAACAGTACCATGGTCGCGAATTTCGTGGGTTTCATCGCCGCGTTTACTATGCTGTTCCTCAACAGCCGGACGCAGCGTGCTGACCAGCAGATTGTGAAGCGCCTGACCCACGAAGTGCAGTTCGATGCCTTAACCGGGGTGCGCAACTGGTCAATGTTCCAAAATGACTTTAACAGCGCGTATGCCAACGTGAAAAAGGACTGGCCACTGGCGATTCTGACCATGGATCTCGACAATTTTAAGGGCATTAACGATACCTTTGGGCACCTGGCAGGAAACCAGGCATTGACGACGACTGCCTCCAGTATTGAACGTTTGCTGCAGAGTATTGATCACGATTACCACCTGTACCGCACTGGTGGCGAGGAGTTTGCGATTATTCTGCCCCACACTGATGCTGACATGGCTCAGGTTGTGGCTAAGCAGTGCCAAGATGTTGTGCGGACGCAGGTTATCAGTACTGATGCTGGTAAGCGGACGATGACAGCTTCCTTTGGTTTGACACAGGCCATTGTTAAAGACCGCGACGCAACGACCACGTTCAAGCGCGCTGACCAGGCACTTTACACGTCTAAGCGCGAAGGTCGCGACCGCCTGACGGTGGATTTTGTGGCCGTTGCGTAGTCTGTCGCTGTCCGTCAGCGTAAGTCGGGAAACTTTCATCCGCAAGGATGCTCGATTTGAAAAATAGTGGTTAGACCGAAGATCGGGACTGGGGCGGCTTGGTTACGTGCCCGCAGGTAGGTGGCGCGGGGTCGCTCACGCCGAGCAAGCTCGGCTACCGCTAAACTTTTTGCCGAAGCCCCTGGCAAAAAGCTTTACCCCGAACATGAACAGCCCATACAATGCGGCTTACGCCGGTTGTATGGGCTGTTCATGTTCTTTGCGCGCCACCTACCTACGTTCACTCCACCAAGTCGCCCCAGTCCCTAAGTGCTGCAACAACATGGTAGTTGTGAAAGTTTCAGGCTACGCTAGCGGGAATGGACATGTAATCGGGAAAAGTTACAGAGTGAAGAGTTCATCTGCCTTCTCGAACATGGTGAATGCTGTTGCCGCAGCCTCTCTAAGTACAGGAGACAGTCATCTCCTAGTCACGAACGATGTGTAGCCGAGTATTAGTGCGGTATTTCCCACTTAGTAACGTGTGTGTCGGCCACGGAGGTGTGAATGTGCTTGGGCGGAGCGCAGGGAACGGAGTCGGGCGACAAGATAATCTGCAGTGTATGCCCGGCGTGGGTCTTGCCGGGTGTACACCGCAGATTATCTTAGGAGCGCGGATTTGACGCTGGGTTTGCGGCAAATCTGCCAGCGGAAGACGGCGAAGCCGCCTGGAGCGGTCCCGCCCGACGTAGTTCTCCGGAGCGCAGCCCAAGCGCACTCACACCGGAATTGCCGATTACCCGCCTAGCGGCGTGAAAACACTGCAGAAGCCAGAAACGACTTCGTCGCTAAAAGACTCACGCTGACGGACAGTGTGGATGATTTCTTAAAGAAAAATGCAAATTAGATTTGACAATATTAAAAACTGATGTAATAATCACTGGCATACGAACAGGACGGCAATGATGAGATGAGTAAGCCAGATGCCCGGTGAAGAGAGCCCACGTATTGGTGCGAGTGGGAACGGGAGGACAGCCGAATATGGTCTCGGAGCAGAAACGGGGAGGTGCCCCATACAGCACCAGGCTGTGTTAGCAGCCTCAAAGGTATCCAGGGTGATCTGGATACGAAGTGCCAGTGGTAAACGCGGAAGCGGCCGGCAATCATCGATAGTGATGATTGTCGGCCGCTTTTTGTTTCCCCGCATGATGCCCGATATGTTCGCTAGAAGCTAAAATTCCGGGAGGAACGGACGATGAAGAAGAACATTTTGATTACTGGGGCAGCGGCCCTTGCGATTGCATTGACCTTGGGCGCTTGTGGCGCCAAGAAGAGCAGTAGCGCGACACCCAAGCAGGTCTTGCGCTGGACCGAAAATGGTCAGTTGCCAACCAATGACCCTGCGCAGGCGACAGATACCTTGAGTTTTAACGTCCTGCTCAACACACAGGAAGGTCTCTACCGGGCTTCCGATAAGGGGCAAAAGACCAACCTAGCCTTGGCCAAGAGCGTGAAGGTGAGTGCCGACGGTAAAACCTACAAGGTGACGCTGCGCAACGCCAAGTGGAGCAATGGCGACCCAATTACCGCGCAGGATTTTGTTTATGGCTGGCAACGGGTGGTGGATCCGAAGACCAAGTCTCAGGATGCCTTTTACCTCTACCAGGTGGAAAATGCTGAGGCGATCAACACTGGCAAAAAACCACTCTCCGCATTGGGAATTACTGCACAAGACAGCAAGCACCTCACCATCAAGCTGACCAAGCCCGTTTCTTACTTCAAGAAGCTGCTGGCATGGCCGCTCTTCTTCCCGCAGAACAAGAAGGCAGTGGAAAAGTACGGCAAAAAGTTCGGGACCAACTCATCCGCGCAGATTTATAGTGGCCCGTACAAGCTCGCCAAGTGGAGTGGTTCGAGCGACTCCTGGCAGCTTGTGAAAAACAATCGTTACTGGGACAAAAAGAAGGTGAAGATGAGCGTCATCAAGGAGCAGGTGGTCAAGGATGCCAACACCGCGCTGAACCTCTTTGACACTGGCAAGGTCGACGAAGCCGTGTTGTCTGGACAGACAGCCGTGGCGCAGGCCAAGAGCAGCAGCCGGGTGGACCGTTTGAGCTCTAACCTGACGCGGGTTGACCTGAACGAATCCAAGAACCCGGCATTTAAGAATGCTGATGTGCGTCGGGCATTCTCCTTGGTGGTAAACCGCAAGCAGATTGCCAGCAACGTGCTGCAGGATGGCTCGCGCGGTGCGATTGGCTTCACACCAATTGGGCTGGCAACTGGTCCTGACGGGCAGGATTTTGCTAAGACCAGCAAGGTGGCCTCTGGTGTTGCTTACGACGTGGCCAAGGCCAAGAAGCTGCTCGCAAAAGGTTTTGCCGCAACTGGCACCAAGAGTTTAAACCTGACGCTGCTGACCAACGATATTGAAACGACCAAGAGTGTGGGTGAATACCTGCAGAGCCAATTTGAAAAGCTGCCAAACGTTAAGGTGACCCTGAAGTCCATTCCAAGTGCCCAGTACCTGCAGCTCAAATCTGCCGGTGACTACGACTTGGCGATTGCCGGCTGGCAGTCCGTCTTCGGTGACCCGATTAACTTCCTGGACATCTGGGAGAGTGATTCCAGTTACAACAGCAGCAAGTGGCACAACGCCGAGTTCGACCAGCTGCTTGATGATGCGGAAAACAAGTATGGTAACAACGCCACCAAGCGTTGGGACACCCTGGTGAAAGCCGAAAAGCTGCTGCTCAAGGAGCAGGCCACGATTCCACTTTACCAATCCAACAACCTGCAGCTGCTGAAGTCCAAGGTTAAGGGCATCAACTACAACCCATCAGGTGTGCCATACGACTGGAAGACGACATACATCGCCAAGTAATGCGGAGGTAAAAAATGCAAAAGGTAGCAGCAGAAGATATTTATGCCATTAAAACGTTGAGCCGCCCCGTGGCAGCCGCGCAGCAGGTGTTCTTTAACGAAAACTGGATTGACGAAGCAAGTGGTGAATACCGTAGCCGAATTGTGCGCTTCAATCGTCAAACGCAGCAAACGACGCAGTTCGGCACTCAGGGCACGCACGATAGTCAGCCAGCGCTGGCACCTAATCAGCAGACGCTCGCCTTCGTGGCACCAGATGCGGCGGGCATTAAGCAGGTGTACTTGCAGCCGACAGCCGGCGGTGCGGCTACGGCTGCAACGGCCAGCGCTGCGGGCGTGCAGCGCTTCTTCTGGGCCGGCGACGGCCTGAGTATCTTTTACCAAGAGGCGCGCGTGCCGGCAGCGCCAAAGTTGCCGCAGCCGCAGCGTTACACGCGGGTGGATTACCGCTCCAATGCCGAAGGCGCCTTTCCGCTGGGCGAAGAGACGGTGGTTTTGCGCCAAGCACTCGCAGGAGGCGCGCCAATTGAGCTGCTGAAGCAAAATGAACGTTTCACCTTGGATGCTGTGGCGCCGCACGCGCCGCTGCTGGCACTGCACACGCTAGCGCATCCAGACGATCCGACTAATTACGCTAAGACGAACTTCTTACTGAACGCGAATACGGGTGAGCGTACAGAAATCACTACGGGCTTGTCGCGCGGCGATCTGCACGCCCTGAGTTTCAGTCCCGATGGCCGGCGCTTGCTGCTGGTCGGTCAGCCAACGACTGCCCCAGATGACATGCGGGTGAACCTGTTCAGTTATGACCTAAGTAGTGGCCAGTTCCAGTTAGCGCAGGACGACGCGGACATTGCGATTGGTTCGCCGCTCAGTAGTGACGTGCAGCAGAATGTCAGCGGCCAAGACGCGGCGTTCTTGCCAGACGGGGATTATGTCACTAGCGCCTTGGTCGCTGGGACCATTGGGCTGTACAAAGGGGCAGCGCTGACGCCATTATTTTCCGGGAAATATCACGTCACGGATTTTGCCATAACGGGTGATGGTAGTGGCGTGTATGTTACTTTGAGCACGACCACGCAGGCCAGTCGCTTGTTCTACCTGGATTTTGCTAGTGGCCAGCAGACCGAGTTGTACAACCCGAATGCTGAATATGAGGCCACACATCTTATTAGTGAACCTAAAGCGTTTAGTTTCGAGCGTGATGGGTTTACCATTCATGGCTGGTACTACGCACCGACTGGTATCCCAGCCGGGCAGAAGCATCCGGCACTGCTTAACATCCACGGGGGACCATATGCTTCTTATGGTGAGACTTTCCACCACGAGTTGCAGTACCAGGCGGCGCAGGGTTACGGCGTTGTGATTTCGAACCCGCGGGGCAGCACCGGTTACGGCAACGCCTTTGAAACGGCGGTGATTGGCGACTACGGCAAAGGTGACTACGAGGACATTCTGGGTGCGCTGGACTATGTACTGGCGCAAGAACCGCAGATTGATCAGCAGCGGCTATACTGCACCGGCGGTTCTTACGGCGGTTTCATGAGCAACTGGATTGCCGGGCACACGCAGCGTTTTACGGCTATCGCGACCTGCCGCTCCATCTGCAACTGGACTAGCATCTTCGGTGCCAGCGACATCGGCTTCACCTTCGTGCCGCTGCAGCTGCAAAATCAGTTCCGCGGTGATGTTGCCGATCAGGAAACGTTGTGGCGCTTCAGTCCACTCGCTTATGTCGACAAGGTGCAGACGCCAATTCTCATTCTGCACGGCGAAAATGACTACCGCACGCCGATTGACCAGGCGGAGCAGTGGTTTACCAGTTTGAAGTTGCATGGCGTGGAGACTGAATTTCTGCGCTTCCCGCTGAGCAACCACAGCTTGTCGCGCATCGGTTTGCCGCACCTGCGCATTGCGCGCTTGACCGCGGTGACGGATTGGTTTGACCAGCATCAATAGTAAGGGCTGTGCCAAAAGGCGGTTAGCTCCCGATATACAAGCAGGTGCCGGTCGGAATCCCGAATTAAGGATTCTGGCCGGCACCTGTTTGTATGTTAGGGAGCCCTTCGGTGTCCATCGTACTAAGCGCTAAAGCGCAAAGTACGATTGGCTGCTTTTTGGCACGCGACCACGATGTAACGTTCGTGTGCTAAGAAGCTTTTGTCGCAGCCTCCGTTTTTGTTTGTCTAATCAAAGATGCTGCGCTTGCGGATGACTAGCACGCCGGCAATGCCGATGAGCAGCGTAATCAGTAGCGTCAGGTAGATGAGCAGCGTCCAGGAGTGGGTTGCCTGCTCGACAATGCCGATGCCCACCGGGCCGATGGCGGCGAGGACGTAACCGCCGGCCTGTGCCATACCGGATAACCGCGCCGTGTCGGCAGCGTGGTCGGTACGCTTCTGGAAAAAGACCACGGCCAGGCTGAAGGACGCGCCAGATGCCAGCCCCATGAGCAGCGACATCACGAAGTTGAAGGCATAGTTCGTGTTGCCCAGCAGCAGGCTAGCCGCACCGATGAAGAAGCCGCCGAACACTGCGGCGTTCAGAATGGACAAACCGTGGCGCCGCTCGGCGATGCTCGGCACCAGTAGTGATGCGGGCAAGCCGCCGAGCATGAAGACAGTGGTGAGTGAACCAGCGGCGGTCACGCTAAAGCCGGCTGCTTGCCACAATGAGGGCAACCAGGTCATCAGTGTGTAGTAAAGGATGGACTGCATGCCGAAGAAGATCATGATGACCCACGCTAACGGCGATTTCCAAACGGAGCGGGTGGGGCCGCTCGTCGCGGTTTCAGTGTGGGTAGTTTTGGTTAGCTTTTGCCGCATGCCCGGCATGGCGAATAGCCAGACCAGCAGTCCCGCGATGCCGATCAGCGAGAAGATGCCCATGGCGCTAAACGGGCCCGCCTGCTTGGCCAAAATACCAGCGGTCCCCGTCCCGAAAGCCGCCAGTAGCATTTGGGCGCTGGTGTACATCGTGGTTTTGGCCGCTACACTATTTGGAAACTGATCTTTGATGATGGCTGGCAGCAGGACGTTGCCGCCCGCGATACCGATGCCGACCAGGATGGTGCCGCCAATTAGGGCGCCGACGCTGGGGAGTACGCGCAGGTAGCTGCCGACACTAAGAATCAGGAGGGCAACGAGTAGCACCCGTTCATTGCTGTGTTTACCGCCTAGGTGGCCCATGATTGGGGAGGCGAGGGCGAACATAATCAGTGGAATTGTGGTCAGCAGACCCGCAAGCGCCGGTTGCAAACCAATTGCTGCCTTCAGTTCTGGTAGCATTGGCGGAATCATTGAAATCGGAATTCGCAGGTTTGCGCCAATCAGCAGGATGCCGAGGGCAATTAGGAATGTGCGACGCATTTTGGGCATGGGCTTTTCCTCCACAATTCAGAAATAGTTAACCCTTTAATGGTAGCACAATAAAGCGATTTCCCGGGGAAATATTGGCAAGCAAAAAAGGGTCCACCGGCGGTATTTTGTAGACGGTGGACCTGCTTTGGCCGGATATTGTTGGCGGCTTACTTGCTTGCGACGGTGTGTGCCCGCGCGGTGCCGTCATCTTTGTTGTAAGCGGCGGCAAAAGTGGCAGCGAAATCGGTCAACTTAAGCTTGCCCGTGTGGACGGGCTGGTTGACTAGGTCGGCGTACATCTCCTCAGGCTGCTTTTGCAGCAGCGAACTCTGCACGAACGGCACCACGATGCCTTCCGGGACGCCGGCCTGCCGCAACCCTGCGGCATATTGTTCATCACTGATGGCAACATAATCGACAGTAAAGCCGAGCGCTGCACTCAATGCGGCGGCCAGTTCGCTGCCCGTGAACGTGTCGCTGACCACGTAGCGGATGGATTTACCCGCGGGGGTGGCGCTGAGCACACCGTAAACGACATCGGCAATATCGGCGGGGGAGACATACTTGCGCGTTGTCGCAGCGGGGATGTTGCTGTAGAGTGCGTGGTTCTGGCGAATACTGGTCATGTTAGCGAACAGGTTGTTGTAGAAACCAACCGGCCGTACGAACGCAACGTCGGCGTCCACCTGCCGCAGCGCGTCTTCAATGAAGTGGTAGGCGTAAAGCGAACCGGCACGCTTGTCCTGAGCACCAATGCTTGAGAGGTTGACGACGTGGTGAACATCGGCAGCTGTGACTGCATTTGCAAAAATCGTGGCGAGCTTTTGTGCACTTGCGAACAAGTCGTCACTGGATCCGGAAATCATCAGGTAGACGGTGTCCTGGCCGGTGAAGGTTGTGGTCAGAAAGTCGGCGTCCATCATGTCACCGACGGCTGGTGTGGCGCCGAGTTTCCGGATGGCATCTGCGCGTGCGGCATTGGAACTGATGACGGTGACCTGGTGGCCGTCCGCGACGAGGCGGGGGATGACAAGGGAGTTGATGTTACCGACGGAACCGAGCATTGCAATTTTCATGAAGCGTCTCCTTTAATTAAAAACTATACCTATCTTTTATTTTCACTTAGTATAAAAGATAGACATATTTTTATCAAGCGATTAAACTAAAAATATGCGAAAAAGAGACGAAAGCAAGATCAGCAAAATTCAGGACGCCACCGCGCAGATTATTCTCACGGAAGGCGCGCCGGCAGTGTCAACGGTTAAGGTCGCGCGGCAGGTGGGGATTTCCCAGTCGAACGTGTACCTGTATTTTAAGAACAAAAAAGAGCTGCTACTGAGCGTGTACCAGCGGGAACTGGCGGCAATCCGGACAAAGGGACAACTGGAACGAATTAGTGATGCGAGCATCGATATTCGGCTGCGCTTGCGTGATTATATTCATGCAGTGTACACCTATGCCATGGCGCACCCAGACAGTTTGACGCTGATTCAGCAAATCAAGTTCTTGCTCAAACAGTATGATGCCAATCCCTTCATGCGTGATGATGACGCGGGCAATATCGTGACGCAGTTACTGCAGGCGGCAATGACTGCAGGGGTGATTAAGCCGTTACCCGTGAACATGCACATGTCCCTCGTGTTCAGCGTCATTCATACGCACACACGCAATATCCAAAGTGGACAATACGCAGCGGATGCGTACACATTTGAGCAAATTTACGCTTTTATTTGGGATGCGATGCGCGTGCAGGCGCCGCCAATGCAGGTGACCACGCTTGATGGCGTTGCCGATGATGTGCTCGACCGGCTGATGGACATCTGGTTGAATGGCAACTTGGAAGCCCATGACTTTGTCGCACCGGAATACTGGCGGCAGGCGGAACCGGCTGTGCGCGCGGAATTGCCAGGGGCAGAGCTGACTGTGGCCACTGTCAGTGGCACGATTGCTGGGTTTGCTGGGGTGCAGGATGACTACGTAGCGGGATTATTCGTTGCTCGTGATTATCGCGGTCAGGGACTCGGCGGTGCCATCATGCGGGCGTTGCAAGATCAACACCCGCAGTTGCGCTTAAGTGTGTATGAACGCAACACAGGGGCCGTGCGTTTCTATGAGCGGTTGGGCTTTACCGTGACGGCGCAGGCCGTGGATTCAGATACAAAGCAGGTTGAATACGAGATGAGTTGGCACGCGTAGCAATTGGTGTTCAGCAAAAGGAGAATCACGATGCCACAAATTTACTTTCTATGTACCGGTAATTCTTGTCGCAGCCAAATGGCGGAAGGCTTTGCCAAACAGCTACTGGGCCCCGAGTGGCGCGTTGCCAGTGCCGGTGTCGAGACCCACGGGTTGAACCCGCAGGCAGTGGCGGTAATGGCAGAGGTCGGTATCGATATTAGTGAGCAGTATTCCAAGTTAATCGATAATGACTACCTGCAGTCGTCTGACCTCGTGGTGACGCTCTGCGGTGATGCCCGCGACAAGTGCCCAGTAGCACCGCCAAATGTGCAGCGACTGCACTGGCCGTTGCCAGATCCAGCGGCTGCGACCGGTACACCGAACGAAATCCGCGGCGCATTCCGGCAGGTGCGTGATGACATCCAGCAGCGCGTACAGGCATTACGCGGCGCGAAGTAGGTCGACTCGTTTCACGTGAAACAAGTCGCTAAAGGAGAAACGATGATGAACATCATGCCGGTTAAAGCAAGTGAGTATACACAGACCCAAGAGCTGGTGCGCCGGGCGTTTGCCGAGTCCGCGCACACCGATGGTGATGAGTACCAGTTAATTGCCCGCCTGCGCGCCGAGCCAGACTACTTGCCACAATTTGATGTCGTGGCTAAAGACGAGCGGGGCACCATCATTGGCCACGCGATGTTGTCCCAGATTGCAATTGTTGACGGCGACAAGCACACCTCAGCCTTGGCCTTAGCGCCGCTAGCAGTTGCACCATCGCAGCAGGGCCAGGGTGTCGGTAGTGCCCTCGTGAACTATTTGACGGCTGCGGCCACGCGTGCGGGTTACCGTGCAATCAGCATTCTCGGTGATCCGGCATACTATGGCCGCTTCGGTTACGTGCCGGCAAGCCAATTTGATGTGCATGCGAGTTTTGAGGTGCCGGACGCCTACTACATGCTGAAGCAATTACGCCCTGGAGCGTTAACTGACGTGCGGGGCGTCGTGCAGTATCAGCCGGCGTTTGGTATTTGAGGGATTATGTGGAATGTTTATGTCGACAGGTGTTAATATGTCGGTTTTTTTTATGCTGTCGGATAGTTGATTAATCATGCAATTGAGTTGTGAAAATTACTCGTTTCTGCAAGCTTTACTGGGAGTCGAGCAAGCGGTACTGCAGAAGAACGTATATAGCATGATGATGTATATATACATATAAAACAGTGATGATGTCCGGTGCACTGCAAATGACCACAAACTAATTATTTACACGGAAAAGTGCAACCGACAAAGGCAAATTTGCGTAAATATTTTCTAGAACGACAGGTTAAGAAGTGATTTAACATCCGCAGAGCGTAAAAGCTCGGCGCTTTTTTTATGCGCAAAACTGCCCGAATGGGCAACAAAAATCTGCCCTTTTAGACGATGGCAAGGCGAACAGTTCTCGATATGCTGTATTCATCAAGTCAGCAAAAGGAGAACAAACATGGGAAACGCCAAGAAGAAAGTACCAATGAAATACGTGACTATCGCCGGAATTTTGACAGTGATGGGGTCTGTACTCGGTTGGTTCATTCGCAACAAATAATTGCAAAATTCTGTAGGCTGCCCAAACGGGCAATAAAGGTCTGCCCGTTTAGACGATGGCAGCACGTATGATTCACAGTAAGCTAGGTTCATCAGTTAATTGCAGGAGGCAAACATGACACACGCAGCATTGAAAGTCGATCATCTCACGAAGGATTTTGGCCACGGCCGCGGTATCTTCGACGTCAGTTTCGAGATTCACCCCGGTGAAGTCTTCGGGTTCCTCGGTCCTAACGGTGCCGGCAAGACCACGACCATTCGCCATATCACTGGTTTCACCAAGCCGGGTTCCGGTTCTGTCAGCGTGCTTGGCCTGGACGCCACCACCCAGTATAACCAAGTGATGAAGCACATCGGTTACTTGCCAGGGGAGATTGCGTTGCCAGAGAACGTCAGCGGCTGGCAATTCATTCGCACCATGCAACAAATGCGCGGCGTCAAAGATGATACGTACTTGAACCAGTTGCTTGAGATGTTTGACCTCGATCCTAGCGGCAATACCAAGCGCATGAGCCTCGGTACCAAGCGTAAACTCGCCGTGGTCACCGCCTTTCTGGCCGATCCGGAGATCCTCATTCTCGACGAACCGACCAGCGGGCTTGACCCGGCGATGCAGGCACAATTCATTCAGTTCATGGTGTCCGAGAAGCGGCGTGGCAAGACCATCTTGCTTTCCAGCCACATTTTTCCAGAAGTCGAAGCAACCTGTGATCGCATCGCCATCATCAAAGACGGCAAGATTGTGTCGCAAGTCGATGCCAACAAGCTTCAGAACAAAGACGTGAAGACTTACGAGTTGTTCTTTGCCACGGGACACGACCGCGACCTGGCGGCTAACGAACTCGGCGGCAAGAAGGTCAAGGATGCCTTGAAAATTAAGGTCAAAGCGGCGGAGGTCGGCAACTTCTTCGCCAACGAGCTCAAGAATCGCCATATCACGAAGCTAGTTGAAGACAAATTCGACCTCGAATCTTACTTCATGAACTTCTACCGCACGGACAAGGTCTTCAAGACAATCTAATGGAGGAATGTAATGTTAGCAATGGTTGAAACCAAGCAATTATCCAAGAACTACAAGCACAACCGCGGTGTGCACGGCATGAATATGGCGATTCAGCAAGGCGAGGTCGTCGGCATCGTCGGCAAGAATGGCGCTGGCAAGACCACCACCATGCGTATGCTGATGGGATTCATTCACCCAAGCGAAGGCTCTGCCGCGATTTGCGGCATGGACGCCTGGTCTAAGGCCGCCAAAACCAAGCCGCTGATTGGCTACGTGCCAGGCGAAATCGCCTTTCCCGACACCAAGTCCGGTGCGACCTTCTTGCAGAATGAGTTGGCGTTGCTTCGCGCCAATAAGGACAAATACGTCAACGAACTGATTCAGCGCTTCAAGATTGACCTCACCGCCGACTTGCGCCGTATGAGCAAAGGCATGAAGCAGAAGACCGCGCTGGTGTGTGCGTTCATGACAAAACCGCCACTGTTGTTGCTAGACGAGCCGACTACCGGCTTAGACCCGGTGATGCGCGACGCGTTTATCGATTTGATTCTTCAAGTCAAAGCACAAGGCACCACGGTGTTCTTGAGTAGTCACATGTTCAACGAGTTGGAACGCACCTGCGACCGCATCATGTTCCTCAAAGACGGCCAAGTGATCGATGTGCTCGACGAAAGCAAGTTTGCCGAGATTCACGCCGCCCAGCGGGTGACCATTGTTGCTACGACCAATGACGGTTTCGAGCGCCTGTTGACCAGCAAGTTTGAGCTGGTGCGCCAAGACCCGCTGCACAACACAGTGGTGCTGTTGGTGCCCAATACCGCCGAAGCCAAGCTGTTGCAGCTCTTAGGTGAAGTTAAACTCGCCGACGTCAGCTTCGACACGCAGACGTTAGATAACTACTTCGAAAAGGAACTGGAACTGTAATGCGGTTTCTACACACAAGAAAGCGAGCAAATAAAATCATGAGTTTTCCATTACTGAAACAAACCTTTAAGTCCAACTTCGCCGTCTGGGGGCTGGTGACCTTGGTGATGAATGTCATCTTAGCCCAGCTGATTATGATGAAGCAGACGCAAACCTTAGTTGGGCCGATGTACTTCGGCATGCTGGCGTCAACGATGGTCGCGTTGTTCGTGGTTATCTCCGGTAACAAATTACTTGCCGGTCAAGTCGACCAAGGCTCAATGGCCTATATTCTCACCGCGCCGATTCGCCGCACTACCGTTGCAGTCACGCAGTTGGTGTACATGGTTGGGAGCCTCGCCGTCACTTATGGTGCAATGGCAGGTGTGTCCGTGATTGCTAACAACATCGCCGACGCGGGCTTCAAGACCCAGACGCTGATAAACTTGAACTTCGGTGCGTTCATGGTCGCCTTGGCCTTTGCCGGCATCATGTTTGCCGCTTCCGGAATCTTCAACCTTTCCAAGCACGCGTTTGGTACCGGTGGTTTGCTAGTTATCTTGTTCATTCTTCTGGCAATCGTCGGCTCCTTTGCCGATTACGGTGTGGCAGGACTAGAAAACGTCCAACACTTAACCATCGTTAGCCTATTCGACTACAAGAACATCTTGGTTGCCGGTTCCAAGTGGTTGCCTAAGTTGGCCGCTTTAGGTGGTATCGCCGCTGTGACCTTCGGTGTTGGCACCACGGCTTTTGCCAAGAAGGACTTGCCACTTTAATCAACAACGATGTGTCTTTGTTGGACACATCGTTTTTTGCGATAAGAGGGCGTATCATTAAAGCTAGAGGACATTATATGAAGAAGAAAACCCCATATCACGTGTTGCGGATGCCATTGATGTTGTTCATGTTAATTGTTGGCTTCGCAGCAATGTATGTCGCCAATACTGCTAGTAATATTAACTTGTCCAGTGGCTGGCTGACGCACTATTCAGATATTACGCAGATGTGGCAGGAACAAATCATATTCGGTGGTCTGCTGGCCGAAGAAGTGCTGCTATGGTTGGGTGATTGGCTAATCCGACGAGGTCGACTGTGGTTGTTGTTACCGCAGTTGGGCTTTGCGATTAGCACAACCGTTGCTTTGACTAATCAGATGCCCGTACTATTTTTCGGCGTAATTCCAACCATGGCTATCGAAATAATCAACTTGTACTCGCGGCCTAAGCAAGCCTTGGGGTATTTAGCTGGAGTGAGCCTGTTGATCTGGTTGGTGTATGCTGCGTACAACGGCTGGCTGCAAGGTGTTGCGGTATTGGTTGGGCTGGTGTTTATGTTGCTGGTGGTGATAGCTTACTGGCGATTTTTCCAGCAGCAACAAGCCGCCCGTCAGCGCGCCGAAGACCTGGTATCTGAACTCAAGATTGCCTACTCGCAAGTCGAAGAGTCGACGGTGCGCACCGAACGCCAGCGGGTGGCGCGTGAGTTGCACGATACCTTGACCCAAGGCTTGGCCGGAACGGTCATGCAGCTGGAAGCGGCACAGGCGTTCTTGCAGGCAGGTAAAGATGACCGAGCGCTTGAAGTTATTCAAGGCGCCACCGGTATTGCGCGTGATACCTTGCGCGACACGCGACTGACCTTGACCGACTTGCGCGCAACGTCGGAGCAGAGCTTGACGGCACGGTTGGAACTGTTGGCAGAGGCGTTCATGAAGAACTATCACTTAGAGGTATCAGTTAAGATGAACTATGTGCCGGACTACTCTGGTGCACAGCTCACCGAGATCAACCGCATAGTGTCGGAGGCACTGATTAATGTGGTTAAGCACACCGACACCAAGCAGGCAATCGTGCGTGGAGAATCGCTTGAAGATATTTTCCGTCTGCAGGTGATCGATTTTGGCGAAGGCGCGGTCATGAAGAAGAAGTCCGGCCATTTCGGGATGCAAGGGATGCACGAGCGTGCAACGGCGCTTGATGGCGCGTTGACCGTCGTCAGCACCCCAGGCGAAGGTACAACCGTGACCTTGACGATGCCAGTGACTAAGAAGGAGCAATTATGAGCATTCGCGTTTTGATTGTAGACGATCACCAGATTTTACGCACCGGCCTGTCGCTGATTATGGAGACGACGCCAGGTATGGATGCCGTTGGAACCGCCGTTGATGGCCAAGACGGCTTGGCCAAGGTAGAAGAATTGACGCCAGACGTGGTGTTGACCGATATTCGGATGCCGAACATGGACGGCATCGCGATGTTGCGTCAGCTGGCGCAGACCCATCCAGACTTGCCGGTAGTGGTGTTGACGACGTTCGACGACCAAGAGCCAATCCAACAGGCTTTGCGCTTAGGTGCCAAAGGCTTCATGCTCAAAGATGCCGACAAAGACACTATCGTGAAGACAATCCAAGACGCCATCAGCGGTCAGGTCTACATTGAGCCGTCGCTAATGGGTAAGGCGTTCGCGGCGCCAGCAGCAGAGAATCCGCAACTCAATGATCGCAACCGGAAAATCTTAAAGATGGTTGCCGAAGGGTCGCGCAATATCGACATCGCGGAAACGATGCATTTAAGCGAAAGAACGATTAAGGCGCATCTTACCGAAATCTACAATCAGTTGGGTGTGTTCACCCGTGCTGAGGCGGTGGCAGCGGCGTTACGTGATGGGTTGATTGAGTTATAACGATATTATTGGCCGTTTCCCTTGCTCGTGCTGAAAAATGTGGCGCAGAAGTGGCAAACTTTTTAAGGCCGTTTAATAGCTCTGCTGAAACGCCAGCGCCCGAGTTCTCTGTTGCAATTGATTCGAAAGTTTTGCTAACACATGTAGTTGTAAAACAGAATAGCAGTGGGGATGGCAGTCAGTGTGCAAGGCATACTGATTGCCATTTTGCTTTGGTCAAACATTCCTAATGAAAAATAACAACCGTCCTAAGAAAAGTAGTGCTCGCAATTTGCGAACACCAAAATCTTAATATTAAAAAAGTGCCATAGTATGTTAATTATTAATAAAGGGCTACCAAGGGCGTTAATTTTTACAGTTGTACATGCAACAATCCCAATAGTGCGAGACGATTGCCGAATTCTGGGCAATTTTGTGTCTAACCACTGCAATTTTGCTGAGATGAGAATCCTTTGCGACCAAGCGGGTGTTGATTTGAAGTGTTCATAAAATCCACCTATAATGGATAGCAACGTTTACGAATCAGAGACACACAAATCCGCGAAGGAGGAGAACATGTCGACAAAAATAGAAGTGAAGAATCTGACCAAGATATTTGGGAAGCATACTCGGCAGGCACAAGCGCTGCTTGACGAGGGCAAAACGAAAACAGAAATCCTGAAAGCAACCGGGGCAACTGTGGGGGTTGACCGCGCGAACTTTTCCGTTGAAGATGGCGAAATCTTCGTCATCATGGGCCTATCTGGCTCTGGGAAGTCGACCACGATCCGGATGCTCAACAGGCTGATTAACCCGACAAGTGGGAGCGTGCTGATTGACGGTGAAGACATCGCCGCGATGGATGCCGCGCAGCTGCAGCAGGTGCGTCGTGAAAAAATGAGCATGGTGTTTCAGAATTTTGCACTTTTGCCGAACCGCACCGTGCAACAGAACACCGAGTTTGGACTTGAAATTCAGGGCGTCGATAAAGCGGAGCGGAGCGATAAGGCCGTCAAGGCACTCGCCATGGTTGGCCTGCAGGGCTACGAAGACCAGTATCCTGACCAACTGTCTGGGGGGATGCAACAGCGTGTCGGGCTTGCCCGCGCGTTTGCCAACGACCCAGAAGTCCTATTAATGGATGAAGCGTTCTCCGCACTGGACCCCTTGAACCGCCGTAGCATGCAAGATGAACTGCTGGATTTGCAGGATAACTTGCACAAAACCATCATTTTCATTTCGCATGACTTAAACGAAGCACTGCACATTGGCGATCACATCATGATTATGAAGGATGGGGTCATTGTGCAGATTGGTACGCCAGAAGAAATTCTGAGCAAGCCTGCCGACGATTATGTCGAACGCTTCATTAAGGGTGTTGACCGCTCGCAGGTTTACACGGCTGGGAACGTCATGGTGCGGCCAACGATGGTCAACGTTAACAACGCTGGGCCCCGACTGGCTGCACGCCGGATGCGCGAGAACGAAATTTCCAGTGTTTACGCCGTCGATGGTGGGCGCCACTTGCTGGGAATCATTGACGCCAAGGATGTACGCCAAGCGATTGCCGATGGCCGCGAAGATTTGAAGCCGCTCGTGCAGGACATTGTGCCGACAACCAGCGCCGACACGCCGCTGGCTGAACTGATGGACGCCGTATCCAGCACACCGATTCCGTATGCTGTGGTGGATGACGACAACCGGCTGAAGGGCATCATCATTCGCGGGGCCGTTCTGGGTGCCCTGTCAGGAAACGAGGTGAACGTGCATGCTTAACATTCCAAAATTACCACTGGCTGATTGGATTGACGCGCTGGTAAAGTGGCTGTCGCATTTTGAAGGTTTCTTCTACGCCATTACCAACTTCTTGGGCGGCATTATCAGTGCCTTCCAGTGGGTGTTCGACCTTATTCCGATTCCGGTCTTCATCATCTTGGTGATGGGACTGACCGCCTGGATTACGCGCAAAAAGATTCGCGTCGGCCTGCTCGTGTTTGAACTGCTCGGCTTCCTCTACATCTGGAACCAGGGTTACTGGCGCGACATGACACAAACCCTCACCTTGGTGCTGACTGCGAGTCTACTTGCGGTCATCATTGGGGTGCCACTGGGCCTGTGGGCTGCGACCAGCAAGCCGGTGGCCACCGTGGTGAAGCCACTGATGGACTTCATGCAGACGATGCCCGCCTTCGTTTACCTGATTCCAGCCGTTGCCTTCTTTGGTATCGGGATGGTGCCTGGGGTAGTTGCCAGCGTAATTTTTGCCATGCCGCCAACGGTGCGCATGACCAAACTGGGGATTGAACAGGTGCCGGACGAACTGATTGAAGCCGCGGATAGCTTCGGGGCCACCAGTTGGCAGCGCCTAATCAAGGTGCAATTGCCGAGCGCGCTGCCGAACATCATGGCCGGGATTAACCAGAGCATGATGCTGGCACTGTCCATGGTCGTGATTGCCTCCATGATTGGGGCGATGGGCCTGGGAACCGAAGTTTACTTCGCCGTCGGCCGGAACGAAGCCGGGAGCGGGTTCGCCGCTGGGCTGGCCATCGTGATTTTGGCCATTATCTTGGACCGCGTGACCCAAGCGATGAACAAAGCCAAGCGATAGGAGGCTATGATGCGCAAGCTAATTAAATGGATTGCGAGCGCTAGCCTGTTGCTAGTTCTCGCCGGGTGCAGCAGCAAGCCTGCCGCCTATGACAGCAAGCAAAAGTTGGGTCCGCAAGTGAACTACACCATTACCGGCATTGACGCCGGTGCGGGGATTATGAGCGGGACCACCAAGGCGCTCAGTGCCTACAAGCTGAAGGCCGGCAAGTGGCAGCTGCAGACCAGCTCCACCGCAGCCATGACTTCAACCTTGGGCAAGGCCGTTGAGCACAAGCAGCCCATCGTCGTGACGGGCTGGCAGCCGCACTGGATGTTTACCAAGTACAATCTGAAGTTCCTGAAGGATCCCAAGCACGTGTATGGTCAGACTGAAAGTATTCACACCATCGCACGCAAGGGCCTGCAAAAGGATTCGCCAAGCGCCTACACGGTGCTCGACCGTTTCCAGTGGACGCCAGCAGATATGTCGGCGGTCATGCTGAAGGTTAACGGCGGTATGGAGCCAAAAAAGGCTGCCGAGCAGTGGCTCAAGCAGCATCCAGACAAGCTTAAGGCGTGGACGCAGGGTGTGCAGCCAGTTAAGGGCAAGAGCATCACGCTGACTTTTGTAGCTTGGGACTCTGAAATTGCCTCAACTAACGTGGTCGCTGCTGCTTTACGCAGCGTCGGCTACAAGGTGACGACGCGGCCGATGGAAATCCAGCCGCTTTGGGCTTCAGTTGCGACTGGCGCTGCGGACGCTATGGTCTGTGCTTGGTTGCCGAACACCAGTGGGAAGTACTACGCCGACTACAAGGGCCAGTTCGTTGATCTAGGCGCCAACCTGCACGGTGCGCGTGTTGGTCTGGCTGTGCCGAAGTACATGACGAAGATTAACTCAATTGAAGATTTACTGAACAAGTAAGCGTTGGGTGCATACTTGCTTAGAACAAAAATGGGGCAATCAGCAATTGTTGATTGCCTCTTTTTGTTGACTAAAAAAGCGAAGTCGACTATAACGTGTATATACACGTTAACGAATGGAGATGTTTGCAAATGGCACATCATTTTACCCAGACCTGTGCGTATTTCACCGCAGCGCGTTACATGCGGACTGTAGAACAACTTGCGGACCGAGTGTTCGCACCGACTGGGATGAAACCGGCGTATGCCTACATCATGATGGCTTTGGAGGATACGCACCCACTCACCGTGAGCGAGTTAGCGCGGTCACTGGGTTATGAACGCTCAACGGTGTCGCGAATGGTACGCACACTCGCCGAGACGAATCTTGTGCAGCTCAGCAGCGCGGGCCGAGCGACCGCGGTCGAACTAGGGCCTGCGGCGGACGATTTCTTAGTGATTGCAAATCGCTGTCTGGATAAATTTGGTGCGTTAACGGATTGCGTTCTCGGTAATGATAAGGCGCAGATGACACAGCTTTTGACTAGCAATAACGACAGATTGAGGGGGGAATTGGCATGACAAGTTATCACAAAATTCGGATTGACGGCGTTAACGTTTTTTTTCGGTCGGCGGGGAGTGTTTTGAAACCAACGATGTTGTTGTTACACGGATTTCCGTCAGCAAGTCACATGTTTCGAGATTTGATGCCTTTACTCGAAAATGATTTCAATCTGATTGCCCCAGACTTGCCAGGTTTTGGTCAGTCGGATGCACCGGACCCCGATGAATTTGAGTACAGTTTTGAGCATTTAACGGACATCATCGCCAAATTCATTGATGTGCTGAACATTCAGAAGTTTTACATGTATGTTTTTGATTATGGGGCACCAATCGGTTTCCGGATTGCCCGTCGGTGGCCGGACCGAATTCTGGGAATTGTCAGCCAGAACGGGAATATCTATCAGGAAGGTTTGGGACCAAAATGGGCGGATCGCCAAGACTATTGGAATCACCCTACCGTCGCCAAACGTGATAGTTACCGGAGTGCCTTTGCGGCCAAAACGATTATTGGTCAATATACTTACGGAACGGTTCCAGATACCGTGTCTCCGGATGGGTACACCCTAGATATTGCCTACACACACACGCCGAATTATGCGGAGCGGCAGTTGGATCTCATCTTTGATTACCAAACCAACGTGCGGCTGTATCCGCAGTTTCAGGAATACCTACGGACCTATCAGCCACCGCTGCTAGCCGTGTGGGGGAAGAACGACCCGTCATTCATTTATCCTGGTGCACTCGCGTTTAAGCGTGACGATGCGCGTGCCCGGGTTGAACTCGTGGACAGTGGACATTTTGCACTGGAGACGCACGCTGAGGAGATTGCCGCGTATATTAAGGAGTATTTTGCACATTAGAAAAAACGCCTGACAGATAAATGTCAGGCGTTTTTTCGTCAAATTACTTTATTCAATTGATTCCTTGTCTGCGTCCTGCTGGGCTTGCTCTTTCTTCATCGTGGCGTTACGAACCAAATGATAAATTGTCGCCGTAACTGGTACACTCAGCAGCATGCCCACGATGCCGTAGAGGCCGCCGCCAATGGTGATGGCCGCCAGCACCAGCACGCCAGGCAAGCCGATTGTACCGCCCACGACGCGGGGGTAGACCAAGTTGCCTTCGATTTGCTGCAGGGCAATGATGTAAATCAAGAAGAAAATTGCCTTAATTGGTGAACTGACAAAAATCAGCACGAAGCCGATGGTACCGCCAATCCATGCCCCCAGCATGGGGATGAGGGCGGTGATGCCAATGAGTGCGCCGATGGGCACTGCGTTAGGAAAGTTAAACAGCATCATGCCCAGGACGCAGAGGATTCCGATAATGAGCGCGGACGTCACCTGGCCGATGATGAAGCTGGAAAACATCGTGTTGGCGATACCCAGAACGTAGCGCGTGCCGTGCAGAATTTTGACTGGCACGAAGGCGTTGAGGACACGGTTGATGTGCCGCGCGATGCGTTCCTTGCCGGCTACGAGGTAGATGGCAAACGAGAGCGAGAGGATAAAGCTGATAACGCCGCTCGTCACGCTGCCGAAGATGGAGACGGCTGAGGAGAAGATGCCGGACACGCCCGAGGAGACAAACTTCACAATCTTGGCCTGAATGGTGGACCAGTTAATCTGGGTCGCATGCAGCTGCTTGGTAATGGCCGCCGCCTCGTCTGACTTGCTGAGCCACTTGTTGATGCTGTTTAGGGTGTCGGGCAGGTTGGTCAGAAAGCCATTAATAGCATCAACGAATTCCGGAATAACTAGTCGCAGCACGCTGGTGATGACCAGAACGATGAGGGCCAGCGCCACCAAAATGGCGAGCCCGCGCCGCAAGCCCGCAGCGAGTTTACTGCTGGCGCGGGGCCACAAGATGCGCTCCAGCCGCGATGACAAGAGGTTGATACAGTAAGCGAGTGCGCCACCAATGATGAGGGGCAAGGAGACGTTGAGTGCAGTCTGCAAGACGCCGAAAATTTGGTTGGGGTAGATTAAGCAAGCGAGAAAGACGGCAACAATCACGCTACCGTGAATAAGTTCAGTACGGGTAATTTTCATGACAATCTCCGTTAATAAGGACGTGGTATTCGGACTTCATTGTAATTGACCGGCCGCGGCCGCGCAAACTTTACTGACGCTTGAAAATAACGATTATGAGCATTCGGCAAAATAAATTTGCCAAAAAGCTTGCACAAATTGCAAATGCTGTTACAATAAGTATCACAAGTTAATATTAAAGTAACTGGTCAAACAAAAAAGGAGCAATTCATTATGACAACATACGCAATTACAGCAGTAACCGGTCGTTTTGGGCAGGCAGCAGTGAAAGTTCTCGCTCAGCTCGTGCCCGCAGGTAACGTCGTGGCGTTGGCGCGCAATACAGAGAAGGCGCGCGGCATTGTCCCTGCAGGCGTCACCGTCCGGCCTGGTGACTACACCAAGCCAGAAGAGCTGCAGGCGTCCTTGGCCGGCGTTGACCGCTTACTATTCATTTCTTCCCAGCCTGGTGCACCAATGCCCCGTGCTGAGCAGCACCGGAACGTTGTGAACGCCGCCAAGGCTGCCGGCGTTAAATTTATCGCCTACACGAGTTTCCCGCACGCGGCCACAAACGATATGCCACTGGCAGCTGATCACAAGCTCACCGAGCAGCTGATTAAGGATTCCGGCATGCAATACGCCTTCCTGCGTAACAACTGGTACCTGCAGAACGAAGCGGCAACGCTGAACGCTGCGGCGGCCGGACATGATTTTGTCTACTCAGCCGGTGCTGGTAAGGCCGGCTGGGCGCTCGAACGCGAATACGCTGAGGGGGCTGCGAAGGTATTGGTCGCAGACCAGCCAAAGTCGGTTTACGAATTCGCCGGCCAGGCGCGGACCTACAAGGACCTCGCCGATGCCATGACTGGTAATTTCAAGGTGCTCAGTGTGGATGACGCCGCCTACAAACAGGGCCTCCTGGCAGCGGGGATGGACGAAGGCACGGCGGATGTCGTGACCGGTTTCCAGACGATGATTCGCGCCGGTCAGCTCGATGAAGACACGTCCGACTTGCCAGACGTCCTTGGCCACGCGCTCACACCAATTGCGGACGCCATCAAGGAAGTCGTTGGTCAGTAGCCCGCAACTGTATTATCATGGGGCTAGAGCAAAATCGAGGAGCGTAATATGAAGTACTCACATAAACTCAGCGATGGCGTGCACATCCTGGCCTACGTCGATATTTACCGCGACGGTGACCTCTCCAGTGCCGCCATCGCCCGCAGTATTGAATCTAATCCGAGCCTGGTGCGGCGGCTGATGTCGCGCTTAGTCAAGGCGGGTCTACTCAAAAGTCAGCCTGGGGCCGTTGCCCCGGTGCTAGGCCGACCAGCCGCGGCCATTAGCCTGTACGACGTCTACTGTGCTGTTGAGGATAATCACAACCTCTTGCACGTGGATGAGAAAACCAACCCAAAGTGCGTGGTTGGGGGCAACATTCAAGACACCTTGAACGGCGTGTACGCGGAGATTCAAGACACCGCCGAACGCAAAATGGCCAGCGTGAGTCTCCAGCAAATTATCGATGATATTTTGCAGCGGGAACAACGCCGCGACCGCGCGGAAGCTGAATAAGTATCAAGAGACCCAGTTCACATTTAAGTGAATCGGGTCTCTTTGCTGTTTAACACATATTTTGCTACGGGCTTGACCGTGCTGGCACCTAATGGTTTAATGGTTCAAATAAATGAACCGTCAACGGAGGAATTAGTCATGGCCGATTTGCAGCAGTTGCGGCAACAGTTTGCGCAGAATAGTCAGCTTTTAACGGCACTGGGGGACGCAAACCGCCAGGCCATCATCATGGTGCTACTGGCGGATCAGGTGTGCAGTGGTAAGCGAGTACCTGAACTGACAAACGCGACGGGTTTGTCCCGGCCGGCGGTGTCGCATCACCTCAAAATTTTGCGGGAGGTCGGAATCGCCCAGTACCGGCGCGAGGGGACGATGAACTACTATTACTTAACACATGACACGGCGGTGATTAAGCAATTGCAAATGCTGTTGGATAATGTCGAGAATGCTATGGAGGCGCACACCGAATGAGCAAAGTCCTGATTGTTGAAACGAACGTGACCCGTTACCAAGGAACTGACGAACCGACCGGCCTGTGGTTAGGCGAGAGCGCCGAGTTTGTTGACGAGATGCAAAAGGCCGGCGTGGCCGTTGATTACGTGAGTCCTAAGGGTGGCTTCGTGCCACTTGATCCGCGTAGCATGAAGTACACCGACACTGACATCATGCGTATTTACGAGGAACCGGACTTCGTGCAACACGCGCTCGTGCAGACGCTCCGACCGGACCAGGTTAACGCGGCTGATTACGATGCCATTTACTACACCGGTGGGCACGGCGTCATGTGGGATTTCCCAGATGATGCGGCGCTGCAGGCAATTTCCCGGGAAATATACGCGGCTGGTGGTTACGTCACCTCCGTTTGCCACGGGATTGCGGGTCTTCTCAACATTAAGGATGACGCGGGTAATTACCTGATTGCGGGGAAAACCATCACCGGTTTCACCACTGCAGAGGAAATCATCGCGGGCAAAATGAAGGTGGTCCCGTTCCTCAACCGGAAGGTGGCACTGGCACGGGGTGCGAAATTCAGCAAGAAACGTTTCTACAGCGAGTATGCGGTGCAAGACGGTCAACTGATTACCGGACAGAACCCGTTCTCAGTACGAGCGGTGGCACGGAAGCTGATTGCCGCACTGTAATTAGGAGGCCGCCAAATGCGGGTGATGATTATTGGCAATGCAGGCAGTGGCAAAAGCAGCCTGGCGCGCAAGTTAACGGCCGCATTGGGGTGGCCGCTGCTCGGTAAATTGCGCCCGGACCAGCGTGTGGTGGTACTGCGCAATCAGTGCAATCAACAAGCATTATTGCGGCAATTAACAGCGAAACGGTAAGTAAAAAAGGATATCCCAGTCACGTTGATAACGTGGCTGGGATATCCTTTTGCTTAATTTTGACTTAGTTCGCCAGGCCTTGTTCGTAAAGCGCAATTTTGCCCTTCACGATACCGTCGACCAGGTCTTCATAGCTGGTGCCGTCTGCTTCAGCTTCCTGAGGCAAGAGGGACAGTGGCGTCATGCCGGGCAGGTTGTTGGCCTCGATGACCCAGATACCGTTGTCCTTGTCGAGCAGGAAGTCAACGCGGGCGTAGTTCTGCAATTCGAGTGCATCGAGCGTTTGCACAGCGATGTCCTGCATACGCTTGTGCACGTCTTCGTCCAGTTCTGGTGGCGTTACGAAATCGGTGTGGCCAGGCTGGAACTTGTGCTCGAAGTCGTACCAACCGTCGTGCACCTTGATTTCGATTGCGGGCAGCGCGTGGCCGTTCACAACGCCAAGGGAGAACTCGCGGCCGGTAATGAATTCTTCAACGATTGCGGATGGGTCGAAGCGGAAGGCTTCGGTCAAACCAGCTTCCAGTTCATCTTGGTTGTGGGCGATGGTCATGCCGACGGAAGAACCGCCACTGGTCGGCTTCACAATCATTGGGAAGCCAAAAGGCATGGTCTGGTGAATCCCGTCTTGGCGCATCACTTCTTTGAAGCCGGCCGTGGGGATGCCACTTTGGAGCATGATTTTCTTACTGATGACCTTGTTCATGGTCATGCCGGATGCGAGCGCACCGCTACCGGTGTAGCGGATGTTGTTCAGATCCAGGTAGGCTTGCACCTTACCGTTTTCGCCGTCGCCACCATGCAGGGCGAGGTAAACGATGTCGGCGGCCTGCGCAATGGCGAGGACGTTCGGGCCAAAGAGCTGGGTACTGCCGTCCTTGCGCAGTGCGTTGATGTCGTCGTCAGTAAGGACAGCGTCGCTGATGGCCATGCTGTCGGGAATGTTAGCGTCTGCGAACGCATCGTCCGCCGTTTTGCCCGCCAGGTCGTAGCCGAGGAATAGGTCAATCAGGGTAGCTTGGTGGCCCTTGGCGCGCAGTGCCGTGGTGATCCGTGTCCCTGAGGAGAGGGATACGTTGCGCTCAGTACTCCGGCCGCCTGCCAAAACGCAAATTTTCATGGGTAGAACCTCCATTTTTTCCGAACTCTATCGAACCTATAGAATACCATACTTGCATGAATAATGGGCTGGGTTTATCTATAAATTAAATTAGATGCATATTTGCACATTGCTTTCGCATTTATGCGGCCGAATGGACCAGTCAAAATAACGATTGTCGCGAACGCTTGTTCGGGGTACAATAATGGCAAGAATAATGGAGGACGAATTATGGAATATCATTACGATTATCTCAACATGCGCTACATGCGCTTTTTGCTCGTCACCCAGGCGGGGCGGTTGGTGTTTGTCGGCGGTTCGGAAGAAGGTGTGGACGTGGCCCGCAAAATGCTCAAAACGCCGGCCACCGTCTCGTTTATTGCGGGCGGCGTGCCGCGTGCAGTTATGGACGGGATGCACGGACTGCTGACGGGTAAGCTGCACCAATTACCAGCAAAGCTGTACACCGTTGTCGGCAGTGATTTCCAAAAGCGCGTATACGAACAATTGCGGCAGGTGCCATATGGCCAAACACGAACGTACAGCGAGCTCGCGGAGGCGGTGGGTGACGTGAAGGCAGTACGCGCGGTTGCGCATGCTGTGGGGCAGAATCCGCTGCTCGTGATTCAGCCGTGTCACCGGATTGTCCCCAAGAATGGTGGCCTGGGTCAGTTCCGCTGCGGCGTTGCCTTAAAGCAATCTTTACTGGATATGGAAGCGGGTAAGCGTGTACACTTGTAGGTGTGAGACTGTTTGCGTGTGGCAAAATCACCGTTAATCCGCAGTGGTTTTGCGCCGAGCAGTTTAGCAGGGGCTGGGAGTGGTTCCTGGGCCTAGCAGTTAAGGTCAGCCAAAGAGAAAATAGGAGGATTTTCATGAAACTAGCATCTTTTGGGACCCGTGTTGACGAAGCGCCATTCTTGAAGGCGTGGGCAGAGCGTACTGGCAACGACATGCAGATTTTCACCGAAACCCTGAACGAAGAAACCGTCGACAAAATGGCGGCGGGCACGCAGGGGATTACGTGTTTACAGACGGTGCCGTATTCTGCCGAATTGTTCAAGAAGATGGCAGCTAAGGGTGCCAAGTTCCTGTCCATCCGTAACGTGGGTCTGGATAATATTGACCTAGCGGGTGCACAGGCAGCGGGCGTCCGCGTCAGCAACGTCCCCGCATATTCACCAAGTGCTATCGCCGAGTTTGCTGTGACACTGACGATGCACCTCGCCCGTAACTTGGGTCAGGTGGAACAGCACCTGCGCGATAACGACTACAATGGTGCGATGCACTACATGGGTAAGGAAATCGGTCAATCAACCGTTGGGGTTGTGGGGACCGGCCGCATTGGTCGTGAAGCCATCCGCATCTTCAAGGGCTTCGGCGCTGAAGTGATTGCTTACGATCCGTTCCCAGCCAAAGACAGTGACATCGATTACGTTGAGTTGGATGAATTGCTCAAGCGCAGTGACTTCATCGACCTGCACGTGCCGGGCTTGCCGCAGAACACGCATATGATTAACGCGGACTCCTTCGCCAAAATGAAGGACGGTGTCATCATCGTGAACACCGCGCGCGGTAACCTGATTGACACCAAGGCGTTGCTTGATGGCTTGCGTTCCGGCAAGGTTGCGGGTGCGGGGATTGACACCTTCGAATATGAAGAGCAGGACCTGCTCAACTTGGAGAAGCACGGTAACTTCAACGACCCAGTTTGGGACGAGATGATGAAGATGCCAAACGTTGTCCTCAGTCCGCACATTGCGTACTTCACCGCGACTGCCGTGCACAACATGGTTGAATTCTCACTGGAGAACTTGACCGGCTTCATTAACGATGGCGTGGCTAAAAACGAAGTTAAGTACGATTAAAATCCGAACAATTATCATTTATGAAGGTCGCCTGTTGGCGACCTTTTTTGTTGTTAATGTCCGTCAGCGATAGCGTTTCAGTGACGAAGTCACGCTGGGCCTCTTTGGTGTTTTCATGACGCCGTTAGGCGGTGGAGTCGGCAACTCCGGTGGTGGTGCGCTTGGGCTACGCTCCGGGAACTACGTCGGGCGGGGACCGCTTCAGCCCGCTATCGCGGTCTTCCGCTGGCGGAGTTGCCGCAAGAA
>NZ_RHNR01000033.1 GCF_003946025.1 Lacticaseibacillus songhuajiangensis | reverse complement strand
TGAAATCTAAATCATATTTGATCATATAGAAACCCCCGAACTTGGATTTGTTGTCCAAGTTTTGGGGTTCACTACAATTTTGCGGCAATTCTGCCAGTGAAGGACTCCAACGGAGGCCTGAACGGTCCCCGCCGACGCAGTTCCCGCGGAGCGAAGCCCAAGCGTGCTCCTACCGGAGTTGCCGACTCCACCGCCTTGCGGCGGTATGAAAACGGCTTAAAGTGCAAAGCGCATCCTTGCGCTGACGAACAATGACAAGGTCAAACAACGGCACGGATAACCTGGTACAGCAAGCTGACCCCGTACCCAGTCACAATGACGCCGGAAATGATGTTGACCCACAGCATGAGCTTCTTCGGCAAACGGCTGCGCAACAAGCTGAGCACAAGCGAAATCCCGAAGAACCAGATTGCCGTTGCACTCAGAACACCGAGCAAGAACGGTGCGACATCCCCAGTCGGTAAGGAACCACGCATGGCACCCAGCATCAGGCCGGTGTCGATAATGGCCTGTGGATTGGCAAAAGTCACGACGATGGCCCCAGTTAGCGCCTGCTTAGTGGTACTAGCCTGCGCGCCACCAAGCGTGCTGGCATTCGCACTGCGAATTGTGCCAATCCCGATCCAAATGACGATGATGCCGCCAATGAACATCACAATTAAGCGCACGGTATCGTTGGCACTAATCAAGGTGCCCAGGCCCAAGAATGCCGCCACGGTGAGCACTAGGTCGGCTGCCCACACAAACAGGGCATACAGCATGGCTCGCGGCAGCCGGTTGCCCAGCGCGTTGTTGAAGACGAATAAATTTTGCATCCCGATTGAGGACACGAGGGCAATACTGATGAGCAGGCCCTTTAAGTAAACTGCTAACATGCTGCGCTCCCTACTTCCTCAAAATAAAAAAGCTCCGTCTGTGCGTTATCAGCTTCACACCTAACACGCACGTACGAGCGCTTCCCGCGGAAAAAGTATCTACCGCACGTTTTGAATTAATTTTCTTATATTATTCTAATTATTCTGACTAATCGTGTCAATTTTCAGCAAGCAAAAGACCGCACCAAGCGGATGCGGTCTTTTTTGCTTATACTGGCACCGTGCTTCTTAACTTAACAGAGGAAATCAACTTACCGATGATGAGGTCCAGTTGGACCCGTTCTTCTTCTGTCAAATCTGCAAGCATGGCCGCGCCGAGCAGTTTGTAGCGTTTTAGTTCGCACTCCCCTGCTGGCGTGAGCGAAATCATCATTTTGCGACGATCACGGCGACTGGTGCGCCGCCGCACTAGACCTTTACTCAGTAGCTTGCTGAGCAATTCGGATACTGAAGCTGCCCGAATGTGCAGCAGGTCAACGAGCTCTTTCTGGGTAATCTGCGGGTGCAGGGCAACGACGCTGAGGACGCGGCCCTGACCCTTAGTGACTGTTGACATGGTCTTGCTGAGTTGCACGCGGTCATTCACTTCCGCCATGCGCACACTCAGCGTAGTAAATTTATCGATAATTGCTTCGTCCACGGCACGTAAGCGTACCGTCTCTGGGTTCATAACATCCATCCTACACACATCTCCAAACTACCGAATCGGTATTATCTTTCCGTTTCCTATTCGCAACCCTCCTTTAGTTGAAGTCGGCACTTTTGCCACCGTCATTATACAAGATATTTCGGGTATCCTAAACCGCTAATTTTCATGACACCATATAATTTAACACCTAGAAACACGTACAGTAGCGCCGTATCTAAGGGATTACTATGAAAAATTCAGATACGACACTTTTTTATTTAGTTAGGTGCTCCTATGCATTAATCGGTAATTTTCGCAGCTCCGCGCGGCGCTTTTCGCATCCGCTCCGCAGCAGCTGCTGACCCATAAAGAGACTGCGCTCGCAAAAAAAATTTAGCATTTACGTTGACAACTGTAAACGATATGCTAAACTGCAATTGTAGGTTTACAGACGTAAACGAGCAGCAATCATTTTCTTGCAGGAGGAACAACAATGGACAACGAACACAACATGTCAGGGCACGACATGCACATGGACCATAATCAGATGGACCATGGCAACATGGACCACGACATGGCCGGCATGGACCATATGGATCACATGGGTAATTTCAAACGCAAATTCTGGGTATCGCTGGTTGCAGCCCTCCCCATCTTCATTTTGTCCCCCTTCATGGGCATCGACCTGCCGTTTCAGTTCACCTTCCCAGGTTCAGACTGGGTGGTACTGATTCTGGCCTCCTTCCTCTTCTTCTGGGGCGGCCAACCTTTCTTCAGTGGCGCTAAGTCCGAACTGAAGGCGAAGAACCCCGCCATGATGACCCTGATTACCATGGGGATTGGCGTTGCGTACATTTACAGTCTGTATGCATTCGTCAATAACCACTTCTTAGGCGGGGCGCACGTCATGGACTTCTTCTGGGAACTGGCCAGCTTGATTGTCATCATGCTGCTGGGACACTGGATTGAAATGTCCGCCACAATGAACGCCGGGAACGCGCTGGAAAAGATGGCAGCCCTACTGCCAGGTGAAGCGCACGTGCTGAACGCCGCTGGGGACACGCAGGACGTGCCACTAGCGCAGTTAAGTGCCGGCCAGACGGTGCTGATTCGCGCCGGTGAAAAAATTCCCGCCGATGGAGACGTTCTGTCCGGTAGTAGTGCCGTTAACGAAGCCTTGGTCACGGGTGAATCCAAAGCCGTCACCAAAAATGCCGGGAGCCACGTCATCGGTGGTTCCGTGAACGGCAACGGGACGCTGACCGTGCAAGTTACGGGTACTGGCGAGGACGGCTTTTTAGCTCAAGTCGGGAAACTCGTCAGTCAGGCGCAAGCTGAAAAATCACGTGCCGAAACGATGGCGGACCGCGTTGCGAAGTGGTTGTTCTACGCCGCCTTGTCTGTCGGCATCATCGCCTTCTTCGTTTGGCTAGCCGTTGCCGACATGGACGTGGCTCTCAACCGTCTGGTGACAGTTCTCGTGATTGCTTGCCCGCACGCCTTAGGACTAGCTATTCCGCTGGTTGTTTCACGCAGTACCTCCCTGGCCGCAACCCACGGCCTGCTGATTCGCGACCACCGCGCCATCGAGAGCGTCAAGCACTTGGACACCGTCTTGATGGACAAGACCGGTACCCTGACTGAAGGGGTCTTCAAGGTCAACGCAGTGCGCAGTTTTGACCCCCAGCTCAGTGAAAATGCCGTTTTGACCTTATTCGCCCAGCTGGAAGCAAACTCCAGCCACCCACTGGCAACCGGCATTTTGACGGCTGCTAGTGCCAAGAACTTATCAGCACCAGCCGCCAGCAACGTCCAAACCGTTCAAGGCGTTGGGCTGACAGGGCAGGTTGACGGCCGCGATTATGCGGTGGTCACCGCCAGTTACCTGCGACAAAAACAGCTTCATTACGACGAAGACCAGTTTCAGCAACTGGCCGCGGCCGGCAATTCGGTCAGCTACCTTGTGAGCGAACAAAAGGTGCTCGGACTCGCTGCCCAAGGTGATCAAATTAAACCAGAAGCCGCTGGTCTCATTAGCGCCCTGCACCAGCTGCACATCCAGCCCGTCATGCTGACGGGGGACAACGAACCGGCCGCCCGCGCCGTTGCTGCCCAATTGGGCGACATCACCGTGCACGCCGAACTTAAACCTGAAGACAAGGAACGCATTGTGCGCGAGTACCAAAGCCAGGGCCACCACGTGATGATGGTCGGTGACGGGGTAAACGACGCACCGAGTCTGGCGCGTGCTGACATTGGGGTCGCCATTGGGGCCGGAACAGATGTCGCGATTGAATCTGCTGACGTCATCTTGGTCCGCAGCAATCCGCAAGACATTCTGAACTTCCTCAACCTCGCCAAGGCGACCAACCGCAAAATGGTGCAAAACCTCTGGTGGGGTGCCGGCTATAACATCGTTGCCATCCCCCTCGCCGCCGGTGTTCTTGCCGGCATCGGCATCATTTTGAGCCCCGCAGTCGGCGCGATTATCATGTCACTATCCACCGTTGGGGTCGCCTTGAACGCGATGACACTAAAGATGAAGTCTGAAAATTAAATCAGGTATGTTCCTACTTGATCATCAGCACAACAAAACACCCACTAGGTGCGCCCAACGGCCCCTAGTGGGTGTTTTTGTCTTCTCATTTCGAATTTTGTATCGGGGGGATACGTCTGCTATTTATCGGCACGGTAGCTGAAGAACTTACGTAGTTCAATCGGTTTGCCCTGCCACTGCAGGTAGTGGCCGTTAATCATCCGGTTAACACTGCCCGCCGTCAGGTGCGTGGCACTCACGGCTTCGCGCACCAGCAGCGGCTTCATTTCGCCACCCAGGAAGTAGTCCGCCTGCGCACTGGTGATGAACTCGCTCACCGCCAGCAACACTTCGTAGCGCTTCTTCAGGTTGAAGTCGAGCCAGTCATAATCCCGGCGCTGCTGGGCGATGAAGCGGCGCAGCCCGCCATCGCGCTGTTTCAACATGTCGGCATAGTAGTCCTCGTCAAAATCAATTTTGACCCGGCTCTCGCGCATGATGCGGGCGACCGGCAGACCTTCCTCAATGGTCACTTCAACTTCGGGTACGGCAACCCGTGGCCGCGGCTGGGCGTAGTAGCTACCCGGTGCCGGCGACAAGCGCTTGATGTGGGCGATGGCGTCGACAGCCTGATCCGGCGTCACCTCGAATTCAGCGCAGATGCCTTGAATGTCGTTGGCAGCCACCAGCTTGAGGCCGCGGCTCACGACACGCCGCACCAGTGGTTCCTGCTTGTCTTCAGCATCCAGTTGCAAAAGCAGGCATTCGCGCAAGTCACGCGCGCCCACCCCAGTTGGGCTGAGCATCTGCAAAATGGCCAGCGCATCTTCTGCCGTCTGGTGGCTGCAACCTTGCTCGCGCTCAATATCCTTGAGCGGGGTGCGCAGATAGCCGTCCTCATCAAGGTAAGAGACCAGCTCAATTAGCACGCGCCGCAACGGCACGTCCTTGAATTCCAGATAAATCTGCTCGAGCAGGTAATCGTCTAGCGTCTGGCGTTCGCCGTTCTTGGCGCTCATCCAGTCCTCACTCATGTCCGCAGCGCCGGTCCGCACGATGGCTGGATCCGTGACTTTCAGGAACGGATTGTCGAGGGCCATGTCGTTCAGGCCACTCGTCAGCGCCAGCGGCGGTGCCTGCATAATTGCGTTCACATCTTTGAATCTGGCGCTCTTGACGCCAGCAGTTTTAACTTCTGCACCAATCATTGTGCTACCTCCTTGCCGCCGTCATTTTTTAAGCAGGAGGCTGTGTCAAAACGCGATTCCTCCGCTTTGTGCGGTTTCTTTCTTGATTCCAGTGTAGTTAATTAAGGAAGCGCTTGCAAGACTTGAAAAATGCCGGCATTCGTGCTTGGGGGCGGTTTCATTTACTAGTAAACAAAAGGCGACTGTCACTTCAGTCGCCTTTTGCTTGCCCTTAAATAATAATCCCCGCACAATGATCCAGTTCATGCTGAATAATCTGCGCCGTAAAGCCGCTGAACTCGGCCCGCTGCGGCTTAAAATTGGCATCCTGATAGGTCACGGTAATCTGCCGCCAGCGTTTGGCGGGACGTTCACCCGTCAGTGACAGGCAACCCTCCATCGCGTCATACGCCCCCTTGCGGCTCACAATCTGGGCATTATACATCAACACGTTGAACGGCCCCATAGACACAACAACGATGTGCTTCGGTACCCCAATCATGTTGGCGGCCATCCCCACGCAACGGTCAGCGTTCGCCGCCAGCGTGTCCAGCAGGTCTTGACCCACCTGCGCGTCCTGTTTGGTCGCTACTTGCGCTGTTTGCGCGAGCAGCATTTGGTCTTTATTGATTGCTTTAATCATGCGCGTTTTCTCCGATCACAAAAATAGGTTCGCTAAGTTCAGTTTAACTGAATTCAGCGAACCTGTCTTTGCTGATTGATTTGAGCAGGAAACTACTTCTTGAGCAGCTTCTCTGCCAAAGCCTTAGCGTCGTCATCGGACATATCGATAACTGGCTTCATGTCCACAACCGTCTTGTCAGTGTTGTGGTTGTTGGCTTCCATGTAGTGGTCCCATAGTGCGTCACGAACGACCGTCTCATCGTCGCTCCAATCGAACACCTTGTTCATCGGCTCGTCAATAACATGAGTCTTTTCAATCTCATCTGCTGCCATAATCGTTTACCTCCATGGATTTCTTTTGTTTACAGGTACATTGTAGTCCCAAAACGGTTCAACAGCACACTTTCTTAGCAAACTCTTATGAAGAGTGCTAACTCGTGATGTAATGAGCAAATTTTCAAGATTTTTGCAAAAGTGCACTTGTCACTAAAAACTTAATTAAAGCCGGCCTTATCCCAATTTGGTAAACGCGGCTTGTTTCTTATTTTCGGTAAGCTTGCGCCGGTCACAGTATAGTTCTATCGTTAGGGTATCTTCATGTGATTTAACTTCAATTCTGCATACAAAAGTGGCGACTAATCTTGAACGTTTTTGCAAGAACTTTCTCTTCCCTCCGCTCCCCCAATTTCCGTTATTTCTGGATTGGGCAATGTGTATCCGTTATGGGTACCTGGGTGCAGCGCACCGCGCAAACCTGGCTGGTATACCAGATGACCAAATCGGCTTTTCTGGTCGGCCTGCTATCGGCCTGCCAATTTGCGCCGATTCTGGCGTTCACCTTAGTTGCCGGCACCCTCATTGACCGTTATCCCAAGCGGCGTATCCTCCTAATTACGCAGGCGGGTTTCCTGTTTCTCGGTGTCATTATGACCGCCATTGTTTACACGCACCTCGTCAAGTACTGGATGGTGCTCCTGATTGCGATAGGTTACGGGGTGCTCCAGAGTTTTGACACGCCCACCCGCCAATCCTTCGTGGTGGAACTCGTCGGCCACAAGGACCTCATGAACGGCATCTCACTGAACTCCACCATCTTCAACCTGGCCAAAATCGCCGGGCCATCGCTCGCCGGCCTGCTCATGGTCAAGTTCAGCGTCGGTTTCTGCTTCCTAGTCGATGCCATCTCCTACCTGGCGGTGCTGCTCGGATTATTTTTGATTAAGCAAACCAAGGTTGTGGCCACACCCAGCAAGAAACGCATCTGGAGTGACGTTAAGGATGGCTTGGCCTACGTTTGGCAGCATGCTGAAATCCGCCTGAGTGCGATTTTGATGCTGATTGTGTGCACACTCAACTACAACAACAACGTCATCATCCCCATTTTTGCCAAAGAAGTGCTGCACTCAGGTGCGCAAACTTACGCCAACCTGCTCTCCGCAACCGGGATTGGCTCGCTCATTGCCGCCTTTTTGATGAGTTACCTCTCGCGCTTTGGTTTGCAGCGCAACATCTACGTGCTGGTGGCGGTGGGCACAGCCGCCCTGCAAGCAATCATGCTGGCGGTACGCAACTACGACCTGGCCATGGCGATGATGGTGCTGATTGGCTTTTGCAACATGATCTTCCTCAACCAGTCTAACGCCTCCTTCCAATTCGACATCCCGAACCACCTGCGCGGCCGCATCATGAGTGTTTACGTGCTGCTGAATCAGGGCACCACCCCGGTGGGTAGCCTCTTCGTCGGCGGGGTCATGGACATTGCTGGCGGCATCTGGGGATTCCCCGCCTGCGGATTGCTTGCCCTCTTGCTGTTGATTCCCGCCTTCGCAGCCAATCGGCAATTGGTGGGCCAATGGCTACACAAAACAGCCTAACTATTTCCCGGAAAATAAAACGGCCCCATCTGTAGACCGAATTGGTCCACAGATGAAGCTATTTTTTTACCGATTAGTCGACTGACTTCAACGCTTCAAGCATATCGACACTTTGAATTTTGTGATTCATCAGGGTCATGACGATGAGCGAGAAGATTACTGTCAATACTACCGAAATGAGTAAGTTCATCCAGGTGAGACCTGGGGCCACCATCGCCGTTGCGGGCGGCAGCAGCGCCATGATATAGGCATGGAAGCCGTAACCCACCCCGATGCCGACGACAATCCCGGCACCAGTCAAAATGTTCGTCTCCCGGTAAATGTACATCAGCACTTCACGTGGGTAGAAACCGAGCACCTTGAGCGTCGACAGTTCGCGAATTCGCTCCGATACGTTGATGTTGGTCAAGGTGTAGAGCACCACCAGTGACAGCAGGGACGCGCTGAGTACCAGCACCAGAATCAAGTTGTTCAGGTTGCTGAGAATGTTGGTAATGGTTTCTTTGTTCTCACGCGCCTGCACGGTCGATACCGCCGCTGCATGGTGATTGAAACGGGCGGCAATAGCGTTGACCTGCTTATCCTGATTGTTTTTCAGCGTGACGTAGTAGGCATTCGCCTGCGTTTTTGCGCCGTAGACCTTGGCGTAGTAGGTCTGGTTCATGTAAACATAGTGACCCGCGTACATCGTGGTAATGCCGGCGACCTTAATGCGGTGCGCACTGCCATCCTGATCGTGGATGGTGAAGGAATCGCCGACCTTAACGCCTTGAAGCTTGGCCAACTTCTGCGAGACAATTGCGCCCTTGTCACTCAAATGCAAACGTTGTTTTGTTTTGCTGTCACGCAATTTAACGTACTTGTCCAGCTTAGCCGTGTTCTGGGGCACTGTCAGTGCAATGTTTTCTCGGGAATCCGAATTGCTGCTTGTGGCGTAAACATTGGCAAAGTACGCATCCGTGTAACGTTTTACCGTGCTCGACTCAGTCACCACGTTCTGCGCTTTATGCACCGCACTCGCACTGGCATCGGGATTATAAACGGCAACCAGGTCATAGTTACTAATGCCGCCGAACTGCCGATCAACAATCGTGCTCAGCGAGTCGCGAATCCCAAAGCCGGTAATCATCAGCGCCGTCGCGCCGGCCACCCCAATAATGGTCATCAGCATCCGCCCCTTATAACGGAACAGGTTCCGCGCGGTTACCTTGTGCGAGAAACTCATCTTGCGCCAGATAACACCAATCCGTTCCAGCAGAATGCGCGAACCACTTGCCGGCGGCTTCGGCAACATCAGCTCTGCCGGAATAATTTTGAGCGACGAATGCGCGGCCAACCAGGAGGCCAGCACCGTGGAAAACAGCGCTAGTCCCAGCCCGAACACGACATAAGCCGGATGCAATCCCAGTTGCAGACTAGCAAAGTTAAAGTTGGCCGTGTACGCCCGGAAAATAATCCGCGGCAGAGCTACCAGGCCAAGAACACTCCCCAGAACGGTCCCGGTAATCGCCGTCAAAACGCTGTAGACCAAGAACTCGCGCATGACTTCGCCCTTACTGTAGCCCAGGGCGCGCAGAGTCCCCATCTCGATGCGCTTTTCTTCGACCATCCGCCGCATGGTCGTGAAGCTCACCAAAATGGCAATCAGGAAGAAGAAAGCTGGAAAAGATTTGCCCAGCGTATCGATGCGCGCGGCATCTTCACCGTAGTTATTGTAACCGTCATTATAGTCGTTGCGGCTCTGAATAGTCAGGCTGACGTCCGTCAGTTGGCGCTTGCTCGTCCGGGCCTGCGCCAGTTTATCCTCGGCGAGTGCAATACTGTTACGCTTGCCGTCAAGCGTTGCCTGCTGCTTGCTGAGCGCCTTTTGCTTAATTGCCAGTTGGGCAACTACCGTGCTGCTACCGGCGGCCTTTGCCTGCGCAAGTTGCGTATCCAGTTGCTTCTGCGCAGTGGCAATCTGCGTCGTTGCTGTCTGCAAAGCGGCCTTACTGTCACTAATGGTCTTTGCACCATCGTCAATCTGCTTTTGCAACTGCGTCCGCAAATCCGCCACACGCACATCGTTACGCTTGTTGAGCTTCTTTTGCAGACGCTTGGTGAGCTGCGTTGCGTGATGCTCATAAGCCGTCGAGTACGCGGCGCCCTTCGTCTGCGTGAAGGCGAGGCGGGCGACGTTCGGCTTGCTGCTGGTGAAGGCCGACTTGCTGACGTACGCGAACCCGTAGAGTGTGCCGTTGCCCAGACTGGTGCTGCCGAGCTTATCCTTCTTCAGAAATTCCGTTGAGGTGGCAAAGCCGACAACGGTGAACTGCTTGTGCGTCAGCCCGGTCGTCGCACCTGCTTTACCAGCTGCAAAAGTAATTTTATCACCAATGTGGTACTGCCCGCGCAGTTTGTCACTCAGCACAATCTGCTGCTGGTTGCACGCCTTGTGACCCTTCGTCAAAGTGAGCTTAGACAGGGTCTGCGGGTTGCTCTGCACCCGCACCGCGTGGTTGCTGTTTTTGATCAGCACATCCTGCGTGTGACCGAACTCCGTCGTTTTGATGCCGGCCAAGTTGCGAATGCTGCGCTGGTCAGCCGCATTCAACGCCACGGTCGAGGTCACTTTAGCGTCGGCTAAGTGCTCGCGCGCATAGTCCGTCTGCGCGGTTTTGCGCATGTTGCGGCCAGTGACGTTCAATCCAATCAGGACAAACACCCCCAGCATGAGCAACGCGGTGACGGAGATAAAACGGGCCAAAGACGCTCGGAATTCACGCCACATATTGTGATTTAACATGCTCATTTCTGCACACCTACCATTCCAATTCCGCTACGGGGGTTGGTTTTGCGTTGCGCTCGTCGGCCTTCACCTGACCGTCTGCGATTTCAATCACGTGGTCTGCCATCGGCCGAATCATCGAGTTATGGGTGACGATGATGACATTCTTCCCGGACTGACGCGTGTAATCCTGGAACAACTGTAGGATTTTCTTCCCCGTCTTGTAGTCCAGCGCCCCAGTTGGTTCGTCCGCGAGCAAAAGGTCAGGGTTCTTCGCAATAGCACGCGCAATCGCCACACGCTGCTGCTCCCCGCCAGATAATTGCGCCGGAAAGTTGCGGGTGCGTTTTTCCAGACCAACCGTGGTTAGCGCCGCAGTGGCGTCCATGGCGTTGTCCGCAATCTCGGATGCCAGTTCAACGTTTTCCGTTGTGGTCAAGTTCTGCACCAGGTTGTAAAACTGAAACACAAACCCGACCTGCTTGCGCCGGTAGGTCGTTAACCCGCGGGTATCAAGATTACCCAATTCCACCCCGTTGACGTTGACACTGCCGCTAGTTAGGTGATCCATGCCGCCCAGCACGTTCAGCAGGGTCGACTTCCCGGCCCCGGATGCCCCCAGAATAATGGTGAGCTCTCCAGGTTCGATCTCGAAACTAATGTCCTTGTTGGCGGTTACCGCGTTATCACCGGTGCCGTATGTTTTGACTTCATTTTGAACAGAAATGAAAGCTGTCATTGCACTTCTCCTCCGCTTAGTTAATAATGAACAACGTGTTAATTAACTTACGAAGTCATTAAAGCATGCGCACGGCAAAATTCTATGAGCAGTTTTCAAAAATGTGTTCAGTAAAAAGATGGAGGTCATTATGCCCACCCAACAGGAACGAATTGCTAAAACCAAAGCGGCAATCACGGCCGCATTGGTACACGTTGGCAGTACCAAGCCACTCACCCAAATTACCGTGAGTGACCTGACGCGCGCCAGCGGTATCAGCCGGGGCACTTTCTATTTGCACTACCTAGATAAAGAGGATCTGGTCACGCAGCTCGAAACCTACTTCACGAATCGGCTGCAGCAACTGTTGACTAACGAAATCGATGGCGCCATGGATTACCGGGAATGGACGAAAGGCCGCCCTTACCCCATCATCACGGATGTTATCGCACTGGCGGCCGAAGATAAGGAACTGCTTCGCTTTCTGTTCGGCATCAACGGCGACCCCGACTTCACCCGCGATGTCACCGCGCGGTTGCAAACCGCCATCGTCAAGGAATTGACGCGTGTGAAGGGTAACGGCAATTTTCGCCATGACATTCCCCGTGAGTACGCCCTAAACCTGGTTACGAACGCGATTATGACCATCGTGACCACCTGGCTCGTCAGCGCGGACGATATGCCTCAAGACGCGGTCGCCGCACTCATCATGCGCGCACTGTACCTGTCGCCTTACGATATTTTGGGCATCACCATTTCCAAGTAAGGGTCATTTCCCAGAAAATAAAATCCGCCCGCTAGTCATAAAGACTAACGAGCGGATTGTTTTTATGTTATGTGTTATGTGTCCCGCGCAGAGCGGGTTCTGTGACGCAGGGCGTCTATGTGGTGGTCCAGCACTGGCAGCGCTGAGCCAGTGGTGCATATGCATTCGGTGGTTGCCGGAATATGTGTTGCAGCTGTTTAGTCGATTTCACTAGCGGAAGTGCTGCGCATTGGCTGCTTGGCAAACTTGTTAATGATGAGGCCGGCGATGAAGCCGATCAGCAGGAATGGTACAAAGTCCATCCCGATACTGAACCAAGGAATGTAACTTGTGGAGAAGCTGTCAATTGCCTTGAAGAGACCCATGTTCGCGAAGAATGGTGGCAGTGCGTGAATGGCATCGAGGATAGCAGGAATCAAGGTCAGACCAATCGTGGCCTTGTAAATGATTGGTGACTTACCAATGAATGGGTGCATAACGCCGAGGAGAATCAAGCCAATGGCCAGTGGGTACAGCAACATCAGAATTGGTGTGGACAGGGCGATGATTTCGTTCAAACCAAAGTTGGAGATGAGGAACCCGCCGATGCAGGTGAAAGGCAAGAAGCGCTTGAACCCAATCTTAGGGAAACGCTTGCCGAGGTCCTGCGAGAAGGAAGTTACCAGCCCAATGGACGTGGTCAGGCAGGCCAGGATGGCCATGGCGGCGAGCATTGAAGTCCCGATGATCCCGGTGTAGTGGTTCATGATGGCGGAAAATGCGGGACCACCGTTAGCTGTGGTCTTGGTAAAGGTCGTAGAGATAGCACCCAGCGCAATCAGCAAGGCGTAGATGATGGCTTCAAGGCCCATGGAGATACTGCCGATTTTGGCAACGGACTTAGACCGTTCGTTGGTCCCGGTGATGCCGAAGAAGCTCAGTGCGGTAACGATGGTAACCCCAAAACCGAGACCAGCCAGCGCGTCCATGGTGTTGTAACCCTGGAGGAAGCCGTTGATCATGTTGCTGCCACCGGCATTCATTTTGCCGATAGTCCCGAGCGTTGCACCGTCACCTTTGATGATGAAGGCGGTGGCGAAAACGGCCACCAGAAGCAGAATCAGGAATGGGTTAAGAATCTTGCCCACGTAACTGGTCATCTTGGACTGGTTGCGGGACAGGAAGTAAGTAATCGTGAAGAAAATCAGGGAGTAGATGATCAGTGCTGTGTGTTGCATGCCACTGGCGATGAAAGGCTTGATACCGATTTCGAAGGAAACCGTCGCGGTACGTGGGGACGCAATCAGCAGGCCCAAGCTGGCGTGCGTGCAGATGAGGAAGAAGAGTGCGAAGCCCTTCCCTACTGGCCGGGCCAGGTGGTACATGCTGTCACTGCGCGTCATTGAGATGGCGAGAATGGAAAGCAGTGGCAGGCAAACTGCGGAGAGCAGGAAGCCGATGGCGGCAGGCAGCCAGTTGCTACCAGAGATTTGCCCGAGGTGAATCGGGAAAATCAGGTTGCCGGCCCCGAAGAAGAGCCCAAACAACATTGATCCCAAAATAATGTACTGACGACGTGAAAGTTTGTTTTTAGTACTTTCCATGTTGACTACCTCCGAATTAATAAGTGCAGACTATGACGCGGACAAAAAAAGCGCCCCTAGCAATTGAATCATTGCTAAGGGCGCCTGGGCGCTGTACCACCTTACATCGTACTACCGTCACCAGTAGTGCCTCAAAAAGTACGGCCGGCTCCGGACACCGGCGATACTTCATTGCTGTAATGGGCGCAATCCCATCCACCACTTCCTGACGGTCACGGTGGAAACTTGTAGCCTACTTTCACCAGCTTAACGTTACCGCTTCTCACTAACTGCGGCTCACTGAAACGCGCTACTGACTCCTCCTGCTACGCTTTGTCTTTTGTCTGATTAGATGATGTCTGTACTTTAAATTAAAATCAGACGCACGTCAACACTTTTTGCACAATTAATTCTCATTTACTTGCAATTTATATTTCGGATTGCATATTTGAAAGCGAATCAATTCGCGTTATACCGGCATTTTGCCGGCTCTGAACGAGCGGAATTTTTTTGAGCAAAAATGTGAACTGCCATTCACTCAAACCATATAAAAACGTTTCACCCCGAATTTTGTCGCCCAAAATTCGCAAATGAGACGTTAATCACACGCTTTACTTAACTTCCTTCAGATAGGTTCCCTGGAGCCACTGGGCACCACCGAGGTTGTACCAGTTTGTCCCCTTGTAGCTGACCTTGGTGAAGTACTTCCACTTGGTCCCGTGCTTCAAGGTGACCATTTTGCCGTTGCGTTTAACAACCTTGCGGCCATCCTTGTAAGTGTTCCAGATGGCAATCCCGTAGCCGGGGTGGTAAACCACCTGCACGGTCTTGGAAGCCGTCTTCTTAGCAGCAGGCTTCTTCGCCGCTGCCGACATGATCACTTCGTTCGGGTAAGTCAGAACACCGTACTTCGTGCCATTTAGGGCTGCGTAGTTTTCGGTTTCACGGTTGCCAGACAGCTGGTTGGCTTCAACACCCATCCAAGACTGTGCACTGCCCGCCTTGCTTGGCGTCATGGCGTTCTTGAGGTAGTTGCTCAAACTGAAACTCATGTAAGCCGAGTTAGAGTTGATGTAGAAGCGGTCACCGTCGATGGAAATCCCCTGGAGCTGAGTAGAAAGAACTGGCTTGATGGACATGCCAAGTTGTTCCACCTTGTAGCTCGAACCAGAGCGCTTGCCCTGCGTGATGATGTAAGCCGTCCCCTTAGTCGTGAGCAAAGAGGCAGCAGCGGCGGTGTAGAAGTTACCACTGTTATCAAAGGCCAGGACATTAGGTGCGCTGTAGTGCTTGCTCAGGGCATCGTAGAGGTAGAACTTAGCCGTGGATTCGCGCTTCAGCGTCGTTGGGTTCACAGTCGCCATCTGCACAGGGTGCGACTTCAGGTAGCTGTCGCCGCCCTTACTAAAGGCAACGAAGAACTTCACCTTCTTGCTGGCAGGATCGTAAGCCAGACTACCACTGCAAAAGGCGCTGTCCAGGTTGGAGAAACGCATGTGCTTGCCGCTAAGCAGTGCGGTTGGCTTAGATATCAGCAGCTTCGGGTTGGCCTTCAGCTTAGCCAATGCCGTGGTGTCCAAACGCATGATGTAACCACCGTAGAGGTAACCGGTCTTGGCACCATTACTGTTCCGGCGGGAGAATGCCAGGTACATGTTACCAGACCGGTCCATCGCGAACCCTTGGGCAGCGGAACCGGCAAAGTAAGTCTGTTTCTTGTTGCTAGGGTTATTCGTGCTGGTAATGGCCTTTTGTGGCAGGAAAAAGGCAGTCTTCCAAGAAGTCCCCTTGTTGGTCCCCGCAGTTACCTTGTAAGTCCGCGCGGTTGTGGAACTCTTGGTGCTGTACTTCTTGTCCGCAACCCCTTTGACACCTTTGACGTTGACGGTCGCGTTCGAACGCGCACCGTAGTTAGATTTAACTTGAATGTTGCTAGCAGCGGAAACGGAATTATTTGCGCTGTTAGTGGTTGTAAACAGGGCGCCGGCAGCAAGCATGCTGAGCACGACACCAGTCGTCGCTAATAGATTCTTCTTCATATGAATTAACTCCTCCTCGCAAAAAATATACCACCTGAACGAGTGCGTAACAATAACACAGTCCGCTTTATTTTGCAGATTCAAGGTGAAACGTTCACTTATTTGTATATCTGCAACGTTTGGTCCATTTTAGACGAATTAATTCGCAAAAAAAGAACGGCCATGACTCAGCAAAGTCACGGTCGTTTTCCTCGACATTGGTTGCCCTCGACCTGGTTTAAGCAGTGGCCTGCGCACGCTGTCGTCGTTCCCGACGCAGCGCCCACAAGTTAATGCCTGCAGCGACCAGCATCATGACCAGCGACAGCAACATAATGTTGTGCAACCCATTATGCATGATGGTGCGCATCGCCGGTAACAGGTACTGTGGCAGTGTTTTGGCACTACCGGCATCGCTCAATTTGTTCATCATCTTCATGCTAATCTGGCCGCCAGACGTCTGCACGCCGCGCCGCAACGCATGGTTCATGATGATGCCAAAAATCGAGGCGATGAAAGTCTGACTCAGCATTCGAATTAAGAAACTGAAGGAGGTCGCAGATGGCACGTCCTGCGGGTCCGCGTCCTGTTGCACTTTGACCTGTAATTCGTTGAAACAGGCCCCGTTGCCAAATCCCTGCAACGCGCCGGCCACCAGCAGTAACCAGTAAGCACCGTTCTTGCCAAGTAAGGCCATGATGACAAAGGCAGCGGTGAGCGTCCAGGTGCCAATGGCAACTACTTGCTGCGGACTAAAGCGCCGCCGCAGTGGCGCCACCACCCCGGATCCGGCAAAATTCGCAAAAGACGCCGGAATTTGGGTCGCACCACCAATCAGGGCACTGACCCCCAGCAATCCTTGTGCCCACATCGGCGCATAGATAGCAAAGCCCATAAAAGCACCCCAGATAATCATGAAGAGTGCAAAATCAATCAGTAACTCATGATTCTGGAACAGTCGCGCCGGAATAATTGGGTCAGCCGCGTGCGTCTCAATCCGCACCAAGGCCGCCAGTACAACCAGTGCCACGGCGAAAAGTGCCAACACAATCCACCCAGCCACGGCGCCAATCAATTCGGTCGCCGTCAGCAAGACGCTCAGCCCAATTGTGAGTAGCACCGCACCGAGGTAGTCCACTGCGGTATTGCGCTGTGCTCGCCGTTTTTCGTTGAAGAAGACCTGCACAGCAATGGCCGAAATTAGCCCAATTGGCACGTTTAGGTAGAACACCCAGTGCCAGCCGAAACTATCGACGATGTAGCCCCCGATAAGCGGACCAATGATTGTGGCGGTACTGTAACTGGCAGAAACCAATCCCAGCACCTGCATCCGTTTGCGCGGATTAGCATATAGCTGCGCGTAGATAATGTAAGGCAGCGACACCATACCCCCGTTCCCAATACCGGCAATTGCCCGGGAAATAATCAGGAACAGCATGTTCGGTGCGAGCCCCTGCAAAAGGGAGCCCAGCACGAAGAACACTGCGGCGAGCTGGTAAGCCAGTTTGTTGCCGACACGCTCACCGAGTTTGCTCCAGAGCGGCGTGCTGACGGCGGTACCAAGCAGGAAGATGGCAACCACCCAGCCCATCAGCTCGATGCCGTGCAGATCCGCGATGATAGCGGGCATGGCCGTATTCACGATGGTGCTGTCGATACCACTCATGGCGTTGGACAGCAGCAGCGCTGCCGTCACAATCATGACTTTATGTTTATTCAATGCAAAGGCCTCTTTCTATGTTATAGGCGACCTATCTATGTTGCACCTATCCCCCGCATTTGTCCAAGTCAAACCCGCAACGCTGTCCGTCAGCGTAAGTCATGAAACTTTCATCCGCAAGGATGCAGGAATTGAAAATAGTGGTTAGACCGAAGGTCGGAACTGGGCCGGATTAGCTTCGCTCCCGGGAAGGGTGTGCGTGGGACCGTTCCAGCCAGCTGCGCTGTCTTCCACTGGCGATTTTGCCGCAAACCCGCCGGCAAAATCCCGCTCCTAACGAAAATGGCGGTGTACATTTCGCACGAAGTTCATGTGCGAAACATACACTGCCATTTTCGTGGGCACGCACACCCTTCCCGTCCGCTGTCGCTAATCCGACCCAGTTCCGACGCGCATTCACATGACTATGGTGGTGAAAGTTTCAGGTCAAGCTGGTGGAAACACTAAACAAATGGACAAGTACTGGGAAATGTCGACGCGGGAATCAGGATGTCTGTTTACCGTGCGCACTGAATACCGTTATCGTGGCCTTTAATAGTACTGGAGGTAGTCGTCGTCCAGTTTTACGGTCTGTGTTTTGATCCGGCGTTTGAATGAGCGGTCGCTCGGTATCTGTGGTATTCTCCACTCATTAACGTGTCGGCCACGGAGGTGGTGGTGTGCTTGGGCGAAGCACAGGGAACGGAGTCGGGCGAAAAGATGATTGTTTGGAGACAGGACGGCCGTTCTTGCCGTCGTGGCTGCATACAATCATCTCGGGAGCGCGGAGTTGACGCCGTTCTTGCGGCAACTCTGCCAGCGGAAGACCGCGACAGCGGGCTGAAGCGGTCCCCGCCCGACGGAGTTCCCGGAGCGCAGCCCAAGCGCACCACCACCGGAGTTGCCGACCCACCGCCTTGCGGCGGTATGAAAACAGTTTGAAGTGCAGGGCGCACCCTTGCGGGCACGGACTCACGCTGACGGACAGTATTAGCGCTGGCGTTTCAGCAAATCGGACAGTTTGCTGATGTCGCGAGCCTTTGTGCGGGTGTCACGTAGCTGCAGGTTCGGGAAACTCCGCAGCAAACGCCGCTGGACAAAACTCAAGCGTGGCAGTTTCTCGCCCGCGGCCTTGTGGTCGCGGTACTCACTCAGCCACGGCAACTCCTGCTCCAGCTTCTCGCCGCTGGCAATTGCGGCCTCCCGCAACTCGTTTTTCTTGACCTCGATGGCATCCCCAATCCGCTTGGTCGCAGCGCCAAAGGCCAGCGCATTGGCCAGTGTGAAGCCGAAGTCGAACATAATCAGCGCAATCAGCACAATGCTGGCAAAAATGCCGAAGCGGAAATCGAGGTGCGTCACGATTTTTGCGACGAAGGGGTGCAAGAACTTCACCACCAGCACAACGCCCAAGCCCCAGAAAGCGGAAATGGGCAGTGCCACCCGGCCGTTCAGGTTCAGTGGCACCTTGCTGTAATCCCACCAGCGAGCGTGGAACAGTTTCTCCATTCCCCAACTTGTCACGTACTCGATCACTGTAATGACCAACGCGCTCACAATGTATAGAAGAAACACGTTGTGCGCAAATGGCTGAACCGCCGCGAGGACCACTGTCATCGAGAAGCCGTGGACTGGTATCACCGGTCCGTTCAGAAAACCCGAGTTGATGAGCTTATGCTTACGCACACTCACGTAGCCACTTTCCCATACCCAGCCCACAAACCCATAGGCAAAAAAGTACAGGGTCCAAACCGAGAACACCTGCGCTGCTGCCGCTAATTGATCAACATGCGTCATGTCAGTTCCTCCACTTCACGTCTTCTTACATTCAGTGTGCCAAGGCGCCCAGCCGAGTGCAAGCCTCATTTTGCGCCTGCCGTCCTGTAGATATGAACTTAATTTAACGTGGCAGCCACAGCATCGCGTGCTAAACTGATAACATGGTTTCAAATCAATAAACGATAAGGCTTGGATGAGGAATTGAAGACAATCAACAAGATACTTAAAAAAACGGGTACGCCGGTCATCATCGGCGTCCTTCTCATGTTCAGTTTCATCATCAATGAGCTGGCGTTCGGTGCAAAAGGCGCCCTGACCCCAGCCCTACTTTCGATCACCGCGCAGTGGAAATGGCTGGTCCTGGTCATCATCAAAATGGTACTGGCCATCGCCGCTGATGCCTTTCTGCTCTGGATGATGCGCCTTATTAGCAACAGTCGGCCACACCTGCGCACCATTTTGCACGCCTGGCAGGTCGTCATCATGGCGGGCGTTCTGACAACGGTGTTGCTCATGCTCAACGGCAGCAGTCTGGGCCTCACTGGCCTGCTAAACGCCGCGTTCCCACTAATGCGCAACGTCGTCCCATTCTTGAGCGGCGTATTACTATTCGCGTTGCTACGGCCTTACCTGCACGTCAACCAGCGGCCACTTGCTTGGCGCCGAGGACTACTACTGGCATTAATCATTCCGCTGTTTCTGGGCCGTGATGTCTGGTCCTTTGCCGGCGGCAGTGGTTTATTCGCGGCACTGGCTATCGGTCTGGTTGCCCTCCTGCCGGCCCCAGCCACCCTCGCCAGCAGCGTCAAGCGCTTTTGCTGGCTGTTTCTGAGCGGTCTGCTACTGACAGCACTAATGGGCGTTATCGCCTACTTGGGTCCAGAAGCGAGCCTGGCTAACTACGGCCAGTTCATCGGGCCACTCTCCCCATTTATTCTGCTACCGGCCGTCGCCGTGCTCGATATTTTGCACGCGGCCGGGCAAGCACCGATTGGGCAGAGTAATTCTAAATGGTTACTGCTGGGGAGCCTGCTACTGATTCTGTTCACCCGCTCCAGCAACCTCAATATCATCATGACCACGCTCAAAACCAAGTTGCAAGCCGTCATGGGGAGCGTTCACGGCCTGTGGATGCTCGTCGCCGGGCTTCTGCTATTTGTCGGCATCCTGGTGCTCACCTTCATCATCGGCTGGCTGGCACCGCGCACCACTGCTTGGCGCGTGCTGGATCAGTTGCGCGACCGCGACTTCGCCGAGGCGTTAAGCATGAGTCGTGACGATGCCAAACCACTGTTGCGCTCCGCCTGGAACTACCTGTGGCCGAGTGGGCTCGCTTTCGCTGCAGTTTACGTCATTCAGGTCATTGCGACCTTGCTGATGTACCCCGGCATGAAGGCGGCTTGGAAGAGCACGTCCGGTTGGGTCATCTTCCCGCACGTCATCTTAAATCGAATTCCGGCAATGTTCTTCGGGACCATTTTGATTATGTGCATCTTCTGGATTCTGCGCGGGCTCACCGGCCGTTACTGGGTCGCCCTGATGCCAACGCTAATCTTCGAAATCGTCTGGGCCATCGTCAACACGATTAAAGTTGGCGCCCGCAACGAGCCTGTTATCCCCGCCGACATCTACGAAGTACGGTCCATGAGCAACCTGCTCGGGATGGTCAACCCGCTAGTCGTCATCGCAGGACTGCTCGGCGTTGTGGTCCTCATTGTTCTCACTGTGATTCTCGAGAAGAAGGCAGCGCACCAGCACGTGGCGTTCCCGCTCCGTCTGGCGCAGCTAGTCGCTTCCGCACTCTTGCTATGGAGCTTCGGCAGCTACAACCACACGCCTTCAGTAGCGCAGAACCTGACCACTAACTTCGGGATTACCACCAAAATTTTCAACCAACTCTGGGCAGCCCAGGAAAACGGTCCCTACACGCAGTTCATCCAGAACCTAGACGTGACCGCCATGGCCAAACCGAGCGATTACTCCGAAGCCACGATGCGTAAACTCTACAAAAAGTACAGTAAAATCGCCGCACAGATGAACAAAACGCGCACCACCGACATTAAGAAAACCACCGTTATCTTCAACCTCAGCGAGAGTTTCTCAGATCCAGCGCGCGTGCCAAACCTGACCTTGTCCGGCGATCCAATTCCAAACGTCCGCGCCATCAAGAAGGAAACCACTTCCGGGCTGATGATGAGCTACGGTTACGGTGGCGGGACAGCCAACATGGAGTGGGAAACACTGACGGGCATGAGCCTGGGCGACCTCGACACCACCCTGTCCACGCCGTACACGCAACTGGTCAGCGGGCAAAAGAACAGCGCCGACGTCTCCAAGTGGTTCAACTATTCTTCTGCCATCCACCCCTTCAACGGGTCTGAATACAACCGCGTCGGTGTCTACAAGAAGTTTGGCTTCAACAAGTTTATTTATGACGGTAGCAAGTACCCAATTAAGCACCGCAAAACGCTGGGCAACAGTTCCTACCAGTCCGACCAGACGGCTTACGCCAACCTGGACGACCAGTTGAACGCACATAAGGGCGGTCAATTTATTAACTTGATTACGATGCAAAACCACATGCCGTACTCACCAAATCTCTACTCCGAACACGACTTCAGGGCTAGTGGCAGTGCTTTCACCACGAACACCCTGCGCGAATCTTTTGAAAGCTACGCCCAAGGAATTCACTACACGGATGACGCGGTGGCAGCCTTCAAGAAGAAGATTGACGCTATGAACAAGCCGATCATCTGGGTCTTCTATGGTGACCACCTCGGCGCCCTCTACAGCGGCGACACGGCTGCTAAGTACTCGGTTGCGTTGCACCAGACGGACTACTTCGTTTACGCCAACAAGTACGCGCGTGAGCACGGTGCCAAGACCAAGCTCAGTAACACCGAGCAAGTCGGCTCCAACGACTTCATCGCCCTGGCCTTCGCGCAGGCTAACGCTAAGGTTGATCCGTTCGTTGCTCTATTGACCAAGGCACAGCAAGACATGCCAACTATTTGGACCCGTAGCGATAACAAGCAAGGTGATCCTAGTTACGGCATGAGCTTCGTCACCAAAGCCGGCAAGAAGATTGGCTATAGTGACCTCACCAAGAAGCAAAAGGCCATGCTCCACGACTACCAGCTCCTGCAATACGACATCAACGCCGGTGAGCAATACTCGCTGAAGATGGGAATGCAGAAGTGAGAGCGGTCACTAGCACGTTTAGCTCTTGAGCATTAGCGTAATTTAGGGAACAAACCCATTCATAACATCAAAATAGACCTCATCCGCCATTGAGCGAACGAGGTCTATTTATTTGTCTCCAATCTATTTCCTGGGAAATACCATTGGGTGTTTATTGCGCACCCAGCGCCGGACAATTTTATGCTCGTTAATCCAAGTACCCGAGTTGTGCCGTCCATGCGCCTTGATTCGTACCGATTGGCGCAATCTTCAGCAGCATATCACTCAACTTGTGGTAGAACGTATCCGCTGCCGGCGTCAAGCTGCGCTCGCGAATGGCCTCACGCTGCAAACTAACCAGCACCCGCTGGATTACCCGGACGGAGTAATGCTTTTTCTCAAGCTCTACCTTCGCCATCTGGCCAATCGTGCGCTCCCGGTCGGTCAGCGTTGGTTCTTGCACATAATCGGTGATCAGTGCCAGAATATCCGCGTCTGAAACCTTATGACTGCTACCAAAAATGATCATTAGAACACCCTCACTCTGTTTGTATTAAATTCAACCCTCACCCGCAAAACGGACCGCTTTCCACACGGTCGCGGTGATTGGCACTAGTATACCGCTTCATCCATAAAAGATAACGTCTTTTATCAAAAATAAATATTTAAGTATTTTTTTGCTGTCATCTAAAACGACCAGCAGTATAATGACAGGCGTAACTCACTAGGTGCGTAATTTTGTATTCGGGTTGGATAAAAAACATGCATACTCGCACTTAATAATTGGAGGAGCCCCTATGACCAAGCATACTGAAACTGAATTGATGACTCAAATCAACGACTTACTGGCGGACGACAGTATCCCAGAAACAGAAAGAACTGTCTTGCTCACCGCTCGCACTGAACTCACCAAAAAAGTGGCCGACGTGCGCGTTGCCCAAAAATTAAAACAGCAGCTGCAACTACCGGCCGCTCAGCTCAAACTCTCTCCCCAGATGATCGAATTCCTGACTTGGATGTCTAAAAATTACCTGGGGTTTGGTCGCCCCGGCATGGGTCTGACTCTCCTGTAATCCAGAATGAGCCACTGAAAAAACGGGCTGTGCCAAAAGGCGGTTAGCTCCCGATATACAAACAAGCACCGGCCGGAATCCCGAACTTAGGATTCTGGCTGGTGCTTGTTTGTATATTAGGGAGCCCTTCGGTGTCCATTGTACTAACAATGCTAAAGCATTGAGTACAAGTGGCTGCCTCTTGACACGCGACCACGATGTAACATTCGTGTGCTAATTCCTTTCGGCACAGCCCCTTTTTGATCTTGTTAGCGCGTGAGCAGCCGCACTCGATGCACTGCCTCAATCGCGTTAATCTGTGCGCTGACGGTCTTGGCCACTGCAGTCGGCATCTGGTTAATGTCCACGATGGTGTAAGCGACCTTGTTCTTGGCCGCGTTACTCATGCCTTCAATGTTGACGCCATTGGCCGCGAGGATGGTCGCAATCTGCCCCACCATGTTCGGAATGTTCTGGTGCATGATGGTCAGACGGTTCGGCGTGGTGAACGGTACTTGCAAGGTTGGCAGGTTAATACTGTTGCGCACGTTCCCCGTTTCCAGGAAAGTCATCATCGTTTCGGCGCCCTGCACCGCACCGTTCTCTTCGGCCTGGGCGGTCGAACCGCCCAGGTGCGGGGTAATCAGCACGTCTGGCCGGTTGAGCAGCGCGTCCGCGCCGAAGTCGGTCATGTAACGCTGCACCTGTCCCGCGTCCAGCGCCGCAATTACCGCGTCATTATCGACAATTCCGCCGCGGGCAAAATTCAATAGGATGGCCCCATGCTTCATTTGGGCAAGTTCACGAGTGCTAATCATGTCTGTGGTCTCGGCGTTTTTCGGCACGTGCACGGTCACGTAATCCGCAGTTGCTAAGGCCCCTTCCAGTGTGGTTGCGCGCACCGTGCTGGTCGGAATGTGCCACGCGTCATCCGCCGATAGATAGGGATCGTAACCAATGACGCGCATGCCCAGATCGCTAGCAGCGTGGGCTACCAGAGCGCCAACGTGCCCAACCCCGATGACCGCCAGCGTTTTGCCCATCAATTCTGTCCCGTTAAACTGCGTCTTGTCATGCTCCGTGCGCGTGGAGATGTCAGCGCCGCTGTTGGTCGCCGCGTAACGAGCCGCGGAGAACAGCTTGCGAGAAGCGATAATTAGCATGGCCACAACGAGTTCCTTCACGGCGTTGGCGTTACTACCCGGCGTATTGAACACAGCCGTACCGTTAGCGGTCGCTGCGTGAATTGGCACGTTGTTGTAGCCGGCACCACAGCGCACGATGGCCTGCAAACTAGTGGGTAGCTGCTGGTCGCGCAGGTTCACAGAGCGAATCAGGTATGCGTCAGGATCGGCTTGACCATTAATGGCGTATTGGTCAGTGAAGCGGTCCAGCCCCGCCTGGGCAATGGCATTGTAAGTTTTAACTTGATACATTTTGCTACCTCCTAGTTGTGTTGTTCAAAATCATGCAGGAAATCCACGAGTGCGTCGACGCCGGCCAGCGGCATCGCGTTGTAGAGACTCGCGCGCAGACCGCCGACGCTGCGGTGGCCGCGCAGATTCAATAGGCCCGCCGCAGTCGCCGCGTGAATCACTGCGTCATCCAGCTGCGCGTCGCCAGTCATGAACGGGATGTTGGTGAGCGAGCGCACGTCCGCAGCCACGGGGTTGTGGAACAGCTTTGACTGATCCAGGAAATCGTAGAGCTTACCCGACTTCACGCGGTTGCGGCGCTGCATCTCAGCGACCCCGCCGTTAGCGCGTAACCACTTAAGCACCAAGCCCAGCGCGTAAATTGCGAAGACCGGCGGCGTGTTGTAGAGCGAGTGCTTGCGGTCGAAGAGATTGTAGTCAAACACAGTTGGCAGTCCTGGCATTGGCTGAATCAGGTCCCGCCGCACAATCACAACGGTTACCCCAGCTGGTCCGAGGTTCTTCTGGGCGCCGGCAAAAATCGCGCCGAAATCACGCACATTGTATTCCTGTGCACAAATGTTGGAGGACATATCTGCCACCAGCGGCACCGTTCCCGTTGTCGGCAATTGCCAGTATGCCGTGCCCTCGATGGTGTTGTTTGCACAGATGTGCAGGTAGTCGTAGTCCTGCGCAAGGGGCGCCGGCAGCGTTGGCAACTGCGTGTATTTTTGCGCCTTAGTGCTGGCCAGAACGTCGGCAACTACGCCGACGCGCGGCGCCTCTTCTGCCGCCCGCGCTGCCCACTGACCGCTGTCCAGCACCGCGATGCGGCGATGCTGACCCGCCAAGTTCAATGGCATCGCCGCGAACTGCCCAGTCCCGCCACCCTGCATGAAGAGCACGGCGTAATCATCCGGAATCGCCATAAGTGCGCGCAAATCGGCTTCCGCATCGGCGATGATGCGGTCAAAATCCTGACCGCGGTGCGAGATTTCCAGTACGCTCATCCCAGAACCATTGAGGGATGGCAATTCTTCCTGAATCTGTTTAATGACTTCCTTGGGCATGATTGCCGGACCTGCGGCAAAGTTGTAAACGACCATGTTGTCGACCTCCTGAATTGTGACCAGAACATACAAAACGCCCCCACAGCCTAAACTGTGAGGGCGCGTCCATTAACAGGTTTGATCGCGGTCTCACAGTTGGCGGTTAGCACCTGTGAGACCTGCTTCCGAGAAGCACAAAACGCGGTCTACACAAATGCGGTAGTAGACCGAGAGGAGGAACTGAAGCTGTTGACGATGGTTAAGTTAAACATGCGTGGTTCCTCCTTTTCTGCGAATTGCGATTGCTTGTTAAGCACAATATCACGAACACTTTGAAAGTGTCAAGCGGTGAATTTGTGGAATTTTCCGGTAATAATGTTCACTCCCGTTAAGTTTAGCCTACACCACAAATGCCGACCGACTTCTGACCAATCTGAATTAACGTGAGAAATCGGCCTACAACCGCGGCCCGCAATGCAGTCCACTCTTCAATCAAGGGCTCGACAAAATTCAGTGGTATGCGATAATACACGCAATCACATTACCACGAACGGAGCAACCGCCATGACTACTTTCTATTTCATTCGCCACGGCCAGACCGATGCCAACGCCATGGGCCTCAAACAGGGCACCATCAACGATGACCGCACCCACCTCACGGCACTAGGCCAACAGCAGGCTGACCAATTGCGCGCGCATTTTGACATCAGTTTTGCCGACTGCCTATACGTCAGTCCCCTCGACCGCACGCGCGAAACGGCGGCAATTCTGAACCAAGATGCGCACTTGCCAACGCAGGTCGATGAACGCCTCCTCGAGATTTCCTACGGCAGCTGGGATGGCCAGCAAAACGCAGAGCTGATGGCGACGCACCCGGAAGTCTTTGATCCGGTATTGCAGGACGTCCTGCCCAGCTACACCAACGTCGCAACGAACGGTGAAACTTTTGCGCAAGTAAAGGCGCGTGTTGCCGCGTTCATGCAGGAAGTGGCCGCCGCCCAGCCAGATGGCAACATCATTGTTGTCACCCACGGTTTCACGGTCAAGGCCGCAGCACTGGTTGCCACCCAGACTCCGAATCCGATGAGCTTGCCGGAACCCGCCAACACGAGTGTCACGAGGATCCAGTTGGCGGATAACCGTTATTTTGTTTGGGATTATAATCAAATTTTCGGGTAATATCAATCACTAAAAATAACACAAACGCTAATTTGCAGCTTTCAAATTTCAATTATCCTAATTATCCATCCAGAAAATCGTCGCAAAAATCTGCTATGCTTAACTTATCGAGATATTCGGTTTTCAGGAGGGGAATCTACCTTGGCTAACACAGCACGGTACACACGTATCAAAGGCAACAGCGATAAGAACTTGCAGGAATTCTGGGACAGTCGTGACTTCGCCGATTTTCGGCGCGGCGATGAGGTCACGACCAAGCGCGACATCCAGTACATCATCGAGGACTACACCAACAGCATGCTGGATGACTTCGACCGCGAACCACGGCGGTGGACGGGTAAAGAATCCCGGCAGGCCGTACAGAAGGTTGTCATTGACTGCATCGAGATGAGCTTTGATGATGCTGCTTCGCACGTTCTGGAGATTCTCACCACGTACTTCAACTTCATGGCCGCGGCCAAGCACATCAGCAATCGTGACACCTTGCTGGACGCCGCATCGGACGTTTGTACCCGCATGCAAGCCGCTCTTGAGCAGCAGACCAGCGACGAACGAATTGCCAAGGCCTGGGCACGGGTGAACCCCCTGCTCAAGGCCAACCGCATTGATCACAACTCCATCGAAGCGCTCACCTACCTCATCATCGCCGCCGACAAGCTGGCCGTCATCGATATGGCTAACGTCGCCGCCCGCATGGATGGTGAAGATCCGAACAAAATGAACGATGAGGACTACCTCAATTGCGTCAACAAATGGATTGAGCGTTACGTCTTCCCGCTCTACGACCTCAGCGCCACTGCCAAATCCATCGGTGAACAGATGGGCAGCGCCGGTGCGGTCGCCGATGAACTGGCCAAAACCATGTTGATTGGCAATCTGCGTAATGATGAGACGCCAACGGATGACGAAACGCGCTTCCAAATCGCATTACGTTTGAACCAGCTGTCGTTGAAGTCCAGCCAATCTGATTTGGCATCGTTTGCGACCCACTACCGCAGTGCGCTTGCTTGGCAACCAGCCATGAAACGCGCATTGCCTCAGCCTGAAGTGAAACACACCCTCAGCATGGCGGCAGCGCGGAAGCTGCGTCGCGGCAAGAAACAACATCGGTAATCTCAATTCAGCTTTCATAACACAAACGCAAAATGGGCCATCGCGAGCGGAACACTCGTGATGGCCCATTTTGTGTTATTTTTAGTTCTCTTAGCCAAGAACACCCAGCCGAACTCTCTCGCCAAGAGCACTGAGAACCTGTCGATTATCAGTCATTTCCCGGGAAATGAAGGTGCATCAAAACGGATGATTTGCGAATTAATAATCGTTCGTCTATTTAAGGCTGGCCAGAGCTGTTTACTGCAACACTGCCTCAATCGCCGCCGTCGCGTCTTCCACCGTCAGCTTGTACTCGTGCAGAAGCTCCGCCCGCGTCTGCTTGTGGTCAAAGCGCCGCTTGGCACCGAAATTCAGCGTCCGTACCGCGCTTGGCCCAAAGTAGGCACTGACCTTTTGGCCAAAGCCGCCGTCCAGACTGTTTTCCTCAAAGGTTGCAACAAGGTCGTAGTCCGCCAATTGTTGCAGCGTGTCTGCGTCGGTGAGCGCATCCACCCGCCGTGGATCAATCACCGTGGCGTCAATGCCGCGCTCAGTCTTGAGGCGTGTTGCAACTTCCTGCGCCAGTGGTAGCAAGCTACCCACACCGAGGAGGGCGAGCTTGCTACCGGCGTGAAGCACCCGCATTTTGTTAACGTCAAAATCCGCTGCCGGCGCTACGTCATCCGCATGACCACCTGGTAAACGAATGGCAACGGGACCAGCCGTCTGCGTGAGTGCCCACCGTAACATCGCGGTCAATTCGCCCGCATTGGTCGGTACCAACACGGTCATCCCCGGAATGTTCGTCAGCATCGCCAGGTCAAACGTGCTCTGGTGTGTCGGATCGCCGCCCGTAACGTGACCGCCGCTGTAGACAATCACAGCCGGAAGCTTGTTGACGCCAAGGTCGTGCGACATCTGGTCGTAGGCGCGCTGCAAGAAGGTTGTGTTCTCAAACGCAACGGGACGCGCCCCCTGCTGCGCCAAGCCGGCCGCGAAGGTAATGGATTGCTGTTCGGCAATCCCCACGTCAAAGTAACGGTCCGGATGCTTGGCCGCGAACTTCTTCAGGTGAAAGCCGCCGGGAATCGCAGCGGTAATGGCGACAACGGGTTTGCCATCCGCAATCTGCCGGTCCAGTTCGTCCAGCACCACGTCAGCGTATGTCGGCGCAGTATTCGGCTTGAGTGCTGCCCCAGTTTGCACATCAAACGGCACGTGCCAGTGGAAGGCTTCCTCATTCGCCATGGCGGGCGCAAAGCCGAGCCCCTTCTTGGTGTGCACATGCACGACAATTGGGTGGTCAATATCCTTCACTTGGGCAAAAGCCTTCAGCAAGGCGTCAATATTATTGCCGTCCGCCACGTAGGTGTAATCCAGTCCCAAGGCCTTAAATAGGTTGTGCTCGGAGGCACCGTTTGTCGCCCGCAAATCCGCGAGGCCCTTGTACAAGCCACCGTGGTCTTCCGCGATGCTCATCTCGTTATCGTTGAGCACCACAATCAGATTAGAGTGCAAGGTGGCGGCGTTGCTAAGTGCTTCGTACGCCATGCCACCGCTGAGTGCGCCGTCCCCAATTACGGCAATGATGTTCTCCTTGTCGCCGCGCAGGTCGCGCGCAACGGCCATGCCGTCAGCCAGCGCAATCGATGTAGAGGTGTGCCCAATGTTGTAGTAATCATGCGGGCTTTCCTGCGGATCCGTGTAAGGGCCTACGTCGCCATAATGATCCGGATCAGTCCACGCCTGTTTGCGACCCGTCAGCATCTTGTGCGTGTAAGTTTGGTGGGAAACATCCCACACAATGTGATCTACTGGTGAGTTGAAGGTTCGGTGCAACGCAATGGTCAGTTCAACCACGCCCAAGTTCGGGCCGACATGGCCCCCAGTCACGCTCAACTTCTGAATGAGTAGGCTGCGTGCTTCGGCTGCCAACGCGGTCAGTTCAGGGCTGCTCAATTGCTTCAAATCTGCAGGGCCGTTCACGCGGTCCAAAATCGGTGTCTTCATCGTGATGCCTCCAATTTTGCTTTCTTATTGTTAGTATACGCCGAAATCGTGAAAGCGTGTGCCGGCACAAAATTAATTCTGTCCAATTCAGATAAGCAAAACGGCGCGAAGCTTTTTCGTCCGCGCCGCATCAGTCATTATTGTAATTTGCGCTGCTTCTTGGCCACTGGCAGCATCTGTAAGAAGGTCGTCGACAGCCCCAGCAGACCGCCCAGCACTTCTGCCACGCCGAAATGCGCGCCCATGAATGCAATGGCAAAAATCGTCGCCGACAGCGGCTCGAAAACGCCTAGCATCCCCACCGTGGTCGGCCGCAGGTAGCGCATACTTTGCAGGTACAAGAGATAGGCCAGTAGCGTCCCGAAGATGGTCACGTAGGCAATGCCTAACACCTCAAGACCACTAATTTTGCTCGGCCCCTGCAAAAACAGCAGTGGCGACAACACCAGCGCCGCAAATAGCATCCCGCCGCCAGTGACCAGTTGCGCACTGAAATTGCGCAGTAATTTTGCCGGCAGCAGCGTGTATAGCGCCGCCCCTAATCCGGAGCCAACGCCCCAGAAAACGCCAGCCGGCGACAGCGCAAGTGATCCCCACTTGCCGTGCGTCACCAGCAGCAGGATGCCCGCGAACGCCACCAGGATAGAAATCACATCAATACGTTGCGGCAGGCTGCGGTTGCGCAGCGCCAAGTAGACAATGATGAACACCGGCCCGAGGAACTGCAGAATCGTCGCGGTCGGGGCACTACTCGTCTTCACCGCATAGAAGTAGGTGAACTGGGACACCACGACCCCACCCACACTAAAGAAGAACAGGCCGCGCAGGGCATGTGGTGTGCGGCGTACTTTTACCAGCTCATCGCGCTGGCGTAGCAGATTCCACAGCATCAATAACACACCGGCACCCATTAGGCGTACGGCGACTAACCAGTCCGGCCGAATTGCCGGGTTCTTGAATAACCACTGCGCCACGTTCCCCGAAACACCCCAGAAGACCGGTCCCAAAATTGCGCAGAACAAGCCCTTTTGCTTATCTGTCATCACGATTCCCCACCATTACTGACGAGCCGCCGCCCGCCGTTTATCTAAGGGATAATGATACTACATGGCGCGTTTCACGTGAAACAAAAAAGACAATCACTTCGATAAAAGTGACTGCCTTACATTGCTATTTTTCTGGTGCCAACCCTCGCTCCAAGAAGCTGACCATCATCCGCTTCTGCGCCGCAACATCCACTGGTTGCGGTAGCAAGATGATGCGCCCTGCCAAACCAAATACGGTACTAATTAGCAATTGGGCGAGGATGTCAACTGGCCAATCAATGAGCAGGCCTTTTGCTTGCAAGCTCCCCATATTTTCCACAATTGGGGTCAGCACGCGCGGCCCAACCATTTTCAACATGCGGGTCTTGAAATCACTGTCCGCAAGCACCCGTTCCGCTACGATTTTTAGGTACTTGTAATTTCCCATCACGAAGTCCACCCGATCATCCACGATTGCCTGCAGATAAGCGTGTAAGTCGGTGTAATCACCCTTAAGGCGTAGCTCCACAAACTCAGTCGCCGCACTCGGCACGACGCTGGTCGCCATCGGTGCCAGCACAGCGTCTAGTAGCTCATCTTTAGTCTTGTAGCGCTTGTACACCGTCCCCTCGGCAACACCCGCGCGTTGCGCAATGTCCTTGGTGGTGGTGTGATCAAAGCCTTGTTCAGCGAACAGGTCAAATGCCGCCTGCAAAATGGCTCGCTGCTTCACAGGCAGCTTGTCATCGGCCGCTAAGGCCTGGCCAAAAAGCTGATCAATGTTCGTTGCGTCACTCATAATACCCCTCCACTTTACTCACGCCATCTGCCCCGCCAGCTGAATCAGACCTTCCGGTAGCGCCGCAGTCCGCGCACGTTCAGCAGTGTCAGAGCGACGAGGAATACCAGCAACATCCCGATTTGTGGTCCTAGGTGGATCAGAGACGTTCCGTACATGATAATCTGGTTCATTGCGTCTCCAGCATACTTGAGTGGCAGGATGTAAGCAATGTTCTGCACCCAGCTAGCCAGGGAATCCAGCGGGATAATCCCGGAGAAGAAGACCTGCGGAATCACGACAATCGGAATAAACTGCATCATCTGGAATTCAGAACTGGCAAAAGTCGACATCAGAATTCCAAAGGCGAGCGCAACTAGCGCAAGCAAGAAGTTGATGACCATGATGGCCAGCAGACTTCCAACAATCTCGACCCCCATCATGTAAACGGTGGCGAGCACGATGATCGCGGTCTGCACCAGGGCAAGAATCCCGTAGCTAAGCATGTAGCCCGCAACGATTTCACCACGCCGGACGGGTGTTGCCAGCAAGCGGCTGAGCGTGCCGGTAGTTCGCTCCTTGAGTAGCGCCATCCCGGAAATCAGGAAGACGAAGAAGAAGACGAAGAAGCCCATCAGAATCGGTACAATTTTGTCGAAGAAGCTCGTGTCCTTATCGCCATAGTGGTAGTGGTTCTTGATTTTAACAGTCGCCGCCTTCTTGCTTGGCGCCTGCTTAGACGTACTGCTTGGCGTAGCCGCCGTTGCCGTCTGGCCGCTTGCCTTAGCGGTTGCCGCCTGCATTTTGGCAATCACAACGGCCTGCTTTTGCACCGTGCCACTGAGCGTCTTGACGGTCTGCTTGAGTTCCTTGACGCCGTTAGCCGCCAGCGCCGCCTTGAAGGCTTGCTTAACGACGGCAGTTTTACTGGCGTCAGTGTTGGCGTAAATGATGGTGTAGTGGTTCGTGCTCGTTTCCCGCACTACGGCATCCGCCTTCTGGTCAGTCAGCATCTTCTGTGCAGCCCTGTTCGTGGCCTTCTTGTGCACGGCCACGTGCTTGATGTCGTTCAATTCGGTGCGCACGCTCGATGGCACGCCCACCGTGGCAATATCCACATTGGTCGTGGAATTGGCCGCAAAAATCAGTTTCATCAAGAAAAGAATCAGCACCGGCGCAACGAACATGAGCGCCAGGGTGCGCTTGTCCCGCAAGAGTTCCTGCAAGACTCGCTTACAAATTGCAAATGCGCGCATTATTCCTCTGCCCCCTCTGCCTTAAGAAAGACGTCTTCAACGGTTGGCACGCCATACTGTTCTTCGAGCGCCTTAGGAGCGTCGAAGGCCATAATTTTGCCGGCCAGCAGCAGTGCGACGCGATCAGTCAGTTCAGCTTCGTCCATCACGTGGGTGGTAATCAGCACGCCGCAACCACTCGCCTTGATGTTGTTGAGTTCTGCCCAGATTTTGCGCCGCAACGCGGGATCAATCCCCACGGTCGGTTCGTCCAGAATCAGAATTTCGGGATTTCCGAGCAGGGCAATCGCCAGTGACAGCCGCCGCTGCATCCCGCCGGAGTAGCCGGAGACACGCTTATCGAGGTCTTCTGTTAGGTCAACGACCGCCGCAACGTGGTTAATAGCGGCAGTCATGCCGTCCTTGGCGACCCCCTTCATCTGCGCGAAGAATTTCAAATTCTCGCGCCCGCTTAGGGAATCGTAGAGCGCATCACTTTGCGCCATGTAGCCAATCCGGCCCAGCACTTCCCGGTTTGGCAGGTGGATGCCAAGCACCTTTGATTCACCGCCGTCAGCGACTTCCATTCCGAGCGCCGTCTTAATCGCGGTCGATTTGCCGGCACCGGACGGGCCAATCAGGCCGATAATCTGACCAGGGTACACGGTCAAGTTCATGTCCTGCAGCACGGTCTGTTTGCCGAAGCGCTTTTCCACGTGTTTCATTTCGAGCAATGGCTCTGTCATTACGAACACCTCTTAGTGGCGCGCTCTTCTGTGGCGTGCCCATCAATTTAAGTGAGTGGCCACTCACCTCGTCACATAATGTACACCCGGCAAAAGTGAGTGTCAACTCACTTTTGAACTTTTCGCTGTCCGTCAGCGTAAGCGCTGAAAATACCATCCGCAAGGATGGCTTCTATGAAAATCGGCCGAAGGTCGGGCCTGGGGCAGATTAGCTTCGCGAACAGGGACTCCGTTAGCGGGGACCGTTCCAGCCGGCTGCGCCGTCTTCCACTGGGAATTTTGCCACAAGACCGGTGTCAAAATTCCGCTCCCGAGAAAAATGGCGGTGTA
>NZ_RHNR01000032.1 GCF_003946025.1 Lacticaseibacillus songhuajiangensis | reverse complement strand
AAAAAGTTTAGCGGTAGCCTGGCTTGCCAGGCGTGAGCGACCCCGCGCCACCTACCTGCGGGCACGTAACCAAGTCGTCCCAGGCCCGACCTCGCGGTCGAAGCCCTATTTTCAATTTCAGCATCCTTGCGGATGAAAGTTTCATGACTTACGCTGACGGACAGTATTACTTACTACGTGCAATCAAACGCTGCACGATGCGGATGAGCGCGTCTGCAAAGGCGTCAACATCTTCCATAGTGGTCATGCTGCCGTAAGAAATGCGAATTGACTCCTCAAGGCGCGGCGACTTCTCGCCGTACATCGCGGTCAACACGTGCGATGGCTCCAAGCTGCCCGCAGTACATGCGGAGCCGCCGGAAATTGCAAAACCTGCTAAGTCCAAATTTGTCTGCATGGCGTAAGTAGACGCGCCCGGCAGATAAAGGTTGAATACGTGCTGCAGCCGCGGACGGTCGAGGTTACCATTGACGTGGTAAGTCACCCCCGCTGCCTCCAACTTGCTGCAAATTTCGCGACTAAAACTAGCGTAGCGCTGCTGCAACTGCGCCTTCGCGTCATCATCAAGCAAACTAACTGCGGTCGCAAAGCCAACAATTCCGGCCACATTCTCCGTGCCCGCACGGCGTTTGGTTTCCTGCTCGCCGCCGCGCATGAACGGCTGAATTTTGACGTTCTCCGCACGGTACATGAGGCCAACACCCTTGGGGCCGTTCAGTTTGTGCGCGGATGCGGACAACATGTCGATACCCAGTTCTTCCGGGTGAATCGGCAACAGGCCGAATGCCTGTGTCGCGTCCACGTGGAAATAAGCCTGGTGATCGCGCAGGCGGTCAGCAATCGCCTTAATTGGCATCTGACTGCCGACCTCGTTGTTGCCGTACATAACGGACACAAGAATTGTATCGTCATCCAGGGTGGCGTCAAAATCCGCCATGTTAATTTCACCATTCTCGTCAACCGGCAGGTAAGTCACTGTGTAGCCCTCTTTTTCAAGCGCGCGCAGTGGTTCGAGCACAGATAAGTGCTCAATTGCCGTGGTGATAATGTGTTTGCCCAAACTGGCCCGTGCGTGGGCGGTCTGGGTGATGGCGGTGTTGTTACTCTCAGTCGCGCCAGCAGTGAAAATCACCCAGTCGGGCTTTACTGCCAAGGCGTTAGCAATGGTTTGCCGTGCCTTATCCAGCGCGGCGTGCGCCGTACGCCCAAAAAAATGGGTCGAACTGGCGTTACCGAAATCATTTTGCATCTGGTCGGTCATTGCGGCGACAACCTCTGGCTTCATCGGTGTCGTGGCCGCATTGTCCAGGTATACGTGTTTCAAAAGAATCTTCCTTCCTTACTGAAGCGCAAGGACGTCAGTTTAGGCAAGCTCGTCAATGAAGGCGAGGAGCATCTGGGCGCTCTTCTTGCCGGCCTCGATGATGAACTCATCAAAGGACACGCTGGCGTTCTCGTCACCAACATCACTCATTGCGCGGATAACCACAAATGGCAGCTGGAACTGGCTGGCAACTTGACCAATTGCGGCCCCTTCCATTTCGCTAGCCAGGGCATCTGGGTAGATGGCCTTGATCTTCGCGATGGCAGGCTTGCTGCTGATGAACTGGTCACCGGTCACAATGAGACCCACGTGCGTGGTCAGGTTCGTCTGCTGGGCAGCCTTGGTGATGAGCTCAACGTAGTGTTTGTCCGCTTCAAAAATCTGGGGCCGACTTGGCAGCTGACCGGGCAGGTAGCCAAAGGCAGTTGAGTTCACGTCGTGGTAAGCAACGCCGGAACTAATCACCACATCCCCCACCTTGAGGCCGGTACCAATACCACCGGCACTACCAGTGTTAATCACCAGGTCCGGGTTGTAGTGGTCAATCAAGATTGCGGTGTTCATCCCCGCCTGCACCTTACCAATTCCACATTCAACCAGTGCGACTTCCTGACCGTGAATCCGGCCGCTGTAGAAAGTCTGCCCGGCAACCGTTTCGCTCTTCTGGTCGTCAAGGACTGCCAGCAGTTCCCGAATTTCTTCTTCCATCGCGCAAACTACGCCAATTTTCATCATTAAAAATCCCTTCTGTTGAGAATTCTCAGCACTTAGTTAACAGCAATCAATCAACTTTTACCCGTCAAAAGACAAACAGGACGACCGCAACCAAAATAATTAGCACAATGGTAATCCCGATTGCCCAGTTGAGTTTCTGCTTGAGCCCATTCACTTTCCGATAGGTCTGCTCGTCAAAACGCTGCAACTTCTCGGGATGCTTGGCCTCACTGCGCGCGTACTCACGCTCCACGTCCACCCGTTTCTTATCACGGTTGCGGGCGGCCTCTTCCTGGGCAGCACGCTGCTCGCGTGCTTCTCTGCGGGTCTTGGGTTCGTTCATTGCTGTGCCTCCATGCTTCCATATAGTCAGTAACTATCATACAAGCTACACTTAGTTTTGGCAAAAGTCATGTCTTTTGGCTAATCTCATACCAAGGCCTGATACCAGCCGGTCGTGCCTATGCTAAACTTAGTCCAGATAATAAACGAGGGGCAGTGACGACTATGAGTAAAAAGCAACAATACCCACGTCAAGATCGCGTGCATTGGGGCCGCATCATTACTTGGACTTGGCTCGGTTTCATGTACACCATCAGTGGGACAGAAAACTTCATCCTAAGTGAAATCATCGCGCTGCTGTTCGGACTCGTGCGTTTTGGCGCCGAATGGGAACGCACCCGCCACCCTGAACGTAATAGCGAAGGGCCACGCAAATTCCATGAATCTAAGGTCATCGGGATTAGTTTTGCCGGCTGGATTGTGGCAATGGCCACGTTGGGCAGCATGGGCTTAGACGGCAACCCCGTCATCGGTCTGCTGTCACCGGCGCTGGGTGCCCTCGCCGCCTTCCTCAACTACCTGTGGCAGAACCGCAGCGCTGAGGTCATCGACGACACGCCGGAACGGCCAATGAGCAAAAAACTGGCCGCCCACTACGAGGCCGCCGGACTGAGCGACAGCGAAGTCAGCGTGTTCCGCGAAACCATGGCGGGTGCCAGCAAGAACATTCACCAGCTGCAAACAACCGTGGACGGTGCGCCCGAACTGCAAGACATCATGAACGAGCACGACACCATGAACGTCATCCACGCTTACTTCCGCGCCATTGTGGACCAGCCCAAGCGGATGACCGCAGCGGCGCCGTTCCTATATGAACAACTCCCCAACCTCGCGGATTTGACGCACAAGTACGCCATCATCACCCGCCACGAGGTGAAAACGAAGGACACCTACCTCGTGCTCAGTCAGGCTAAGGATGCACTCGATAAGCTGTGCAAGACGGTCCGCGACGAGTACACTGATTTTGTGAAGAGCGACCTGGAGGATTTGGATACCACGGTCGAACTCACCAAGCGCCAACTAGATAAATAAAAGGAAGACCCGAATATGAGTGAAAAAGACCAAACGACATCACCAGATTTAACCTCCGACCTGTTGGCCGACCCCTTCGCGGACCTCACGGCTAATAACACGCCCGCTCCTGCGCAGGAGCAAGCACCGACAGCCGCTGCAAACGATGAGTTCAACAAACTGTCCGAACAAGACCGCGAGTCTGCCAAGCAACTGGCAAGCAAGATTGACCCGCTCGATCAAACTGCGGTGCTCTCCTACGGTGCGGCTGCGCAGCAAAAGCTCTCAGCGTTCTCCCAGAACATGCTGAACAAGGTCTCCAGCTCTGACACTGGTGCCATCGGCGACGCCCTCACGAGTCTGATGACCCGTTTGAACGAGACCAACCCCGACGAACTGCGGCCTGAAAACAGCAACGTGTTCTCCCGTCTGTTCGGTAAAGTGAAGCGCAGCATCTTCGAAATCACAGCTAAGTACCAAAAAATTGGCGCCCAGATTGACACAATTGCAGTGCACTTGGACAAGGAAAAAAATGGTTTGCTCAGTGACAACACGATGCTGGACGAGCTTTACAGTCAGAACAAATCCTATTTTGAAGCCCTGAACATCTACATCGCCGCTGCCAAAATCAAGCACGAAGAACTGGAAACCAAATTGATTCCGGAAGCCCGCGCGAAGGCCGACGCCAGCGGCGACCAGATGGACGTCCAAACCGTGAATGACTTGCGGCAATTTGCCACTCGGCTTGAGAAGCGGACCTATGACCTGCAGCTAGCACGTCAAATCACCTTACAGCAAGCACCCCAGATTCGCTTGATTCAAAATACCAACCAAGCGTTGGCGGAAAAAATCCAGGCCAGCATCACCACGGCCATCCCGCTCTGGAAAAACCAGGTGGCCATCGCCCTCACCCTGCTGCGGCAGAAGGAAGCCGTCACCGCACAGCGTGAAGTTTCCGAAACCACTAACGACCTGCTCAAGAAGAACAGCTCAATGCTGAAAATTTCCAGCATTGAGACTGCTAAGGAAAACGAGCGTGGTGTCGTCGACATCGAAACCTTGACGCAGACTCAGTCCGACTTGATTGACACGCTGAAGGAAACCCTGCAGATCCAGCAAGATGGCCGTGCCAAGCGGCAAGCTGCCGAGAAGCAGCTCGCTGGCATGGAGGACGACCTCAAGAACAAGTTGCTGGAATACACTTCCGGCGACATGAACGAGACCCCGCGTCCCCGCAAAGAAACTTTCTAGCACCCCAAGCCGACGCAATTGCGCCGGCTTTTTTAATTGTCACTGTCCGTCAGCGACAGCGTCGAAAATACCATCCGCAAGGATGTTGGGTTTGAAAAAGTGGTAGACCGAAGGTCGGAACTGGTCCGGATTGGTTACACGCCCGGGAAGGGTGTGCGCGGAACCGCTTCAGCCGGCTACGCCGTCTTCCGCTGGCGATTTTGCCGCAAACCCCGCGTCAAAATCACGCTCCTAGCAAAAACGGCGGTGTACATTTCGCACGAAAAATCTGTGCGAAACATACACTGCCGTTTTTGCGTGCGCGCACACCCTTCCCGGTCGTTCCACCAATCCGAACCAGTTCCGACGTGCATTCACAATCCGATTGTGGCGATATTTTCAACACGACGTTGAGACGGTAGATGTCGCCCAGCTTCTCATGATCTGGCAATAGAATTGGTCAGCGCTAGTACTGTATGGAACTACCTCATAATTGAGGAACGTTCATGCGCTTACCACTCTGTAACGCGTCGGCCACGGAGGTGGTGGTGTGCTTGGGCGAAGCGCAGGGAACGGAGTCGGGCGAAAATATTATTGTTTGGAGACGTGGCGTGCTTTTTCGCCACGGCTGCACACAATAATACCGGGAGCGCGGAGTTGACGCCGGGTTTGCGGCAACTCTGCCAGCGGAAGACCGCGTTAGCGGGCTGAAGCGGTCCCCGCCCGACGTAGTTCCCAGAGCGTAGCCCAAGCGCACCACCACCGGAGTTGCCGACCCCACCGCCTAGCGGCGTTTTGAAAACATCCCAGAGGCCTGGCGTGACTTCGTCACTGGAATACTTACGCTGACAGACAGCAACAATATGTACAACAAAAAGGCAGCCATTGCTGGCCGCCTTTTGCATGGGTATTACTTGTTCTTACTTTCGAGACCTTCAGCAACTGCTTCAGGGTAGTTAGCACGCACGATGGCGCTGCAACGAGCACAGAGCATTGGGAACTGCGCATCGTCACCGACATCGGTGGTGGTCATGCGGCAACGTTCGCAAACATCGCCCGCAGCATGTTCCACCACAATCGCACCGTCAGCAAACTCGGCGGCACCTGCTGGCGCCTTGGTGCCTGCCGCTTCCAGCTTGAAACCAGAAACAATCAGGAGCTGCATGATGTTGGCGTTCAGGCCGTTCAGCTTATCTGCAAGGTCAGCGGTTGGGTAAACCGTGACGCTGGCCTGCATGGACTTACCAATAACCTTGGCGTTTCGGGCTTCTTCAAGTGCTTTTTGCACTTCGCTGCGGAACTTCATGAAGTCGCTCCACTGCGTGCGCAGTTGATCAGCGTTCGCAAGATTCTGCGCCTTAGGCATGTCAGACAGGTAAGCGTACTGCTCTGCCTGCTGCAGGTATGGCCAGATTTCTTCAGCCGTGTGCGGCAGGATTGGGGTCAGCAACTTGGTCAAGGTGACAAGAACCTGGTACATCACCGTCTGCATCCGGCGACGCTTAATATCGTCGGCCGCTTCAATGTACACAACGTCCTTGGCAAAGTCGAGGTAGAAAGCAGACATGTCATTCACGAGGAAGTTGCTAATTGTCTTCTCCACATCACTAAAGTCGTATTGGTCGTATGCTGCCAGTGCTTCAGCCACAACATCGTTCAAGCGCACCAGAATGTACTGGTCAACGCTGCCAAGATCGGCGTAGGCAACAGCATTCTTACTGTTGTCGTAGTCACCCGTGTTGGCGAGCATGAAGCGCATCGTGTTGCGAATTTTGCGGTAGGCTTCGGAAATCTGGGCAAAGTTGTCCATGGAAACACGCACGTCAGAACTGGAGTCAACCGTAGAGACCCACAGACGGATGATTTCTGCACCGTACTGCTTTTCAACCGTATCAGGCACGATGGTGTTACCCAGTGACTTGCTCATCTTCTGGCCCTTGCTGTCGAGCGTAAATCCTTGGGACAAGATGCCCTTGTATGGCGCAACACCCGTCGTTGCAACGGAAGTGATGAGTGAGCTGTTGAACCAACCACGGTATTGGTCAGAACCTTCAAGGTAGAGATCAGCTGGGAAGGACAGTTCTGGGCGAGCAGCGAGAACAGCCTGGTGAGATGATCCAGAGTCAAACCAAACATCCATGATGTCAGTTTCCTTGGTAAATTCACCGTTAGGACTGTGTTCGTTGGTGTAACCTTCTGGCAGCAAGTCCTTGGCGTCACGTTCGAACCAGACATTTGAACCATACTTGGCAAAAAGGTCGGCAACGTGATCGATGGTTTCCTTTTCCAGAATTGGGGTCTTATCTTCCGCGTAGAAGATAGGCAGTGGCACACCCCAAGCGCGCTGACGGGAAATCACCCAGTCGCCGCGGTCGCGGATCATGTTGTACAGACGCGTCTTACCCCAACTTGGCTTAAAGTTAACCTTTTCAATCTGATCAAGAATCTGCTGACGGAAGGCGTCAATAGAAGCAAACCACTGCGTCGTTGCCCGGAAAACAACTGGCTTCTTGGTCCGCCAGTCGTGGGGGTAGCTATGCGTGAAGAAGGAGAGCTTCAGGAGCGCACCCTTTTCTTCCAGCGCCTTGGTGACCATTGGATTGGCCTTGTCGTAGAACACGCCGGTGAAGCCAGGGGCGTTCTCATTCATGACCCCGTGTTCATCCAAAACAGAGACAACGGGCAGACCATACTTGATGCCGGCCTTGTAGTCATCTTCACCATGACCAGGCGCAGTGTGGACGAGCCCGGTACCAGCATCCAGCGTGACGTGGTCAGCGTTGATGACGAGGCTATCGCGGTCATACAGTGGGTGTTTAGCCACCATCCGGTCCATGTCCTTACCGGTAAACTGCTTGAGCACCTTCGGGTCAGACCATTCGAGGTCTTCAGCGACCTTGCTCAGCATGTCTTCTGCAACCACGAACTTGCGATCTGCAACCTGCACTTCAACATAATTGAAGCGGGGGTTAACGGCAATCCCCTGGTTAGATGGAATGGTCCAAGGCGTGGTGGTCCAGATGATAAACTCAGCATCCTGGTCCACAATTCCCTTGCCGTCCTTAACTGGGAAGGCAACGTAGATGGATGGGGACTTCACGTCCTTGTACTCGATTTCGGCTTCAGCAAGCGTGGATTCGGAAGACCATGACCAGTAAACTGGCTTCAAGCCGTGGTAAATGTAGCCCTTCTCGGCCATTTTACCGAAGACCCGAATTTCTTCGGCTTCGAATTCCTTCTGCAAGGTGATGTATGGGTGGTCCCAGTCACCAGAAACACCGAGCCGCTTAAAGTCAGTGCGCTGCTTGTCGATTTCCTTGAGGGCAAAATCCCGGCACAATTGCCGGTAAGCCACCATGTCCATCTCCTTGCGGTGCACGCCCTTCTTGGCGAGCTGCTGCTCAATTGGCAGACCATGAGTATCCCAACCAGGAACGTAAGGTGCATAGTAGCCGTTCATCGACTTGAAGCGCACGATGATGTCCTTACTGATCTTGTTGAGCGCGTGACCCATGTGGATGTTCCCGTTCGCAAATGGCGGGCCATCGTGGAGAATGAAACTTGGCTTGCCTTCATTCAACTTCTGGCGCTGCTGGTACACGTGGTTCTCTTCCCAATCAGCCTGCCATTTGGGTTCGCGGTTAGGCAAACCTGCACGCATTGGGAAGTCAGTCTTGCTCAAGTTCAGCGTTTCTTTAACCTTCACAACTGTTCCTTCTTTCTCAAAATGTTCTCAAAACCGTAAATAAACAAAAAGACCCCGTCCGTAATTAGGACGAAGTCTTCGTGGTACCACCTAAATTCGGGAATAAAATTCCCCTCAGAGGCGCGTTAACGGGCACCATCCGACCAGCTCTATGTATCGAGCCAGTACTCAGAACTGATATTAGTCATGGCACCAATCCCGGACTTGCACCATTCTCCGGGTCGCTGGTTTGGCTCACCACCGCTAACGCGTGTTCCTCATTGGATTAAATTATTCTAAGCGATGGGATCATCCGGAAAAACAATCTGGGTGTAATCATCATCACCCGCAGCGGCGTTCGCTGCGTCTGCATCTGCCGTTTCCGGTTTTGCATCCGTGCCTGAGTTTAATGAATCATCCCCATCGCTGTCAAGGGGTGTTTCCTGAAGTTCGTCAGGAATTAACGTGCTTTCGTCGGGAAGACCTTTTTTGGCGTCCTCAGGCGTCTTGCCAATGGTGTCGGACCAGTTGTCCCCTTCAATCGTTTCCAGCTCCGCCCGCAGCAAGAGTGCGAGGTGATCACGGAAGTCCTGCGCGTTGCGGCGCATGTCTTCACTCTGAATCGTCAGCTGGCGAGCTTTGTCGCTCGCGTCCGCGAGGATTTTGTTACTCTTGTCGCTGGCTTCGGACAGAATCTGTTCAGCGTTCTTCTCGGCTTCGTCCTGAACCTTCTGCGCATCCTCTTCACTCGTGGTCTTCAGCCGGTCTGCGGCGTCCTGAGCGACGATGATGGCTTGGTTCATGGCGTTTTCCATGCCCTCGTAATGGGTCACCTTATCCTGTGCTTCCTTGAGGGAATCAGTCAGGGTCTCCACCTTCTTGAGCGCACCTTCGTAATCCGCGATAATCTGGTCCAGGAAGTCGTTCACCTGATCCTGATCAAAACCACGCATCTTAACGTTGAAGCTCTTATCCCGAATATCCATAGGGCTAAGCATACAAATTCCTCCTCATACCAGACGATTCAGTGCCTGGGCAAAATTTAACTTTTTTGACGTTTATCAATGATTTCAACGGCGAGTCGCCACTTGTCCTTTGCAGTCACGCCAAGCACTGACATGACCCGGATACGGCCAAAACCGCGCACAGAGACGTTGTCGCCATCGCCGACCATGGCGCTCACCTTCTGGGTTTCGCGCCAATTGAGCCGGACACCATCACTAGTGAACAACTGCTTGGCGTGACTACGCGGCAGCTTGAAAGCTTCCGCAACTAAGGCGTCAAGGCGCAGCCCAGCGACCAACAATTCGCGGGCTTGCCAATCATCATTCAGCCGGAAAATCCGGGGCGCCGGCACCAACTGGATTTTACTACGGGCAACCTGCGTCAGGTTTGTTTGCAGAAATGGCGCCATTTCGCGAGTAGCAGCCAGCTCCCAAGCACCCTCTTCATGCGCAAAATCGCCAAACACGCTGCGCTGCACACCCAGATTCATCATCGCGCCGAGCACATCACTGTGCCGCAGGGTGACGAACTGCGCCGGGTACTTAAACATCAACACTTGCAACTCGAAATCGGCCGGTTCCGGTACGTAGTAATCCGGATAAAATAACCCGCGTCGCCATTCCGCGGCGGTAAACCCACCAGCAGTGGCAAAACTGACACCGAATTGTTCGGCAACGCTTTGCGCCAAAAGCTGCGAGCGCGGGTCGATAAACGCCGTTAACACCGGACGGTATTCATTAGCACTGGTTGCGGCCAGTGTCCGCAACCGTTCCAGCAGCTGCTTTTCTTCCGAGCGCGGCTGGTTATACTTTCCCAGCTGCGTCATTAGGCGAACCAGAAGAGCAACGTCAGGAGCAGTTTCTCCAGCAAGTTAATCAGAATCAGCAGAATTGCTGGCGAGAAATCCAGTCCCAGTGCGGTCGGAATCACCCGCCGTATCGGCGCGAGTAATGGCTCGGTCAAGCGACTGGTCCATTCACGCAAGCGGTAAAGCGAACGGATTGGAAACCAGCTCAGAATCAGATCAACGAACACAATCGCGGTGTAAACGTTGAATGTGGCCGTGATTAAATAATACAGAAAACGCACGGGCGGGTCCCCCTTCCGGTTTACTTCAGTTCGTCGACGCTCAAATCATCCTGAATTTTGTTCGCAAGTGCACCACTGACTTCAAAATTAGCTGGGGTAACCAGGAAAATCTGGTCACCAACGCGTTTGATGTCACCGTTGATTGCAAAAACGAGTCCAGTCAGGAAATCAACAATGCGTTTGGAGTCGCTTGCTTCCAAGTGCGTAAAGTTAACCAGCACCGCGGTGTTGTCGAGCAGGTTGCGGCCAACTTCCTTAGCGTCAGAGTAGATGCGCGGTTCGTACAGCTCAATCTTTGCTCCCTTAGCGGCAGGCTTACTCATCGAAACAACATTACTGTTATTTCGGTACGCGGGCTTACTGCTAGGTGCACCCTGCGCTGCAGCCGGTGCTTCGTTCCCATCTGCCGGTTGGGTGAATTCTTGATCTTCTTGAGCGGCGTACTCTTCGTCTTCGTCATCAGACATATCGAAGAAACTGCCCAGTTTGTTACCAATTTTACCGAATGCCATCATGACACCTCCTCAGACTAGTTGTTGCGACGGCGCTTGAAGAATGGCGGCTGGTCATCATCACTGGCGTTGCCATTGTTAGGCTGACTTTCGAATACATCGAATTCAGTCTTTTTAACGTTATCAAAATTATCTGGCTTAGCTGCAGATTCGCGGTTGGAACGTTCTGGCGTCTGGCGCATGTCCCATTCACCGAATGGGTCGCTAGACTTTTGTTCCTGTTGCTGCGCTTCACGACGTGGTTCTGCGCTCTGGCGGGTGCTCCGCTGCTGCGTTGGTTCGGAATCAAGACCAGTTGCAACGACCGTAACCACCACTTCATCGCCGAGTTCTTCGTTAATGGAGGTCCCGAAGATGATGTTAACGTCACTTGTTGCCGCCTGGGTCACGATGTCAGAAGCATCCTGGACTTCAAACAGGGACAGTTCTGGACCACCGGTGATGTTCAGCAATACCTGCTTGGCGCCATCAATGGCAACTTCCAGCAGTGGTGAAGAAATGGCCTTCTTCGTTGCTTCTACGGTCCGGTTTTCACCAGTTGCGGAACCAATTCCCATGAGGGCACTCCCCTGGTTTGCCATGACGGTCTTCACGTCGGCGAAGTCCAGGTTAACCACACCAGGGCTGGTAATCAGGTCGGAAATCCCCTGCACACCCTGACGCAGCACGTTGTCAGCTGCCTTGAAGGCTTCGAGCATTGGCGTCTTCTTGTCCACGATTTCAAGCAGACGATTGTTGGCAATAATCACCAGTGTGTCCACGTGCTGCTTGAGTTCCGCAATCCCGCCAGTGGCGTTCTTGCCGCGCTTGGGGCCTTCAAAAGTGAATGGCTTGGTAACAACACCAACGGTCAGTGCGCCTTGGTCCTTAGCAATCTTAGCCACGATTGGGGCGGCACCGGTCCCAGTACCACCACCCATGCCACAGGTAACGAAAATCATGTCCGCACCCTGCAGTGCTTCGGCAATGGCTTCTTCGCTTTCCTCAGCAGCCTTCTGCCCAACTTCAGGGGTTGCGCCGGCACCAAGTCCGCGCGTCAACTTGGAACCTAACTGAATTTTGGTTTCTGCCTTAGAACTGGACAGTGCCTGTACATCCGTGTTGGCCACGATGAACTCAACACCCTTAACGTCTTCGTCGATCATCCGGTTAACGGCGTTACCACCGGCACCACCAACACCAATAACTTTAATTACTGCGCCGGTGTTATCTTGATTATCTAGTGAAAATTCCATGATTGTTCCTCCTAGTCAGGGGTTATTTATTATTCAAAGAAAGTACCGAAGAAGCGCTTAATAATGGACGGCTTCTTCTCTTTTGGCTCATCCGTCTCGTCCTGTTCAGGCTCAGCCTCTTGAGCTGGTGCCTGCTGCGGAGCGGCGGTCGCATCATCCTGCGCCGTACTTGCGGGCGCGGGCGTTTGCCGCGTCTGGAGCTGCAGCGGCGTGCGCAATGCGGAACCGGCAATGATTTCAACGTCCGTCATGTTGGCGGCCGCATTAATCAAGGCCAGTGCCTGCGTAAACGCGGGGTGCCGCAAGCCAACTTCATTCGGAATGAAGCGGCGCACCTGACGGTTAAAAATGTCTTGAGCCAATTCAATGACCCCTGGCAAAGCGGTCGTGCCACCGGTAATCACGATGCCCCCTGGTAAATCAAGAGCGTGGACCTGCGTCAAGGTTTCGTTGAGGCGTCCGAAGATCTGGGTCAAGCGTGCCTCGATGATTTCTGCCAAGTATTTCTCGGAAATCGTGGCGGGTGCACTCTTGCCAACAACAGTCACAGGGAAGGTTTGTTCCTCACTGGCGGCAAGTGAGTCGGCATTGCCGTACTCGCGCTTTAGCCGTTCGGCATCCACAACGCTGGTGTTGAGCACTACCGAGATATCCTTGGTGATGTAATCCCCACCTTCAAGATCCTCAGTCGTGAACTTCAGCTTGTGATCATGGATAACGGCCGCGGTGCTCTGCCCGCCACCTAAATCAATGACAACAGTGCCAAAGTCCTGCTCACCATCAGACAGAATGTAAGACCCCAGTGCCAACGGATTGGCGATAAACGCCGAAATGCTGTAACCGGCCTTCTCCACCGCCCGCGTGATGTTATGCAACACCGTCTTTGGAACCGTGAGCAGCAAGCCCTTCATTTCGAGGCGAACACCAATCATGCCGCGCGGATCTTTAATTCCATCAAACCCGTCAACGATGAATTCATCAGGAATCAGGGAGAGAATTTCGCGCTCTGGCGGTAGGTTGCGCGTCAGCGCGGACGCCGCCACATTACGGACGTCGTCGTCAGTAATTTCACGGCTGGTGTCCCCAACCGCGATGAGTCCAGACACCTTCTCAATCTGCAACATGCTTGCCGGTACCCCGGCAATCACGCTATCGATTTGAATGCTGGCTTTTTTTGCTGCTTGTTCCAGTGCGGCCTGAATTGATGCGACTGCCTTATCGATGTCAACAATCACGCCGCGTGCTAAACCATCCGCACGCTGACTTCCGACACCGATAACGTGCATCTGTCCGGATGACACTTCGGCGGCAATTGCTTTAATCGAGGTTGTCCCGACATCAAGACCCACGTAAATGCCCTGATTTCCCATGAATCTGGAACCTCCCTTGACTGATTTTTTTATAAAGTTATTTATTCTTAATCTACAATTTCGAGTTTACCACAAATGTTTCACAAAACGTATGGAAAGCGGTTCATTCCGTGGATGTTTACTCATTTTTCGGATTTCGGGACAAAGAACGCGCCGACTTCCAAATCAACCGTCCCAGTTGTTTTAAGCTGAGCGACCATACTTGGGTAGTACTTAATCTTTTTGAGGATGGTCCGGCTGTCCGCGACAATCTTGTTGCCATCATTCATCGCAATGGTGATCTGATAAGGATTACCGTTGCCCCGACTCAGGGTCACTTCCGAAACGTCGCGGCGAATTGCGGTCGGAAAAGCAGCGACAATCTTGCTCATGTTGCGTAAATCCTTACCCGCTGTGAAACCAGTGAAAACCGGCAAGCCCTGTTTTGGACTCTTACTGGCGTCTTGCAAGACCTTCCCGGTACTCAGAATCACGTGGTAACCAGCCGCATTGTGTAAGTACGCCGTTGCGGAGTATTCACTTACGCGCAAACTGACATCACGCGCACCGCGCACCCGCAGGCGCACAGTTTTGATTGCCGGTACGGCCTTTTTAATGCGTTGCTCAGTCTCCTGCCGATTAGTGAGAAGCTGCGGCACGTAGGACTTGCTTCCCAGCTTACTGGCGTTAATGACCTCCTGGTTGGTGACCAAGTTGGTACCGTAAACCGAGACGTTGCGTACCTTGGACAATGGCGAGGCCATGTAGGCACTCGCCAGGCCAATGATGAGCAGCGGTGGCACGAGAATTGCAAGACTACGCCACGTGCGGTGTTCACGAATTTTTTGGACTTTGGGCAGGTTCTTTTGAATTTCCGCTGGCCCAAGATGGGCTTCTTGGGGACGTTCGTCCAGTTGCTTTTTGTAACTGCTGAAGTTATTCGTGAACAGATTCGAGTTGTCGTCTTGCTTCGCCATCGCTAGTCTCCTTTCACGGCCGCCTCCAATACCTGAATTAACTGGTCGGTTGCGTCAGGGACACCCAAACGCTTGGATGCCGCCGCCATTTTGTCTAAAGTTGCAGGTGTGCGCATTAACTGGTCAATCGTGCTTGTGAACTGCGCTTTGAGATTTTCTTCAGTGAGCACCTTTGCTGCGCCTGCATTCTCCAGACTCTTAGCATTACGGTACTGGTGATTGTGCGTCACGTTCGGGCTCGGAATGAGCACCGCCGGCAAGCCCAGCGCCGTCATTTCGGACAGTGTCGTGGCCCCACTGCGGCTTACGAGCAGGTCAACGTCCGGAAGCACGCGCTCCATGTGGTCGATGTACGGCACGATGGCAACGTTGGCTGGCAACTCGCCCGCCTGCGCCGCCACTTTGTCGTAGTGCCGCCGCCCCGTGGCAAAGAGCACCTGGTAGTCAGCGTCCGCAAAAGTCGGCAGTGCGCTCAGAACAGCCGCGTTCAGCCGTGGTGCCCCACGGGAACCACCAAAGATGAGCAAGGTCCGTTTCTTCGGCGTCAGACCGTATTCGGCAAGCCGGTCATTGGGCTGGAGTCCCGCCACCTGCTGGGCACGTGGGTTCCCAGTCATCACGACCTTCTTCGCCGGAAAATCAGAGCGAACGTCATCAAAGCTGATGGCAACTTTGGACACGAAATGACCCAAGAACTTGTTGGTAATCCCGGCAACCGAATTTGATTCGTGAATGACCGTTGGAATACCCATCCGGGCCGCCGCATATAGCGTGGCCCCAGACACGTAACCGCCCGTACCCACAACCACATCCGGTTTGAACTCCTTCAAAATCGTACGTGCCCGCTTCACACTGGCGAGGAACAAATGCATCGTCTCCAGGTTGGTGCGCAGACCCTTGAAGTTCAACTTGCGGCTAAAACCCTGAATTTTGATGGTGGCAAAATCCACCCCGTGATCTGGCACGATGCGGGCTTCAAGTCCGCGTGCGGTTCCCACGTACAAAGCGGCATCAACCATGTGCCGCTCCTGCAGGCGGTCAAGTAGCGCGAGGGCCGGGTATATGTGACCACCCGTGCCACCGCCCGAAACGACGATACGCATTACTTTTCCTCCTCCGCAGCCAGCTTAGCAACATCCGCGATGAACAGATCACCGCGTTCTTCAAACGTGTTGAACTGATCCCAGCTGGCAGCAGCTGGTGACAAAAGCACCACGTCTCCCTGCGCACTCAGCGCGTAGGCTGCCGGAACAGCTTCGTTCAAGTTCTCGACCCGCTTGATGGCCGTGATGCCGGCGTCCTTTGCGGCCTGAACCATCAGTTCTGCCGTTTCACCGTACGTGACCAGCGCCTTAACGTGCTTGGCCATGAGCGGCACCAGGTCATCCATTGGCAGCTTGCGGTCAAGTCCCCCAGCAATAAGTACTTCCGGCGCCGCAAACGCAGTAATGGCAACACTGGCTGCCTCCACGTTCGTGGCCTTACTGTCGTTGTAGAAGCGGCGCCCATTCAAGGTGCGGACGTACTGAATCCGGTGCTTTACACCACTAAAGGTGCTGAGCACCCGCACAATGGCGTCATCGGCAACGTCATAGAGCTTGGCAACAGCGATTGCAGCCAGGGCGTTTTCAACGTTGTGGTCACCAGGAATCTGCAAGTCAGCAGCGGGCATAATTTTGTGGCCGTCAAAACTCAGGTAGCCATCAATGAGGCTGGCGCGTGCACCCTCTGCTTGTTTGCGGCTGAACGGGACAATCGTGGCCTTGCTCTTCTTCGCCAGTTCGTGCATTTCGGGCAGATCCCAGTTCATGATGAAGTAATCATCTGCCGTCTGGTTCTGCGTAATGCGCATCTTAGCGGCAACGTAAGCCTCGCGACTGCCATGGTAATCCAAATGTGCTTCGTAAATATTGGTCAAAACGGCCACGTGCGGGTGCAACTTGGTGGCACCGAGCAACTGGAAGCTGGACAATTCAGCGACAATTTTGCTCGTTGCGGGTGCTTTCTGGGCCACTTGGCTAATCGGAATCCCGATGTTCCCACCGACGTGCGCTTCAACGCCGCCTTCATTCAGCAAGAGGCCAATCAGGGTCGTTGTCGTCGTCTTCCCATTGGTCCCAGTCACACCAACCCACTGCGCTTCGGAAATCTCGTAAGCAAGTTCCGGTTCAGTAATAATGGGAATTTTGAGTTCCTGAGCGCGCACAACCATCGGGTTCGTGTACGGAATGCCGGGGTTCTTAACCATCAGTTCAAAGTGTTCATCGAGCAGTTCAACTGGATGCCCACCAGAAATCACGCGAATACCATCGGCAACAAGGGACTGGGCATCGGGGTTATCGTGGAAATCCTTCGCATCGTTAACGGTCACCAGTGCCCCTAACTTGTGCAGCAGACGCGCCGCGTTCAGGCCACTTTTCGCGAGCCCTAAAACCAGTACCTTTTTGTTCTTATAGTCATCAATATCCCGCATGTCGCGCAACTTCTTTCCATTAATTAATATGTTAAATCAAATAATTGCTTTTATAGAAAAACTACTAGGTAGAGTGCCGAAGCCAGCGCGCCGACAATCCAGAAGGTGATGTCAATCTTCCATTCACTCCAGCCACACATTTCAAAGTGGTGGTGAATTGGCGACATCTTAAAGATTCGCTTGCCGGTGAGCTTAAATGAGGTCACCTGCAGCATCACACTAGCGGTTTCGCAAACGAAGATAATCCCAATGAGCAGCAAGGACCATTCGCGATGTAGCATCAGGGCTACCGCCGCCAGCAAGCCGCCGAGCGCAAGACTGCCAACATCCCCCATGAAAATTTTGGCGGGCTTGTGGTTGTACAACAAGAAACCGAGCAAACCGCCAATGACACTCAAACAAATAATCAGGACGTCGGTGCGGCCCATGTGGGCAGCGATAATGGCGTAGGTGCCAAACGCCACCGTCCCCTGGCCAGCAACCAAACCGTCCAAGCCATCCGTCAGGTTCACCGCGTTGCTGAAGCCGACCAACCAAACAGCTGCAAACAGCGCGTAGAACCACGCACTGTTGATGTTGCCGATAAATGGCAGGTACAAAGTCGGCTTGAACCCTTCACGGAAGAAGACAATCAGGAAGACCGCTGCCCCGAGTAGCTGTCCGAGCAGTTTCTGCCAGGCCCGCAACCCCAGGTTCCGCTTCATTGACACCTTCACGAAGTCGTCGATAAAACCGAGCAGAGCATAAAGCAGGAAGATGAAGAGGGCAATGTAAATCACCATGCCTAATTGGTGCTGCCAGGCACCAACCCAGAGCACGGAAATGACAATGGCCAAAATGAAGACGAGTCCGCCCATGGTGGGGGTCCCACTCTTTTTTTCGTGCCACTTTGGGCCTTCTTCGCGAATCATCTGGCCTTCCTTCTTCATCCGCATGTAGCCGATGAAGAGTGGCAGGATCATGACGGTGACGACGAAAGCCGACGCGACCGGTATTAACATCTGTGCAAGCTGCATTAATCTAAACCTCAATTTCTATTGTCCGGAAAACTTGATTGTACCACCATTCGTGCTCATCAAGGACCCCGCTTTTAAACTCTGCGCACTAGCGAAACCTTCACCTTTGAGTGTAAAGGACACGCCGGTAATCTGCGCCAATTTTAACACATCAGATTTACCCCAACCAATTACAGATGGCATCGTCATCGCGCCATTGGTCAAAATAATGCTGCGACTGCCCGAAAGTAATTCCTGACCAGCTGCTGGTAGCTGTTGCACAACCTTGTTACCACTGCCGACAACCGCCACCTTTTGGCCGTAATCCTTCAGCGTTTTTTCAGCGCTCGTCAGGGTTTGCCCGGTGACGTTTGGCATCGTGCTGGTTTTGCCCGGCGTTGCCGTACTCCCCGTCAGCGCGATGGTGCGTTTCACGAGCGGCGTGAAGATGGAGTTGAGCATCGTCTGGTCGTCTGTCGTCATCTTTTGCGGCTGCCGCATTGTCAGGTACACGATGTACTTCGGTTTACTCAGCGGGAACATCCCCGCCACACTGAAGGTGTAGTTGTTCGTGCCGCTCAGGTAACCGTGAGTGCCGGCCACCTGCGCCGTCCCGGTTTTCACCCCGAGATCGACGCCCTTAATTTTGTAAATATTACCGGTCCCATACGTGGCGTTCACGACCTGCTTCATCGCAGCGCGCACACCCTCGGCGGCGCTTTGACTAATGACACGGCCGTAAGACTTCGTGCCGTAGTTCGTCACCTGACCAGTTCGGGAAACAACCTTGCTGACAACACGCGGCTGCACCATCACCCCATTGTTGGCAATGGCCGTCATGGCCCGCAGCATCTGTACCTGCGTCACGTTAATCGCTTGCCCGAATGCGGTGCTAACCTGATTCAATTTACCATTAAAGGAAATATTCCCAGTCGACTCGTCCGGCAGCGTAATGCCCGTCTTGGTGCCGAAACCAAATTTCTTTAGGTAACTGCGCCAGGTTCTGGCCCCCATGTTCTGCTCAATCTGCACCATCCCGGTGTTACTACTACGCGGGAAGGCCTGGCTCAGCGGAATGGAACCCCAACCTGATTTCTGCCAATCATAAATGGTCCCGCCGCCGATTTTGACGTGTCCGGATTGGTAATATTCGTTCGGCTTGTAGGTGCCACTATCGATGGACGCCGCCAGCGTCATGATTTTCATGATGGACCCGGGTTCGTAAACATCCTGGTAAAGATCACTACTCCATTTGGACAAGCCCGTCCCACTCACGGGGTCAAAAGTCGGCCGCTCGCTGGTTGCCAGAATCGCACCAGTCTTGGCGTTCATGACCGTCGCCGTAAGTTCCTTCGGGGCGTACTTACTCTGCAGTGAATCCATCAGTGTTTCCAGGTACGATTGCAAGTTGGTGTTAATGGTCGTGTAGACCGTGCCCCCATTGCGAGCAGGTGTCTTCTTGGTCTTACCACCTACCAGCTGGTAGCCAAAGCCATCAGTTTCTGCCGTGGTCGAGCCGTTCTTACCTTCCAGAACGGAGTTGAATTCACGTTCCAGACCCATCCGGCCACGAATAACGCTGATACCCGTTTGCTCGTTCTTCTTGCTGGCCACTAGCCCAATCACGTGGGAGGAGAAAATACCGTTCGGATAAAGCCGCGTGCTAGATTCCTCGAAATAAAGTCCCGGAATCTTTTCGGCTTGAATGCGTTGCTTCGTGTCGAGCGACAAACTGGCTCCCGCCGTGCCAAACTCCACCTGGGTGGTCTGTTTATTCGCCGGGTTCAGTTTTGCTAAAACCGCCGCACTGGAAAGATTCAGGTACCGGGAGAGCACGTCCGCTGTTTTTTGTTTATCCTGAATCTTCTTGCGCTTGTCCCCTTTGTACTGCGATTTGAGCAACGCGTAGACTTTGTAAGTATTCCCAGATTCAGCGATAACCGTGCCGTCTGCGTCCACAATCTCGCCACGTTTTGCCTGAAGCACCGAGGTGTGCGTTACCTGCATGATGCGGCTTTTCTTGAGGTTGTGATCGTCGGCTTGACCCATGGACAGTGAGACAAATCGGGAAACAAAAAGAAGCAGAAGAAAAGCCGACAATGCAATCATGATGACGCCGAAAACTTGCCGGTTCTTTCTTAAGCTTGATTTTGTGGCGCGACTATTTTTCTTGGACTTCATTTAACCGCCTGCTTCACGCTTCCCTCGATTACCGTGAGGCCGTGAGCCTTGGCAAAAGCGCTGAGTCGTGAGGAGTCAGTCAATTCGCTAACTGCCTGCTGGAAGTTCGCAATTCCGGTGTTCACCTTCGTGATGTGCACCTGCGTGTCGTGGAAGCTGTGTTCGGTCTGGATGACGCTCACCTGTGCAAAGACTGTTGCCACAGCAAAGCCAAGTACAACTAGCCCAATCGTACAGGAAAGTAGCTTCTCAAGTGGTGAGAAACGCACGCGCGTTTTATGTACAGGCGCCGCCTTGGGGTGCGACTGCGTCTGGGGTTTGCTGGCTGGGATTTCGGTTTGAGTAACACGTGCTGCATTGTCCATCATCATAGTTCTGCCTCCGCGGTATTTCTTTCAATCACACGCAACTTGGCGCTGTGCGCACGGTGATTGGTTTCAATCTCTTCATCACTCGGTAAAATAGGCTTTCGAGTAATAACGGTATAGTCGCTATGCATATCTTGCGGTAACACGGGTAAGCCACGTGGCACTTCAGGCAGTGCCGCCGCGTCCCGAAACATTACCTTGACCAAGCGGTCCTCTAAGGACTGGAAGGTGATGACGGCCACGCGGCCGCCCGGACGAATCAACTTGATTGCTTGGGTGAGGGAATCTTCTAGTGCCCCCAACTCATCGTTCACCGCGATGCGCAGCGCCTGGAAGACCTTCTTGGCCGGATGCCCACCTGTGCGCCGCGCACGGGCAGGAATGCCGGCCTTGATGAGCTCCACGAGTTCAAAAGTCGTTTCGATTGGCTTTTCGCTCCGCGCACGTTCAATCTGGCGCGCAATGGGCTTGGCGAATTTCTCCTCACCGTAACGATTGAAGATGCGCAGCAATTCGTTGAACGACCACTCATTCACAATGGTCCGGGCGGTCAGCTCCTGGCTCTGATCCATCCGCATATCGAGCGGTGCGTCGAAGCGGTAGGAAAAGCCGCGATGCGAATCATCGAATTGCGGGCTGGAAACACCCAAGTCATACAAGACGCCATCAACCTGCGTGACGCCGCGTTCTGCGAGCGCACTATCCAGATTGCGGAAGTTGTCATGAATCAGATGAAAGTTCGCCGGCATTTCGGCAAACTGGCGCTCAACTGCCGCAATCGCGTCAGCGTCCTGATCAAAGGAATACAAGTCACCAGTGGTCAACTTGCTCAGAATCAAGCGGGAGTGGCCGGCCCGGCCGAGCGTGGCGTCGACGTAAACGCCGTCAGGTTTAACATTCAGCTCTTTTGCTGCGGTGTGCAGAAGCACGGTTTCATGTTTAAATTCCATAATTACAACCCAAAGTCCATAAGATTTTCAGAGATTTCGTCGAAGTTTTCTTCGGCGCCTTCAGCAAAGCTGTTCCAGCGATCCTCGCCCCAAATTTCAATCCGGTTCGAAACACCAACCAAAACACAAGCCTTGCTCAATTCCGCGTGCTGCATGAGCGGCTTGGGAACGTTAATGCGTCCCTGCCGGTCCAATTCACACTCGGTTGCGGCGGAGTAGAGGAAACGCACGAAGGTCCGCGCGTCCTTCTTGGTAAGTGGCAGCTGTGCAACTTTTTCCTGCAGCTTCTGCCACTCCGCTTCGGGGTACCCAAACAGGCAGCCGTCCATCCCGCGAGTCAGTACAAAACTGGCCCCGAGTTGTTCACGGAACTTGGCCGGAACAATCAGGCGGCCCTTGGCATCAAGATTGTGATGATATTCGCCCATGAACATGCGCCGGCACCCCTTTCATAAGGCTAATTCTACCACATCCCCCCACTTCTCACCACGAATTCCCCCCTATTAACACTTTGTTACCAAAATGAAAAATTTCGCTTGTTCCGAAAACGCAAAAAAAGCCGTGAACTCAAGGTTCACGGCCGAATGTATGTTCGATTTTTCAGTGGGGCGTCATCCCAAATGTGTAATTAATAGATTTAACCACCAGAAGCTACTCGTGAACGCAATTATCAGTCCAAATTGGCGGAAAAAGCGGCCAATCAGTAAATCATAAACGCGCAGTACAGTAATCCCAATCCACACCAAGCCAATCGCAGCCGTTGCCGTCAGGCACCCGAAGAAATAATCTGGGTTGGTTCCCCCCACGAGTAGCCAAATAGCGGCAAAGTTAATCACGCCAAGCAACAAAAGTGGGATTTGCCCCCACCGGCGACCGCGCGTGAAATATAAAATGATGATTGACGCCACCAAGTAGATAGGCGGAAGAACCGTTGCGAATGTGTGCACTTGTTTCACCTCAAGCTCTAGTTTACCTTGATGATGAATCGTTGAGAAGACTTGCGAGAAAAATTGCCAAGATATTAGGAAACGGGTAGACTAGGACAGTAAATACTACAAAGGATTGATGTTCCCATGAAAAAAGAAAAAAGTACCCTCGCCAAAATCTTGCAGGTGTTCGTTTGGGTCATGCTCATCGTCACTGTGCTGAGCGCAGTCATTGGTATCCTCTCCCCTATGTTCAATTAAACCTGTTCTCAGGCCAACGATAAGTTGGCCTATTTTTTTACTGTCTGTCAGCTTAAGTTCGCGCCCGCGAGGGTGTGCCTTGCGCTTTAAGCTGTTTTCGTACCGTCGCTAGGCGGTGGGGTCGGCAACTCTGGTGAGTGTGCACTTGGGTTCCACAATTGAGGACTGCGCGGCCGACACGTTACAGAGTGGCGCTCAAACTAAGGCTACGAGCGAGATGTTTCTTTAGTTTCACCAGCACGAGACTTGCAGGAACATTATGTTGATTCCTCAACGTAACGTTGAAAATACCACCACGATCGTGTTGTGAATGCACTTAGGGCCTGGGGTGGATTGGCGTAGCGAACAGGGACGGAGTTAGCGACAAGAAAAATGGCCGTGTATGCCCGACATGAACTTAGTCGGGTGTACACGGCCTTTTTTCTCGGGAGCGGGACTTTGACGCCGGTTTTGCGTCAAAGTCCCCAGTGGAAGACGGCAAAGCCGGCTGAAACGGTCCCCGCTAACGGAGTCCCTGTTCGCGAAGCTAATCCACCCCAGGCCCGACCTTTGGTCGATTTTCACAGAAGCCATCCTTGCGGATGGTATTCACACTTACGCTGAGGGACAGCGTTAAGCGGTTGCCGTGAACAATTTTGGCGAGACACGCAACAGAACCGACAGCACAGCGACGGCGAAAACAATCGACGCCACGGCGGAACCACCGTTAATAATCAGCGAGTACAAAACTGGGGACTGTCCCTTTGGTGCGTAACTACCCCAGTAGATTACCCCAGCAACGAAATGGCAGAAGTACTTACCAACACCCGCAAACACAATGCCGACAAACATCAGTAAGTACGCCCGCGCGGACTTACCATCATGCTGTGCACGCTGGAAGGATGCGCTGCACAGCCCTGCTAAGCCAACCAGAGTGAACGCAATGGGGTATTCAAGAATGCCCTGCAGCGCGTTCAGGACACTGCCACCCGGAATGCCGCGCAGAAACATATCAATCAATCCCCACACCAATCCAGCGGCCAGTCCAGGGCCGAAGCCTCTTCGCAGTGCGTATACGCCGAGTGGAATCAAGCCAAACTGCAGTTCAATTGCGGAAACCCCCACCGTGTGCGGAATGTAATTGAGCGCCTCAGCAAACGCCACGATGATGGCGCCTTCAACTAAAACTAACAACCTGTGATTTTGCATAACAAAACGGCCTCCTTGACCTTAAACCAGCACAAAGAGACCGTAATTACGGCTTCCACAATTCCTACGCTCGTGCTAACGAACAGGTTCGAAGGGTCTGGGTTTCCCCACTCTCAGCCAATGGCTCCCCCTTGTGGTGGTTTATTTACTTTAGTAGTGGTACTTGATCATCATATGCAGTCCGTCTCAGCTTGTCAACCAAAATGATGCCGCTTCCGGCACCTACAAAATTGGCGCAATTAAGCGGGCCAACTCGCTGCGCAAGCGCTGCCCCGAAGTGACATTTTGGAAATACTGGCGGGTAAGTTCCTTTGCAGCAGCCTGATTGTCCAGGAAAACGTCGGTTAACTGGCTACTAAAGCGCAAATCGTAAACAAAACTGGTGACTTCGTAATTCAAATCAAAGCTGCGCGGGTCAAAGTTGGCGGTGCCCAGTGCCACTACCTCTTCACTAATCAAGGTCTTACTGCGCAGAAACCCACCTTCATAGGTAAAAACACGCGCACCAAGCAGCGCCAACTGCTCCAAGTAGAACAAACTGGCGCGTGTCAGCAAGCGTTTGTCGCTTTGACGGGGAATCATGACGCGCACGTCCACCCCGCGCCCAATTGCCAGTGCCAGCGCATCGAGCAAACTCGTATCCGGGATAAAATATGGGCTCTGAATATAAACGTAATCATTAGCCGCCGCAATCAGGCGCTGATAGGCAAGTGATAGGTCGCTGAGCTGTGTGTGCGGACGACTCGGCAAAAACTGCACCGTACTACCCGTACCCTGTTGCGGCGTTCGTGGCGGCAAGGTCGCCAGTGTCTGTGTACGCGCGGTGCGGTTCCAATCGCGCACAAAAATGCTCATTAGTTCCCAGACGCCGCCGCCGCGGACACGCAGGTGCAAATCACCAGCTAAGCGCGGGCGATTCTTCTGGCGGCCTAAGTTGAAGCCACCCGTATAGGCTTTGTGCGCATCGATGATCACAATTTTGCGGTGATTCCGAAAGTTGACCCGCGGGTTAATCCATCCCCACTGACCGGAGCCGAACGCCTCTACTAAACCGCCGGCGGCACGTAGCGGCTGCCAGAAATGGTGCGGCAGACGCCGCGACCCAAATGCATCGTACAAGACGTCGACGCGCACCCCATTTTGCGCGCGTTCGGTCAGAATGCGGAGGAATTCATTGCCACTCGCGTCCGGCTCGATGCTGTAGGCCTCAACCATAATTGCTGACTGTGCATGCCTGAGATCATGAAACAGCCGTTCAGTGAACACATCCAGATCAGTATAGAGGCGCAACTGATTATCACGAGTTACAAGCGACGCCGTGGATTTCAGCAGCGTGCGTTGCAACATGCGAGTCGAACTGAGGGGTACCGCCTTAATCTGCTTTTCTGCCAGTGCCACGCGCTGCGCATTATAAACGGCGGGTTCAGAGCGCAAGCGGCCTCCCGCAATCGGCCGACCAATGACAAAATAGACGGCAGTCCCAATGATGGGGACAAGCAAAACGAGCAGCCATGCCCAGCTGCTCGCAATATCCCTGGTGTTCTTAAACACGGTCCAAAACGCGAAGACCGTGTTCAAAAGCAGAATGAGTATTACTATCAACTGAATCATGACTGCTCGCCTTTCCTAATCCTATTGTTCAGTGGTTCCGAACCACTTCTTTTGAATTTTGGCCAACTGACCGTTTTTCTTCAAAGTCTTGAGTCCACTGTTAATCTTGCTGTCGAGTTCGGTATCCGACTTGCGCATTCCAATGGCAAAGGATTCAGCCGGGAACGACCCGTCCGTAATGCGGAAGGACTGCGGATCCTGCTGGTGGGCAACGTAATAGCGCGCGTAGACTTCATCAATCACGAGGCCCTGAATCCGGCCAGCGTTCAAATCGATAAATGCATCGTTAAACGTATCATAAAGCACTGGCTGTTTCTTCTCAATGATATTCTTCAATTTTGCCGGCTGGGCATCAATGTCGGCAGCGCCACTCGAACCAGATTGTGCACCAAGGGTCTTGCCCTTCATGTCGGCAAAGGACTTGATGTTGGCGGCCCGCTTGCTAACAAGTACCTGGTGATTCTCCAGGTAGTCGTCGGAAAAGAGCACTTGCTTTTCCCGATCAGGCGTCACCGAGTAACCGTTCCAAATGAGGTCAATCGTTTGGTTACGTAATTCAGTTTCCTTCATTGACCAGTCGATGGTCTGAAAACTGCACTTGATACCGTATAACTTGAAGACTGCCTTCGCAAGGTCGATATCGTAGCCCACAAGCTTGCCTGACTTCGCACGAAAACCCATCGGCACGAAGGAATCATCAAGCCCAATGACCACTTTTTTCTGCTGCTCAATGCGCGGCCACGAGTTGCTCTTGCTGGTCCGCGCGCAGGCGGTCATGGCAAAAGCACCAACCACGACGGCGAGGAGCAGACTAATTTTTCGCAAAATTCGCATCGACTACTCCTTCTTCCCATTAGGCATCGTGAACACAGTATCGGCAACGGCCGCGGCAAAGTCCATATCGTGAGTCACGACAACCTGCGTCATCCCGTCTTGCTTGAACTGGTTGAGCATCCCCGCCACGTTGTCCCGGAGCGCAGGATCCAGCGCGCTGGTTGGCTCGTCGTAGAGCAAAACCTGCGGGTTGAGCGCCAGTGCGCGGGCGATAGCGACCCGCTGCTTTTGCCCACCGGACAGTGTTCCCGGATACGCATTTGCCTGCTCACTCAGCTGCAGCTGGTCCAGCAGTTCACCGGCCTTTTTGTCGGCCTCCGCTTGGCTGGTGCCAGATAGCGTTGGTGCGAGCGTGATGTTCCGCTGCACAGTGTACTGCGGGAAAAGACCAAAGTTTTGGAACACAACCCCGAGAACGCCCTGCTTGCGCAGTTCTTCTGGCGTCACACTCGCGCCGTTCCAAATCATGCTGCCCTGATCGGCATTTTCCAAACCGGCGATAATCCGCAGCAAGGTGGTTTTACCAACCCCAGACGGACCAACGATGGCCAGTGTCTTACCATCGGTGACAGTCAGGTCAAGATTGCTGAGAATCTGGCGACCGTTGAACGCTTTACTAATACCCTTCAATTCCAACATGTTGACTACCTCCTAGCGGTAAAACGCGAACTTCTTTTCCATCTGCTTCTGCACCATTGTCAGCACAAAAGTCATCAGCAGGTAGATAATCCCAACCAGAACCAGCGGTACCAGCGTCACGTCGCGTGCCGTGGCGATGTTCCCCGCCCGCAGCAGGTCGCCCAGCCCAATGACGTAAACCAGTGAACTGTCCTTGACCAGGTTGATGACTTCGTTCCCGATACTAGGGAGCACAATCTTCACAACCTGCGGGATGATGACGTAGCGCAGCGTCTGCCAGCGCGTCAAGTTCAGCACCGTTGCGGCTTCGAACTGTTCCTTGCTGACGGCCTGGAAACCGCCGCGGAAAATTTCTGCGAAGTACGCGGCGTAGTTGAGGACAAAGGCGAAGATAACGGCGGAACCACGATCGAACACAACGCCGATAGTTGGCAACCCGTAAAAGACGAAAATGAGTTGCAGCAGCAGTGGTGTGCCGCGAAAGACCCAGGTGTAAATGTTGAGCAACCAGCGAATCAGCAAAGCAAGTGGATTCTTCGCGGTGGTGCTCAGTCCCAAAGAGAGCACCACACCCAGTGGAATCGAAATAATTAGCGTCAGTGCAAATACCCAAATCGTTGTCCACGCGCCGCTAAACAGTGCGGGCAAAATCTCCATAATGTAATTCATTGTCGTACCTCCCAGAATATCTCTGCATTTATAATTGCCATCATCGTAATCAAAAAGCGCCCCCTGCAAGCCCAACGGGCTGCAGAGGACGCACATGCGTGGTTCCACCTCTTGCTCACTATCTGTTCACACAGATAGTCTCAGCTACTTGCAAAACGTTCATGAGTACAAAAAAAGCCCTCCTACGACAACTGTCGTAAGAGGGCGGAGCGACCCGCGGTGCCACCTCTTGTACGTCTGTAAATTACTTCACAGACCTCAACTACTTGTTATGCAAGTAGGGCTGTAACGGGCCAACCCGGGGGCACCTACTTAATTCAACGCCCCGCTCACGGATGTGGGAAACCGTCCGAACCACCTGCTTCTCAGCCCCGCAGATTCTCTGTGTGTTTGGTTTCAGTTTCGTTTCCGATCAACGATTTTTGATGTTGTGACTAATCTACCCCAGTTCAGGATGCGTGTCAACAATTATCAAAAAGATTATGATTTAGAAAGCGGCACCATCTGCAGAATGCGGTAACCGGAAAAAAAGGTGACACTGCACTTCACTGCAGAATCACCTCGTTCTTGTTTAGTCGCGATGGAACAAGCGTGCCCAGAAACCGCGCTTTTGCACGGTAATCTGTTCAAGCGGAACCGTCTCGCCGAGCAAGCGGCGGGCCACATCGCGGTAACCACGGCTGGCCGCGTTATCCGGATCCATTACAATGGTCTCCCCACTGTTGGAACTGGCAATGACTTGATCGTCATCGGTGATAATCCCCAGCAGATCGATGCCGAGATGCTTGGTGATTTCGTCGATGTCCATTGATGAGCCATCAGCCAGCATGTGCGGCCGAATACGGTTGATAATGAGTTGCGGCTTGAGTGACATTGGCTTTTGCTCAATGAGCCCCACCACGCGGTCAGCGTCACTAACCGCTGAGATTTCCGGTGTCGTAATCACGATGGCACCATCAGCACCAGCAACCGCATTCCGAAAACCTTGTTCGATCCCAGCGGGCGAATCCAGAATGACAAAATCAAAATCTGGTTTAAGCTCCGCCACAATCTGCGCGACCTGTTCAGGATTCAGTGCATCCTTATCCGCGTTTTGCGGTGCCGGCAGTAAGTAGAGTAAATCATCAAAGCGCTTGTCCTTGATGAGTGCCTGGTGCAAACGGGCCCGGCCGTTGGCAACATCGACAATATCATAGATAATCCGGTTCGACAGTCCGAGCACCGCGTCCAGATTACGCAAGCCAATGTCCAAATCCAGCAGTACGACACGTTTGCCAGCAAGCGCAAGCGCCGTCCCAATGTTGGCACTCGAAGTGGTCTTACCAACGCCACCTTTACCTGAGGTCACAACTAAGGAAGTTCCCATTATGACTCCTCCATCCGTTCAAAAATCTGCGGGCGCACGGCCTGCAGCTGATCAATTGTTGTGTGGACAAGTAGGTGTTCATCACTCATGTAACACAGTGAATCATCCCCGTAATCCTCATCCGCCACGATTTCCACCGCGTCTGCAATGCGCACCTGCGTCAGTTTGGCAAGGTGTCCCGCCGCAACCGCGTACGCATTTTGCGGGTAACCGGCGTGCACGACGCCCTCCGCGTTGCCCATGACAAACACAGAGCCCCCGGCGCGAATAGCGCCACCCTTGTGCAGTACGCCGGTGAACACAAGGTCCCCGGGCACTGCCAGAGTCTGGCCAGAGCGGATAATGCCGCCTGCGAAAGTCGTGCGGGCTTTGGCCACGCGCAGCGCAACCGTGTCCGCATCCACGACATCGCTATGGAGCAAACGGACTGCAAAGCGCGGGTATTCGGCAAAAATCGCCTCAATCGCCCCTCGCTGCTCCTGTGTCAGCAAGCGGTGACCAGTTTCAATGACGAAGTTGACATTGCCGCTAGGCGTGTCCTTGTACAGATGGCTTAGTAAAGCCTCCAGCCGCGTGCACACGTCCGTGAACGCGGCCGCCGCGTCCAGAGACAACTCGAAGCCGTCTGCTCTACCTTTTAAGATAACTGCGTCCATTTTTCCACCCCAGTCAGTTTAATCTGTACTTAATTTTACCAGTAATCGCGAGCAAGGGTAGTACAGAATTGCAAACAAAATCAGGTTGATCTCGAATGACGGGCCCAAATGCTGGGCAACCATCTGCAGCACGTCAATGGTTGTCTCGTTGATGAAAATAGCGAAAACATAGTTCATCACGCCGCTGACTGTGAGCAGAATCACGTAGAGTGCGAGCACAAATGGCCAGGTCCGCGGGATGTATGGTCGAATCATTAGCATTAAGTACACCAAGGCGGGAAAGATAAAGGCGTGCACACCAAGAATGCCGGTGTAGTACGAGTCATAGATTAGACCGAACAACACGCTCCAACCCAGCAGCCAAGATTCGCGCGGAACAAAGACACCAATCAGCACGAAGGCAAGTAAAGTGAGTTGCGGCACCCCCGTGTTCATTGGCATCATTGTCCACTGCCCCAAAACGTGACTCAAGGAGCCGTCTAGACAGAGCGCGAGGAGCAGGACAACGAAGGCGAGCCAATGACGAGTGAATGGTTTTTCGTTAACCTTGCTCAAGTCATTAACCCCCAATCGTCCGCCGAATAACGCTCACGACGGAAACATCATTCAAGTTGCCGGCCGGCTTCAGGTAAACCGTGTTGGCCAAACCGTAGTCGTCCTTCTTGACACTGGTCACTGTTCCAATGAGCAGGCCCTTTGGCGTGCGTCCACCAAGCCCAGAAGTGTAAACCATGGTTCCCTTCGGTACCGTCACGTCGGTGGACATCTGGCCCATGACGAGTTCGCCACTGGCAGTCTTGTAACCACTAATGACACCATTAACCGTCTTTCCGTGGGCAACAAGCTGCGCCGCAAAGCGGTTAGCGGCGTTGTTGTCGGTAGAGATGAGTTCAACCTTAGAATTGGTTTGGTTAACCTCAACAATGCGGCCAATAATCCCCTTGTCGGACATTACAGGCATGTTCTTCTTGAGACCCGAAACCGAGCCCTTATCCAAAATGATCATGTTGCGCCAGTCAGTTGCGGAACGCGACTTCACCGCCGCCGTCACGGTATCATAATTGGTCAAGGTTGCGTTGAGCTTCAACTCTTTTTTGAGCTGCTTGTTCTCCCGCTGCAAGGTCTGGTTGCGCACCTTGGTCTGGGCCAAACTGTCCACCTGGCTCTTCAGGCGTTCGTTCTCAGAATAGGTGTTCATCAAGTTGGCAATGTCATCGAGTCCATTATTAATGGCGTTAGCGGGTGCATCCGTGACCGTGGCGACAATGCCCACCGCATCGTTCCCGATTTGCTGCACAACTGGTGGGGTGCTCTTCTTATCACGCACCACCACCGAAACTGAAACAAGCCCCACACAGACGAGCAATGCCACCATCAGGACAATTAGACGCTTGTTTGAGAAAAATTTTTGCATGATTTCCTCCCTCGAGGGTTTTGACAAATGGCGGCGCCTAAGCGCAACGCCGTAGTCGCGTGCCGATTGCACAACAATTCCAATTCGTCCGACCCGTGAGTCGCACAAACCACAGACTGTTCGCGATTCAGCACAGCCTCACCACAAAAAAACAAAGGGCCGGAACAACCGTCCCGACCGCCCCGTTTTAGTGCTTCTTCATCACGTCAATGTTCTTCAGTGATTCGCCAGTCCCGATTGCCACGCAATCAAGTGGGTCCTGGGCAATAAATACTGGCACCTTCGTTGCGTCGCTAATCACGTCGGACAGGCTCTTGAGCATTGCCCCACCACCGGTCAGCACAATTCCGTGGTCAATCACGTCAGCCGCGATTTCTGGAGAGGTTTCTTCCAGCGTTTCCTTAATGGCATCAATAATTGCCCCGACGATTTCACTCATCGCGGTTGCCACATCGGTCGCCTTAATGTCGACCGTGTGTGGTAAGCCGGACAAAAGGTCACGCCCGCGAACGGTCATGCCGTCAAGCTGTTTGGCTTCTTCGATGGAAGCAGAGCCGATGGCCATTTTGATTTCTTCGGCCGTCCGTTCCCCAATCAGCAGGTTGTAGTTCTGCCGAATGAAGTTCATGATGGCTTCGTCAATCTTGTCTCCCGCCATCCGGATAGACCGGCTGGAAACAATCCCGCCCAGAGAGATTGTTGCAACATCAGTAGTCCCACCACCAATATCAACAACCATGCTCCCGGTCGGATCCATTACGGGCAAACCAGCACCAATGGCCGCTGCGTATGGCTCTTCGATGACGTACGCATCGCGTGCGCCCGCTACCTTGGCAGCGTCAATGACGGCCCGCTTTTCGACTTCAGTGACACCACTTGGGACACAAACCATCACGTAAGGGTGGCTGTTGTTGCCCAGTGCCTTTTCCATGAAGTACTTGAGCATGGCCGCGGTGGTATCGTAATCCGCAATCACGCCGTCCTTCATGGGCCGAATCGCCGTCATGCTAACGGGTGTCCGACCAATCATATCCCGGGCCTCTGCCCCAACTGCCACAATTTCGCCCGTCTGGGTATTCTTTGCGACAACTGAAGGTTCACGCAGAACGATGCCCTTGCCTTCAACATAAACCAGGGTATTTGCTGTCCCCAGGTCAATTCCGATGTTTTTTGCGCCTAATCCAAACAAGCTGTTCTCTCCTTATCGGTCAGTACATTTTTCATTCATTTGTGAGTATATCATAAAGCGCCCCCCTTGTGCGCAGGCTAGGGCCACTAGCTATTAAAGCTTCTGTTAAAGCCGATATTTTTGAGCCAGGCGTGCGGATTGTTTACTGAAAACTAAACATTTTTGAGGCAGACCACTCTTGCATTTTGCATTGAATTAGAGAAGGCCCTCCTCGCGAAACGACAGGTAGTCATCACCGCCCACCACCACGTGGTCCACAAGCTCAATGCCCATCATTTGACCACTCATCCGGATGCGTTCTGTCACGTCCTCATCCTGACTGCTGGGGTGCACGTCCCCACTCGGATGGTTGTGGCAAATGACAAAGCGGCTGGCGCCAAGCACCAGTGCTCGTCGCAAAATGACGCGCTGATCGGTCATGCTGGCTTCAATCGTGCCACTGGAAACCATTTCTTCGCAGAGAATCTGATTCTTAATATCCAGAAAAAACACCAGCATCTGTTCCTGCCGAATACCAGCAAAGCGGTCCACCAGAATCTCACCAAGCTGCTCCGAACTGTAAATTTGCCCGTGCGGCACAGTTTGCTGGTGCAATGCCCGACTGGCAAAGGCCAGTGCAGCCTGCACCAAACGTTCTCGCGCGGGGCCAACACCAACTAAGGTTTCTAAGTTGTGATCCGGACTTAAGCTAAGACCCTCGAGGTGCGGGTAGTGGTGCAAGATACTTTGCACCGCCATCGGTGATTCAAGTCCAGCAGCGCCCAACAACTCCCCCACCAGCTGCTCATCACTAGCCGTTGCGGTTTGCACTTCCCATTTTAATTCGCCTTTGTATTCGCTCATCAAAAACACCCTCCTTTACTGTTTAATTCCGCAAAGGAGGGTGTTTTTTACCGAAAAAAGCTTACTCGTTACCGAGCAATTCCTGGCGCACGGCTGAAGCCAAATAAAGTGAGCCCAGGATGACAATCATGTTGTCTGGATTCTCGTGAAGGGTGTATGCCAGAGCCTCATGCCAGTCCATGACTGGCCAATCCGTGGCGCCGGCCGCACGGTAATCGTCCACCGTAGCTGCACGGGGATTGTTCGGTACAGGCACCAAAATCACCTGCGCGCCAAAATCAGCGAGTTGCCCAATCATTTTACTGAGTGCTTTATCAGCCAAAATGCCGACAATCAGTGTCACTGCTTCCGGTTGCATTCGCCGCAAGGTGCTGAGCGCGGCCGCTACGCCATTCGGATTGTGCGCCCCGTCCAGCACAATCAGTGGCTCAGTACTGATCCGCTCCATCCGCACCGGCCAGCTGGCAGCGGCGAGGCCGCGTTTGATGTCCGCGTTGGTCAGCGGCAACTGCAAACGCTGGGCAAGCAACTTGCTTGCCCGAATCGCGACGGCCGCATTTTGCGCCTGGTAACTGCCAATAAGTGGAAACTCCAGTCCGCTCAGTTTGCCATCCGCATCACGATACTGCAAGTGCTCAGTGAAACTGCGCGCATCCGGCGTGCCGCTCGCACTGAAGTCCTGGTCAAATTCATCCAGGCTAGCAGCACCGACTGCCTCAACGCGGGTAAGCACTTCAGCACGCGCTTCGGCTGGCAACTTCCCGATGACTGCGGCGACGCCTTCTTTGATGATTCCGGCCTTTTCGTGCGCAATTTTGCCGACGGTATCCCCCAGAATCTCGGTATGGTCAAGTGCCACGTTCGTTAAGACGCTCACCTCTGGCATGATGACGTTCGTGGAGTCATGCGTGCCCCCAATGCCCACTTCAATCACCCCAACATCTACGCCCTGATCAACAAAAATCAGGAAGCACATGCTGGTGATGAATTCGAACTCCTTGAGCGCAAACTCGGAGTCCTGCTGGCGCAACTCATCAATGGCGGTCTGCACCCGCCCCGCCGCAACGCGAATGGTTTCGTCGCTCACGGGCCGGCCATCCACCTGGATGCGTTCATTAAACCGCATGATGAACGGTGACGTGAACAAACCCACGGTGCAACCAGCCGTCTGCAAAATGTGGGCGATAGCGTTACTTGTTGACCCCTTGCCGTTGGTTCCCGTCACGTGGACAAAGTGCCCGTGGCGTTCAGGATGTCCCAAGTGAGCAAGCACAGCGCGTAACTCAGCGCGCGTGTTGCTGCGCTTAAGGCGCGGCAAGGCGTGAATGTGTGTTAATGCTTCAGAATAGGATGCAAATTCCAAGGTTATTTCCTCCTAAAATAAAAAATTGACCTGTGGGAGACAGGCCAATCTTTGTGAAACATTCAGCTGCCCCTCCAGTGGGAGTCCGGAAGCACAAGCTTTCTATACTTAGTAATTATACACACTTTCTACGGGCAAACTAGCCTTAAACGACAAAATTTTGTTTCACCGTCATAAAAGCTCACGATGTCCGTCAGCGTAAGTCTTTTAGCGACGGAGTCGCACTGGGCCTCTGCGGCGTTTTCAAACCGCCGCTAGGCGGTGAAGTCGGCAACTCCGGCGTGAGTGCGCTTGGGCTGCGCTCCGGAGAACTACGTCGGGCGGGACCGCTCCAGGCGGCCCTACGGTGTCCGTCTCACTACGCGCTAAAGCGCGAGGTCGACTGGCTTCGCCGTCTTTCGCTGGCAGATTTGCCGCAAACCCGGCGTCAAATCCGCGCTCCTGAGATAATCTGCGGTGTA
>NZ_RHNR01000031.1 GCF_003946025.1 Lacticaseibacillus songhuajiangensis | reverse complement strand
GAAACACCAAAGCAGCGCAGTCCCGTGTGAATCATGGGATTGCGCTGCTTTTTTGAAATTCTATGAATAATCCAGGTGAAATCTATTTTGGGGGAGAATTCCATATGTCATTACTTTTGCTCGCCCTCGCCGCAGTTGCGACTGCCGGCGGGTGGCGCCTGTGGCAACGCGGGCGGGGCAAGACGCGCCAAATCGCGCTGATGTCGGTGATTATCGCCGTCTTCTGCGTGTTTGCCAGCGCCTGCAGCGCCAGCGCAACGCCGCAAAATACCACCAAGACTAAGGTGGTCAAAATCGGAACCGCACGCAAAGCCAGTGCCGTCGCCGTTTCCAGCAAACTCGACGATCAGTTTGCAGAGCTGAGTTCCGAATCCGAATCCCTGGACAGTGCCTCAAACAAGTACGAGGCCGAGTCCAGTAGTAAGGCCGCCGCTGCCAGCAGTAAAGCAGTAGCTGCCAGCAAGGCGGCCGCATCAAGCCGTGCGGCAGTAGCCAGCTCACAAGCCGCTGCAGCGAGTCGGGCAACCGCCAGCAGTCGCGCCGCCGCTAGTTCCCGTGCGCACGCCACAACCAACCACAGCGCACCCGTCAACCACGGTGACATGACCACCGGCGGTCAGGGCAAGATCATCGGCAACGTGAACAGCAAGATTTATCACGTACCCGGGCAGGCTAGTTACCGGATGAACAGCAGCAATGCCGTCTACTTCGCCAGCGAAGCAGCAGCCCAGGCAGCCGGATACAGGAGGTCGAAGCGCTAATGGCAAAATTCTGGAAACAACTTTTAGTCGCGACCGCCGTTCTGGGAATTAGCGCAACGACCGCCGCTTGCGGTCAGAAAAGCGCACCTGCCAAGGTGAAAGTGGTCAAGAAATATGATCACAAACCGGAAAAGGCCGCCAAGGCAATTGAAAAGGACAACGTCAAGCGCCAGCAAGAGCTGAACAAGGCCAAGGCCGCTTTGGAAAAGAAGAAAGCTGCCTTCGCCAAGAAGACTAAGCAGCCCGCCAAGACCACCACGACAGCCGCTAAGCCCGCTACCCAGACGACCAACCAGCAGCTGGCCGCCAAGAACTACAGCGGCGAGCAGGAAATCATCGTGAATGGGAACAAGCCCGGCTTCACCAGCGCGGAGCTTAGCACCGCCAAGGGCGCCTGGGAGCAGTACAGCAATCTCGACAACTTGAACCGCGCCATCGCCGGTAACGCGCTGCTTAACCAGTCATTGATGCCAACGTCTAAACGCGAAGGTCTCACCTGGGACCCAACTGGGTGGCACAACCGCCGCATTGCTAGTGGCTGGCTTTATAACCGCAGTCACCTCATCGGCTACCAGCTTTCGGGTGAGAACAACAATCCGAAGAACCTGATGACGGGGACCCGCAGACTGAACAGTCCGCTGATGCTCGCACACGAAAACGACATCGCCTACTACATCAAGCAGAGCAAGAGTCACTACGTTCGTTACCAGGTGCAGCCCGTTTACCGCGGCAACGAACTCGTCGCCCGCGGGGTGCACATGCGCGCCCAGTCAATTGGCGACAACAGTGTCAGCTTCAACGTCTACATCTTTAACGTTGAGGATGGCTACACGATTAACTACGCTGATGGCACTAGCAGCGTGGCGAAGTAAAACGATTGCATATAGAAGAAGCGTTCACCGGTTGCGGTGAACGCTTCTTTTTTACTCACGCCTTATCTCCGGCGTTGCTTAATTTCTTTCATCATCTGGTGCATCTGCTTCTTGCTGCCAAACATGCGGTTAATCTTGGCCAGCTCACGCGCCTTACCGCGTAAGGCGATGTTCTCAGCTTGCTCTGTCTGCAAGCGCTGGTAACTCGTCAGACGCGCCGCATCCAGGGTGCCAGCCGCAATGGCCACCTGGACCGCGCAACCTGGTTCGCTACCATGCGTGCAATCATTGAAGCGGCAGCTTTGCGCCAATTCTGTGATGTCCGCAAAAGTCTCATCGATGGCAGCGTCGACGATGCCCAACTCGCGCATCCCCGGCGTATCAATCACAATCCCGCCGCTCGGCAGCAGCAAGAGCTCCCGACCGGTCGTCGTGTGGCGACCGTGCGCATCACTTGCGCGAATGGCCCCCGTGGCCAGTTCGTCGAGTCCCAACAGGTGGTTAATCAGCGTACTTTTACCGACACCAGACGAGCCGATGAACGCATAGGTGCGACCCGCTTCAATGAGGGCAATCAGCGGCAAAATGCCCGCGGCGCTTGTTGCGTCAACCGTCAGCACTGCCACCTCCGGTCCCGCGATTGCGGCGATAATTGCCTCCTGACTGGCCACATCAGCGCTCAAATCTGCCTTGGTGAGCACGACTACCGGCTGCGCCCCACTCGCGTTAGCCACGGCGAGGTAACGCTCAACGCGCCGCTCATTGAAGTTGCCATCCAGCGCCATACAGATGAAGACGGTGTCGATGTTGGCAGCAACTAACTGCGTAGCACTGGTGCGTCCAGCCGCCTTGCGCGCGAAGACGCTGCGCCGCGGCAAAAGACGCTCAATGCTCCCAGCATCTGCTGCGTTAGCAGGCAGGCGCAGCAGCACCCAATCGCCAACCGTTGGGTAATCCTCTGGTCCCATAGCGATGTTGGTGAGACGCCCCGTGACACTCGCGCTAAATTCACCAGCTTCTGCAACCACACGGTATAGCGTGCGGTTCACGCTGATTACGCGCGCCAAAACCAGCGGCTTGGCGGCTGCAGCAGCACTGCTGAGTTCAGGTGTTAAACCATAATTTTGTAAATTTAATTCGTTGTTTCCTCCACGATGACGATGCATCGATTCTGGAGGAGAGGCGGCGAGGCCTGCTTCAACAGTTGTGTTTCAACATGACATTGAGTTGCGCTCCAGAACACAGATTCCGGTGCAAACTGACCTCTTACTTAGCCATATCCTCCGCCGACTTTGCAACGTGCGCTACAATTACCACATTAGCCATGTTGCATTCACTTCCTTTCCTTTATGAACGGCAGGCCGTTCGTGATTAGCATGATTGTAGCACACGCATTTTGCCGCGACTAGCACCCGCATCCGTCCGTTGCGTTTCCCCACGCGAAAGCCTACGATGTGGGTAACTCAAAAGGAGGAGTAATCTTATGACAGCAAGAATTCAAGACGATTTGTACATGGCCGTCAACGGTGAATGGCAAGCTAAAACGCCAATCCCCGCCGACAAGGCAATGGTCAGTGCCGATTCCGAGTTGGGCGACAGCATCCGCGAGACCTTGGTACGTGACCTCAGCGACATTGCCAGCGGCAAAAAGCAGGCCGACAATCAGCCTCTGCAGTATGCGGCCAAGTTGTACGCCAAGGCGGCGGATAAAGCCGCGCGTGATGCAGCCGGCGTTGCGCCAGTTTTGCCCCGTCTCAAGTACATAGAAAGCCTCACCACCCTCGATGCATTCAAGGCGGCGTTGCCAGAACTTTTGGCGCAGCAGTACGCCCTGCCTTTTGCCTGTTGGGCCATGGCTGACATGCACGACGCCACGGTAAACCAGTTGCACCTGGCCAGTTGGGGCACCATTTTGCCCGACGCCGCGCTGTACCGCGAGCCTTCTGAGGATGCTAAGCAAATGTTCGCGCAGTGGTCCGCCATGGCTGATAAGCTCCTGCTGGCGGCCGGCTACAACGAAGCAACCGCACAGGTTTACATCGCTGACGCCCTCGCCTTTGACCAGCGCATCGCCGCACTCACACCAACTAACGTGGAATACGCTGACGAAAAGAACCTGGACAACCCTTACACTTGGGACGAACTCACAGCCAGCACCAGCAACACCGGTCTGACCGCGGCGCTCGCAACCCAGTTGCCCAGCGCCCCGGCAAAAGTTAACTTGTTCACGCCTGGCGTCTTCAAGGAAGCCAACACACTGATTAATGCCGACAACTATCTGCAGTTGCAGCGCGCCATGATTGTGAACGAACTCATCGACGATGCGAGCTGCCTGAGTGACGACCTGCGCAGTGAAGCCGGTGCCTACAAGCGTTTCTTGACCGGTCAAGAAGTGCCAACCGACTGGACACGCCACGCGTTTGCCACCGTCAACGCACTGCTAGCTGAACCGATTGGCCTCTACTATGGCCAAACCTACTTTGGCGCTGAAGCCAAGGCCGACATTACCGCCATGGTCAAGCAGCTCATTGCGGAATACGAGCGCCAGTTGCAGGCTAACACCTGGCTCAGCGACGCCACGAAGCAAAAGGCGATTGCCAAGCTCAAGACGATGAAGATCAAGATGGGCTACCCCGACCAGCTCTTCAGTATGTACGAGCAGCTGCATTTTGATGACACGGATGACCTCTTGTCCGCAATGTTGAAAGTCCAGAGTCAGGAACTAGCCTTCCGCCTCGCGCAAGTCGGCAAGCCCGTGGACCGCAGTGAATGGGCAATGCCAGGCCACCTGGTCAACGCCTGCTACGACCCGAGCAAGAACGACATCACCTTCCCGGCGGGCATCTTGCAGCCGCCATACTACGCGCTCGACTGGTCAACCGCCGCCAAGCTTGGCGGCACCGGCGCCACCATCGGCCACGAAATCTCGCACTGCTTCGACAACAACGGCGCGCTCTACGACGAGAATGGCTCGATGAACAACTGGTGGACGGACGCCGACCAGCAGGAATTTGCCAAAATTGTGGACGCGGTCGCCGCGCAGTTCGATGGCCTTGAAGCCGATGGTGCCAAGATTAACGGCCGCCTGACGGTTTCCGAGAACATCGCCGATAACGCCGGCATGGACGTCGCTCTGCAGCTACTGGGTAAGAACGCCAGCGCTGACCAGCTGCACGAATTCTTCACCGCCTACGCCAAGTCCTGGGCAACCAAGCGCCGCCCAGAACTCGCCAAGACCGTGGCACTGTCCGATGTGCACGCGCCAGCCATCCTGCGGGTGAACGTGCCAGTGAAGAACTTCAACAGTTGGTACGCCGCATACAACGTGCAGCCTGACGACGGGATGTACATGGATCCGGCGAAGCGGATTATGATTTGGGATAAGTAATACAATCAAAATATGGCGACCCCGCGCTGACGGGGCCGCCATATTTTTGTGTGCTTTATAAAAAAACAAAATCAACGTCCTGCACCTAGCTTTCCCAGTGCAGGCTTGGTATCATCATGTGTAAGCGATAACAAATATTTTCATGGAGGACAACAATGCACAAAGCCCAATTAATTGCTGTAGACATGGATGGCACCTTTTTAAACAACGAGATGGACTATGATCGCCGGCAGTTCGCTGACTTATACCCCAAGATGCGTGCACAGGGAATTCAGTTTGTCGTAGCCAGTGGTAATCAGTACTACCAACTGCGGTCCTTCTTTGCCGGTTACCCGGACATTATTTTTCTATCTGAAAATGGCGGACTCGTTCGCGACGCGCAGCGGACATACTTCCAATCCACTTACACACCAGATGTCGCCCGTAAAGTCGCTCAGGTGCTAACCGCACTGCCTGCAGTCGAATGGCTGGCGGCCGGAGTCAACGGCGCCTATGTTTTGCGTTCGTCTTCAGACGCCTTCATTACGGATGCGCGCGACTACTACCACCGTCTGCAACTGATTGACCGCTTTGATGAAATTGATGACGACATCGTCAAGTTCTCCAGCCACTGCCCCGCGCATGAAACCGCAGCCTACGTTGCACGCTACCACGAACAGCTCGCGGGTTTTGCCGTTCCTACTTCTAGCGGTCACGGTGATATTGACATCATCCAGCCAGGAATCCACAAAGCACGCGGATTAGCCGAATTGGGCGCGCAGCTCGACATCCCCCTGCAAAATATGGTGACCTTCGGCAACGGTGGTAACGACATCGAAATGCTGCAAGAAGCCGGCCTCGGTGTGGCGATGCGGAACTCGCCACAAGATGTTCTTGACGTCGCCGATGCGGTGACCACCGACAATAATCATTCTGGGGTGCTGACATATATTGCGGACCACATCCTCACGGCTAACACGTAATCGGCACCGACAAAATATAAAAGTGAGAGCGCATCTGCACAGTCATTCAGTGCATATCGCCATATAAATAGGCGTCCCGCAAGAAATGCGAGGACGCCTATTTGTTACTCAATATTCAGCACGTCGCGATGAGATCCGGTTGCTAATAACCATAAAATGAGCGTATCTCCCGTTACCCGATAGCGCAGTAGCCAATCGCCATGACTCTCAATATGCAATTCACGGTCGCCTATCAACCGTCCTTTTAGTGCATGATCGTTCATTTTAACAAGCTTGTCGTGATTGTTTTCGACAATCGCCTCAACCGCTGCGCGTAATTCCAGCATGTTGACACCACGTTTTTGCATCATTCGTGCTTGCTTCTTAAAGAGCTTGGCCTGTTTAATTTCCATTGGTCAAATCCTTAAACCAGTCATCAACATTATTGAAGCTGTCATATTCGCCCCGATGAATCTCATCGTGCGCTTTAAGGGTTGCTTCATCCAGTGGGTCTGTAGCGGTGACAGCGAATGGAACACCATTAACCGCAATAACTTTCTTCAGATAAATATTAATCGCCGTGGTCATATCTAAGCCGGCATTTTCCAAGACCTTACGAGCACGTTCCTTGGTATCGAGGTCAACCCGAGCAGTAATAACAGCCTTCTTTTTTTTATCCAATGTATTGCCTCCTACAGGCTTATTATAACTCATTAGGTATACACCAGCTATACATCAGTCATCGTTGTATCGTGTCTTTAACAATTACAGCTAATTCAAAAAAGGTGATTGCACACGTGTGTGCAATCACCTTTTCACATCCACTTCACTCATCCTGCGTGTACCCAGATGCCTGCATCTCGTACAATTCCTTGTAGTACGCGTTACTCTTGAGCAATTCCTTGTGCGTCCCGAAGCCCACAACGTGGCCGCCGCGCATGACCAGCACACGGTCAGCCATCTGGACAGCGGCCAAGCGGTGGGTAATGAAGAACACCGTCTTGCCAGCAGCCAGATTCAAAAAGCGCTGGTAAACATCGTACTCACTGCGCGGATCGAGCGCGGCGGTTGGTTCATCCAGAATCATCACGGCACTGTCGGGCATGAACGCGCGGGAAATCGCGAGCTTCTGCCACTCGCCGCCAGACAGATCCACGCCGCCCTTATATTGCTTGCCAAGTGGCGTTGTAGCAGTCAATTGCTTGGCCGCCATCACCTGCGCCATGCCCCCCGCTTCTAGTGCAGCTTGCACGGCTGGCTCGTTCTGCATTTTGGCCGGATTACCAATGCCAACACTCGCACCGAGTGGCATCAGGAACTTCGAGAAGTCTTGGAATACGGCGCCAAAATGCCGGCGGTAATCGGCCACGTCATACTCACGCACATCCGTCCCGTTCAGCTGCACGCTGCCGGCGCGCGGATTGTAAAAGCGCATCAGCAGCTTGGCCATCGTCGTTTTACCTGAGCCGTTCTCACCGACGACCGCAATCTTCTCGCCACCACGGACCGTGAGCGACACATCATCCAGCGCCGGCACCTTCTGATTAGGGTAACTAAAACTGACGTGGTCTAGCGTGATACCTTCAACATGTTCGGGAAAAGCCGCATCACCAATCGCCAATTGTTCGTCCTGATAGTTCATGAAGCCAAAATACTTCTGCATGTACAGTAACGTGTCGTAAAGCAAGCTGGAATTCTCAATCAGCGAATAGATACTACTGCTAGTTGCCGTCAGCGTTGACGCGAATACTAACAGACCGCCGATTCCAGCGCGACCCTGCTGAATCGCGGTAATCATCCATAGTAAGCTAAATACACTGAGTACGACGCTCACAATAAGAAAGAGAATCGCAATGCGCATCTGTCGCAGGCGCACGTGCTTCACCGACGCGTGCATTTTGGCGTATAGATGCTTGTAGGCATCGATGAAGTATGTAAACGCCCCAAACAGGCGCACTTCCTTGGCATCGCGCGCCGTGAGTAGTGCCTCACTATAGTACTGCAACTTCCGGGCGTCCGGACTGCGCGTCACCATCGTTTCAAAGGCGTCTTGTTGCACATGGTAACTGACCACACTCTGCGGAATGATTGCGGCCAGCAGCACCAGCGCAATCCACGGATTGTAATGCGCCAGAAGCAACATCATCGATGCCGTTGTGATGACTTCCCGCACCGCACTAATCCCGAACACAATCAAGTTGACCGGCCGCCACGACGCTTCGGAACTCACCAATTGCAGGTTATCGTAAAAGTCGGCATCTTCAAACGCACCAAGTCCCTGAATGGACGCTGACTTGTGCATCAATTCGACGTTCACGAAGGCAATGAGTTTATCCGTGAGGATCCCCTGAATAGAGGTATTCACCGGAATCGCGGCACTCGCCACCAGGAACACGAGACCCCACGCGATCAATAGCGGCACCACCGCCTGCTTGGCAACCAGTGCGTCCAACAAACGTTGCGCGAGCCAGATTAAGCCTGCCGGTGCTAAGGCCTGAATCGGCACTAAGAAGAGGAGCAGAAGGCTGCTGCCCTTGGCCGCTCGCCAGAAGAGGCGGAAACTTTTGAAGTAGAGGGAGAAATAGGTCTGTACTTTTTTCATCAAAATCACCCCATTATGTAACCAAACCCTTATGAATACAGATGATAGCCCTCTTCCAACAAAAAACAAGCGTTTTGTTATTGAACAAAAAAGGACTGGCGATTGCCAGTCCTCCGCGTCAATTCTATTCACTATCCCGCAGCCATTCCTCCTGCAGGAACGCGTACACGCTATCGAAGGTCAGATCCAGCACCTGCTCGTAGCGGAAGCTAATGTCTTCCGCATCCGACTGCCCGAACGGCTTGAGCGTGAAGCCCTTGTCGGTAGTGGCCACAATGCTGCCGTTCACCGGGTCACTCTGCTCGGCACTGCGGACGCGCAGCACCTTACCCATGATTTCGGCCTCGGCGACAATGTCGGCCAGGAAGTCGGCGCCGTCATTGAATTCGCGCGCCCGGTTGAGTCCTGGTGCCTGGGCAAAATGCTGTTTTGTTGCCCAAGCTTCGTAGAAAGCTACGGTCTGCACATAGTCCGAGTCCGTGAGCACGAAGTTGATGTTGCGCAGGCGGATGATGGCATAGCCGCCAAATTGCCCCGACATGTCGAGCATCGCCATCACAACGAACTCATTGCTGACGGCGCGCACGCGGCCGACGTAGAAGTTATCGTTATTAACCCGGGTGATCACCGCAATCAACTGACCGGCATCGCGAACAATTTTGAAAATTTTGCCCAACTGCCCATTGTTGCGGTAACGGCTGGTGGGTTCGTGCTGCAACTGACCGCGCTGACTGAGCAGCACTGACTCCAGCATCAGGTCGTAACCCTCAAACTCGAGGACGGTCAGGCTGGAGAAATCGACAGTGAGCTGTCGGTGATCGCTGTAATTGAACTTGTTGAAGACCTTCAGCACGAGTGCGCTGTCGCTCACTTCAGTAATCTGCCCTTCCAGGTAATTCTCGGCGTCCATCGACACGACCACCACCGCTTGACCGGTACGGCGCATGTTCTCGGCCACCTGGTAGAGCAGCGGGTTATCCGCATTCAGTGGCAAGCGCAGCGGTGCGGCGGGCATCGCACTGAACGCCTTATCGTTTGACTTGGCAATGCGATACTGCATCGTGTTCAAATCCGCGCCGGCCACCTCGACAGAGTCGATGGCACCCAAAGTGACGTAGGCGGCCCCATCGGCCAAACCCGCGTCACTGTAAGTATTCAGCACCACACCGTCGCTGGCCACTTCCTGCACATAACCGGTGTAGAAATCCTCCACGTCCTTTTGGTAGAGGTTAATTAGCAGGCGCTGCGCCTTGGCAGCGAGTAAGCTCATCATAATTCCGTCCATTGCATTAACCTCCCAAGGCTGTGCTAAAAGTCGTTTAGGACCCGGTGTATAAGGACACGACGACGGAAATCCCGCATTTAAGATTTCTGTTGGCGTGTCCCTATACATTAGAGCCCTGCCTTTTAGCACGCGACTGTGTAGTATCGTGACACAATCAAAATTTATTCTTAGTGTTCTAAGAGTAGGTTCACCACTACGATGGCTGGTAGGCAATCGAGGAGAACTTGTTCAGTGACTTCACGAACAGTAACTTAACCGTCCCCCGCGCACCACTACGGTTCTTCTCAATGATGATTTCCATTTCCCCTACATCCTGATCTTCTGGATCCTGCTCATTGTCGTCGTCATCGCCGCCCTCTTCATCACGATAGTAATCGTCACGGTACAGGAAGGCCACGATGTCGGCATCTTGTTCAATCGCCCCAGATTCACGAATATCAGACAGAACTGGCCGCTTATCCTGACGCTGTTCAACACCACGGGACAATTGACTCATGGCGATGACCGGAACGTGCAGTTCCTTAGCTAGCTTCTTGAGCTGCCGGGAAATATCGGAGACTTCCTGCTGACGGTTTTCCTTACCGGAACCTTCAATCAGTTGCAGGTAGTCAATCACAATGAGGCCAAGGTGCGTGTTCGGCTGGCGGGCTAAACGGCGGCATTTTGCGCGAATTTCACCCACACGCACCCCTGGTGTGTCGTCGAAGTAGATGTTTGTCTTGGCGAGCGAACCCATGGCCACAATCAGGTTGCGGGTTTCTTCTTCCGTCAGTTGCCCGGTGCGCAGGTGGTTGGCATTGATGCTACCTTCACTGCAGAGCATACGGTTAACCAGCGATTCAGCACCCATTTCCAAGCTGAAAATGGCGACGGCTTCGTCGGTCTTGGTGCCGACGTTCTGCGCGATATTCAGCGCGAACGCGGTCTTCCCCATCCCGGGACGGGCGGCGATAACCACGAGTTCGTCCTCGTGAAAACCGGTCGTAATCCGGTCCAGGTCCGGAAAGCCCGTTGCGAGCCCGGTGACTTCTTCATGCTGCTGCATGAGTTGGTCGATGTCGTTCATAGCTGAGTTCAGTACATCCGAAATGCGCCGGAAGTCCTGACCACCACCCTGCGAAATCTGGGCGATTTTTTCTTCGGCTTCTTCCAACTGGACGTCGGGGTCTTCCTCGTCGTCATAGCCACGCTCGGCGATGGTGCTGGCAGCCTGAATCAGGCGCCGGCTAGTCGCCTTTTGCTTCACAATCTGCGCGTAGTAGCTGACGTGGGTGACGGCGGAAACGGCGTCGGCCAATTCCACTAGGTAGGTAATCCCGCCGATGTCCTCCAGCGCATTTTCACGCTCGAGTTCTTCCTTCACGGTCAGGTTATCGATGGCATCCCCGCGGTCTGACAATTCCGTCATCGCGTGGAAAACGAGCTGGTTGGCACGCCGGTAGAAGTCATTTTCGGTGACATATTCCTGCGCGTCGGCCATCCGGTCCGAATCAATAAGAATGGAGCCCAGTACGGCCTGCTCGGCCTCGTTGTTCTGGGGCAGCTGGCGCCCTGTTGTTGGCTGATCCATGTGAGATTACCTCCTGTTTTAATTAGCTGTGCCAAAAGGCGGTCAGAATCCGGTGTCCGTCTCACTACGCGCTAAAGCGCGAGATCGACTGGCTGCCTTTTGGCACGCGACCACGATGTAACATTAATAAGCTAGTGGCAAAGGAGCAGACCAGCCAAAGCCAACTATTCAAGGTAGTTGCGCATTGTCTAATCTGCCCTTTGCCACGTGCTGCACCAAGTTGCGCGGTGCGCACGTATTTCGATTTAAGACACTGGTAAATTCTAACACAACGGACGCGTTTCTACATTAGATGTCTAACACTCGACTTAGGCAACCCACTATCAACGTGATGAAAGTAATCAGCTTTATTTCTCAACTGTCTCAATCCAAATATCATGAAAATGGGAAATATAAATAATCTATCTCTTTGACACTTACTCTTTTTCGATGATTTCATCATAGAAACGAATGTGATCCATAGAACCAAGTTTCAACTCTTTAAGGTAAAATTTTTTCGTTTCACTATCTAATTCACTATCTAATTTTTCACATAGAATTCTGGTAATCCACTTTCCACGTTCTTCAATCAACATGTTCACACGATAATAGAATTCCTCAACTTGCACAGAACTTTGTGGGTAAATTTGACCAGTCAAGTGTCCAGTCCATAATTCACCTACAGAATAATCATTCCGACGAACAAAAGGTTGTAAATAAAACTGTTCAACAAAATTTTTCCATGCAGATCTTCCAATATCCCCTGCAGAATAAAATAAATCATGAATAACTTGCAGAGATAAGTCCCAATAATCACGTACTTGTTCTGCAGAACCACGAACAAGATTATATTTAACGGGCATGACAATAAAATTACCTATCGAATGCGTCAATCCCGCAAATTCTTTTAAGTTTTTAAAGATTAATTCGTTCTTTCTAAATGCAAATTCATTAAATATATTCTGTTTAGAATTTTGGGGGCTCTGCTGAAGGTCTTGCACCATTTCTTTGAACAAATCGCTAACTTCAGGAATTTGTTCAAAATAATGTTTTCGGTAACACTCTAGATTTTCATCTGAGAACGGTGCACCATTTGTTCTCCCTCGGTTAGAAGATTTAATCGCAAACAATTGGGTAAATGTCGTTTGAAACGAATTCATCTGATCACCATCGGCATGAATGCTATTGGAATCTATCCAACCTAGTACTTTGTAAATAGGACGAGCAATCTTGTCTGGATCTTTATCCACTTTCTTTCCCTTTTCAAAGCAGTTTAAAAGGGGAGGAACCTTCTTTACATTTTCTGAGTACTTTTTTTCAAATTTGTATAGTAACCATTCGTTCAAATGAGTTTCATCATTGATTTTATCTGATGTCCACACACTATCGCGAAAAAACTGTTTAAAATCAAAAAGCCACGGTTTAATTTCGTTGTCATTACACCACTTTAACCAACAACAAATCGCATTTTGTTCTTTCAACATAAATTCTCCAAAAGCATAAGGCTTTATATTCAACATTCTCGATAACACAACTTGCTATAACTTCCACTCTTCACGTGACATCATGGGCGCATAACATACTTCATCATTTACAAAACTTGTCGTTATCAGAGAACACGTTAGAACCCGATTAGTATGCCTAACAAATAGGGTAGTTCTGACGAAGATTAAAATAAATTCCCGTCAGAACTACCCTATGTCATATAGGCCTATTCGCCGCTTGGTGCAGCCTTATCTACAAACCCGTTTTCCATAATGTCCATGTAGTCCTCCACCTCAGCGATGATGCCGCTCATCTCGCCGATGGTGATGTCCGGTTTTGCCTGCACCAGGACTTTGGTCTCCTCGCCAATCAGCATGACCATCGCGCTCATGAGCTTCTGCACCGTTTCGATGCGCACGCCGGGGCGCAGTTTGGTACGTTCCAGCACGGGCGTCACCATGTCCGGCATCACTTGTGCTAACTTATCCGACCAGATTGCAGCCACCTGGTCGCGCAAACCTTTGGGCAGATTGCCAACGTCCGCGTAAGCCTGCATGGAGAGCGCAAACTCGTCTGGATAGGCGAGTTGCATCTGAATTTTGTACTTGGTGGCGCGCACCACCATACTCTTGAGGTCGGGGGCGTCTTGCCAAACGGACATGTCGGCCTTCGCGATTAAACCATCGTAGGCTGCCTGCACCGCGGCGACGTAGAGTTGCGCCTTGCTGCCGAAGTAATTGAACACCAGGCCCTTGGAAACCTCCGCCGCAGCGGCGATTTCGTCAGTTTTAGCGTGCTGGTAGCCGTCGCGCGCAAAAATGCGAATCGCGGCGGTTAAGATGCGCTCCTCTTTGTCAGGATCCTTTGGTCCATTACGTTTCGGCATGACGATTTCCCCCTTGTTTGTCCTTTAAAGTCTACACTTAATTGATTTTCAGGTCACGCTGCCGGTAGCAGATATACCCAAGCACCATCATGACGAGGGCGGCAGCGGTCATCCACCCCGCGGCGCCCCAATCAACCTGCGCAGTAGGCACATTGTTAATCCAGCCAAAAGGCGTGAGCTTGCCCGCCCACTCGGGCAGGTCGAGCAGTTTCCCGATATAAAGGGAGAACACGCCGTAAATCGGCAGAATCCAGACAAGCGACTGGAAGCGCGGTAGGGCGCCCGCCAGCAAGGCCGCAAAGCCAATGACAAGCATCAGCGCTGGCCAGTAGCCGTACACGGCGCGCATAAAGCGCGACAGCGCAATGGCGCGATCCATCGTGGCGTTACCAGCCAGAGCCATCCCCAGCACACCGAGCACCAGGGCAGCTGTCCCGATCAGCACGGCGTACACCAGGTGGGCACTGTAGAGGTGCAGCCGGGAGATGCCGCGCGCGTGCAGTTGCTCCAGGTAGCCTTTCTTCTCGTCACTATTGAGGCGCAGCATCGTCAACAGTGCTGGCACCGTCGCCGTAACCGCGAAGATAATGGCCAGCGTGCCCGCAAAGGACAGCACAATGGTCCGGTTGGCAGAAGCGGTTGCCGCACTGCCCAGTACTTTGGCCATCGTGGGGTTGGACTTCAGCAAATCACCAATGTTGGCGAAGATGGAACCATAGCTGGCGCCCAACCCGAACAGGGCAACGAGCCATACGATGGTGCTCATCCGTTCAAGGCGCGCAATGAGGCCAAACGGTCCGCGCAACAGGGGACTGGCGCCGCGACGGCCCTTTCCTTGTGGCAAAATGCCGCTACCGACGTCACGCGTGGCCGCAATCGCAAAGGCGATAATGAACACGATGAGCGCCAGACCTAGCATCAGAAACAGTGGTCCCCAGTTATTGTTGCGGTAGATGTCGAATTTTTCAATCCAGCCGAAGATGGTGTACCAACTCAGGTCGGGGTTCTTGACGTCAGTGGCCATCCGCGCAACGTAGAGGATACCGAGCACGCCGTAGCTGAGCATGGTGGCACTGCGACCGCTGCTAACAATCTGCGCACAAAGCAGGCTGAAGGCCGCGAACATAATCCCAAAGGCGGCCAGGCCCATGCCGAACAGCCAGTTACCTTCCATGTTGGCACCGGTCATCCCGGCTGCCTGCAAACCAACCGCTTCAACAGCACCAATGAGGACGTTAATCAGCACGATTTCCAGTGTTGCGGCCAGCAGCTGACTCCAGCGGCCAACAGCGTGGGCAGAAATCAGTTCGCTAACCCCGGTGTCTTCCTCGGCGCGGCTGTTCTTCACGGCGAAGTAGATGTTCATCATGGCGGTGAACAGGCCCATGAAGACCATCATCATCGCGGCGTACACCAGCCCGGACGTGTAGGTCTTGGCGTCCGGGAACGGTCCGAACATCGACACCATTGCGGGCGTCTTCAAGGTCGTCGTGATGGAGGCCAGCGCCTTAGCGTCACCGTACAGCGTGTCGAACTTGCCGGCAGCGCCCACCATGAGCCCCGCGAGGCCGAGGAACCAGAACAGAATGCGTAGCCAATCACGCCGCAGGTAGGTCCGCAGCAGCAGACCCGTGCCCGCAAACTTACTTTTGAGCATCGCCCTCGTCCCCCTTCTGGTTGTAGTAGCGCAGGAACAGGTCTTCCAGTGTTGGTGGTGTGCTCTGCAGGCTGACAATGGTCAATTTGCCCAGCGCCGCGATGACGCCGTCCAGTTCTTCGGAGTCGACCGCAAAGCTGGCCTTATTAGCGACTTTGGCGTCCGGCGTGAAGCCGTGCACGGCGGGCAGCTGACTGACGCTGTCCAGTGCATCCTTGGTCTGCACGGTGATGTTGGTACGACTGAGCTTGCGCATGTCGGCCAGGCTCCCGGTTTCGACAATTTCGCCGGCGCGGATGATGCCGATGCGGTCACACATGCGTTCCACTTCACTCAAAATGTGGCTGGAAAGTAGCACACTCTTGCCGGCATCCTTGAGTGCCAGCACCTGCTTCTGGAAGATTTCCTCCATCAGTGGATCCAGGCCGCTGGTTGGTTCGTCAAAGATGTAAAGATCCGCCTGCGTGGAAAAGGCGGCGATGAGGGCGACCTTTTGGCGGTTACCCTTGGAGTAACTGCGGCACTTCTTGCGCACGTCGAGGTCAAAGAGCTTGATCAACTCGTCAGTGCGGGCCGAGTGCTTCTGGCCGGATAGGCGCAAGAACAGGTCAATGGCCTCCCCACCCGAGAGGTTCGGCCACAGGTAAACGTCACCGGGCACGTAAGCGATGCGCTTGTGAATGGCCACGGCGTCCTTCCAGACGTCCATGCCGAAGATGCGGGCACTACCACCGCTGGCCTTGAGAATGCCGAGAAGTGTGCGGATTGTGGTCGACTTGCCGGCACCGTTTGGTCCGATGAAGCCAAACACTTCTCCGGGCTGAACATCCAAAGTGATGTCCTTCAGGGCGTGGAAACTACCAAAATTCTTCTGTAGGTGCTGAATGTTAACCACGGGTTCTGTCATGATGAAGTCCTCCAAATAGGCTGCGATTACGGGCGCGTAGGTTCCGGAGCACAAGGTGACTCGCGGCGAAATCCCTGGTTTGGGGATTTTGACGGGAGTTGGCTTGTGCAGTAGGAGGCTGCCCGCTAGTGCGCGACTGCGAAGTAAAGTCAGTGCACTGACCTCACACGCAAGTTACCTTACAAGTATTAATAATGACACCGTCACCGAGGTCTTTCCCTCGATTACGACCTGAGTGTATTCTCTTTTGACCCGCGAGTCAATGACTGACGAGTCATTTTTCCAAAATAACTGTAGATCAGAGTCTGAACACACCTTCACAGCAGCCGCCAAGCGACACCGACCGCATCCTGACCAATCTTAAACAAAGTGAGAATGCGGCCTGAAAACGCGCTTCACAACGCAACTTGTTCCGCTTAACACAATAAAAGCCGAATCCCCCTAAACCGGGAATTCGGCTTTTATTCCGTTAATGCTCACAAGCTGATCGCGTTGTGAATCGCTTTATAAATTACAACGGCATCCCCGTCACATCGGTGATGAAACTATCGTCAATCCGGTCATTCTCCGTAATCGGCCGCAGCACCTTGCATGGTGCCCCGAGCGCAATGACGCCAGCCGGAATGTCCTTGGTCACGACACTGCCAGCGCCGATGACACTGCCCTTGCCAATCGTGACGCCACCCATGATGGTGACATTCGCACCGACCCACACGCCATCTTCAAGCGTAATCGGCTGCGAATGACTAATGCCGTTCAAGCGCTGCTCCATGACTAAAGCGTGCTGCGGGCACGCAATCACAACGCCGGGCGCGAGGAACACCCCATCGCCTAAGCGCACTGGTGAAGTATCAAGAATGGTGACGTTACTGTTGATGAGACTCAGACCCGTGGTGTGAATATTGAAGCCAAAATCACACTGGAAGTTAGACCCCACGAACAGTTCATCCCCAGCATCACCAAGTAATTGCTCCAGAACAGCGCGGCGCTTCTGCGTGTCCCGCGGATTCGTCTGGTTCAATTGCCAGCACAAATCGTAGGCGTTATTGTGCGCGTTCGGATCCTGTGCCCGGTAATCAAGCGCGTAATGCTTGTCGCTACTAATGATGTCTCGTAATCTCGTCATATTGTCCTCCTAATCCGCAAGCGCCGCGTGCACCAACTTTTGCAGCTCCGGCAATACATCCGCCGCAAACCACGGGTTCTTGGCCATCCAGATGTTGTTGCGCGGCGACGGGTGCACCAGCGGAAAGTACTGCGGCAAGTAGTCTTGGTACGCCTGCACCGTCGCCGTCAGGTTCTTCTTCGCCCGCTTACCGAGGTAAAATTTCTGCGCATACGCCCCCACCAGCAAGGTCAGCGGCTGGCGGTCCATCGTTGCCAATATCTGCGGGTGCCACTTGGCCGCAAAGCCCTTGCGCGGCGGCAGGTCACCGCTTTTGCCCTTACCTGGAAAATAAAAATCCAGGGGCAAAATACTCAGTTGCCACGGGTCATAGAATATTTCCCGGGACATGCCCAACCATTCGCGCAAACGCTCACCGCTCGGATCGTCGAAATAGCGCCGTTTATCTTGCGCCTGCTGACCGGGAGCCTGCCCGATGAGCAGAATTTTGGCTTGCGGGTCAAAGGCATAGAGTGGATCAATGCCACGCGCGGTGAACTCTGCGTTCTGCGGATCGGCGATGATGGCTTGCTTGATTTGGTCTAAGGTCTGCATGAATTTGCCTCTTCAGTAGATGGGATGGAAAAAGCGGTGGCTAACGCCACCGCTTTTTTGATTGGAATATTTGGTGGTGTGGATGAACGTTGCTGAGAACGGCTCCACCCAGCAGCTTCCCCTACGGTGTCCATTGCACTAACACTGCTAAAGCAGTGAGTGCAAATGGCTCCGCTTAGCCCGGCTTTGAAACTGACGCAAAAACCGCGTCAATTCCAAAGTCAGGCTAATGCTCAGAAGCTACCCGCTGGGTTCCGCACACTACTTCGCAACCACGTGCACCCGAATCTTCGCGTTCACACCGGGTGCGAGCTGCACCATCACGTTGCGGTAGCCCAGGGCGCGGATTGGTTCTTCCAAATCAATCTTGCGCTTGTCGACCTTGTAGCCGAACTGCTTTTCCAGTGCCTGCGCAATCTGCTTGCTAGGTACAGAACCGAACAGCCGGGAGTCGTCGCCGGCCTTAGACTGAATCTCAACGACGGTATCGTCAGCTTCAAGCTTGGTCTTCAGCGCAACGGCCTTGGCTTTTTCGGCCTCAACTTTCTTTTCTTCAGCGCGCTCTTGGCCCTTTAGCTGACTGACAGCCGCTGGTGTCGCCAACTTGGCGAGTTTGTTCTTAATCAGGTAGTTCTGTGCGTAGCCGTCTGGTACTTCCTTCAGCTGACCGCGCTTACCCTTACCACGTACGTCTTCAGTGAAAATAACCTTCATGTTTAACAGTCCTTTCTAAGTGTGCGGAGCCGTTCTACGTTACGCCTCGTCATCCTCATCGTCGTTTTGGTTCATGACCTTGTTGATGACGTTCAAAAGTTCGCCCTTGGTGTCTGCAACCGTGGTGTTCTCAATCTGCGTGGCAGCGTTACTCAAGTGGCCGCCCCCACCCAGTTGTTCCATGATGACTTGCACGTTCACATCACCCAAACTGCGTGCGGAGATGCCGACCTTGCCATCACGCCGGCGCGTGACAACGAAGCTGGCATCAATTCCGGCCAGCGACAACAAAGTATCTGCTGCTTGTGCCGCGATGACGGGGTCGTAAGCTTTTTGTTCTTCACCCGTACATAATGCCATATTGTCGCCAATCATTTCAACGCCATCAATCAGGTGGTTCTTCTGGATGTAGTTATCCACGTTCTCCTTGAGCATCGTGGAAATCAGCATCGCGTCCGCACCCATTGAACGCAGGTAGGAGGCGGCATCAAATGTCCGCGTCCCAGTGCGCAGTGCAAAGCTCTTGGTGTCCACGGTAATCCCCGCGAGCATCGCGGTCGCTTCCAACTTGTTCAGCGGCGCGCTACCTTGCGGCTGGTACTCGAACATTTCCGCAATCAGTTCGCAAGTGGAACTAGCATAAGGCTCGATGTACACGAGCATTGGGTTATCTGGGAATTCTTCACCGCGGCGGTGGTGATCCAGAATCACAACACGGTTTTGCAACTTATCGTAGAGCGAGCGCGCCGTCGTGATGGACGGCTTGCTGTGGTCAACCATGACCAGCATGCTCTTTTCAGTTGCCCCGAGATAAGCGGCGTCTGGCGTGATGATCTGGTTGGCCAGTTCGGTATCGCTTGCCACCTTTTCCATCAGCCGTTCAACGTCGGAATGCAAGTTCGTGGGGTCGAGCACCACGTAACACTCCTTACCGTTCATCTGCGCAATGCGCCGAATCCCGAGCGCCGCACCCACAGAGTCCATGTCGGGCCGCTCGTGGCCGACCACGTAGATTTTGTCGGTCTGCTTAAACAGTTCCTGCAGCGCCTGACTAATCATGCGTGCCCGCACACGGGTCCGCTTTTCCATTGGGTTGGTCTTGCCGCCGTAGAACTTTGCTTCGCCGGCCTTCGACTTGACGACCACTTGGTCGCCCCCACGCCCCAGCGCAAGGTCAAGGTTGCTCTGACTGGTCAGCGCCAGCTGCGCCAGGTCGGAGTCGCCGTACGCAATCCCGACGGACAGGGTCAACGGCGCGTTTTGCTTACTGGTGCCCTCGCGGATGGTGTCCAGAATTTTGAACTTATTCTTCACAACCGCCGTCAGCGACTTGGTGTAGGCAATCATGAGGAAGTGATCGTCATCGACCCGCTTCACAAACAGGCCGAACTCGGTCGCCCAATTGTTGAGCTCCGTCGTCACAAAACTGTTCAGGTTGGAGACCAGCTGGTCGTCCAGACTCTGGGTCACTTCATCGTAGTTATCCAGGAAAATCTGGCCGATGATGATTTTCTGGTCGGCTGCTTCTTGCTCAATCTTGGCGTACGGCGTCACGTCCATCATGTAGACAACGCCAATGCCGGTCTGCACGGTGATGTTGAACTGGTGGTTACCCCAGTGCACGCGCCGCGGCTCCTGGACGTTCTGATTGCTGCGAATAATCTCCGCCAGCTCCGAATCCACGTCGCCCAGGTTCTGCCCAAGCACCTCGTCATCGTCAAAATACTGACTGAGGAAGGGGTTGAGCCACTCAATGTTCAAATCCTTGTCGAACATCAGAATCCCCATCGGCATGCGCACGAGGGCTTCTTGCTCACCGCGTTTAATGCGGTAGGACAAATGTTTGATGTATTTATTGGTATTTCTGGTAATGGTTTCGAGCGTGTAGAAGGACGCGATGACCAGCCCCAGCAGGACCACGGTCATGGCGAGCGCGAGCCACGGCCGAATCATGGCCGCAACGATAATGCCAACGACGGCCAAAGCCAACATTGCCATCGATACGTACCGGAGCCGGACGTCCTCAATAAACGCGGGTAACTTGATTTTTTTCATAATCTTCTGCATGACGATTCGCATAAGCTCCTCTCAGAAAAAGACGTCACTACCGAGATATTTTACCATTGTTAAGGTCTTAATACTAAATTTAACTGTAAGCGCTGCCTGTGCAGAATTCGGTCAGTCGTTCCTTAATCAGGCTAGTTTTGCGCCGCGGCGATGCTTATACTAAAAATATTGTGTATCAGCATCTACATAGCTTTATAAATTTGTCTCCGGACATCGCGAAAGGATCCGCCTCTTATGAGTGATTCCCCAATGAGCACCACCCGCGCCGCCATCAACGCCAGTATCGGCGCCTGTATGTGGGGCATTGGCGGCGTGTGCAGCAACATTCTGTTCACCACTACCGACGCCAGTCCCGAATGGATTGTCAGCATGCGCCTGACTTTTGCCGGCATCCTGATGTTGCTGTTCGCTGCCGCAACTAAGAAGCCACTACTGCGTGTATGGCGGACACCCGCGAGTGCCATCCGTCAGGTGGCATTCGGCATCGTTGGCGTCTTCCTTGCCCAGCTCACCTACATGCTCGCCATTTTTTACGGCAACGCGGCCATTGCGACCATCATGCTGTCACTGGTACCGGCGCTAATCACCATCGTTTTCTGCGTTACGCAGCGCAGCCTGCCGCGCCTCATTGACGCACTAGCCATTATCATCGCACTGGCCGGCGTCTTCCTATTAGTGACGGACGGCAACCCTGGCAAACTGCACGTGGCCCCGCTGGCCGTGTTCTGGGGCTTCATTGCCGCCTGCACCGGCGCGGCGTACACCCTGCTGCCGCGTAAACTACTCATGCAAGAATCACCGCTGGTCGTGGTTGGCTGGGGGCTCATCGTCGGCAGTGTCGCCGCCAACCTGTGGCACCCCGTTTGGCGTTTGCCGCAGCACCTGCACCCCGTCAGCTGGCTAATGATTGACTTCGTGGTGCTCGGCGCAACGCTCCTTGCCTACATCCTCTACGTGTCTAGCCTAAAGGTACTGCGTCCGGCCATCGCCGGTATGATTGGCAACTTTGAGCCGCTCACGGCAACAATCTTGTCCGTCGCCTTCCTGAATTTGGCCTTCCACCCGCTACAGCTGGCCGGCATCATCAGCGTCCTCGGCGCTGTCTTCATGATGAGCTGGCAACCGCGCAAAAAGCGCGACCTCATTCCGCGTCGCCAGTAGATTCCGCAATAAATGGCAAAATCCGCAGCGGCGTAAGCGCATTTTGCAAAATAACTAAAATGAACCGGATCCACAGCAACGCCATTGGGTCCGGTTTTGGTATGCAATAAAGCCTTTTGGTTGCAGCCTCACTAGTCGCACAGCAGAGGGCATGGCCCTGCCGTACAAGACCACTCCGACAAAAATCCTAAAACCGGGATTCTAACCGGAGCGGCCTTGTACTACGGGCCATGAGCGCCCTCTGCTGCAGCCTCACTTTCTAAATTTGCGTAAAGGGCTTGCATCCCCCGCGAAATAAGGCAAAATTATAGGTGAAAGGGGCGATTGAAATGAAGAAGACAATTATCGCTTTACTCCTTACCGGTTTGCTTGCTGGCTGCGGCGCCAACGGCAATAACTCGAGCAAGGATAGCTCCAGTAGCGCAACCAAGTCCAGTAAGGTTGCCAGCAAGACTAAGAAAGATAGCGACTCCAAAAAGGCAAGTTCAAGTAGCTCTGCTGCCGCATCATCCAGCAGCTCTGTAGCATCTAGTTCCAGCGCCACCACTAGCACCGGTAATCACTACAACGATGTGACCGCCGCGGCTAAGAAACAGGTTGGTGAGCAGTGGCTGCCATCCCGCATCAGCAGCAGCGCCAAGTACGTCAACGCAACGGCTAGTGGTTCCAGCAGCAACAGTGTTGTGAAGTTCTACGGCGGCAACAATGCAGTTGATCTGAATGACAGCTCTCTTCAGGGCACAGCTGACTTCACGCTGACCAAGAAGACCTACGGCAGTACCGCTGCTGCAGCGGCAGCCATTAACTGGATTGACAGTGACAGCACCCTGCCAACCGTTAACCTCGGTGACAACCAGATTGCCACCAAGGAAGGTGCAGCCGGTTCAACCTACCTGCACTGGAACGAAGGTAACTGGTCCATCACCGTTCAGGCCAGCAACCAAGCTAACCAGGACCCAACCGCCCTTGGTAAGCAGCTGGTTGAAATCTTCCGGACCAAGAGTCTGCCCGCACCTACCACCCACGGTGCCGCGCAGTTCAACATGAACGCCGCTAGCGGCCTCCAGTCCATCAGCTGGAACTCCGGCGCAACGGTCTACGTCCTCACTGGGAGTAGCGCCATTGCCACCGCGGAATCCGCAGTGCGTTAACCTTTGAACATTAACGACCGTCTCGCTGACCAGCGAGGCGGTTTTTTGTACACAAAGCGAAGCACCCGTTTAGAAGTTGAGCATTTACGGATTTTGAGCATTAGCGTAACTTTGGCGGAGGGCGAATAGCCCGGAGGCGAAGTTGGGCTAAGCGCAGAAATCAGTTCGGCGCAGCTCGACTACGTGAATGTCTCCCAACGCACTTGCAAACGCTCCTCGTAAATTATGAACGTTTCGCACAGCCATGACTGTTTGGTCTACACCGCTCCTAAAAATTGGTCTACTAAGCAAAAAATTATTTTCTAATCTGAAATGAGCTTTTAATTGCAAGTGTTGGCTTGGAAAATACTGCAAATACTCACACTAATTTTGGCATTTGGCATGAGTCACGTGTTCACAGCAACCACCATTTCAAACGTGAAAACACAAACATAACGAACGTTATCAATGGCAAACGCCATTTTCACAGTCATTTCTCATACGTGCTTTTTTGCAGTTTGCACCGACTCCCAATTGGTGCTATTTTCAGCAGGTTGAGTATTGCGTGACGCGCGGCTGGTGCCTAGCCATGCCAGCATTCACACGTCCGATCCGCGCCGGCAGCCATGCCAGTGGATCCACGACCCAACACCCCATTAGGACCCGGGAGTGGTTACCCGAGCCATGACTTATCAGTAGTTTGCACGCCGCACCGATCCTTTAAGCAACACGCGTCATCCCTTACAAGCAAATTCAATTCACGGTGCGACGCGCAAAAGACATGCTATTTTTCCCCAGGGAGCCACGACCATTAGCCGTAGTCCCCGCCATTATTGGAGCGCCCCGCTGTGATTCGGGACGCTTTTTGTGTCCCTTTTCCTATACTTCGGCCGTTATGCATCAAGCACTTTAAGCTTATATCAATCACCTTTTCGCCACCTTTTGCGACAATAAAAGCGTTTTTTTGGTCACGCGTGTTAGATAAGCTAACATAAATCATGGACATGTGTTACAAATACCGATACGCTAGAAACATCGTTTTTGAAAAATTCACGAAAGAGTGGTGTTGGTTTTGAAACATAAGTTGTTCTGGTCCGTTTTGGTAGCCAGTCTCATTTCAATTATGGCGTTTGTAGCGCCCAAGCAGGTGAAGGCGGCCGAACAGCAGCCAACCTACACGATTGGGACTGACGTGACGTTTGCGCCCTTCGAATTCGCGAACGCGAAGAATAAGTACGTCGGCATCGACATTGACCTGATGAAAGCAATCGCCAAGAAGGAAAACTTCAAGGTGGTTATCAAACCAGTCGGGTTCAACGCCGCCGTGCAAGCCGTTGAGGCCGACCAGATGGACGCCGTGATTGCCGGCATGAGCATTACGCCTGAGCGCAAGAAGGTGCTTGCCATGTCTGACCCTTACTACAAATCTGGGGTCGTCATGGCCGTCAAGAAAGACTCTAATATCAAGAGTCTGAAGGATCTGAAAGGCAAGCGCATTGCCGTGAAGACCGGGACCAGTTCTGCTGATTACGCCAATTCAATTAAGAAGAAGTACGGTTTCTCCGTCGTCACCTTCGACGACTCCAACAACGTCTATCAGGACGTCACCACGGGTAATTCCGTTGCCTGCTTCGAGGACCAGCCCGTCATGCAGTACGGCATTGCGACCGGCCTCAAGCTGAAGATTGTCACCAAACCTGCCCTCTCTGGCTACTACGGAATTGCAGTAGCCAAGAAGAGCAAGGCAGCGCTATTGCCGAAGATCAACGCCGGCATCAAGGCACTGAAGGCTGACGGCACTTACGACAAAATCGTCGCCAAGTACCTCGGCAACGGCACGATTGCTTCCCAAAAGAAGAAGAACGCCGCCACGCAAGACAGCGACCACAGCTTCATCGGCCTGCTTAAGTCCAACTGGGGCACGCTCATGGGCGGCCTCGGCGAAACGCTGATTTTGACCATTGTCGCCATTATTACAGCGACTATTATCGGGATTCTGATTGGCTTGCTCGGCGTTGTTCCGAACAAGTTTGCCCAAGGCACCGCCACGACCTTCATCTACATTTTCCGGGGCTTGCCACTGCTGGTGCTCGCATTGTTCATCTACACCGGGATTCCCAGCCTGACGGGTACCAAAATCCCTGCGTTCGTCGCCGGGATTATCACGCTAACCTTGAACGAGGGGGCCTACACGGCGGCCTTCGTGAAGGGTGGTATCGGCGCCGTCAACGTTGGTCAAATGGAAGCCGCCCGTTCACTGGGCCTGCCTTGGGGCAAGGCAATGCGCCGCGTCATTTTGCCGCAGGGGATTAAGATTATGATTCCTTCCTTCATTAACCAATTCATCATCACCTTGAAGGACACGTCCATCCTGTCCGTCATCGGGCTGCTGGAACTGACTCAGACCGGGAAAATCATCATCGCCCGGAACATGGAAGGCTTCAAGATTTGGACCATGGTCGCCCTGATTTACCTGATCATCATCACAGTATTAACCTGGCTGTCGAACTGGGTTCAGAAGAAGATTAACGCATAAGGCATAGAGGCGAAAAATATGACAACTACACGAGTTGAAATGAAGGATGTTCACAAGCAGTACGGCAGCAACGACGTCATCAAGGGCGTCGACCTGCAGGTGCAAGATAACGAGGTTGTGGTCCTAATCGGCCCATCTGGTGCCGGCAAGAGTACCGTGCTGCGGATGATGAACGGTTTGGAGACAACTACCAGCGGTGAAATTATCATCGACGGTCAGGACATCGCCCACGCCGGCGTCAACATCGACAAGGTGCGCAAGAACATCGGGATGGTGTTCCAACACTTTAACCTGTTCCCGAACATGTCCGTTCTGGACAACATCACCTTGGCCCCAGTCGAACTGGGCATGCAGTCCAAGGCCGACGCCGAAACGACCGGCCGCGAACTGCTCGAAACCGTTGGCTTGAGCGAAAAGGCCGACGCTAAGCCGGCATCCCTGTCTGGTGGGCAAAAGCAGCGCGTCGCCATTGCGCGGGCGCTAGCCATGCAGCCAGACATCATGCTGTTTGACGAACCCACCAGCGCGCTGGATCCCGAAATGGTCGGCGACGTGCTCGAAGTCATGCGCAAGCTCGCCAAGGGCGGCATGACCATGGTCATCGTGACCCACGAAATGGGCTTTGCCCGCGAAGTAGCGGACCGCGTCGTGTTCTTCGGCGATGGCAAAATTCTGGAACAGGGCACGCCTGAACAGATTTTCGACCACCCGCAGCACGAACGGTTGCAAAGCTTCTTAAGTAAGGTTATGAACGCATAGTCACAAAAAAGAGAGAAGTAATTCTCTCTTTTTTGCCGTGAACCCGGACCCCCAGACAAGAAAGGTCACCTTTTGTAATGAAACGTCCAAAACTTCTGCCCCTCCTCATTCTCAGCCTCATCGCCTTCTTCAGTGCGTTCGCGCCGCAAACCACCCACGCCGCCCAGGAGAAGACCTACACCTTCGGCACCGACGTCACTTACGCGCCTTTTGAATTCGCGAATAAGAACAACAAGTACATCGGGATTGATCTCGACCTGATTAACGCGATTGCCAAGAAGGAAGGCTTCAAGGTCGTTGTCAAGCCGCTGGGCTTCAACGCGGCCGTTCAGGCCCTGGAGGCCAAGCAAATTGACGGGGTCATTGCCGGGATGACCATCACGCCCGAACGCAAGGCCAAGTTCCAAATGTCCAAGCCCTACTACCCGACTGGTCCGGTTGCGGCCGTTGCCAAGAATTCCAAGCTGAAGAGCTTGAAGGACCTCAAGGGCAAGCGCGTCGCCATCAAGACAGGGACCGCCGCGGCGGACTACGCCAACTCGATTAAGAAGAAGTACGGCTTCACGACCGTCACCTTCGACGACTCCAACAACATGTACCAAGACGTCGCCACAGGCAACTCGGTCGCCTGCTTCGATGACCAGCCAGTGCTCCAGTACGCCATTGCCACGGGCGAGAAGCTGCGCATTTTGAACAAGCCGGAGACCGTGAAATACTACGGCATCGCCACCAGCAAGTCGCGCACAGATGACCTGGCCGCCAAAATCAACGCCGGTATCAAGGCAGTGAAGGCGGACGGGACCTACGACAAAATTGTCGCCAAGTACCTCGGCAACGGCACCGTCGCTTCCCAAGAAAAGAAGAATGCGAAGGTGCAGGAAAACGACCGCAGCTTCTTCGGCCTGCTGAAAGAAAACTGGGGCACGCTCATGAGTGGCCTGGGTCAAACGCTGCTGGTGACGCTCGTTGCCATCGTCTGCGCAACACTGGTCGGCGTACTCGTTGGTCTGCTGGGCGTCGTGCCGAACAAGTTCGCCCGCGGCGTGTCCATCACCTTCATCTACATTTTCCGCGGTCTGCCGCTGCTGGTACTCGCCCTCTTCATCTACACGGGGATTCCGAGCCTAACGGGCACCAAAATTCCGGCCTTCGTCGCCGGGATTATCACGCTGACGCTCAATGAGGGGGCCTACACGGCCGCTTTCGTGAAGGGCGGCATTGGTGCCGTCAATGTTGGGCAAATGGAAGCAGCGCGTTCTCTGGGCCTGCCATGGGGCAAAGCCATGCGCCGCGTCATCCTGCCGCAAGGGATTAAGATCATGGTACCGTCCTTCATCAACCAGTTCATCATCACGCTGAAGGACACTTCCATCTTGTCGATTATCGGCATCTTGGAACTGACCCAAACCGGGAAGATCATCATCGCCCGCAACATGGAAGGGTTCAAGATTTGGACCATGGTGGCGCTGATTTACCTAGTGATTATTACGGTGCTGACATGGCTGTCTAAATATGTGCAGAAACGAATGAATGCGTAATTAACGCTATGCTTGCCTTTCCACTTTGCTTATCCATATTAATGCCGATGGCCATTGTACTAACACTGCAAGCAGTGAGTACAATTGGCTCTAAATATGTGATATGTGCAGAACAAAATTAAATGCGTAACAAGTAATAAATCCCCGGCTGATATCAGCATCAGCCGGGGATTTTTTCTCTAGGAATCATATCTTATTCCAAGTTCCGACTTTAGCCCGAACCCTGCCGCTCGCTAACATGCTATGCTTAATTCAACAAGTTTAAAGGAGGCGGCATCATGCTGCATTTCATTTGGATTCTGGTAGTCGGTGCCGTGATTGGTGCCATCGGTGGCGCATTCGTTGGCCGCAAAATGCGTTTTGGCTGCGGCGGCAACATCGTCGCTGGGCTACTCGGCTCGTGGATTGGTACCAAGTTGCTAGGGGCATGGGGCCCGACTTTTGCGGGGATGCCCCTGTTCCCCGCCATCATCGGGGCGATGATTTTCGTGTTCATCGCATCGCTGATTGGGGCGAGTTACAACCATTAGCACGCAAAAACGCCGCGACTGAGTCGCGGCGTTTTTTGCCAATTCATTAACCTAAAGTCAGCTCGTAACCGAAGCGCATGTCCTTACCAGCGGCAACAACATTGTTGCCCTGTTTTTCGCGCCAGTCAGTTGGCTGGTCGGCCTTCTGATCAGGCAGACCCTTGAAAGGTTCAACGCAGACAAACGGTGCGTTCTTCTTTTCTGGGCTCCAGAGCGTCAGGTATGGGAAGTCGGCCAAGGACAGGCTGATGCTGTAGCTGCCGTCCTTAGAAGCCAAGGTCGCCTTGCTTGCGGCCGGCGCGTTGATGATAATCAACCCGTCGTCCAACAGTTCGTGGCTCAGTGGCACGGTGTTACCTTCAGATTCGGTGAAGGCTTCTACTTCACCGTTGCGGAAAGGCACAGGGCCGATGCCGAACTTGGTCAGTGGCGTCTCGGCGTCATCCAAGGTTACGGTGTAGTTTTCCAGCGGCTGTTCGAGCGCAAAGCCAGGGTGTGACCCGAAGGCAAAAGGCATGTCGACGTCAGAGCCGTTTTCAACCTTGTATTCCACGTGCAGACCGTTGTCACTCAGAGTGTAGGTAACGCTCAAAGTGTAATCGAATGGGTACATCGCCTTAGTTTCAGCGGTGGCGTGCTGAATGAGGGTCACACGGTAGTCGCGGTCCTTGTCCACAGTATCGAATTCGTAGTCACGCGCGAAGCCGTGCTGGTGCATGCCGTAAGTTTTGCCGTCCAAGACGTACTTGTCATCGTTCGACTTACCGATTGCTGGGAACAGAATCGGCGCGTGCCGGCCCCAGTACTTGCCCTCGGTGTCATTCCAGATGTACTGGCGGCCGTCAGACTTACGGGTGAGCGTGGTCAGCTCTGCCCCTTCAGGATTGATTGTTGCGCTAAACTGCTGATTCTCGATTGTGATCAAAATGTTTCCCCCTAGTTGTTTAACAATACGCTCGTAAGCGCTTATATTTTGGTGCTCAAGTTAGGGCCGCGGAACGCCCCAATGGGAATTCCCGCCGGCCCTAACTTGTTGTAGTGCTATTTTAAATTCCGAAGACATCCCCGAAATCAAAATTCATTTAGAAAACCCGTACACCAAAGCTTGGCATGAAGTAAGAGCTCAATGTGGAAATGCGGACATTGTAACCTGGCTTAGGTGCTTCCAGGTACTGACCGCCACCAAGGTACAGCGCCACGTGGTAGGTGTTACCGTGGTTACCCCAGAAGACGAGGTCCCCAGCCTGCAGATTGCTTACGGAAACCTGCGTGCCGGCACTTTCCTGCGGTACGGTGTAACCACCGATGTTCTTGCCGGTGGCGTTCAGGAAGACGTAGTACATCAGACCGGAGCAGTCAAAGGAGCTAGGTCCCTTGGCACCCCAGGAGTATGGCTTGCCAAGCTGCTGCTTCGCCAGCGCGATGACTGCGTTGATTTTGGCCGTCCGACTCGCATTGCTGCTGGTCTTGGTGGTCGTTGCCGCAGTCTTGGCAGCAGTTGTGGTTGTCTTAGCGGCCGTCGTTGTGGTCTTGGCCGTGGTGCTGGTCTTAACCGGTGTCGTGCTTGCGGCAGTCGTCGTCGCCTTAGTAGCTACTGTAGTCGTCTTAGCGGCGGTGGTGCTTGCAGCAGAGTTGCTGGTCGTGGCCTTGGCTGGCGTCGTTGCAGCACTAGTTGGCGCAGCCTTAGCAGCTGTTGTTGCGGCTGCACTGGTCGTTGCTGAATCGGCAGACGCTGTTGCAGTCTGCGTTGTGGCAGCAGGTGCTGATGTGGCACCCACCAGAACAAGTTTCATACTGTACTTGCTGCTGAGGCCAGAAGCAGCAATGAGCTTCTTGGCAGCAGAGGCTTGCGCGTCGTTCTTAGCCGTAAACGTGTAAGCACCGCTAGCGGACTTAACCTGCACACCAATTGCCTGCAAATCGGCCGTCAGTGCGGTCAGCTTGCTGTCGGTGTACTCATAGTTGGTGACCTGATTGTCACTAGCAAGCTGCTTAATTGCGGCAGCATCACTTGCAGAACCGGAAGTCAGTTCAAAAGCGTACTGACCATCGTCCGTCTTGGTGTAGGTGTAACCCGCATCCTTAACGGCCTGTTCAAACTTAGCACTGCTGTCTGTCGTAGTGGCGGCAGTTGCATTGTCGTCAGTCTTAGCCGCGGTGGCAGTTGTCGTTGCAGTGTCATCAGACTTAGCGGCTGCAGCCGTCGTTTTGGCAGCCGCGCTGGTCTTGGCGGTGTCAGCTTTAGCCTGCACAACAGGGGCAGCCTTAGCGGCGACCTTTTGCTGGCTCTGCTTAGCTTCCTGGACATCCTTGGTGCTTGCCTGTGCCTGCTTGTTTGGATCCAAGTTGTAGCTCTTCTTGGTCCCATCGCTCTGCTTAACGGTCGCTACGGCCGTGGAGCCGGTCCCGGTAAAGGTCAACTTGTTACCAGCATAAATCACGTCAGCCTTGGCAATGTGGTTGATTTCGGCCAGGCGGTCAGCGCTGGTCTTGATGCCAGTCTGTTCAAGTGCCTGGGCGATGGTTTCGAGGGTATCGCCCCACTTAATGGTGTAAGTAGACTTAGTTGTGGCGGTCTTAATCTGATCCACAATGTCAGCAACCGAGCGCGCCTTCCAGGTAGCGGCAGACGCGTTGTTGGTGCCTGCAAAAGTAACCGCACCGGCGGCGAGCGCCATCGTTGTAATCCCGGCTGTCATCCAGCCCTTGTTTGTCTTAAATAGTTTTACGCGCTGCACTGGTTGGTTAGGCTGCGCTTTTTTGCTTGTCTGTTCCATATGCTATGATTCCTCCGTTTGTTAAACACATCACGACGCGTATGCCGTGGTTTCGTGTTTCGCTACGCGTTGTCTTAAGCGAAATTGAAACATCCTTCAGTTTTTCTAAACGTACACAGGTTTATTGTACTCTGCCCACGTTACAACGATGTTACAGATGCAAACGGATACACATATTCATGGGAAAATATCGCTCGCCAATCAGCAATTAGCATAAATATCAATATTGAATCTTATGTAGTGCTACAATTGCGCTAATACATAGAAAGAAGGCAACACAATGACAGCATTAACTGAAACGTTCACGCTCCCTAACGGCGTCACCATTCCGCAAGTCGGCTTCGGCACTTGGCAGGTTCCCGACGGCCCCGTCGCAGAAGGCGCGGTTGCGGCTGCACTAAAGGCCGGCTACCGCCACATTGACACCGCTTGGCAGTATGGCAACGAGGCCAGCGTTGGCCGCGCCGTCCGCGCCAGTGGCATTGCCCGCAAAGACATCTTCGTCACCAGCAAATTGCCCGCCCACGCTAAGACCTACGCGGACGCGATGAACGCCTTCCAGGAATCTTTTGCCAAGCTCGACCTGGATTACATCGACATGTACCTGATCCACGCGCCATGGCCATGGGATGACTTCGGCGCCGACTACCGCAAGCAAAACCGCGAAGTCTGGCGGGCGCTGGAAGACATCTACGCCACCGGCAAGGTGCGCGCCATCGGTATCTCCAACTTCAACGCGCGTGACCAAGAAGACCTGTACGCCCACTGCACAATTAAGCCCATGGCCCTGCAATTGCAGTACTACATTGGCTTCACGGAGGACGCCAACGTCGCCGCAGCGCGCAAGGAAGGTTTGCTCGTGGAAGGCTTCTCGCCGCTGGCTACTGGCTTCTTAACCAACAATACGGACGTCGCGGCAATTGCTGCGCACTACAACGCCACAGTTGCGCAAGTCGCCATTCGCTACTGCCTGCAAAACAAGGTACTGCCGCTGCCTAAAGCGGTCAACCCTGCCCACATCACGGAAAACGCTCAGCTCGACTTCACCATTAGTGATGAAGACATGCAGACGCTCGACCAACTCGTGGACACCGCACCAGGTGAAGAACACAATTTGTACTAAGACGACACGCAAAAGGGGGCTATGACAAAAGGATTTAGCACGCGAATGTTACATCGTGGTCGCGCGCCAAAAGGCAGCCAGTCGACCTAGCGCTTCAGCGCGTAGTGAGACGGACACCGGAGGGCTCCCTAACATACAAACAAGCACCGGCCAGAATCCTAAGTTCGGGATTCCGGCCGGTGCTTGCTTGTATATCGGGAGCTAACCGCCTTTTGGCACAGCCCCTCTTTGAATTGAATTGTATTTATACGCTACGCTTGCGGAAGAAGGCGTAAGCAATCCCCGCGAAGATAATCGTGTAGACAACGGAACCACCCGCCATCACACCGGTACTCAGGTGAGTAAGCTTGGACAAATCTGGTGAAGCCACCTGCTGACCGAAAAGAAGCATGGTCAGTGGGTTCCACTTCACCCATTCCCAGCGGTCGATAACCAGCAGCAACATGCTGGAGGCAATCTGAATCACGAAGTAGCCAATGTAACCGGTGGTGATGGCCGCCGCATTAGACTTAAACAGCGTCGACAGGAGCACCACGATGCTCAGCAGCAGCATGGCAGAAAGCAATTCAGATGCGTTGCCGCGCACCATGCCGGACAGCAAGGTCTGCCCGTGGCCAATACTCTGGCTCAGGTCGACCTTCGGAAACATGATGACTTTCAGCAGCATGGTGAAGGCGAACTGAATCACCCACAGGCATATTGCCTGACCAATAATGACAATAATTTTGCTAATAAACACCTGGCTGCGGTAATACTTGCGGTAGAGCAGCTGGAGAATCGTGCCGTACTGGAACTCCATCGCGATGATGGAGGCCGCGGAGGCAATCATGATGAACAGCGCAATCGCAGAGCCCATGAAGTTGCCGCTCACCGCGTTAGTTGCGTCCAGGAAATCCGGGACGCCCTTCGCCAAGATGGCAATGAGCACCTGCACCCCGAGCATAACGCCCAACGCAATCCAAGTCCCCGTTTTGTGTACGAGCTTGTAAAGTTCTTGCTTCAGTAATTGCAGCATCTTAACGCACCTCCTTAGCGTTCACGACGTTCAGGAAGGACGTCTCCAGGTCGCCTTCGACGTGATCAACAGCCAGCACGTGGATGTCAGCACCAATTAGGAGCCGCAGTGCGCTGTCTAAGCCGCCCCGTTCGTCCTGCAAAATGCCAATGGCGTCGCCAGGGGCAAGCGCAATGTCAGCCGCGGTGAGTAGCTTCTTGGCGCGTACATCATCATCGGTCGCGATGGCAAAGACCGTCTGTGTGCCATCCTTGAGTTGTTGCATACTGGTCTGTTCAACGATGACGCCCTTGTTCAGAATCAAAACGGTGTCAGCGAGCTTTTCCAGTTCACTCAGAATGTGGCTGGAGATCAAGAAAGTCGTGCCGTTTGCGGCCATCTCCTTAATGACGTCGCGCAAGTGCTTCACAGCCTGCGGATCCAGCCCGTTCATCGGCTCGTCCAAAATGACGAGTTCCGGTTTGTTCAGCAGTGCCTGGGCAATACCCAGCTTTTGCTTCATTCCGAGCGAGTAGCTCTTGGCCTTCACGTTAATGTAGCGTTCCATCTCCATGGCGTGCACCACGCTATCGATGTCAGCACTCTTGTCCTTACCGTCAGCGAACAGTTCCAGATGCTGCCGGCCGGTCAGGAAGGGGTAAATCCCCGGGTACTCAATCAGTGCACCGACTTCTTCAAGTGCCTGGTGGCTATTAATGCGTACAGGCTGGCCGTCCACACTCAGGCTGCCCCCATTGGTTGGGATGAGGCCCAGAATAGACTTCATGATGGTACTCTTCCCAGCCCCGTTTGGTCCTACCAGTGCAGCGATATGTCCGCGTTCCACCTCAAAACTTACATCTTGCAGAACTTTCTTGTTGCCAAAGGACTTTTGCAGGTCCTTAACCGCAAGCATTGCTGTCATTTCTCTCCTCCTAGTCGATCTTTACTCCTGCGTACGTGGTGCCAAAAAGGCAGCGTACGGCTTATCGACCGCAAGTAGGCCGGTAATGATAATAATTGCTCCGAATTCAATCAGCATAATGATGCCTCCTTGGTCTTAGTACATCTTTAACTATAGCAAGGACGCCCCAATCGCAAATCAGCCTAAAGGCCGAGATGATAAAAAAATACATCAATACCAATTACATCGTGAAGCACTACTGCAGATCAAGTCCATCCCACTCGGCAACCCTGTTGTCTTTTTTGAGACAACAAAAAAGCACCTAGTCCAAAGACTAGATGCTTACTTAGAGCGCGGCGGCTTTCTACCCTCGCAGGCAGTTTCCCACCAACTACTATCGACGTAGAGAAGCTTAACTTCTGTGTTCGGCATGGGAACAGGTGTATCCTTCTCGCTATCGCCACCACACTATTTTGTTGAGAACTTTATGCTCTCAAAACTGGACATCATTGTTTTATTTGCTTCGAACAGCGCATTTGCGACTGCTTGGTTAAGTCCTCGACCGATTAGTACTGGTCCGCTACAAGCATCACT
>NZ_RHNR01000030.1 GCF_003946025.1 Lacticaseibacillus songhuajiangensis | reverse complement strand
GTGGTCATGGCGAATTTGGAAAATCTTCTCGCAGTTTTAAGTAGACCAATTTCGATTACTGCCAAAAAGAATAAGACTGCGGTGAAGATTGATTACAAAGTTATCGCGGATTTGCCTGAAAGTTAGGGCTAATTCACCAGCCACTAAGTAATAAACCCGCAGGCAAAGAAAATCGCAATCATCCCCTGCGTCAGCCACATCGGTAGTGACAACAGGTGCAAATTCATCTTCATGCTCATCCCTAGCACAGCGCCGCCTCCTCACCCAAACGTTCCGTAATCACGACAACCCACCGTGATAATTAACGCCAATTATTATAACATTCACAGCGTCCTCTTGTTCAGTAGTTAACAAAAGTTGTACGGCATATATCACCATAATCAATAAATCGGATTTCCAAAATATCGCAAAAAAGCAGTTACTTCGTCAACCGACAAAATAACTGCTTTTTCTATAACTATCACTACTGGAACCATTACGCGCCCAAGTAGGTTTCTTGAACTTGCTGGCTGGCGAGTAGCTCACTGCCCGTCCCGCTCATTTTGATTTCACCACTGGCCAGCACGTAGGCCCGGTCAGCAATACTGAGCGCTTGCTTGGCGTTCTGCTCAATCAGTAGCACGGTGGTGCCATGCGCGTTGATCTCCCTAATGATGTTGAACACCTTCTGGATATAGATGGGGGCCAGCCCCATCGATGGTTCGTCCAGCAGCAGGAGCTTTGGCCGTGCCATCAATGCGCGGGCCATAGCGAGCATCTGCTGCTCACCACCGGACAAGGTGGCGGCGTCCTGATTGCGCCGCTCCTTGAGCACGGGAAACTGGGTGAAGATTTCCTCAAAGCTCCCCGCCATGTCGGTGCCGCCCTTGTGAATGAAGGCACCCATTTCCAGGTTCTCTTGCACGGTCATGCCGGCAAAAATATGCCGACCTTCAGGCACCTGCGAGATGCCAGCGGCCACAATCGCCGCGGCACTGTCATTCTGGATGGCACGGTCGTTGTAAGTGATGAGACCAGATTTAGGCCGCATGATGCCGGAGATCGTCTTCAGAATCGTCGACTTCCCGGCCCCGTTAGCGCCAATCAGCGTCACGATTTCGCCAGCGTTAACTTCAAAATTCACGTCGCGAACGGCCTGAATGCCGCCATAATTCACAAACAGGTTACTAACCTTCAGCAACTGCTTCACCTCCCAGGTATGCCGCTACAACGGCCGGGTTCTGCTTAATCTCCGCCGGTGTGCCGCTGGCAATGAGGCTACCATGATCAAGCACGTATATGCGCTGGGCCAAGTTCATGACCAGTGACATGTCGTGTTCAATCAAAACGACGGTGACGCCGTAATCCTTTTGAATACGGCTAATAACGGCGGTTAAATCAGCCGTTTCTTCCGGGTTCATCCCCGCGGCGGGTTCATCCAGAAACAGCAGCCGTGGCTTGGTAGCGAGTGCACGGACGATTTCCACGCGCCGCTGCAAACCGTAAGGCAGACTGCCCGCAGTTGAGCGGGCATAGCGAATGAGCTGAAAGTCTGTCAGTAGTTTGCGCGCCTCATCTTCGATGGCGCTCTCCTTTTTATAGAAGGAAGGCAAGCGCAGCATCGTTTCGACGAAGTTCTCCCGCGTGTTACTCGTCATTGCAATTTTGATATTATCCAGCACCGATAATTCGGCGAACAAGCGGATATTCTGGAAGGTGCGGCTCATGCCGAGCTTGGCTACTTGGTCAGTCCGCTTGCCGTTAATCAGCACCTGGCCCTTATCCGTGGCCATCTTGATTTCACCGCTGGTGGGTACGTTCACGCCCGTCAGCATGTTAAACAGCGTCGTTTTGCCGGCCCCGTTTGGCCCGATGAGCGCAATCAGTTCGCCGTCCTCAATCGTCAGGGACACGTCGCTGACGGCCTTCAGACCGCCAAACTGCTGGGTGAGGTGATTCACTTCAAGCAAACTCATTGGTCAACGACCTCCTTCTTCTTGGACGTGCCGACCCGCTTGAAGGACAGCTCCCAGCGGCCAAGCAGCCCGCTTGGCTTGAACACCATGATTAGAATCAGTGCCAGCGCGTAGATGACCATCCGCAGCGTGCCAAAATTCTGGAGCACGGTGTCAATGACACCCAGCACCCCAGCGGCCACGACGGTCCCCGTTAGACTACCGGTCCCACCCAGCACCACGATAATCAGCAGGCTGATGGAGTTCATGATGCCAAAGTCGCCTGGTGCAATCGTCTGCAGGTAGGACGCGTGTAGGCTACCCCCGATGGCCGCAGTAGCGGCACCAAACACGAAGGCGGCCAGCTTCCACTTGGTCGTGTTAATCCCCATGGCGGAAGCGGCAATTTCGTCTTCCCGCACGGACATGACCGCCCGTCCCGCGCGGCTGTGAATGAAGTTCGCAATCATGATGGTCGTGATGCACATGATGACGTACACAACGGGCCAGGTCGCAAACTGGGGAATGTTGAAAATCCCGGCGGGTCCGTTCGTAATTTTGAGGTTATTGATGACAACGCGGATAATTTCCGCAGCCCCCATGGTGGCAATGGCTAGATAGTCCCCGCGCAAGCGCAGCGTTGGCACCCCAATAATGATGGCGGCAATGATGGCAATGACCACGCCAACGGCAACGGATAGCCAAAAGCCCAGCGGCGTCGCCATGTTTTGCGTCATGATACCCGTTGCGTAGGCGCCAATGGCCATGAAACCGGCGTGACCGAGGGAGAACTGACCGGCAAAACCAATGATGAGGTTCAGCCCCGTCGCGAGAATAATGTTGATGCCCACCGTCACCATCGCGTTTTCGATGAAGGTGTTGACCATCCCCGTGAACTCCGCGGCGTCAATGAGGACAAACCCGGCAACCATAATGCCGAGCCAGATTAAGTTGGCCTTGAGATTGAATTTCATGATTCGCAGCCTCCTTAGACTTTTTCCTTGGTGCGCTTACCGAAGATTCCGGACGGCAGCACCAGCAGAATGACAATCAGCACAACGTACACGGCAGCGTCCTTGTAGGCACTCAGGCCCACCGCCTGCGTGGCCGTTTCCAGAATCCCGATGAGGAAACCACCAACGGACGCACCGGGGATTGAGCCAATCCCACCAACAACGGCAGCAACAAAGGCCTTAATCCCGGGGGTCATCCCCATGAGCGGGTCAATCGTGTTGTAGTAAAGCCCAATCAGCACGCCGGCGGCACCGGCAAGTGCGGACCCAAGAGCAAAGGTGAAGGAGATGACGTGATTGGGGTTAATCCCCATCAGCTGGGCGGCGTCCGGATCAACGGCCACGGCGCGCATCGCCTTCCCCATTTTGGTCTTCTTGATAATCAGCTGGAGTGCCACCATCAGGACGATGGCGACCACCAGAATCAGCAGTTGGATGTTGGACACGGTCAGGCCAGCGATGTGGAAGTTCTCCTGCTTAATTACCTGCGGGAAATTCCGCGGGCTTGCACCATAAAGGTAGCTCATCCCGTTTTCGAGCAGGTAGGAAACCCCGATGGCGGTGATGAGCGCGGTAATCCGCGGGCTGTGGCGCAGCGGGCGGTAGGCGAGAAACTCGATGAGCATCCCGGCAAACGCGCTGACGACCATCGCGGACAGCAAGGCGACCCAGAAGTTCACGTGCCAGTAGCGCAGCACGTAATACCCCCAGAAGGCGCCCAGCATGTAGATGTCCCCATGGGCAAAATTAATCAGCTTGATGACCCCGTAAACCATCGTGTACCCCAGCGCAAGCAGGGCATAGATGGAACCGAGGGATAAGCCATTGATGAGTTGTTGCATCATAGTGTGCAAAAGATATCCTCCATTCAGGCTGCGAGCCAGGGCGGTTTGGCTCCGGTGCGTAAGGTGGGGCACACCGAAATCCCGCTTTTAGGATTTTGGTGTGCCCCGCCTTACGCTTGAGGAGTCAGCCCTGGCGAGCGCAACTCAATAAGGCTGCGGAAAAGGGCGGTTTGACCCGGCTGCAGAAGGCGGCTAGAGCTAAAATCCCGCTTTTAGGATTTTGACTCTAGTTGTCTTCTGCATTGAAGGTCAGCCCTTTGGAGCGCGACTAAGCTGCGAGCCGGGGCGGCTTGACTTCAAACGCCTAGAACACCAATGGGCGGCCGTTCACAGGCGGTCGCCCAAGCTTAATCAAAGACTTATTTCACGCTGTAAGCCTTAACCACCTTGCCGTCTGTCATCTGTTCGATGGCGATGGACTTCTGTGGGTTGTGCTTCGCATCGATGGTCATGGTACCAGTGGCACCCTTCATGTTCTTGATCTTCGCCATGGCCTTAGCAATGTCAGCGGAGTTCGTGGACTTGCCGTCTTCAGCAGCCTTGGCCACCATGTACATGGAGTCGTATGCCAGTGCGGAGAAGGTTGGCGCATCCGTGTGGAACTTCTTCTTGAAGGCAGACATGAAGTTCTTAACCGTCTTGTCGGTCGCCGCAGTCAGTGTGGAGAACGGTGTGGTGTAGTAAACGTCAGTGGCGTTGCTGGCACCGGCAATTTTGGCCAGCTTCGGGTCAGCCATGCCGTCGGAACCCACGATTGGCGTCTTGATGCCCATCTGGCGGGCCTGCTTCACAATCAGCCCGATTTCGGAGTAGTAACCTGGTGCGTAGATGGCGTCAAAACCCTTGTTCTTGATGCTGGTCAGGATGGCATTGAAGTCCTTGTCACCTTCCTGGAAATACTGGGTGGAAACAACCTTGCCGCTGAATTCCTTCTTAAAGGCCTTCGCGAGCCCAGTCCCGTAATCGGTCGAGTTATCAGCGATAATAGCCACCTTCTTGGCCTTCAGCGTGTTGTTGGCAAAACGCGCTGCCGTGCCGCCCTGGAAGTTGTTTTCAAAGCAAGCACGGAAAGCGTAAGGTTGCACCTTGCCGTTCTTGTCGATGGTGTAACCAGGATCCGTTGCGGCGGGGCTTACCTGGGCAACGGCAGCCTTGGTGATGTTCGGAATAGCGGCCGTAGCATCGTTAGTCGTTGCAGGGCCGACGATTGCGGACACCTTGTCGTTGTTAGCCAGCTGCGCGGATACAGACGCGGAGCCGGAAGTCGTGGATTTGTTGTCGCGGTAGACGGCGCTGATCTTGTACTTCTTGCCGTCAACTTTGACGCCACCTTTGGCGTTGATCTCAGAAACGGCGAGCTGAATGCCCTGCTTCATCTGCTGACCGTAACCGGCGGCGGCACCGGACAGTTCGAGGTTAACCCCGACCTTCATCGTGCTTCCACTGGCGCTATTGCCTTTCTTACTGCTGTTAGCGGCGGTGCTGCACCCCGCCATGACGACCATGGCTGCCATTGTTGCGGCCGCTGCGGCCATCTTCTTGAACATTGTCTTCTTCATCATGCTTCTCCTCAAAATGTATGCATTATAAATTGCAATTAATATCAATATTGCTATGTGGTGGTGCGAATATGTGTTGACGCTATGTCTTGGAACTATGTGTCGGAGCACTGCTCCGGTTTGGGCCGCGCGACCCGCTATGTTTTAGCTGTGCAGAAAAGCGGTTAGACCCCGGTATACAAGGTGAGGGCTGCTTTTCGGAACGCGTTTATCGTTCTATCTGTGCCTCTCGGTAAAACCGCTAATTTTGACTAAGAACACACAAGAAACGCAATCGGCGCATATCCCAAACCTCCTTCTGGGCAAAAATAAAAGGCCTCATTGTCTAAGCAATGAGGCCTCATACGCGTATCCTGAGCCCTCATTGCCAAACGCGAATAAGGGCTCAACTTGAACAATCAGCGAATCGCTAACTGTTTGTCGGGTCCTTCACGCGCAACAACAAGGCGAGGATTTGGATTGAAGATACAACTGCTGGCTGTTTTGATTTAGGTTTAAACATGAGTGGTATCTCCTTTCCAAAATTAATTTATGAACATAGCTTAACCATCGGTCTAATAATTGTCAACGGCTTTTCACATTTTAATTTACACACCATTTTCAATCGTCCAAATTCAGACACGCAAAAAAGCCGTTGCGACGGTCACCACAACGACTTTTGCTTGCTGAAAATAAATTGTCACTTTGCCGCGTGTGCATTCGTCACGCGGACGTTTGTTTTCATAATTAACACAGCTCTCATTTTCACTCTGCCGTGTTCGCAGCCAGGAAATTGAGGACATCGGTTGCCACCACCCGCCAGTAACCCTTCGCATGGTGCGTGCCGGGTACCAAACGCAAGGTGAACGGCACTTGTTTGGCGGTTAGCTGCTGCGCCATGGCCAGCACCCCACTGTTCGGCACGAACTCGTTCAAGGAGTTCGCAATATACAGTGGCCCGGTCTGCGCCGTCACCCGCGGCGCCGGTGAAGCTGCGGCGAGTTGATCCGTGCGGCCACCGAAGTAATTCATGATAAAGCCCTTATAGAAGGGGTCGTCAGCGCCATCCTGGTTAATCGCGGCGCTCGGGCCACCGAAGTTGTTCTTGTGATCCAACGACCCCTGCACATCTGGATGCGCCTGAATCCAGTCCGCCATATCGATAATGCCAGACAAGGACACAGCCGGCATGCCATACTTGATGGCCATCTCGATGGCCATGTTGCCGCCAACGGAGGAACCAAAGACCAGCACGTGCTCGCGTGGGAAACTAAAGTCGCCCGTCATCAGCCACTCATAGAGGTGATCCATGTCCTCCAGCGGCCGCGGGTAATGGCCGCGTTCGCCGATGCGGTAGTTCGCGACAAAAGTCAGGTAGCCTTGCTGCGCAAACAACTCGCCTAAATCGGCATCTTTGAGTTTGTCACCGCGAAACCAGCCGCCACCGTGAATATCAATCACTGCGCCGCGCACGGCAACCGTCGGAAAGTAGACATCCACCTTTTGCTCCGGTTCCTCACCATAGGGAATATTGAACGTCGTTTTTACCATTAGCCTCGACCTCCTGTCATTAATCTTGTCGCCCCAATTATAGCGCGTCTAGTTAATCAGCGCGGCATGTAAAAGACCCGCAGCGAGTTTTTCTTCATTAACGCGTTTGGTTAAGCGCCGCGATCTACATACTGAAAACAACACGCAGTCATTACCCTTAAACACCGTAAATTAAAGAAATTCACACCAAAAGGTTGACAAACACATTAATCACTCATAAACTCATAGGCAATAAGTAATTGCGATGAGAAAGAAGAGTAGTCGTGCACGACCTTCAGCGAGCTTCGTTAGGTGTGAGGAAGCAGGAAGTGACACGATGAAAATCCCTTTCGAGCGGGACACCGAACTATGCTGCAGACGTGCAATCGCGCGCTAAAAGGCAGAGTCCTTGCATATAAGGCAGGGACAACAGAAATCCTAAAACCGGGATTTCCGTTGTCCCCACCTTATACACCGGACTCTAAACGCCTTTTATCGCAGCTTCACAGTAACGTGTCATGGGAGGCACCCATTACCATGCCAGCGTATCGCTGCAGCCGTGCGTTTTTGCCCGTTGCCGCCGTACGTATTGAGGTTCTGTCGGTGACGGCAGAACGTAACAAGGTGGTACCGCGCAAGGCGTCCTTGGATTCATTCATTGAATCTGAGGACGCCTTTTTTCGTCTACTTATTGCCGATTTCAGTCACCACATATTGGCCTTCCAAGGCCCCCGCCCCTCTGGGCACACATATTGCTCGCACCAACACATAGCCCCAACACATAAGCAGCAACATATATTGCGCCGTGAGCTGGCGACACATAGCATCCCCACAAAATTATGAAAAGAGATGGTTCGTCATGGACGATGGCATTAGTGGCATTACAAACGCAATTATCAATCGCAACATTCTCAGCGCGCCCGGCGAATTATCCGGCAACCACGGATAGCATTGCACGCGAATTCGTCGGCGTCATGAACATATTTGGAGGAGTTTCCCCATGGAATCAAAACGTCATTTTGGTACTAAAAACTACTTGCTTGTCGCATCAATGCTCTTTGGTCTCTTCTTTGGGGCTGGTAACCTGATCTTCCCGCTGCACCTCGGCCAACTCGCTGGCAGCCACTTGCTGCCAGCAACCCTCGGCTTTCTGCTGACCGCGGTTGCCCTGCCCCTGCTGGCGGTGCTCGCCATTGCCATCACCCACGCCGAAGGGGTTTACGACATCGGTAAGCCGCTCGGCGCGTGGTTCGGGCTGACCTTCATGGTCCTCATCCACGCCACCATCGGCCCACTGTTCGGCACACCCCGGACAGCAACCGTCCCCTTCACCGTTGGGGTTGCGCCACTGCTCAGTAAGAACATGCAGCACGCCGGTTTGCTGGTCTTCTCCGCACTCTTCTTCCTCGCGGCGTTCTTGTTCTCCTACCGGGAAAGCAAAATCACCAGCGCGGTTGGTAAGGTGCTGAACCCAACCTTCCTGGTTCTGCTGGCCCTGGTTTTCTTCATCGGCTTCCTAAACCCAATGGGTAACGCCTTGCACCAAGCAGCGACGACTGAATACACGCACGCCGCCTTCATGAACGGCTTCCTGCAGGGATACAACACCATGGACGCCTTGGCTGGTTTAGCCTTCGGAGTTACCGTGGTTACCGCCGTGCGCGGCTTCGGTTTGAAGAAGGATAGTCAGGTCGCCGCGGTGACTGCTAAGTCCGGCGCGCTGGCAACCAGCCTCATCGGTCTGGTCTACGTTCTGCTCATCGTGCTTGGCGCGATGTCCCTCGGCAAGTTTAAGGTCTCCGCTGATGGCGGGGTCGCCTTCAACCAGATTGTCACCCACTACCTCGGCGCCGCCGGCCATGCGTTCCTAGCCGTGCTGATCACCGTCACCTGCCTGACAACGGCAATTGGTTTGATTGCCGCCTTCGCCCAGGACTTCCACAAGCATTTTCCAAAAGTTTCCTACAAGCAGTGGCTCGCCTTCATGAGTTTTGCTTCCTTCTGCACAGCGAACTTCGGGCTCGACACCATCATCGCCTGGTCAACACCAATGCTGATGTTCCTGTACCCATTCTCCATGGTCTTGATCATGCTCTCTGTGGCCAGTCCCTTGTTCCACCGCGACGGCGTGGTTTACGGCTTCGTCGTTGCCTTCACCACCCTGCCTGCTCTGATGGACATGGTGGCTGCATTCCCACCAGTTGTCTCCGCGAGTGCCTTCGGTAAGGCCGTTGTTGCCTTCCAGCAGGCTTACCTGCCGTTTGCCAGCATGGGGCTCGGCTGGCTTGTGCCCGCCCTCGTCGGCTTAGTCCTCGGTCTTGGCGTCCACTTCTACCGGGAACATGCTCAGGCCGGCAACGTGGTGCAACTGCCTGAAAGTGACTAATTCTATCAGCTTGTTTTTCTGAATACCTTCAAATACGCAAAATACCGTTCGTTTTATACACGAACGGTATTTTTGTGCACGACCGTCACCACGGGCTTCCGGCCGCCACTGGTCTAAGTCACCTTGTCCGTACATTTAGCAGACATGACCGCTAACAATTAGTTATGTATTCAGCTGCTAATTTGGAAACACTTGTGCACCAATTGTAAGCGGTACGGGCCTGCACATTTGTATACTTATACTGTTAACAAAATTACTAATACAACTGTGCTCAATCCAAACAAATTGACCGATTTTTGTGTTATATTATCGTGGTGAGATGCTCATCGGGGAGCTGCTTTTTCACAAAGGGGGGAACAAGGTGCTAAACTGGTCTATTCGTATAATTACATTTATCACAAACAGCCTTGTTCTCATCGGTTTTGCCATGCTGGTCGACTGGATTCTGCACGTCAAAATGACTAGCAAGCGCAATAAGCGCCTGCGGACAACTTACGTGATTGTACTCACAATTGCCTTTCTCGTGCTGTTCCACACCGCGTCTGTCTTAAGCATCATGCAGCAGCATAACTACCAGGGTTACGGCTGGACCTACATCAACTTCCAAATCGGTACTGTGATGTATACACTGTTGTCCTCGCGCCACCACAGCTCGTTTTACAGCTTAGCCGTGGTGCTACTGGTTTGGTTCTGGTGGCTGCCCAATGTGCCGCACTGGTTGCCAATCTATCTAGTGACACTGGTGCTCATGTGGCTATGCCAGCGTTACGGTACCAAGATTGGCGCAAAACCCCTGTACTACTACCCCTTCGGCTTGGTTTTCGCCGCCCCGTTCCTGTACGTCAACATTTACTCGCTGCATGGCATCGACGTTGGCTGGCCGTTCCAGATGGTGACCTTACTGCTCACCTTGTTCTACCTGTGGGAGGTGCATTACCTCGCCAAACGCCAGCGTGACCACCAGGCCACACTGGTTGAAGAAGCCCGTGTCGACGAACTGACCCAGCTCAACAACTTCCGGGTGTTCAACGAGGATTTACTCGCGGCTTACGACAAAATGCAGGCGGGCGGTGAAGCTTATGCCCTCTACACTTTTGATATTGACCACTTCAAACACGTTAATGACCGTTACGGGCACCTAGTCGGCAACCTCGTCCTCGAACAAGTTGCCAAGCGGCTCACCATGATTACCGCCGGTCTTGATTTTCCGGTCAAAACTTACCGCACCGGTGGCGAGGAATTCAGCTTCATCCTCTTTGAAATTGAAGAGGACTTCCAGAAGGCCAGCGCCATTTCGCAGATGGTGCATGACGAACTGAGCAAGCTTGTCTTCACGACCGACAAGGGTGAAACCTTCAGCATCACCATCTCGCTCGGCGAAGACCGCTCACTCAAAGAGGATCGCAACTACCTGGATGTTTACAACCGTGCGGATAAATACCTGTACAGTTCTAAGCGCAACGGTCGCAACATCGTAACTGTTCGTGGTATTACGCTCGGCGTTGCGCCGCACCCTTAACGTTTAAGCACAAAAAGCCTGATTCAGATTGGCAATGCAACCCGAATCAGGCTTTTCTATACGCACAGTCGGCACTGGCCATCTCGATATGGAGGAAAAAACATGACTTACTTCGATCAGCACGTACACACCCATTATTCTTTTGACAGTGACGCCCAGATGCGCGACTACCTCCAGCAAACCAAGTTGCCATTTGTCACCACCGAGCACCTGGAGATGAGCAATCCCGACGATGACAAGCGCGATGACAAACCCGACTACCCGGCTTACGTTGCCGAGCAGAAGCAACTGGCGCAGTCTTGCGGCAATGAGTTCTTACGCGGCATCGAAGTGGGTTACTACGAACCACGACTAGACGCCATTCGCAACTACCTCGCAGCTGGCGATTATGACATCACCTTGCTCAGTTTCCACCACGATGGCAGCTATGACTACCAAGACACCCACTTCCGCGATGTTGAGGTGCAAACACAGGTCGTAACCTACTACGAACGGATGCTGGTAGGACTGGAAAAGTTCCATGACGCCGACGTCTTAGCGCATTTTGACTACGGTCTGCGCGTGCTGGACGTGACGCCAGCACAACTGGCTGCCTGGGCAGGACCCCTGCTCAAGCAAATCTTCGCCCGCGCCGTGGAATACGATCTCGCCTTTGAGCTCAACACTAAGTCCATGTATCGCTGGCGCAACCTGGCACTATATGAATACGCCATTCCGCTGTACCTAGCAGCTGGTGGCACCCTGTTCACCATCGGCAGCGACGCCCACACCGGCGACGCCTTCCGCAATCATTTTGCTGACGCTCAAGAGTTATTGCGGCAAAACGGCGTGGACAAGCTCGCCGTGTACCGCAAGCACACACCGACCCTAGTCACGTTTTAGTTAGGCGGAAAGAACTTTCCGTTGCCTTTGCGCCGCACCGGCAGTATTTTGGATGTACACATACCAGAGATCCAAGCATGATGGAGGTGCCCATGGAAGTGGGAACAAAATTAAGACAGCAACGTCAGCAGCATGACTGGACCCAGGCCGAACTGGCCGAGCGGCTCTTCGTGTCGGTGAAGACCATCTCCAATTGGGAGAACGGCCGCACCGTTCCCGATGTGGAAGTCATGTTACAGCTGTCCAAAGTTTACGCCATCTCCCTCGACGACTTACTCATGGAAGGATCTGATTGGGTGGACGACATTAAAAGCAAGGAGCAACTGGCAGGCATCAAGAAATGGGCACTGCTTAGTCCAATAATCACTAACTTGCTCCTGATGTGCATGTTGTACTTTCCATCGCTATTCAAGTCGTTTTCAATATCGGACAACATGTTTTACCTGCTGTTTCTTGTCATCTGTGCGAACACAATTTCTGCACAGCACACGATGAAACAAATGAAGAATGTCCGCTGGTACCGGCGTACAGCACATATTTCAACCTGGGTCATCCTCGCTTTCGTGCTGGTTGCCTTGCTCATGAAGCGTCTTGGTTAATTGAAAAAGTGGTGTTTCCAGACAACTGGGAACACCACTTTTTGATTGCAGATACTGAGACTAATTCACTTGTGTAAACTGTAATTCATAACTGGCAACACCATTTTGCATCGCTGACTGAATTGACTCAATTTCTCGTTCAGCATCACGCCGACTAGCGTACAGGCCTAAAACCAGTTGCTCGAGGCCAAAGAAAGTCACGACATCAGAGTCACCTATCAAGGCAACGCGCTGTTTTTTCTTCAACGTAATGTTAGTGCCAATACGGAAACCACTGAAACTAGCTAGACGTCCAGACGCGGTTTTAATCATGATTTTCCCATTAACCACGGTTCACGATGACTGACTAACGCGCGGCTGCGCGCCATCAAGTAACTGATCGAAGGAGACGTCAAAATATTGCTTGAGCTGTGTAAGCTTTGCAATGTCTGGTTCTGCAGTGCCATTCTCATACTTCGATACTGCCTGACGGCTAACACCAATCGCTGCCGCCAGCTCTGCTTGTGATACTCCGGCTTGCTTACGTAACATGGCAAGATTGTCATTGAACATCGTCTGCCGCCCCCTTCATTACCAATATTATGCTATGCATCCCCTTAACAAGCGACCACTTCCTGGTTGCAAAATGACAACCACTGGTTGCATTTGACAGCATTTCCCGGGAAATACCCATGAGGTGCCAAGTTTCTTCACTGACGCTCGATTTTGGTCAAGGCTTTTCCCTTCGCCAACTCATCAACCACCTTATCCATATAGCGGATCTGCTGCAGCAGTGGCTCCTGAATATTTTCCACGCGCACGCCGCAGACGACTCCCGTAATTCGCGGCGCCTGCGGATTTAATTTGGCAGCCGCAAAGAAATCTTTCAGCGCCAACTGACTCGTGTGGAGCGTCGCACTGTCGTACCCAGTTAACCAGCTCAAAACCGCATCCAGTTCATCCTGGGTGCGGCCTTTTTTAGTGACCTTCTGCAGGTATAGTGTGTAAATTTTAGCGAAAGAATAGTCATAGACGGATTGTGCCATGCGCGTACTCCTTTGTGTGAAAGCCATTTCATCATTGCTATCATCATAGCCAATCCCCCATTTTTGCGCAATTCATTCACGTCCAAAATATGCAACTACCAGCCACTCTTCGTTTTTCAAGCGGACATTTGTCACGTTTTGGCGGATTGTCGCGAAATAATAGCACAAAGTGCGTTAAGATAATGGGTGTTAATTTTCGAAAACAGAGGTGGACCCATGGAGTCGAAGTTCTTCTACGTGATTTATAACCCGGTTGCCGGTTCCGGCAACGCGCGCAAAACTTGGGAGCTGATTGCGGCAAAACTTGCCGAGCGCGAGGTCCCCTACGAACTGTTTGAATCGAACTACCCGCGCCACACCGTGCAACTTGCCCAGCAGATTGCCAAGGGTGAACTGCGCGAGAACAGTGTGCTGCTCGTCATCGGTGGCGACGGCACGCTGAACGAAGCCATCACCGGCTTGCACCTGAGTGGTAACCCGCAGCACCTGCCCGTTTCTTACATTCCGGCCGGCTCCGGGAATGATTTTGCCCGCGGGATTGGCCTGTCCCAGAAGCCACTCGAGGCCCTCGACCAGGTGCTCGGGGCAACCAAACCGCTACACCTGGACATTGGCAGTTATGTCGAACTGCAGAGTGAAACCCGCGGCTTCTTCGTAAACAACTTCGGGATTGGCTTTGACGCCGCCATCGTACACGCCGCCAACATCGCGACCAGCAAAAAACTGCTCAACCGCCTGCACGCAGGCTCGCTTTCCTATATTAACCAGATTGTCCGCATTCTGATTAAGCGCAAGCCCTTCACCGTCACGGTGCGCGCCAACGGCAAGACTGAGGTCATCAAGGACGCCTACCTGTGCACGACGACCAACCACCCCTACTTCGGTGGTGGTGTTCGCATCCTGCCAGCAGCCACCCCCATCGATGGCAAGCTCGACTTGATTGTCGTCGACCGGCCAAACCTCGCTGTCTTCGTCGCCCAGGCCGTGCGCTCCATTCTCGGCAAGCCGGTAGGCAAAACTAAATACCGTCACCACATTCAGGCCAGCCACATCGAGATCAGCACCGCCAGCAAGCAGTTTGCGCAGGTCGACGGTGAATCCTGGGCCGAACAACCTTACGGAATTGTGTTCGACATGGCCGAACAGGACTTTTGGATCACCAGCAATAAACTGAACAGCTAAAAAAATAGAGCTCCGGAAGCTAGTCACGCTTCCAGGGCTCTTTATTTTTCCTGCCAGATAAAGTCATCGACCGCCGTGGCCACCTCGGGATTCAGCCGCAACATGCTGTGTTGGGCACGCCAACCTAGGAATTCATGGCTGTGATAAGACCGCACGTGGCCTTTTAATAGGTACTTCAGTGCGCGCGAACTGGCATTCAGCACCTTGCCATCAGAGTGCGAGCCGTCCTCGATATTGCCGTAAATATTGAGCACCTCAGCGTTGTGCAGATCCAGATTATCTTGGCGACGAAGCGCGTGGCGAAACTGCGGCGCAATCCACGCCGGCCGACCACCGGGCATGATGTGGTTGCGGTGCTGACCACGATGACGTCCAGGAATGCCGTTAAAATTTCCGGCAATTGCGGCGTACTTGTTCAATTGGGGCAACGTGCGGTCGCGGCCGTAACGGAGTTCGTAAAACAAGACCGCCGCATTCCCCAGTGAGTGGGCCACCACGTTGAAGTGCGTGACCCCATAGCGTTCCTGCAGGGCTACCAGCACGCTGTGCAGCCAGGTACTAATGCGGTGATAGCGCAGTGTACGATTGTTTTTGAACACAATTTTCACGAGTGGCCGGCGAGTACCGCGTGGCCATTTCCCCCGCAGGTGCACCTTACCGCGGCGTGATACCACCGCCGTAATCACCGCGTGGGCCCGGTCACTGCTTTCAGCGCTCACCATGAGCGCGTCCATGGAGCGCGGGCCACCGTGGTGACCGTGCAGGTAGAGCGTCGGAATCGCACGCATTTTGGCTGCAGTGGCCGCTGTTGTTTGCGTCTGCGCCGCGCTCACGACGAGTAGCATTGTCGCAATCACTATCAATATGTATTTCCGCATGTTCAACCCGCCCCCACTCATGACTTGGCATTAGTCTACCATTGGCATGCCCCATTTTGACGTTCGCAAACGCCACCGCGAACTGACTTAATGTATTTTTACGTGCTTCTTCACATTTTGACGTCATTTATCTGGAACTCCGGACCGGCGCTTTGCCAAAATTTAGCATTCCTTTGCTAGTAAAGCGCTCCCAAATAGTTTATGATAGCGTTATCAACCAAGTAAACTTTTTCAATGATATTTACTAAATGTGAGGACGAAACATGGCAACCTTAAAAGATATCGCGGCGGCGGCTGGCGTTTCGACCGCCACCGTTTCCCGCGTGCTCAACGCCGACCTCAACCTGCAGGTCAGCAGTGACACCCGGCAGCGGGTCTTCGCCGCCGCCGAAAGCCTCAATTACAGCAAGCCGCAACCCAAGTCGGCGACCACCAGTGGTACCGTCAGCGTGATTCAGTGGTACACGGCTGAAGCCGAAATGAACGATCTCTACTACCGCACCATCCGCTGGGGCGCTGAAACCGCCCTGCAGGCACAGGGTTACGCGGTGCAGCGCAGCTTTGCACCGGCTGACCTGCCCGCTCGCGACGACCTGGCCGGGGTCATCGCTATCGGTAAGTTCAGCGACAAACAGCTACGCAAACTGCAGAACTTGCGGCGGCCAATCGTGGTGGTCGACCAAGACACATTAGGCTTTGACATTAATTGTGTCACCACCGATTTCCAGCACGCCGTGGCCGCCATCATTGAACACTTCTTCAGTAGCGGCCACAAGCAAATCGGCATGATTGCCGGCAGCGAGCGGACTGGTGACCAAACACCGCTCACTGATCCGCGCTTGAGCGACTTTCGGGACTACATGCGTGTGCGCGGGCACCTGCATGAGTCTTACATTTTCACCGGTCCCTTCAGCATCGAAAGTGGTCACGCCGCGATGACCCGCGCCATCGAAACGCTGGGTGACAAGTTGCCGACCGCCTTCTTCGCCGCCAGCGACACGCTCGCCATTGGGGCAATCAAGGCTCTCCAAGAGCGCCGCATCCGCGTGCCGGAAGACGTCGCCATCATCGGCTTCAACGACCTTGCCGTCGGCCGCTACCTGACGCCGACGCTCAGCACCGTCCACGTCGCCACCGAGGAGATGGGCACGACCGCGGTCGACCTGCTCCTGCAGCAAATCACCGGTCCCACGCAGACCGCCGTTAACATTACCGTCGCTAGTGAGTTAATTTTGCGCGCCAGCTCGCGCGTTTACCGTTAAGCCAAGCACAGGAGGAATTCAAAATGCAGATTAGTGAACTTACCCAGGGCTTCACCGCCCAGTTCGACGCTCAGCCTAGCAACTACTTCTTCGCCCCCGGCCGCATTAACCTCATCGGTGAGCACACCGATTACAACGGTGGCCACGTGTTCCCGTGTGCGATTAGCCTCGGTACCTACGCCGCAGTGCGGGCGAACGGGAGCGGCCAGTTCCGTTTCTACTCCGCTAATTTTGCCGATCAGGGCATTCTGACGGTCGCCATCGCCGAACTGAACGTACCGCGCACTAATCAGTGGATTGATTACGCCCGCGGCATGTTGCAAGTGCTCGCCAAGCACGGCGCGCAGTACAGCCAGGGCCTGGATGTCTACATCACCGGTGACCTCCCAGACGGCGCCGGCCTGTCCAGCTCCGCATCACTGGAGATGCTTATCGGCGAAATCGCGAACGACATGTACGACCTGAACGTGCCGATGCTCGATCGCGTCGGTTACGGTAAAATTGTCGAAAACCAGTACATCGGCGTGAACTCCGGGATTATGGACCAGTTCGCCATCGGCATGGGTGAGGCCAACACCGCTACCTTCCTCGACACCAACACCATGGCCTACGACCGTGTGCCGCTGGATCTCGGCGATAATGTCATTCTGATTATGAACACCAACAAGCAGCGCAAGCTCACCGACTCCAAGTACAACGAGCGCCGCGGCGAGTGCGAAGAAGCTCTCGCCCGCCTGCAGACCAAACTCGACATTCCGAGCCTGGGTGCCATCGACGGCGACAAGCTCGATGAGTACAGCTACGTGGTGGCGGACGGCACTTTGCTCAAGCGTGCGCGCCACGCGGTACTGGAAAACCAGCGCACCATTAACGCCAAGGCTGCCCTGCGTGCCGGCGACCTCAACCGTTTTGGCCGGCTGGTGAGTGCATCTGGCGTTTCGCTGCGTTACGATTACGAGGTAACCGGCATTGAACTGGACACGCTCGTAACCGCAGCTTTGGCTCAGCCCGGCGTCCTTGGCGCCCGCATGACCGGTGCCGGCTTCGGTGGTTGCGCCATCGCCATCGTCGCTAAAGACCAGGCGCAGCAAGTCGCTGCCGCAGTCGGCGCCGCTTACGCGCAAAAGATTGGCTACGCGGCCGATTTCTACATCGCCGAAATCGCCGATGGTCCGCGGCCACTGGAGGCATAACTTTTGAACGCAATTGAGCAATTCACCCACTTCATCGTTGAGCAAAATCCGCAGTACACGGACCTGGACGCCACTTATCTCTTTAACCGTGTCCTTGCCCGCGTCGGCGAAGACAGCCCCGCAGCACAAAATGACATTCTGCAGTGCCTTGACGTCCTCGTTGACGCCGGGGTTACTGCCGGCCTGAGCGCAGATACTGCCAGTGCGCGCGACGCCCTGGCCGCTGACCTCATGGATCTGGCCGTGCCGGCGCCGTCCGTGGTCAACGCCCAGTTCTGGAACGACTACGCCCAGTCGCCGCAGCAAGCCACTGATGACTTCTATGCCCTCAGTCGCGCCAGCAACTATATCCAGACGCGGGCGATTGCCCGCAACATCGCCTTCCCAGTTGCGACCGACTACGGCGATCTCGAAATCACCATTAACCTTTCGAAGCCCGAGAAGGATCCGCGCGACATCGCGGCCGCGGCCAAAATGCGGGCGACTTCCTACCCAGCTTGCGCGCTGTGCATGAGTAACGAAGGTTACGAAGGCAAACCCGGTAAGGCCGCCCGTGCCAATCACCGCATCGTGCGCATGACAGTTGGCGGCAAAACCTGGGGCTTCCAGTACTCGCCTTACGCCTACTTCAACGAGCACGCCATCTTCCTGGACGCCGTGCATGAACCCATGCACATCAGCAAGCAGACTTTTACCAACTTGCTGGAAATCGTCACCACACTGCCGCACTACTTTGTCGGCAGTAACGCTGACCTGCCAATTGTCGGTGGCTCGATGCTCGCACACGAACACTACCAAGGCGGCCGGCACGACTTCCCAATGGCCAAAGCACCCGTGGAACGCAGCATTCAGCTCACCGGTTTCAGCGACGTACAAGCCGGAATTGTGCACTGGCCAATGAGCGTCATTAGACTGACCGCCGCTGATCCAGCCCGTCTGGCAGACTGCGCCGAACGGATTCGCAGTGTCTGGGCAGACTACAGCGATGCAAGCGTCAACGTGCGTGCCCACGCCGCAGATGGCACACCGCACCACACGGTGACCCCAATTGCGCGCCGGGTTGGTGACAATTACCAGCTGGACATCGTCCTACGCGATAATAAGACGAGCACCGCGTACCCAGATGGCATTTTCCACCCGCACCAAGACGTGCAGCACATCAAGCGCGAGAACATTGGCCTCATTGAGGTGATGGGTCTGGCGATTCTGCCCGCACGCCTCAAGGACGAACTCGCCGAAGTGCGCAAGTACCTCCTGGGTGAGCCTAACCAGATGGCACCAATGCACGCCGCTTGGGCGGATGAACTCAAGACCCGTTACACGTGGAACAAGGATAACGCCCAGACGCAGCTACAACGTGCAGTCGGCCTCGTGTTCGCGCGGGTGCTCGAAGACGCCGGCGTGTTCAAGCGCGATGAGGCGGGGCAGGCGGCATTTGCACGTTTTGTTACGGCGCTGAACTGACAATCCGTTAATAATTCAAACATTCCTGAAGAATACCTCTAACGGGGTATTCTTTTTTCAACCCCAACGTTGACAATATGTGCGCAAATTCTATAATCTTACTCAACATTGTTTCTGACGCACAAAGTCAACTAGTCATGAAAGGACGAATGAATATGGACACAGCCAGCTCACCAACAGTCTTTATCGTCGTACATGCCTTCACCATGCCACGTCCCGATCAACGCCACAACGGTGTTGTCGAGGTGCTCTATATTGCCAGGGATGAGGAGGCAGCCAATCATTTCATGCAGAATGCCGCCGCCGAGAAGCCTGATGACTATTTTGCGGTCTATCCGGCCGCCCTGGGCGAGGACCTGAGCACTAAAGCTCACTATCCGTCCGTTGAAATTGAGTGGGAAGATTTACAGTAAGTAATGCGGTGCACTTGCCGGACGAATTGGCGAATATGCCCACCAAACACCGCTGTATTTTCACCACCTTTTGCGTGCACCTTGCACCTAACCCGCGTATATTAGATAACTGTACGTAGGTAAAGGAGACAATCTTATGGCACAACTTTCACTACTCGTCGTCATGGTGGCCGCGCTCGTCACGCCGCTACTCATGGCGCGTTTCAAAATCAGTTTCATCCCCACTGCCGTCGCGGAAATCATCGTCGGCATTATTCTGGGTCAGACGGGCTTTGACTTAGTACATACCAACTCCGATCTGACGCTCCTTTCAAGCTTGGGCACGATTATCTTGCTCTTCTTGTCTGGGATGGAAATCAATTTCGACCTCTTCAAACGCCAACCTGCTAAGCCGGGCAGCAGTAAGAAAGTCATCAGTACGCCCGTCAAGCTCGCGACAGTCGCGTTCACCGGCATCGTACTCACCGCACTGTGCTTTGCGCTACTCCTGCACTTCTCTGGTCTGTTCAGCGACATCATGCTCGCGACAATCCTGTTCTCCACGATTGCGCTGGGGATTGTCATCGCCGCACTGACGGAAAAAGAACTGCTCAGCCAGCCGCTGGGGCAAACCATCCTGCTGACGGCGGCGCTGGGTGAAGTTGTGCCACTGATTGCGCTGACCATCTACGCCTCCATCAACGGGGGACACGCCGGCCGTATCTGGTTAATCGCGCTCATTTTCCTGGCCGCCATTATCCTGCTCCGGCGCTTCAAAGCGCCCTACCGCTTCTTTGCCAGCATCGACAAATCAACGACGCAGCTCGACATCCGGCTGGCCTTCTTCCTGATTTTTGTCCTGGTCACGCTGGCTGAGCAAGTCGGGGCCGAGAATATTCTCGGGGCCTTCCTCGCCGGCATGGTCATGAAGCTGCTGCGGCCAAGCGAAATCACGCGCGATAAGCTAACCAGTATCGGCTACGGCTTCTTCATCCCCATCTTCTTCATCATGTCGGGAGCCAAGCTTAACCTGCGCACCATGATTACCAGCCCTGCCACCTTGATCCTCATCCCCGTCTTCTTTGTCTGCTTCATCCTGGCAAAATTCATCCCCTACCTCGCCTACCGCCGCCGCTTCACCAACCGCAACGCGCTGGCCGGGGCTTTTCTGACCTCCACCACCATTACGCTGGTGCTGCCAACTCTGACTGTTGCCCAGAACCTGCACGCCATCACGACGGCCCAGCTCGGCGCCTTCACCATCGCGGCAGTGCTAACTGCGATTTGCTCGCCCATCATGTTCAACCGCCTCTACCAGCCGCGGCCGGAAGAAGTCGTGCGCACCCGTGTCACTTTTGTGGGTACTAACTTGCTGACGATTCCGGTGGCCCAAAAGCTGCCCAAGCAGCAATACGAGCTACGCATGCTGACAGACTCCGAGAAGAACTACCGCACCTACAACAGCCAGGCCACCAACGTGCAGCTCGTTGACGAAATGACGCCAGAACAATTGGAAGCTGCCGGCGCCTTCGATACCGATCTGCTGGTTCTCGGTTACCGCGATGGGTTGACCAACTATCACCTCGCCGAGGCGGCAGTTGAGCGCAAGGTGCCGCGGATCATTGCCCGCTTTGAACGTGACATGACCGATGTCCGCATCGAAGAGCTCGAGCAAAAGGGTGTGGAAATTTTCAACAGCTACAACGTCAACGTTTCCCTGATGCGGGGGTTGATTGAAACGCCATCCACCCTGAAGCTCCTGACCGATACCGAAGCAGGAATTTACGAAGCTGCGGTCCGTAATCACAAGTACACGGGCATCGCACTGCAAAGCCTGCCGAACATTGCTGGCATCACCATCTCCCGGATTTACCGGCAGGGCAGTTTCGTTGCCCCGCATGGTGACACCCTGATTGAACCGGGTGATCACCTGCTGTTCACCGGTGACCGTGCCGCCGCCCGGCAGTTGCAACAGGAACTCAGTAAACAGAATTAGCGTCATTAGCAACACGGTTTAGTTAACGCAAAAAGCATCAGTTCCTCCACTGTGGAAACTGATGCTTTTTAATTGCGAGACAAACCGTTTGACCAGTTGCACAGCGCCATGCCATATTGTGCCGATGCTGACCACATGCTATATTACAGTCAAAGAAAACCTACTGGAGGAAAGCAGCATGCCCAAACAAGGTCGCAAACCAGACCGTTCCACCATTTTAGCCTGGATTATTATCGCCATCATCGTGATCGCAATGCTGTATTTCCTCATCAAAGCAGGACTTACCATCATACGTGGATTTAGCCACGGCATTGCCAATGGCCTACTAACCCTAGCCGCCGTGGTGCTGCTCGGAATTTTCTATTGGTTCCACGAGGACATTCGCAACTGGTGGCATCATCATTAACGGCTTGTCTTCCCGTCCAATGCAGCTAGGAACGTCAACACAACAAAAGAGGTGCTATTCCCAGTCGCGGAATAGCACCTCTTTTCCTTAACCAAAATCATTCTCTGATTACTTCAGCAGAACAACCTCGTTTGCCTTGTGCAGTGCTTTAATACACTCTTGGTGTTAAACTAAATAGAAAGAATGTAACCGCTGTCAGCAACCGACATTGGGGGAATTCTTCATGTCAGCAATCAGTGAAAAGCAAACCATTATCGCCACGCTCATCGATCTGATGCACGCATTGGCCACTGGCCAAGCCACAGCTGCCTATGCAGCAGACATTAAAGACGCCATCAGCGTCATTGCCGCACCCCAATACGAAGGGACCAGCCTGTACGCCAAAGTCGTGCCAATTCGCAACAGCATCGCCAGTGCCATTTCTTTCGACAACCTGCAGTTAACCCCGCCTCAGCAAGCCGCCTGGGAGGCTTTCCGCGCTGCCAGTCAGCACGCTTACGATGATTATTGGCACGGCATTTCGATGTTAAAGACGTTGATTTAACTAAAGAGGCCAACCACTGCGCATCTGCGCGGCGGCTGGCCTCTATTTACTGATTGTCAATTATTCAATGGTTTTGAGCTGCCCGCGGAATTCAGCCAGACTGCTGTAACCCTTGGTCTGCATCACACCGCTCAGTTCACTGAGCAAGCGGTCGAAGATGCCGGTTCCCTGCTGGTGTAAGGCTGTCCCGACCTGCACCATGTTCGCACCGCACAGAATCAGGTCGTAAACGTCGCGGCCAGTCTGCACACCGCCAGTCCCGATGATGGCAATTTCTGGCCGCAGGCGCTGGCGGAAAGCGCGCACGTTGGCGAGCGCAATCGGCTTGGCAAATGCCCCACCGATACCGCCGAATCCGCCCTTCGGCTTAATCATGACGGTGTCCGTTGCCGGGTCAATCATGAGGCCGTTGCCCAAACTATTCATCGTGTTGATGAAAGCTAGCGGGTAACGGTTCAGAATGGCGGCCATCTGGTCGAACTGGGCCAGGTCAAAGAACGGCGGCAACTTCACGCCTAGTGGTTTGGTGAAGAAGGTGAAGAGTTCGTCCAGAATTTTGACAGTCTGGTCGGGGTCGTAAGCCGTCTGTGGTTCGCCGGGGACATTCGGGCAACTCAGGTTGATCTCAGCGAGACCGTTGAAGTCGCTCTCCTGAATGCGGCGCGCGACAGCGATGTTATCTTCAAAAGTCGTCCCGACAATCGACATAAAAATCGGCTGATTGGGGTGCTCCTGCTGATACTGTTGCACGTAATCGAGGTAGTAATCAATGCCGAGGTTCGGCAGACCCATCGAGTTGATGGAACCAAGTGTGAGGTCGGCATAACGCGGCTCGGGATTTCCCGGCCGCGGCTTTACCGTCGCACTCTTGGTCACGAGTGAGCCAGAAGCGCTGGCCACCATCTCGTCGAGTTCGGTCTTATCCATGCAGTGAACACCACTGGCGTTCATCAAGGGGTTGGCAAACTGGAAGTTGCCAAGCTGTGTCTGTAAATTGAGCATCTCTGCACTCCTTTATTTATTGACAGGCTGCGCCAAAAGGCGGTTAGCTCCGGTCAGCCAAGTAGGTAGAAGCGAGAATCCCGGTCTTAGGATTCTTGTTTCTACCTACTTGGCTGTTGAGGAGCTGCCTTTTGGCGCGCGACTCCAACGTAGCGCCAACGCGCCACCACTGGACATCGCATTATTCACATTGCGCCTAGTGTAGCGCAGACCGCGCCCCAAAAGCAAGCCGGCGTCTGCCCTACCGCGCCAGCAGCTCCCGCAGCTGCATATCCGCCGCATCCACGTAATCCGGCACAAGCAGGCGCCCATCATGCGCAAAATCCGCGAGCACCCGCTGCGTCAAATCTAGTAACAGTACGACGGACCGCCGCAGTGCCATTAAGTCTGCTTGGTCATAGGTCGCTGCGAGTTCCTGCCGCTCACTACGGGTGAGCGCCTGCCAGGTAAACTTGCCTGATACGCCCGCGTCAAAGTGGCCACCTTGGCGCATGGTTTCACGCCAAGCAAGCAGCTGGAGCAACTGCGGCCGCACGTACTGATTCAATTGCTCATTGGCGTAAAGCAGGTTCGCGCGGCCGATGCCTTTCACCACGTTGCCAGCGCACCAGTACAGTTCGTTCACCACATCCGCAAACTCAATCTGCGTGGGTACCGGGACTTCGTGCGTCGCCGCACTGGTTGCGCGCGGCTGCACTGCCCCGATGCCGCGCCGCCAAACGATGGCGTTCAAGCTATCGCCTGTCAGATAAGCCGCTTCAGCGTCAGCCGCCACAATTTTGAGGTCAACCCGCTTGGTGCCGGCAAAACGGGTGAGCCAGATACGCCAGAACGCGTCATCGCCGAACAGGCCGGTCTGCTCGAGGTGCTGCACAATGATGGGGGCGCCAATCTGCCTCAAGACAGCCATACCGTCCGTTGCCACGGGGTCCGCCGTAAACAAGGTGACATCTAGGTCCGTCCATTTGTCAGAAGGTACTGCACCATCATTACGCGCACCCTCCGTGCCCACCGCCAAGATATTCCGATCATCCTGCGCATCCGCCAGAATTTTGTCCAAATCACTCATTCTTGCATCTCCTGTCGTCACTGCCATTTGCACGCAAAAAGCCGCTCGCAGATTCAACAAATATGATTGCGAGCAGCTTTGCTTTAATTATTCGCGCACAACCAGCACCGAAATGCGGGCGTGCTTCACCATGTAAGTGGCCTGGCTCCCCATGAGCTTGGCCAGCCCCGTGTCTGCCTTCGCACCGATAATCAGCAAGTCGGGATTATACTGCGGAATCACGGTTTTGACGATTTCCACACCAGGATTACCTTCAGCAATCACACCGCGAACTTGCGCAATGCCGGCCTTGCGCGCCAGGTCAACGTAACCTTGCACGTGTTGTTCCAATTCACCACGTTCACCGTGAACGTAATCCTTAGAAAGGGCCTGGTAAATATTCATGTCATCGGATTCGAGCACGGAAACGATAATGAGCTCACTACCATCGGCCTTCGCCCGGTGAATCGCGTAACGAAAAGCAGCGATTGCGTCAGGGGAGTCGTCCGTCCCCACCAGAATTTTCTTGTAGTCTCCAGCCATTAGTCTGTCTCCTCACTATTGCGCTGGGCAGCATGTTGCCGCGCCAAACGCAGATTACCTTGATGTAAGTCCCACATGCACCACACGAGTAGTGCCAGCACGAGGACAATTGCACAGTACGCGAGGATGTGCGCGGTGTTTACCGCCGTAGCGTTAGCACCTGCGTCCAGAAAACCAGCGAACGCATCCGGCAGACCCATCATGTTGAGGACCGTCAGCCCCACAACCGAAATCCAGCCGCACACCTTCACCCACAGCGAGTTCTTGAACCGCTTGCCCATCTCTTGCTCGCTATCTGTCATCATCAGCAGTGGCAGCATCGAGAACGGGAGTGCAAACGCAAGGAAGACTTGTGAGTTGTTCATGAGGTTATTGAGCGCCTCATGTTCATCAACGGCGGGCAAGTTCCGCGTCATCCAAACACAGATTAACACAGGCACGACCGAAATTAAACGGGTCACCAACCGGCGGGCCCACAGCGGCATCCGCATGTGAATGAAGCCCTCCATAATTACTTGGCCGGTCAGGGTGCCGGTGATAGTGGAATTCTGCCCAGAAGCCAGTAGCGCCACCGCAAACAGAATAGACAAAATGCCGGACTTGGCCACTGCAATCAGTACCCCATTGCTAAGCATCGTGGTATCAGACAGCGCCTTAAACAGTCCGAAGAAGGACGGATCTTTCACAACGCCCGACTTGAAGACCGCAACCCCCATAATCAGGAGCAAAGAGTTCACAACGAAAGCAAAAGTCAGTTGGATATTAGAGTCCCACTGCGTAAAACGCACCGCCGTAGCGACTTCTTCTTCATCCTTGTGGTTAATTTTGCGCGTCTGCGAGATGGCGGAGTGCAGGTACAGGTTGTGGGGCATCACGGTCGCCCCGATGATGCCAAGTGCCCCGCTCAGTGGCGACATCCCATTGACCTTTGGCCCATTGGCAACCGTGCCGGCCGTTGGGACCAATCCCTTGATGACACCACCCCAGTCCGGATTGGACAAGGCCACCTGGTACACGAATACCAGCAGAATCACCATGATGAGGCAAACCACAATCGCCTCAATTTTGCGAAAACCAATCTTGGTTAACAGTAATAATAGCAGGACATCAAACACGGTCACGAAAACCGCAATGACGAGGGGAATGTGGAACAAGAGGTAGAGCGCAATGGCGGCACCAATCACTTCCGCGATATCGGTGGCCATGATGGCGAATTCCGTCATGATCCAAAGAATAATGCCGAGCGTTTTGCTTGTGCGGGCGCGAATCGCTTGCGCAAGGTCCATTTGGGAGACAATGCCAAGCTTAGCCGCCATGTTCTGCAATAACATTGCGATTAAGCTTGAAATCAAAATGACGGACATTAATAGATACTGGAAATTCTGACCACCGGTAATACTCGTTGACCAGTTGCCGGGATCCATATACCCCACCGCAACTAACGCACCCGGTCCGGAGTACGCGAACAAGGTCTTCCAAAAGCCCTTGCCCTTCGGCACTTCGACGGTTCCGTTGATTTCTTCCAGTGACGGCCCGTTCGCATACTCAATCAGTTTGTGCTTGCGGGATGATTCTGGTGCATCACTCATGATAACAACTTCCTTTCTGCCGCGAGGCTGTGGTGCGGGGCACCACCCTCCGGCTGCCGCAATGCTGTAGCGGCGATTTGCATAGTTTCTGGCTTTGAAACCATTGTTAGTGTACGGCAGTTTGACAAGCGATTAAAGAGGATTTTTAGGTGCGACTAAATTAAAAACGAGCAATGTTCATTGTTATTATTTGCAGATTTATCCGTTGCTAAATATCAGGATTGACTAACTGTTAGGTTATCCTAAGCAACTTACCAAACTGTGATCATCCCCACCCCGTCAACCATGAACGCACGCTGACTTTTATAAATACACCGCAAGTTAAGCACGACTTTCGCAGGCATCAATATCCGTCTTGCTTACGAATTACCATTGATCGTTTAGTTCAAAAATAACGGGCACTTTTTTACTTTTTTCTGTAAGCCGCGGCGAATCCGGCGCGTAAACAGCTGCAATTAATGTTTTTGTTAGTTTGTGTTGACAAAAGCTAACTAACGTTCTAAACTGCATTTTGTTAGCTTGATTAATCAAAAGCTAACTAATCTCGACACACAGATTCCTTAAACGGAGGTATTCTCTATGACTCATGATTCTCAAGAACTACTTGCCCTCTTCGGCAAGCTATTGCAGCAACCTGTTTTCGCCAGTGCCGCCTTCCAGGCTGCACGCTTCGGCCGCCATCCCCAGAACCAAGGCCGCGGTCAGGAACGACTCTTGCGCCTGCTCGCCACTCGCGACGGTATCAGTAACGCTGAAATCGCCGAGGCACTCGACATTCGGCCCAGTTCCGTTTCTACCCTGGTCGGCAAACTTGAAGATTCCCAGCTCATTGAGCGGCGGCCGTCTGAAGACGACAAGCGCGTTCAGCTGATCTACCTGACCGACGACGGGCGCAAACTCATCAGCACCGGTCGCGAATTGCGCGATGATTTCTCCGAAGCAGCCTTCGCCGGTTTGTCGACGCAAGAACAGCAGCAACTCAGCGACCTGCTGAAGAAGCTGCTCGCCAGCATGCAGGATGACGACATCATGGACAGCACCCAGCGCAGCATGGCAGAAATGATGCGCCAAGCTCAGAAGTTGCACCACCAGTTCGGAAACTATGGCCGCCAGATGCGCGCTGCCCAGCGTGAGATGCAACGCCGCGGCGGTTGGAATGGTCCCTGGGGTGGTTTTGGCAGCTGGAACGACCATGATCAGTCCAAACACCATGATGATGACGACGGTTTTGACGACGACGAATTTTAGAGTGGTATTCAAGCACGTTTTGGCTTCAGCAAGCACACCAAATGCTGCGCTGCATTGCCCGACTCAACAAAAAACGCTCAGCGCGAGATTCGCGTTGAGCGTTTCAGTTTTAGAGACAGCTTTAGTTCCAATTTCACAGTAAAGAAGGTCACACACAATGGAAGCACGTATGGAAATGTCCCAGGCGCCCCGAGGTAAGCGGCGCGGCGGTTTCAACTTTAAGAACTTTGCCAGTCTGATTGCTAGCGTCAAGCCGCGCTACTGGCAACTCATTATCGGTTTACTACTCGGCCTCATCAGCACCTCATTCCAGCTGATTGTGCCGCAATTCGCGTCCGGCCTCATTAACCAACTGGGCAAGCACCTCAACCTTGCACTCGGCGCCCTGGTGATTGGCCTCTTCATCCTGAGTGCCGTCATCAGCGCGGTCTCCGGCACCGTTTTGGGCTTCTTCGGTGAGGACGTGGTCGCCAAACTGCGTCTTGCCCTCTGGGACAAGCTACTCAAGTTGCCGGTCAGCTACTTCGATGAACAAAAGGCGGGCGAAATCTCCTCCCGGCTCGTCAATGACTCCACGCAGGTCAAAGATTTGCTGGCAAACTCCTTCCCGCAGATGATCACCAGCATTTTGCAGTTGGTCGGGTCACTAGTGCTGATGCTGTTCATGGACTGGCGCATGACTGCCATCATGTTCATCGCTGTCCCGCTGATGCTGATCATCTTCATGCCGCTGGCAACACGCAGCCGCAAAATCGGCTTCACGCGACAAGAGGCGCTCGCGACTTTCAACGGTGAAAGCAACGAAATTCTCAGCGAAGTCCGCCTCGTCAAATCCTCCGGCGCTGAAGTCCATGAACGCGCGGCTGGTGGTGAGCAGATTGACCGTCTGTACAAGGTCGGCCTGAAAGAAGCCATTTATGACTCGATTGCCGGTCCTGTCATGACCGCCACCATGATGGCGATGGTCGTTGGTGTGCTCGTGTACGGCGCCAGCCGGGTGCTCGCTGGTAGTTTGTCCATCGGGGTTCTGATTTCCTTCCTGATGTACTTGTTTCAGATGATGGGACCCGCGGGTACACTCGGCCAATTCTTCTCCACCCTCGCCAAAACGAGCGGGAGCACGGAACGCATTCAGGAACTTCTGGCGGCTCCGGAAGAAGATCAGGCCAGCGGCAGCGCCATTGACGCCGCGGGGCAAACCCTCACGGCAGAGCACCTAGATTTTGCCTACGCTGATGACAAACAAATTCTGCATGACGTTTCCTTCACCGCCAAACCCAACCAGGTAATTGCCTTCGCTGGTCCATCGGGTGGCGGGAAATCCACGATTTTCGCCCTGCTCGAGCGCTTCTACCAGCCAACTAGCGGCAACATCAAGCTTGGCGCCACCCCAATTGCGGACATCAAACTGGCCGATTGGCGCAAGCAGATTGGACTGGTGAGTCAGGATTCCGCCATCATGGCCGGCACGATTCGCTACAACCTCACGTACGGTCTGAACGGCGATGAATTCAGCGATGATGACCTCTGGCGTGTTCTCAAAATGGCTTACGCCGACGGTTTCGTTCGCGACATGCCGCTCGGGCTAGACACCCAGGTCGGCGAACGCGGCGTCAAGGTCTCTGGCGGCCAGCGGCAGCGGCTCGCGATCGCCCGCGCCTTCTTGCGTGATCCCCAGATTCTGATGCTGGACGAAGCCACCGCCAGTCTCGACTCCGAATCCGAGATGATGGTGCAAAAGGCGCTCGATAAACTGATGGCTGGCCGCACCACCCTTGTCATCGCCCACCGCCTCAGCACCATCGTTGATGCTGATGAAATCTACTTTATCGAAAACGGGAGCGTGAGTGGCCACGGCAAACACAAGGAACTTGTCGCCAAGCACCCACTCTACCGTGAGTACGTGGAGAACCAAATGCGGGCGGGTGCGTAGATAACTTTCCTCTAAAAAAGGGAGTAATAGCTCTCTTTTTCGTACATATTGCATTCGCGTATTAACAAACATGATGTCTTTCTAAACTGCAAAAGTTATAACGATGTTATAACAAGACGAAGGAGGGAATTTTCATGGAGTTCCTTAAGGTACGTAAAATCGGTAACTCTTTAGGTGTCATTCTGCCAAAGAGTGCAGGCCTTAAGGTAGGCGAACAACTCGCTTACTACAATGATGGTCACACAATTAATCTAGACATGAAAGAAGCACAAAAAGCGCGGGCTCGTGCAGCAATCGAAGAGAGTTTTGCCGATTTCGATCGTGGTGACTTCTATACTGAGGAAGAGATGGAACGTGACTTCGGTAAGTATGGCTGGGGAAAACATGAGCTATAAACTCGTCTATACGGCATCCTTTCACACCAGTCTGGAAAATCTCATCCGTCAATGGGCAGATTACGAAATTTCGGATGCAACAATTGAACGGTACGTTCAAAAGATCTTCTTCGCAATTTCATCTCTAAAAATATTTTCTAACCGTTACCATGATGTTAGCGAGCTATATGATTTGGAGACGCCTGCACGTAGAATCATCATTGGCAGTAGGTATGCTATCTTCTACCGTGTCTTTCCTAATCAAGAAACCATTCTCGTTGGCAAAATTTTCAACTTTAAGCAAGGTAATATCGAATTCTAAACGCAAAAGCCCCGGCGGCTCTGCAAATGCAGAGCCACCGGGGCTTTCGTATTGGTTTCAGTTATTCGATTATGCGGAGCGCAGTGCGATTGCGGCATCCTTCTTCGCTGCCATGCGGGCCGGAACGTGGCCGCCGAGCAGGGTCAGAACGGTCGCGATAATCACGAGGACGATGGCGTGGACTGGGTTCAGTACCGCAACCCCCGTCAGTCCGGTAACGCTCGCCAGCACGGAGTTAATTGGGAAGGTCAGCAGCCAGGCGATGATAATGCCCAGCAGGCCGGAGCCAACACCCAAGATAGCCGTTTCGGCATCGAACACACGCGTGATGTCCTTCTTACGAGCACCGAGCGCCTTGAGGACCCCGATTTCCTTGGTCCGTTCAAGAACGGAGGTGTAAGTCAGGATGGCAATCATGATCATGCTGGTAATGAGGGAGATGGCCGCGAAGGCAACCAGCACGTAGGTGATGGCGTCCATCAGGCCACCGGTCATGTCGGAGACGGTCCCCGCCATGTCGGTGTAAACAACCTTGTCGGCCTTCTTCTTACCCTTGTTCCACTTATCCAAGTAGCTCAGGACCTTGTCCTTGCGCTTGAAGTTGGTTGGGTAAATCTGAATGGAGGTTGGTGTCTTGGTGGCACCCAAAGTCGTCAGCATGCCGCTTTCGGTTGTAGCATCCATGGACGCACCCGTCATGATGTTCTTCGTTGGGTTTGCCTTTTGGGCCTTCACGATGGCGGAGTTTTCGTTCGTGGTCAGTGCAAGCTTGGTCAGCTGGTCGCTATAAGCAACCCCGCTGGCGAGGAGGCCGTCACTGTTCTTGGACTTAATCCGCAGCACCCCGGTCACGTGCAAGGTCTTGGTCTGACCGGCTTTAGCCATGGCTGCGTAATCACTAGCTGGCACGTAGTTACCGGTTGGCAACTTCTGGTAGAAGTTGTCGTTGGCGACCATTTTGACCGTCGTGCCGACCAGCTTGTTGAAGCCCAGGTTCTCTTCTTCACTCACCTTGAAGCCCAGGTTCTTCAGGCCGTTGATGTTCACCTTGTTATCGCGGTCAGCAATAATTACGATGTCCGTGGCCTTGCTTGGGTAAGAACCGGCGAGTAGTTTGTAGTTCTTCTTCAGGAAGGACTGCTTGCCGTTGCGGTCGATTGGGTAGACGCTACCACCGACCCCCGTTGAGGAGGCCATCAGCGCGGACGTATCCGTGCTGTTGCTGGTGGCGCTGGCGTTACTGAACTTCACAGTCTGGTACTTACCGTCAACGCTGCGAATCAAGTTGAGGCCGGTGCCATAGGTGACCGCGATGTTCTTGGCCTTCTTAGCACTCATTGACTTCACGTAACTCACGTACTTGTCAGTCAACTTGTTCACGTGCTGCGCCTTGTCCGCAGCGGACTTTTCAGCGGTGACGTACTTATGCTTGCTGAAGTTTTCATTGTTCTTTTGCTGCATCATGGTGCTTGGGTCGCTGCCGATCTGACTAATGGTAACCGGCATCGCCGCCATCGCTTCAGATTGCGTCTTATCAATCTGCTTCTGGAAACCGTTGGACAGCGCCAGCACCACCGCAATCCCGATAATCCCGATACTGGAAGCGAACATCGTCAGGAAGGTGCGCCCCTTCTTGGTCCGGATGTTATTGTAGGACAGCTTCAGCGCGGTGAGGTAGCTCATCTTGGTGCGCTTCAGTTCAAAATTGCCGTCCTTTTCGCCTTCAACGTGCGGGTTGGAGTCATTTTGAATTTTGCCATCCGCGAACTCAATGATGCGGTCCGCGTACTTGTGCGCGAGCTCTGGGTTGTGCGTTACCATGATGACCAGACGTTCCTTGGACAGGTCCTTGATCAGCTGCATGATTTCATCACTGGTCTGGGAGTCGAGGGCCCCGGTTGGTTCATCGGCGAGCAAAATTTCAGGGTCGTTGGCAATCGCACGGGCGATGGCCACACGCTGCATCTGGCCACCAGACAGCTGCGTTGGCTGCTTGTGCATGTGGTCCTTTAGGCCAACCCGAATCAGCGCATCTTCGGCCTTCTTGCGCTTTTCAGCACCAGAAACCCCAGAGAGCGTCATCCCCATCTCCACGTTGTCGATGATGGACAAGTGGGTAATCAGGTTGTAGCTCTGGAAAATGAACCCGATGGAGTTGTTCCGATACGCGTCCCAGTCTGAGTCTTTGAAGGTCTTGGTTGACTTGCCTTTAATCAGCAGGTCACCAGAATCGTAACGATCCAGACCCCCGATGATGTTGAGCATGGTCGTCTTCCCGGAACCACTAGGTCCGAGAATGGCCACGAATTCCTGTTTGCGGAAGGCGACGGACACGTCGTCTTGCGCTTTGGTGAGTGTGTCACCCACGTGGTAATACTTCTTAATGTGCTTGAGTTCAAGCATGTTTTCACTTCCACTTCTCGGAGGGGCAGGCTGCACCCATATCCGCAAATAAATACGGTGCAAGGTCGCGCTCCAGTTGATAGTTACAGAGTATAGACTTTATTTAACGATTGTCAACGTTTGACGATTGTTAAATTTAATTATTACTGGTATATTAGTGTAGTTAACCTGCGGGCTGACTACATACGACTGCTAGCTTAACATGACAATGCGTCACATCAGTCGGTCTTAAGGATGATTTTGGAGGGATAAATGTAATGGGTAAGCAAACTACAGAAGAAGAGAACTCCCGGTTGTTCGCGGAGATGTTCGTCACAACCGCGCACGCTATTTTTCAGAGTATCAACATTAAGAAGCTCGACCTGACGAGCCTGAACCTGATGACGATGATGCTGATCTACTCGCACTCTGGCATCACCATGTCCGAGCTGGCGGAAGCCGTCGGTGTTTCTAACGCGCAGCTGTCGCGCACCGTCAGCAAACTTGAAGAACGTGGCCTGGTTGAGCGGCGCCATAACGAGCAAAACCGCCGCATCGTCAACGTATACCAGACTGAGTTGGGCCACCAAATGGCCGATGAGCAGATGACCATCGTCCGCGAAAATCTGCGCGCCCGTTTGGGCAAACTGAGCGCGCCAGAACGCGACGAGCTCAACGAGCACTTCCTCGCTTCAATGGCACTGTTGGCCAAAGCAGGAATCGTCAAGCACCCTACGCCCCGCGACATGGACCAGGCAGTGTTCGGCCACAAACTGTCCGGTTCACATCCAGCCCCACCAGAACTATAATGGAAACATCCCTATGTGTTAGGACATTTTATATACAGAAGAGTGGGAAACTCATTTGATTAGTTTGAAATCACCCCGCGAAATCGCGGGCATGGCAAAATCCGGTGCAATTCTGGCCGGTGTTCACAAGATGTTGCGGCCAAAGCTGCACGACGGTATGGATACCTGGGAAATCGAAAAGCTCGCTGATGATTACATCACGGCGCACGACGCCATCGCATCCGAAAAGGGTGTCGACGGTTATCTCTACGCCACCTGCATCAGCATCAACGATGAAGTTGCGCACGCAACACCGCGCAAGGGCCTCAAAATTCACAATGGCGACCTCGTGAAGATTGACATGTGTGTTTCTTGGCATGGTTACCAGAGTGACTCTGCCTGGAGTTACGTTATCGGCGGCGAAGAACACAGTAACCCCGACATTGACCGCCTGATGAAGGTCACACACGAAGCCCTGTACCTGGGCATTGAGCAGGCACAAGCTGGCAATCGTACCGGTGACATCGGCTGGGCCATTCAGGACTACGTTGAAAACAAGCACCACATGGGTGACGTTCGCGACCTCATCGGCCACGGCATCGGCCCTTCCGTGCACGAAGAACCTGACATCTACCACTACGGCAATCCGCACCGCGGCCTGCGGCTCAAGCCCGGCATGGTCATTACCATCGAGCCGATGATTACCCTCGGCACTTGGGAACTGGCAACGAAGTACGTGCCAGAGACCGGTTGGGAATATTACACAACCGCTGATGGGAGCCTGTCCGCTCAGTACGAGCACACACTGGCCATCACGGACCACGGTCCTAAAATTCTGACCAGTCAGGACCCCGAGTTTGACGCCAAGTACCTCTTAACGCCTGACGAACTGAACTTCACAGATCTCTAAACACGCAAACAGCCCCTACCATCTGGTGGGGGCTGTTGTTGTCCGTCAGCGTAAGTTGTGAAACTTTCATCCGCAAGGATGCTGAAATTGAAAATAAGACTTCGACCGCAAGGTCGGGCCTGGGGCGACTTGGTTACGTGCCCGCAGGTAGGTGGCGCGGGGTCGCTCACGCCTGGCAAGCCAGGCTACCGCTAAACTTTTTGCCGAAGTCCTTGGCAAAAACAGACTAACCTTAGTAGCGAAGATTGATTCGACGGAATCTATCTTCGCTACTTTTTCGTTTCGGCGTA